>JAKSIG010000099.1 GCA_024398955.1 Fibrobacter sp. | reverse complement strand
GCCGGGGGAACGCCCAAGCCCCCGTGCATAACCATTTTTAACAGAGTTTTTTATGAATGCTTTCAAGAAATTTTCCTTAATCAGCGCTGCCGCTGTTGCGATGCTCGCCCTCAATGCCTGCGGCGATTCTTCGGGAGCGGGTCATTCTGTTTATTGCATGAGCGAAAATTCTTTTTCTTATTGGGGCGTAGAATTTCATTCAAAACATTGTTTGGAAGGTATGTCAGATGACGAAGAATTTACCTGCGGCGACGGTAAGGAAAATACATCGTCAAGCCATGAATGGCTAGATAGTTGCCCGGACGATTATTATTGGAAGTGCACCGTGGGGCACAACATTATGTATGTCTATGACAACGAAACCACGACGCGAATCTGTGATGACGAAGCGGTCAAAAACGAGAAATCGGGTAACGACCAGGAATCTTCATCTTCGGAAGAGATTGCTTCGTCTTCTTCGATTGAGCCTGATCCTGACCCGGATCAGGAAACCGAAGATTTCGGCAGTTCCTCCAGTGACACTCCAGACGATGTCGAGGAGTCTAGCAGTTCCGAAACTCCCATAGAAGAGTTCATTGAACCCGAAGAACCCGATGAACTTATTAAGCCCGTGGGTTACTACAAGACCAACTGTCCGGTATCCTTTTTCAACTGCAAGGATGCGGCATCAACGGAATACCTGAACCAGGAACTGCTTGATGCCGGTAAGTATGGCGAATTTCTCGATACCCGCGACGGCAAGGTTTACAAGACAATCAAAATCTGCGATAAGGAACACAAAAACTGCCAGACCTGGATGGCCCAGAACTTGAACTACGATCCGGGCGACGTATCTTCTTTTGGCGAACGCGCCTGGAGCGGATGCTACGGTGATGGAGGCTTCGATTATTACACTCAAAATAGACTGACTGCAGAAGAAGCTGCCGAAAACTGTTCCAAATTCGGTCGCCTGTACTCCTGGGAAGTCGCTATGGATAAGGCTGCCTGCAGCTATGGAAACGCCTGTTACAATCGCTACGAAAGCGCACAGGGCGTCTGCCCCGATGGCTGGCACCTGCCGAGCAATACGGAATGGGAGACTCTCTATAAGGCCGCCAGCGCTCAAGGGCTGAAGGCAAACTCCACCCTGTGGAAGTCGTATGGAAGTGTAAAAAATGACAATTCCTTTGGTTTCACAGCCCTGCCAGCAGGCTTCCGTGATCTCAAAGGCAATTATGGCAACATGGCTGAAATTGCGAGGTTCTGGAGTTCTACGGAGAACATGGGCTCACCCAGAGTGTTTGGATTCTATTGGCAGCTCTCCTATGATGAAAGCAGAGTTCTCCATTATAATGGAGAAAAATACTATGGGAATTCAGTGCGTTGTATCCGCGGTGAAGAACCTGAGATTCCAGAAGAGGACGTCAACCCCGCAGAAGTTATGCCGAGCGGCTACTACAAGACAAACTGCCCAGCCGACAATCGCTGCAAGGACGCAACAACGACGGAATACCTGAATCAGGATATGCTTACCGCCGGCAAGTATGGCGAAATTCTCGATACCCGCGACGGCCAGGTTTACAAGACCATTGAAATATGCAGCTCTAAAAACAATGACTGCCAGACCTGGATGGCCCAGAATCTGAATTACAATCCGGGTGACGTTGCATCCTTGGGCGAAAACGCCTGGAGCGGATGTCATGAAGATAATGCTGAAAAATGCGACATCTACGGCCGCCTGTACACCTGGGAAGTTGCCATGAACAATGCAGATTGCGCTCTCGGCAAGGAATGCAAACCGTACAAAATCATTAGAGGAATTTGCCCAACAGGCTGGCACGTGCCAGGCCGTGAAGAATGGTCCAAGCTATTCTCTTATGTTGCAACCAACGTCAACATAGCCGGTCAGAAGCTAAAGTCTAACACCGACCTGTGGCTTCCTTATGCCAATTTTACGAATGACGACACCCACGGTTTTTCGGCCATTCCTGCAGGAATTCGCCTCTCCGACGAAAGTTTCAGTGAAGGCAGCCGTTACGCATACTTCTGGACATCTTCCGAGGAAAGTTCTGACAAGGCCAGGACCGAGTTTTTAAGTTACAATAACAACGGTATAAACTCGGCTAGTCCCAGCAAGTCCTTCGCGAGCCCAGTTCGTTGCGTCAAGAACTACGACTAGGCCTAGCCAGTCTCCATTCTTAAGATCCAATGGCCTTAAATTTTCAATAAATCGCATTTGTAAATGCAGATTACCATATTTTTATGTATTTGTAAATGCAAAATATTGACTTTTTAAAAGATTTCTGCTATATTGCAAAATATGAATGGAATCCAAAGAAAACTTCTGGGCGACTTTTCTAAAGACCTTTTCAAGGGGAAGGTCATTCTGCTTTATGGTCCGCGCCAGTGCGGCAAGACCACGCTGGTAAGGCAGCTCATTGAAAAACATGGCCTTGACCCGGTATTGCTCAACGGCGACGATGACCTGGATGTTGGAGTTTTTCAAACCGTTACGGCGAGCAGGTGGATGCAGATTCTTGGCAACAAGAAATCGGTGTTTATCGATGAAGGGCAGAAGATTCCAAACCTTGGCCGAGCGGTCAAGCTCCTGGTGGATTCCAGACCCGAAATCCAGGTGATTGTTACCGGTTCAAGTTCGTTTGCGCTGGCGAATTCCATGGAAGAACCTTTGACTGGCCGCAAGTTTGCCTACAGGTTGTTCCCGCTCAGCTATTCGGAACTGTCCGAGCATTTTGGATTTCTCGAAGAGAAAAAAAATCTGGAATTGCGCCTGCTCTATGGCAGCTATCCAGAGGTTGTTTTAAGCGGCGACGAAATGAAAAACACGATCAAGTCCATTGCCGAAAGTTACCTGTACCGCGACTTGATGCAGTACGAAGGGATCCGCAAGCCGGCCTTGCTTGAAAAATTGCTGAAGGCGTTGGCGCTGCAATGCGGAAGCGAGGTTTCTACTACGGAGCTTGCCGGGCTGCTGGGCGTTTCGAGAACCTTGATTGAATCCTACCTGAAAATTTTGGAACAGGCGTTTATCATTTTCCCGTTGAATTCCTACTCCACAAACCAGCGGAACGAAATCAAGAAGGGCGTCAAGTATTACTTTTACGACAACGGCATGCGTAACGCCGTGTTGAATGATTTCACGCCGATTTCCATGCGAAACGATGTGGGTGCCCTGTGGGAAAATTACCTGGTTTCCGAAAGGCTGAAGCGGAACACCTACGGCAGGGCTGACGGGCTCCCGTATTTTTGGAGAACCACGGACCAGATGGAGGTGGACTACATCGAGGTCACCGGTTCCAAAATAGAGGCGTTCGAGTTCAAGTGGAATCCAAACAAAAAGAGTCGCGTCACAAAGGCCTTTACAAACCGCTACCCGGATGCGACTGTCGCCACGATTACTCCAGACAATTACGATGAGTTCTGCTCACCTTGGGAGGAACCTCAATACCCAGGGAATTAATCCTTCAGGCAGCGGACATTGGCATAATCATTTGAAGTCTTTGTAATGTTAACTTCAAAAGATTCTGAATAGACATAATATGCTATTTCGCCAGAAGCAGATTCCTTCTCCGAGGAAGTCCACAAATAAACTTGGCTATCCAAGCTACTGAATGCTAATGTTCCATTCTGTTTTACTGTAACATAACCAGTTGGATAAAGATTAAAACCATAAAGATCTGTTGAGCCTCTATCTATTATTGAATTCCACCCCTCGACAGATTCCAAGGACGCATTTGACTTCCCCGTATGGGTAAACAAATCCATATAGTCCTCTGCTGTTGGCAAATGCCAACCTTCTGGACAGATGGTTCTAGCCTCGCTTTGTGAATACATTCTACCATATTTTTCACAATTGCTTTCTTCGTTATCATAACAATAGCTTGTAGATGATCCCTTATATTTCAAATTATCGGCCATCCAAGTTTGTGATCCGATTGTCACAATCTTATAGACATGATCATCTCGGGAATCCGTAAGACTTCCAGTCACGACTGAAGACGGATCCACGACGTTCCAGGCAACTTCTGTCGCAGTCCCCTTTATGCAACGTAGAGACATGAATCCACCTTTCGGATAAGGCAAGAATTGGGACCACTCCCGCTCCTTAACAAGCAACCATATCCATACATTCCAATTATATTCCGTGGTTACAATAAGATAAGCAGCTCCTCCAGATGAACCGTTGGAAGGCAATGCGCTAAATCCATAATCATCCGTTCCGAGCATTTCATCCGTCGTTGCCCTTGCTCCGGCCACATCTCTTCCACCCATATTTTCTTCAAGTATTTCATAGTCATCCAAATTCGGCACACGCCAGCCATCAGGGCAAATCCCCTGAATGTTTCGACCGGGATTGCAAACATTCATTCCTCCACAACCTTTCAACCCCTTTCCAAAAACATCCGCAGAATCCACAGCAGCAGACCAGGTATATAATCTGCCATACTTTTCACAGCTGGCAAGGGTTCCTTCTGGGCAACGGCTAAGAGAATCTGAAACCAGGTAGGCGTAGTTCAGATTTTCTGCCATCCATGTTTGGTCGCCGATTTTAACAGTCCTATACACATGACCGTCGCGTTCATCTACAAGGAGCGTGGAATCCTCTTCCGCAGGTTCCTTTTCTTCAGGCTCCTCAGCAAGTTCTTTGT
>JAKSIG010000098.1 GCA_024398955.1 Fibrobacter sp. | reverse complement strand
TCTTAATCAGCGGGTCGCAGGTTCGACCCCTGCATCATCCACTAAAAGACCTCTCTCTGAGAGGTCTTTTTTGTATTTTACCAGAACAAATGTGATTCTTTACATATTTGGGTGTTTTGTTTGTCTAAACGAGTTGCCATAGTGTAAGAATTTTCTAACTTTGTGCGAAATAAATGTAACGATATTTATCTTTGGTTGATATGAAGATTGTATTACCTGTCGCCGGAAATGGCTTGCGTTTGCGCCCCTACACAGAAAATGTGCCGAAGTGTCTGCTTCCCGTTGCTGGCAAGACTATCTTGGACTGGATTGTAGAAGATTCTCTTTCCCTAAAACCTTCTGAGACTATTTTCATTACTGGTTACAAGGCTGAGTGTGTTGATTCCTTCCTTGCAGAACGTTCCGAATGGGGTAAGACTCGAACGGTTGTTCAGAGCAATCCTCAGGGTCTGGGTGAAGCTATCAGTTTGGCTTTGCCTTATGTGGACGACGAAGAACCGCTTTTGATTATTCTTGGTGATACGCTTTTTGAAGCAGATTTGTCTGTTTTGAAAAACGCCGGCGAAAATGTCCTGTACACTTACAAGGTTGAAGATCCTCGCCGCTTTGGTGTTGCCGTGACCGATAAGAATGGTCGTATCGAACGCCTTGTTGAAAAGCCTCAGGAATTTGTTTCTGACGAAGCCATTGTTGGCATCTACTACATTAAGGATACTAAGGTTCTTAAGGAATCCTTGAAGTACCTGATGGATAACAACATTCGTACCAAGAACGAATTCCAGCTGACTGACGCTCTCGAAATGATGATCCAGAAGGGCTGTAATTTCCGTACGGCTCCTGTAACCAAGTGGCTCGATTGTGGCTTGGCAGAAACTTTGCTCGAAACCAATGCCGATGTTTTGAATCGCAATGACAACTCTGCAGACTTTATCAAGGACGATGTTAAAATTATTGCTCCTTGCCACATTGGAAACGATGTTACTCTTGTGAACTGTACGATTGGTCCCAACGTTTCTATTGGAAATGGCTGTGTTATCGAAAATTCTACCATCTGCGATGCTGTGCTTTGGGATGGCGTTAAGGTTTCTAACAAGCAGCTGAACCAAATTATCGTTCACGAATAAAGACTGCAGTTTTTATAACTAGTTTTTAGAAAAAATAAGCTCCACTTAGGTGGGGCTTTTTTATATTGGGTTTTATGAATTATCTTGCTTTGGATTATGGTGAACATCGCGTGGGTGTTGCTTTTGCGGATTCTGAACTGAAGTTTGCTTTTGCTCGCGAAACGATTGACCAAAAGATTACAAACCTATGGGGCCGCCTAGATGAATTGGTCAAGGTGAATAAGGTAAATGCCTTTGTGGTGGGAATGCCGTATCATCCCGACGGACGTGCCGACGGCAAGAATGTTGTTGTTGAAAAATTCGTTCAGGATTTGAAGGACCGCTTTCCGGGAATGCCGGTGTATACTCAGGACGAGTCCTATTCCAGTGTTCAGGCGCAAGCTTGTACCGCTCATTTTAGCAAGAAGAAAAAGCAGAAGAGTAAGGCGGTTATCGATCAGCTTGCTGCACAAATTATTCTCCAGCGCTGGCTAGATGAACAAGGTTAGCTTCGCTAACCACCGATAATAGTGCCAGCTGCCGGCTAGATGAACAAGGTTAGCTTCGCTAACCGCTGATAATAGTGCCAGCTGCCGGCTAGATGAACAAGGTTAGCTTCGCTAACCACCGATAATAATGCCAGCTGCCGGCTAGATGAAAATTAATAAGGAGTTTATATGTCTTTCATGGATCTTGTAAAGTCTCGATACAGCTGTCGTAAGTTTAGTGACCGCGCTGTAGAAACTGAAAAGTTGAATGCAGTTCTTGAAGCAGGCCGCCTGGCACCTACGGCTATGAACCATCAGCCACTGAAAATTTTTGTGCTGAAGTCCGCCGAGGCTCTTGCCAAGATTCGCGGCATTACTCGCATGGCTTATAATGCTCCCGTAGTTTTGATGGTCTGTTACGACAAGGACCTGTGCTACCGCGCCCTGAACTACAATGACGAACACGAATGTGGCGATATGGACACAAGCATTGTTGCCACCACCATGATGATGCAGGCTACGGAACTTGGACTTAATACCTTGTGGGCACGTGGCTTCAATGCGGTGGAAATCGCCCGCGGTTTTGAACTGCCCGAAAACCTGAAGGTGAGCTGCCTTCTGGATGTTGGCTATGCCGACCCTGCCGAAGGTGGCCCCAGTCCCCGCCACGAAACTCGCAAGCCTATGGCGGACTTGGTTAAGGAACTGTAATTGCTGCTGATTGCAATTCTTGTTGTCTTGTGCTGCGTGTTCCTATGGAATTTACGCAGTTTTTCTTGCAGGGATTTGCTTGGGATGTGCTGGACGGGAGTTAAGACTACCCGAGGTATCCTGACCCTGTTTATTATGCTAGGACTGTTGACCAGCCTGTGGCGCGCTTGCGGGACTATCCCAACAATTGTTGCCTTGGCGTCAAATCTGATTCACCTTGAAAGCTTTATCCTGATTACATTCTTGCTGAATTGCGGCATGTCTGTCTTGACAGGAACTGCCATAGGGACTGCGGCTACAATGGGTGTAATCTGCGCCTCTATTGGACGGGCTTTGGGTATGGACCCTGCCTGGATGGGTGGGGCAATTCTTGCTGGAGCTTACTTTGGAAATCGGATTTCTCCCATATCCAGTATGGCGTTGTTGACTGCCAACATAACAGGGACGGATATCTACAAAAACATTGGCAACATGTTAAAAACTACATGGCTACCGCTGTTGGCAAGTTGCGCTGTATACTTTGCTGTAGGCTTTCTTGGATGTGAAACGGAAATGACGACGCAGCAACAATCCGTAACACAGTTATTTTCCAGGGAATTTTCCTTGTCTTTTTGGGGGTTAATACCTGCAGGGTTGATTGTTGTCTTGTCTGCATTTCAAGTTCAGGTTTGGAGGGCTCTTCTGACAAGTTCCATATTTGCCTTTATAATATCCCTTTTGATTGAAGGTAGGACTGTATTGGAACTTTTTCAAATGCTTGTTTGGGGGTATAAGTCCGCTATTCCTGAACTTTCAAAAATGATTGATGGCGGCGGTCTTGTCTCGATGGCCAATGTCTTTGCCATTGTCGTGCTGGCTGGATGTCTTGGAGGTATTCTTAGGGGGACAGAATGTCTAGCTTTCTTAAAAAGAAAAATTACTAGCTTGGCTTTGCGTACCGACGGGTTTACTGCCATGTTGGCAACGGCAGTGCTAACGTCCTGTGTGGTTTGCAATCAGACCTTGACCATTATTTTGACTCATCAACTGACTGAAGATTTGAATAAGGGCGAGCAACAGGCTTTGAATCTTTATGATTCTGCGGTAACGATTATAGCTTTAGTGCCCTGGTCTGTTGCAACTGCGATTATTCTTTCTGCAACGCAGTCTCCCGCAACTTCGGTGCTGTGTGCCTGTTTTTTGTATCTGTTGCCGGCTAGCCGTTTAATCAAAAACATCCGCTTTAGTTTTCTTGAACATTCTTCCTAAATGTGGATATGCGTAGTATTTAGGGAGTGTAATCTTCTACGTGTTGAAATAAAATCCTCTATATTTCTACATTTCCTCACGTAAATCATAATCGGGTTCGACCCAAAGGATAAATCATGCGTGATCAATTCGAAAGCCCGCTGATTCAGCGTTATGCTTCTAAGGAAATGAGTTTCATCTTCAGCCCGCAGTACAAGTTCCAGACTTGGCGCAAGCTGTGGATTTTCTTGGCCGAATCCGAAATGGAACTTGGCCTGCCCATTACCCAGGAACAGGTGGACGAATTGAAGGCTCACGCTACCGACATCAACTTTGACGTTGCCGAAGCCGAAGAAAAGCGCCGCCGTCACGACGTGATGAGCCACGTTTACGCTTACGGTGTTCAGTGCCCCAAGGCCAAGGGCATCATCCACCTGGGTGCAACTTCCGCTTTCGTTGGTGACAACACCGACCTCATCCAGATGCAGCAGGCTTTGATCATCGTCCGTAAGCGCCTCTGCCGCGTGATGGATAAGCTTTCCAAGTTTGCCATGGAATACAAGGACATGGCTCAGCTGGGTGCAACTCACTTTCAGGCAGCTCAGCTCACTACCGTTGGTAAGCGCGCTTGCCTCTGGCTCCAGGATTTGCTCATAGACCTGGAAGAAGTGAACTTCCTTATCGAAGTGCTGCCGTTCCGCGGTGTGAAGGGCACCACCGGTACCCAGGCTTCCTTCATGGACCTGTTCAACGGCGACGAAGAAAAGATCATGGAACTGGACCGCCGCGTGACCGCCAAGGCTGGCTTCAAGCGCGTGCTCACCATCACCGGCCAGACCTACACCCGTAAGTGGGACAACCGCGTGAACCAGGTGCTCAGCTCCATCGCTCAGTCCCTCCACAAGTTTGCAACCGACATGCGCCTCATGCAGGGCGTTAAGGAAGTGGAAGAACCGTTCGAAAAGACTCAGATCGGTTCCTCTGCCATGGCTTACAAGCGTAACCCCATGCGTTCCGAACGTATCTGCTCTCTGGCCCGTTTCGTCATGGCCCAGGTGAACAGCACCGCCATCACTCAGGCTACCCAGTGGTTCGAACGTACTCTGGACGACTCCGCCAACAAGCGTCTGGCCATTCCTGAAGCATTCCTTGCTATGGATGCAATGCTCATCATCGCTGAAAACGTGACTAACGGCCTCGTGGTTTACCCGAAGGTGATCGAAAAGCGCATCATGGCTGAACTCCCGTTCATGGCTACCGAAAACATCATCA
>JAKSIG010000097.1 GCA_024398955.1 Fibrobacter sp. | reverse complement strand
GATCGGACCAGAGCCAATGAGCATAATCTTCTTGAGGTCTGTACGCTTAGGCATAATTGTATTCCTCTGGATAAAAATTTTTAGTAGACAGTAGTCAGTAGACGGTAGACAGTGTTGCGCGCTTCTCGCGCTGTGTATAAAACTTCCTACTTCCTACTTCTTACTTCCTACTATTCTTAAACTCCTCGATCATCTTCTTAAATTCTTCGAACAGGTAGTAGGAATCGTTCGGGCCCGGAGCGGATTCCGGATGGTACTGCACGCTGAATGCAGGAACGTCCTTGCAGCGGATGCCTTCTACGGTGTTGTCGTTCAGGTTGATGTGGGTGACTTCCACATTGGCCGGCAAGCTAGTTTCGTCGATGGCGTAGTTGTGGTTCTGGCTGGTGATTTCCACGGCGCCGGTCTTCAGGTACTTAACCGGATGGTTGCAACCGTGATGGCCGAACTTCAGCTTGGAAACCTTGGCGCCCAGGGCGAGACCCAAGAGCTGGTTACCCAGGCAGATGCCCATGAGAGGATACTTGCCAAGGAGCTGCTTTACGAGAGCTGCAACCTGGGGCAGAGAGTTGGGGTCGGCAGGACCGTTGGAGAGGAACACGCCATCGGGATTCTTAGCCTGAATCTGCTCGAAGGTAGTGTTGATGGGCATGACGGTCACCTTCATGTCCTGGCTTGCAAGGTCGCGAAGGATGTTGGTCTTGATACCGAAATCCAGGGCCACCACGTTGTACTTGCCTTCAGTGGAGAATTCGTAACCGTTAGGGTCGCTGACCACAGAAGCGTAGTCCTGGCCATCCAGGCCAATCCATTCCTTCGCTTTTTGAACCGCGTCGGCCTCGCTCATGTCAAAATTCTCGACATGGAGGTAAGCCTTCTGTGCGCCGTTGTCGCGGAGGTGCAGCGTGAGGGCGCGGGTATCGACACCTGCAATGCCCGGCTTCTTCTGGGCCTTCATGTAGGTGTCCAGGGATTCTTCGCCCACGTTTTCGGAAGCGTCGCAAAGGTCGTTGATGACGATACCGTTCAAAAAGACCTGGCGGGATTCGGACTTTTCGCTCTTGGCGGAGTAGGCGCCCACTTCAGCGGTGGTGAACACCACGAACTGACCTGCGTAGGAGGGGTCGGTAAGAATCTGCTTGTAACCAGCCATGCCCGTGTTGAACACAGCTTCGCCTACGGTGTCCTTGGCGTCGCCAAATGCGTAGCCATGAAAAACCGTGCCGTCAGCCAAGGCCAAGAATGCCTTGCGCTCGCGCTTTGCCTTCCAATTGAATTTATCGTTCATACGTTTTACCTTTTTAACTAATTAACTAAACTCGTGCATTACATTGTCTTTGCGTGCAGGCCCCGAGGGGGAAGCAATCCATGTAAAAAGTTGTGGATTGCCGCGTCGCCTTTTGGCTCCTCGCAATGACATTTTGATAAAAAAAAGAGGCAAAAGCGAAATGCCTTTGCCTTAAAATCACTAAAACTGAAAACAGAAACAACTTTGGGAATGGAAACAAAACCACAATGCCAACCGACCTTCTGGATTGCGTCTGCGGTCGGTGCTGCACCCTGGAGTGCGTACACGAGATTCTGTTGTTCAGTTCTCTTCATCGGGTGCAAAAATAGTAAATGGAATCCCTTGCGACAACGGGTAAAAAAACAAAAAATTTCGCTTTTTTTCGAGAAAAATGGCGGTTTATTCCGTCCAATTTTTACAAAAATTGAATAATTGAAACAGCAATTTTTATAAGAGCTTGAAAAATAAAGAGTTAAAGAAATTTACATAAAATGTAAAGAAAGTCGGCAGACATCGTACATTAAATTCAAAATCTTCAAAATAGATGCATATATATGTAATTCCTTTGTATATATTTTTATTACAACTTTTGGGATACGCTTATGGAACTGGGCTTTGTCTACCTGACACATTCATTGTTTTTTCTCCTGATGGACCTGTTCATCCTGTGGAGGACTTTTTCGATGCGAAAGGAGTCCCCCTCGCAGCATGCGTTCAGTTTCTTTGCCATGACGGCCTCCCTGCTGCAGCTGGTGGCCACCTTTGTGCTGGGTCTTGAAAACAAGGTGTTTGAATGTGGCATGAGCCTCCAACTGATGCTGTACTTTTTCCTGATCGCGCTCCCCGTATTGACTGCCTACACGGCGGGCCTGTGGCTTGTTCGATTCTTTGATGTTCGGTCAAAATTTAATCCGTCTGTTTTAAAGTTTATTGCAGCCATGCCCATGGTGGCCTACGCGCTGATGTGTGTGGTGTCCAGCAAGACACAATGGATTTTTTATCTGGATGGGGATGGCTATCATCGCGGAACGCTGTTCTTTTTGCAACTTCTAGTGCCTTATTCCTATGTCGTTGGGCTATGTGTCCTTTTGGTATGGCTGCATTTTAGGCAGCGCAACATATCGAATAGAAATGTGGTCAAGTTTATAACGCTGTATGCCGTGCCCCCCGTACTGGGGTCTTGTATTCAGGTGTTGGGGGGACCCGGCGGGTGTTTTTCGGAAATAGGAATTAGCGTAGGGCTGGTGCTTACCTACGTGGGTATGTATGTAGGCGATGCCGAGGAGCACCGTCGTCTAAAGGATCTGTCTGATTTTAACAATCAGCTTCAATCCGCCAACAAGCAGATGAGGCAGCTGCTGATGCGTGGTGAACTCCAGGCGAAGACTGTGGCCGAGGCCATTCATGGCGGCTTTAAAATTTCTCTTGATGACAAATTGTTCAGTTTGAAATATGTGTCCGATCAGTTTGCTAAGATGCTTGGCTACACCGTTGATGAACTGATGGAAGTTTCCGGCGGTACGATGGCTGGCCTTGTGGATGTGGAAAGTGCTCGGTCTGAAATTAAGAATGCTCGCCATAAGGTGGATGCCGGTGAAATGTTCGTGATGAATTTTCGCATGCGTTGCAAGGATGGCTCCTGGAAACATGTAGAAGAATATGGTCGACTCATTCAGGTCGAGAATTCAAAAAGTGAGTTCTGGTCAGTTGTAGTGGATAAGGAAGAACAGGTCCGCACCGAAAACGCCCTTGCCGATGTGGAAAAGAGCCGCAAGGAGTTGGCGGAGTATAACGACATTATTTCTAAGGCTGGGATAGGCATCTGGTTCGTTACCCTTAAGGATGGCGCTCCCGGCCTGATGCATGGCAATAAGAAACTGTACGAACTGATGGGAATCGACGGAGATTCCATGAGCAGGGAAGATATTCACGAATTCCTGGCCGGGCGAATCCTTCCCGAGGACTTGCCAGTGTTCGGTGCCGCCATCGACAAGATGAAGCAGGGCCAGTTTGCGGAAGCCCTCTACCGCTGGAACCACCCGACAAAGGGTGTCATCTATAACCGCTGCGGCGGTACGGCAGTGCGTATGCCCGATGGCTCCTTCCAGCTCAGCGGTTACCATGGGGATGCTACCGAAATCGTGATGAACGAGAAGGAGCAGCAGGAACTTTTGAGAGGCGCCCTTGTGGCGGCAGAAGAATCTAACCGAGCAAAGACCACGTTCCTGAACAACATGAGCCATGACATTCGCACGCCCATGAATGCCATTCTTGGTTTTGCAAACCTTATGGAACGGGACTGCGAAAAGCCAGCCTTGTTGAAAGAACATTTGAACAAGATCAAAAACGCCGGCGACTTTCTGCTATCCTTGATCAATAACGTTCTGGAAATGGCCCGCATTGAAAGCGGTAAGGTGGAGCTGGAAGAAGTTGCCGTGAATATTCGGGAATGTACTTCTGTGATCGAGGATATTTTTGACACGGTTATCCAGGAGAAGAAACTGCATCTTTCTTCAAACATACAGATTCAGCATGAGAATGTCCATGTGGACATCGTGAAGATGCGAGAAGTCGTCATCAACCTCATGAGCAATGCCGTCAAGTACTCTGTAGATGGCGGCAACATTGAAATATCGATGGTGGAATTGCCGCAGAAACGAGAGGGCTTTGGCTGCTATGAATTGACCGTGAAAGATGATGGCATTGGCATGAGTGAAGATTACCTGCCCCATATTTTTGACTCCTTCGTGCGCGAACGAAATTCTACCGAAAGTAAAATCGCAGGGACGGGCCTTGGTCTCCCTATCGTGAAAAAGCTTGTGGAGCTGATGGGAGGAACCATCTCTGTTGAAAGTGCTGTAGGGAAGGGCTCAAAATTTACGGTTCTTGTGGAACATAGACTTTGTAGTGATGGAGATAAAGTTCACGGATCTAGTGTCGGAAATGTTGTTCCTGTAGATTTTGCGGGCAAGCGGATTCTTTTAGCCGAAGACAACGACTTGAATGCCGAAATTGCAGAAAGCCTCTTGCAGGATGTAGGCTTTGTGGTGGAGCGCGCAACCGATGGCTGCCACTGCGTTGAACTTCTGAACAAGGCTCCCGCGGATTATTACGACATAATCCTGATGGATATCCAGATGCCCTGTATGGATGGTTACGAAGCCACCCGCAAGATTCGCAGTCTGAAAAACACCCGTAGCGAAATTCCCATTGTGGCAATGACTGCCAACGCCTTCGACGAAGACAAGCGCGCCGCCATGGACGCTGGCATGAACGGCCATGTGGCAAAGCCCATCGACATGAATGTGCTGCTGAAAACGATCGGCGGGTTGGTGAAGTAGATCGTCTAATTTTATAGAAACAGATAGCAAAAAGAGCCTCGCCTCCAATGAGACGGGACTCTTTTAGTTTCTTGAACAACCGACCCCGACTTTCGTCAGGGTGACAGTTGCGCGGGACTCACGCCACCGAAGAATTAAACTTCTTCAATAGAAGCGTGATATTCCTGGAGAGATTTCACTTCGCCCTTGCCAGCCTTGGCGGCGGCGATACCCTTGACGGTGTCGAGAGCTGCAGCGAGGGTGGTGATGTACGGAGTCTTGTACTTGATGGCAGCCTTACGGATGGCGGATTCATCGGCAACAGCGTCGCGGCGAGCCCACGGGGTGTTGATGATGAGGTTCACCTGCTTGTTCAGGATAACATCCAGAACGTTCGGGCGGCCTTCGGCGATCTTGTTCACCACTTCGCACTTGACGCCAGCCTTTTCGTAGAACTTGGCGGTGCCTTCGGTGGCGTAGATCTTGAAGCCCAGTTCCTGGAAACGCTGACCCACTTCGATTGCCTGGTCGCAGAGGTTGGTCTTGTCAGACAAACTAATCAGCACGGCACCGGAAGACGGGAGGATAGAACCTGCGGCTTCCTGGCTCTTGTAGTAAGCCAGGGCGAAGTCTTCGGAGAGGCCCAGCACTT
>JAKSIG010000096.1 GCA_024398955.1 Fibrobacter sp. | reverse complement strand
CCGGCTTTGCAGCAGCCTTAGGAGCAGCCTTCTTGGCAGCCGGCTTTGCAGCAGCCTTGGGAGCAGCCTTCTTGGCAGCCGGCTTTGCAGCAGCCTTAGGAGCAGCCTTCTTGGCAGCGGGCTTTGCGGCAGCCTTGGGAGCAGCCTTCTTAGCAGCGGGCTTTGCAGCTACGGTCTTCTTTGCAGCAGCCTTGGGGGCAGCCTTCTTTGCAGCAACTTTCTTTTCAGCCATTTTTTTCTTCCTTATGGTGAATGATTGTGAACTTGATGTATATAAAATAACTACATCTTCACAAATAATCAACACCTTTTTTCAAATTATTTTTATTTTCTATACTTTTTCAGTACAAATTGTGAGACTTATCATACCGTTAATTTGTACAAAGTCTAGAACATCCAAAGAATTGCACCCACTTCTACAATCCACTCCCGCAAGTGAACGCCCTGATAAACGAAGTTCCTGACGTTATCAGAAAGCAAAGGCGTAAGACCAAAAGTGAACTTGCCAAAAATATCCAGCTGACGGCTCCCTAAGCGAAAGCGATGACCCGCAGCCCCCAGCAGCCCCAGTTCCGCCCCTGCGGAGTAGGCATTCAGATCCAACGAAATCAGGCTCATTTCCAAATTTGCAGCAACAATATAAGACAGCAGCACTCCAGTTTCTATATAAAAGGACTTGGGTAGGTTGAAGCGGGCGGACACGGGCAAATCCACATGCCAATACATCAGGGAAATTTCATAATCTCCCTTTGAATCAAACGTAGAGTCTCGAGAGGCTCCTGCCTTCCCTTCATCAGCGCCGTTCAAGGCTCCGGCACCATCAAGTTCCGTTATCTTATAGTGGTATTCCGTAGCTTCTACAAAGCGGTAACGACAAGAAAGGTACAGATCAGCCCGAAGCGTCAGCCAGGAATTGACATCGTAGGCGCCAGCAACCCCAAGGCCGGCGGCAAGGCCTCTCATATCATGGCCACCCGTAAGGTACTGCACCCTGTAGGACTGCCCCGTTACACCATCAACCTCCTGAAACCGATTATGAGCCTTTTTTACATACAGGTCATTCTTTAGATTCCAGATTCCGATGTACCCGACCGATCCATAAAAGCCCCCATGAAAGGGGTCTTGCGCCAAAACATTCGCCCCAGCCGAAGCAAAGCCCGCCGACACAAGCGCCAGAACACCTACCGCAACACAAAGCCCTATATTTCTAAGGTACTTCATACAGATTACAAAAACCAATATGTGGTTTCAAACTGGACCACAAGATCCTTGGGGTCAACCAAGGTTGCTCCATCAAGAGTCAGGGGCATCCCAGGAATTTCAAGGTCATCGGTGATCAGGCTAGTCAGGCTAAACGCGACGCCGGTACCAATCTCAAGGCGTCCGGAACCCAACGCAAAGGACGAGCCCACAAAAACAGCCCCGCTGACTACGTAGTCGCGCGCCAGGTTGTCTACCGCCACTTTAAACACGCTATAATCCATTTCGGTGCTAAGGTTAATGGTAAACTGGGGGCCGGCCTCCACAAAGAATCCACTTTGGGCCTGAAAGCGCAACATCAGGGGTACATCCAGAAGAATCTGCTTAATGGTCAGGTGACCCAGCTGCTGCAAGGTTTCTAGCACATCTGCCGTTCCGTCATCAGAACCATCAAAGTCAACCGTCACAGAGCCCGTTTTACTCTGGTAAGAAAAATTCAGGCCGGGGCGAATCCACACACCGCTACCAAGGGGGAATTTTACAGTGCCGCCAAGCCCAGCCCAAACGCCCCGCATTTCGTCAAGACCTTCGACAGTCATCAACCCCATAACGCTATGTTCCTGGTCTACATTCCAGAAGGTATTGTAACCCGCAGCCATGCGAAAACCAAAGGATGCGCGATCGTCAGTCTTTTCAACGGATGCCGGCACAGCATGTTCAGCAGCAGAACCGGTCATCGTTTCTGCACTGGCGCAAACAACAAAAGCTATTAACAGCGCCAACAAAATTTTATTGCAAAGGTTCCTTGTCAAATTCAAGCGTTCCTCTAACCCTGATTCATTCTAGGCATTTCTGCCAAAGCTTTCGTAATAATAAGAAAAGTCCGACATACTCGCCGGACTAATCTTATACCTTATTCAAAAAAATCTGATGAATTTGAATTCAGCTGACTTTTATTACATGAACCAGTAGGTAACACCAGCCAGGATGTTGAAGTCCTTGGGGTTGCCATATTCGGTAAGATCGCCGATTCTCTGTCCCATGAAGTCAACATCATCGCCAACAAGGTGGGTAAGACCGAAGTTCAGACGCACATCGATATCGAGCTGAGATCCATTGCCCAGGGCAACCGAGTAACCACCACCAACACCAACGGCCAGGGAGAAGGTTGCAAAGAAGTCATCGATTTCGATAGGAATAGAAATTCCGCCAACCTCGGCATCGTTGCTCAGGTTGATGCTAACGACCGGACCTGCATTAAAGAACACGCCATTGGGCATGGCATAACGGAACATCACAGGAATATCAATGAACCACTGGGACAGTTCAACCTTTGTGGCGAGGGGTTCCGGGCCATAAAAATCTTCATCATATAGTTCCCAGGGATCATTGGTTTCAGAATCACGATGCCATTCCTTATAAGAGTCGCTCATCGCAAGCTTGGAAGTAGAACGGGTACGATGAGAAAACATCAGTTCCGGCTGGAGAGAAATTGCAGGAGCAAGGGGAACTGCCAAGGCAACGCCAAAGCCAAAACCCAAGCCAGAGGCATCGTCCAGACCAGAAATAGACATGGACTCCTCATACTTATAGTCTCTATAAGAGCCTTCTTCAATTTCCGACCGACTATTGGAAATATCCGTATTCCAGAAGGAGGTGTAACCAATGTTGCCACGGACACCGACGTGCACTTGAGCCAAGGCTGATGTTGCCGCAGACAAAGCCACAGCAGAAGCCAACATAATTTTTGATAATTTCATATACTAAACCCCATGTAATAAAGGTTCCGCAAATGTAACAAAAACGTAAGAACGCGTCAATTCTCTACACAAAAAAAAGCGTTCCCTCAGGGAACGCTTTTTCGGCGGCAAATAACATTAGCCATTCACCCAGTCTATGTACTTCTTGAAGCCATCCACACCTAGACTGTACATATCCACAAACTTAGGAGCGAAGGGCGGGTTCTTGCGGTTGTGCATGCCCAAGGCATCGTGCATCACCAGCACCTGGCCGTCGGTAAACTTGCCGCCACCGATACCGATGGTAACGGCACCGACCTGCTTTGTGATTGCAGTTCCCAGAGCTTCGGGAATATGCTCCAGAACCATCTCAAAACAGCCCAATTCATCGGTGAGCTTTGCAGCAGCCATAATGGCGGCAGCCTCCTCGTCGGTCTGCCCCTTCTGCTTAAAGTTGGCTGCAGTCTGGGGCAGCAAGCCATGGTGGGCGCAAACAGGAATGTCGTGAGCCCGCAGAAACTCGATGACACCTTCGGGAGTTCCTTCCAGTTTAACGCTTGCAGCACCCAAGTCCATAAAGCGGCGGGCGTTGTCGTAAGCCGTCTGGGGATCCTTGTCGCTAAGGTAGGGCATGTCGGCCACCACGTGGGTGTTGGGAGCGCCACGGCAAACGGCCGCCACAAAAATCATCATTTCGGCCATGCCGATTTCGCTGGTACGCTTGTGACCAAGCATAGTATTGGCAAGGCTATCCCCCACCAGAATCTGGTCTACGCCTGCGGCCTCCGCCATCTGGGCAAAGGAATAGTCATAAGACGTAATCATTGAAACTTTTTCACCACGGGCTTTTTTAGCCTTTATGTCGACTGGACTGAGCATAATTTCCGAATCTCCTGTAAATACGTTAGTGAATGAATCTCTTTTAAAAATCCGATGTGGTTGCGCAAGTAGGCCAGAAGCGCGTTTTCTACAAACTCGCGGGCGAACACAGCAGTCTTTGTGGAAATCGAAGGGACTCCGCCCCGCAACTTCCAGAGGCCAAGAAGCGTCTGGGGTTTGGCCCGCGGGCTTTCGCCCCCAAGGCAAGCCTTGCAGACCAGGCCGCCAGTTTCCGGATGAAAATCCGCCGCAGGTTCTGCAAGCGGGCGTTCGCAGCGGCTGCACACATCAAGATCCAGATGGTAGCCCCACAAGTCGCAGATATCCAGAAGCCAGCGGGCAAAAACTTCATCCTGAAAGCAGTTCACTCCGGCAGAGCAAACCTCGACAGACTTCGCCACAGAATCAGCAGCGGCAGCAAAGCCAGTTCCAGTTGCAGAGCCTGCGCAATCCAAGTCTGCGAAAGCCTTTTCAAGCAGTTCAAATTCATCCTGCAGGGGCACGCCCTGTGGCGCATACCGCAAAATGATTTCCGCCATAACCTGCGCCACAGCCTGATTCATCAGGTTAGCGCGAAGCGCGGCGTGCCACTCCAGCAAAGTCGCTTCCTTAATAAACTGCAAGTCGCCGCCACCCGCCTTTTGTGGATTCTGGTTAAATACAACCTCGCACAAAGATAGCGGATCCATTGCGCCCTTGAAAGGAGACTCCTTTCGCTTTCCGCCCTTCACAATAAAGGACACGACGCCGCACTCCCTGGTCAACACCTTAACAATCCAGCTGGAATCGCTATAGGGGAACCGGTGCAGCACAATGGCTCGGGACTTAACAATCATAGGCTTGGCGACGCACCGAACAGATACAAAATTCCGGAACTATTTTGCCGGGAACGGAGGCCAACCCATAACCTGACCGCCAACCACATGCAAGTGAATATGGAATACAGTCTGGCCGGCATCGGCCTTACAGTTGAACACGAAACGGGCGCCGGATTCCTCGAGGCCCAATTCCTTGGCGATACGCTGAGCCTGGAACATCACCTTGCCGATGAGTTCGCAATCCTCGGGCTGCATGTCCATGATGCTGGAAATGTGCTTCTTGGGGATTACCAGAAAATGCACCGGGGCCTGGGGGGCGATGTCATAGAAGGCGAAAACATCGTCGTCTTCGTAAATCTTCTTGGAGGGAATTTCACCCTTGATAATTTTGCAGAAAAGACAATTTTCACTCATAGTAGTCATAAAGTAGAAATTTCAAACATTGTAAAAACATTATGGAGTCAAAAGGATAAAAAAAGAGCCGCACCTTTTCAGGTACAGCTCTTTTCTAAAGGTTTCGCTATAAAGTTAGCGACAACGCCTACACTTACTTCTTCAGAAGCTGACGAGCCTTGTCAAGCCTTTCCTGGACGATAGCGTCGATGACGGCAGCCACGGTCAGGTTGAAGATGTCGTGGACAGAAGCTTCGGAGTCGGTGAAGTGGATAGGCTTCTTCAAGCCCATCTGTACAGGACCGATGGATTCGCCAACGCCCATTTCCAGGAGCATTCTGTAGGTGGTATTAGCAGAGGAGAGGCACGGGAAGATGAGAGTGTTCACATCCTGGCCCTTGATGGTATTGAAGGGGAACTTCTTGTCGCGAAGGTCCTTGTTCAATGCCACGTTCACCTGCATTTCGCCATCTACGGCGTAGTCGGGATACTGTTCATGAAGAATCTTCACTGCATCACGGACGCTGCCGGCGGTACCCAGCTTGGAGCTCTTGTCAGCACCGAAGTTGCCGTAGCTAAGCATAGCCATCACCGGTTCGTGGGCGAAGAACTTCACGGCGTCGTGAGTGAGCTTTGCGATGTCAACGAGAGTTTCGGTATCCGGGTCGCGGTTCACCAAGGTATCTGCCAGGA
>JAKSIG010000095.1 GCA_024398955.1 Fibrobacter sp. | reverse complement strand
CTTCCACTTACCGTATCGCCCTCGGCAACCAGAGCTGGGACGTTCAGGTAAGCACTCTGAAATAATAGCCAAATGTCATTCCCTGCTCGACTGGGAATCTTACAGCTAGATTCTCGTTTTCGCGAGAATGACTGCAAAAGAAGCCCCGCGATTCAAGTCGCGGGGTTTCTTGTTTGTTGTCAAATGTCGAAGACCTCAAGTTGATGCTGATTTTTCGCGAGAAAAGCTAAAAGCTAAACTGCTTGCCGGCGTAAAAGAGCCAAGATATCAAATCGCCCTCTGCTGCCCCTACAAAGAAGCCGGAAGGATGCGTGTAGGTATACTTGGTAGAGCGAGTCCAGCCATCTTTAAAGAGACCGCCCTTGCCATGAAGAACGTCAAACTCTATTACGATGTTGCCAAACCGGCCTCTTTTCCCTAGGTACGTTCCCAGCCAAAGCATAGAGACGTTGGCCCAGTCCAAACGGTCTTCAGAATTTTTATAGTCCACATACCGCATGTCAATCAAGTCTTCTCGTGTTCGTTCGTAGCTACCGCTCGCCTGATAAAACTGGACTCCTTTTGCAAAGCCAAGAATTATGGCATTGGTATTGATTTCTCCGCCCAAGGAAACACGCTCTTGTGCAACACCATAAGAGTATACCTTGTGTCCATCATTAGAGTTCAGCCATTCCCAGTAATTTTTCGCCTCAAACTTTTTTCCAATCTCGTCGCAGTCATCCTTTTCGTCGCAAGAAAACTTTGCAGACCCGCCAAAACCGCCTACAGCCACATTTGCGAAGAAGAAAGCGGTACGTTTATTAAAACGATACGTTGCAGAGACATTACCGCCACCCGCATTCACCGACTTAATACTTTCGGCATCGTCTGAAAAGCCCCAGAAGCCGCTGGCGGAAACATCAAGATTGTTGTTAACACTATCAGGGTCAACTCTATGTTGTAATGGTGACGGCATCAACGTGTACCCCATGGAATGAGTACGAGGAGCGCATCCCGTAACAAACAAGGTTACTAAGCCCAACACAAGACAAACGAAAAAGGATTTCATAAAATTTCCCAACCTTATTAGATTCCCGACAAAGAAACCTTGTCGGGAATCTAAAAAAAAATACTTACTTATTTCTGAATTAGGGTATTAAATTCCTGATTCAAATTATTCCAATGTGATTTTGCTAATGGCGCAGGTTTCAGACGCCTTCATGCTAGACAGTGAAAGCCTAGATGCGGAGCGGCTAAAGTTTGGAGTTACCTGAGTATTGATGATTTCATCCAGCGGAATTTGCGACACAAGCATTCCATTTTGCAAAACACCGTCATTCAGACGATGAATCCCGGACTTGTAGGAATCGAAGTATACGCCTGTAGATTGACAGGTCCCCGCAGCGTACACCACCTTCAGCTTTGAATACTGCATCAGGGAGCGCATATCACCCAGCTGGAAAAATAGTCCGCTACCATGATTCTGGAAGGTAACGTTCAGTAAGTTTCCATTAGTCCCGCTGGAGTAAACCGCAGAAGTAGACGAAGACCAGGGGGAAATGGAATAATCCACATTCGGGTAAATGACATTCGACTTGATGGCTTCGGGTTCAAGCATTTCTATACCAGAATGGACCAGTCTCGGATTCGACAGTGTCACATGGCCTCCATCAGAATTTAACACCAGACGAAGCCATCTATAGCCAGACGCCGCACCTCCTGCAAAAGGCACCTGCCAACGGATTGTATGGCGTTTGCCATCCAAAGGTACAGGAACTTCGGTCAATTGCAACTGATTGTAGCCACTCTTGCTGCGATGAAGAAGAAGCTCAGCCTTCATCCAGTTACCCTTGGGATGATCCACCTGAATGTCCACTTCAAAGGCGCTTCCTTCGGGAAGGTCTTCGCCATTATCGAACATCGCAACCTTATGCCATCCAGCAGCAAGATCAAAGCCTACGCTTTCGTTCTTTTCTGTTGCAGTCTTGTTATAATCATAGCGGGCATACGCAAAGGACTTTGTCTGAAGGAATCCAGCATTCTTTACAATATCAGGAATTCTGGATGCATCCATACAGCTAGCGTCGGGTTGAATGTATTCCGTCAAATTCGGATTGCGATACCTTTTCTGATTGGCATCGTAATCCAGTTTTGCGACCTCGCAAAGTACACGCCACACATCCGTCTGCATTCCGCGAATAATTGCAGAATCCTGCCTAGAGAAGCCATCGGGCAACTCGATATGACGACCGCTAATAGCCTCTGCAAAACGAGGATGCGTCGGATCTACCGCATAGGCGGCAACCGCACTGCTGCGGCTTCCCGGTTTTTCAAAGTCAATCCCGCTATAGGACTGGCTAAAGGCACAAGGCTTCGTAATGGACAGTTCGCCATCACACTTCAAGTCCATGGCGCTAACCGTAGGGATAAAGGTGCTGTTGGCCTGATAAAGGGAATCCTCATCCCAGGAAGTCGACAAATCAATGTTTACCTTCATACCAAAGATGTTAGCTACAGAATACTTCATCTTATCGGGAATGGCATCTAAAATGCCCTCCCTAAGGCTTTCGTACATTGTTCGCGCAAAAGGATATGTACTCCCCTGCACAAAGTCATACTTTGCCGGTTTTTGGGGTTCCTTGTAGATGGATCCATCAGGCTTTTGATACTTACGGTTATAGGCTATCAACTGCTTTTTTTCGCCTGGAGCATACATTTCACTAACGGCTCGACCCATCAGCATACCGGCATATTCCGCCTTGCGGTTCAATCCAAAGAACTTTTCCTGGTGAGCAGGCGTCTTTCCTTTTAGCTGCCCCTGTGCAATTAACACAGCAGGAAAGCCTTTGTATTCGGCAGCCTTTCGATATTCCCCAAAAAGAAAACGGTTATCCGAAAAATCTTCCGCATAGTTCGTATTGTACCATATATAAGGAATTATGGTATCCGTTTCGGACTGATTAATCAGCAGCTGACTTGCGCCAGGCCCCTCCACCATGTCATTAAACGCTTCGGCTGCAGCAGAACCTCCTTGCTTTGCCCAGAAATTGATGGTATACAGCAAGCCCTTGGGCATGACGGCCCCCTGATGAGGAGAATCCATAGAGGCGTACATGCGGATGGGAGCATCCGTAGACTTACGGGCCATATCATATTTGTAGGATCCATAACGTCCTAAAATACCCCCCTGGCTAATGCCCATGACAATAAAGCCATCTTCATTCTTGTTGGCAAATCCAAAAAGCCTATTGTCGTTGATGAACTTCAGAAGTTCTGTAAAATACTGAGCATTTTCTATAAGGGAGCGTTCCACAGTTTCAGCGAACTGCACCAGGATTGGGGTGTAGCCCAGTTCCGAAAGCAAGTTTGGCATTCCGAACTTATTTGTTTCGAAATGAAGTTCTGAAAGGGTTCGGCGGCCATCTGGACTCAGATAGATTCCATCTAGAATCAAGAAGGGGCGTTCAATATCAAAGCCAAACGCCTGTCCCGGATTTTCCTGGGCATTGATAACGCGAATGCGAACGTCATTGGATGTGGAGCCATCGCAAACGTTACCTTTGGCATCAACAGAAATGCCCCCAGAACCACTGGCGCTAACGCAAAAACGATCGCCCTCCTTATGGAAATAGAAATCCTTTACCGAAGCAAAAGACGAAACTGCGGCAAGTAATGCAGTCGTCATGACAAATGAAAGTTTCATTACTTAACCTCCACGAATAGAGTTTGATTTACAGTCAGCCCGCCTTCGCTAAGACGAACCTTCAGTTTCTGCAAGCCAGCAGATTCAAAATTCACGATAAATTCCGACTTTTCAGGAACAGGATTCCACTTGCCGCCGCTGTAGATTTCTAGGGCTGGTACAGACGCGCGATTTGTAGTGACAAAATAGGGGTCGTAATGCAATTTGAGAACGGAGCCGTTAACCGAAGCCGACGGCAATCCTGCCACAAGGGCCCTTGCACCCATGACGCGGGCCATGCCGCAAGCCGTATCACCGCAAACCTTATAGCCATAATCCACATCGCCAACAAGAATAGGCATGGCCTCGTTTTCGGAGCTGGCCGCAAACGCATTGGCCTCGTAGAATAACGCCTTCGGGTTTGCAATTACGCTATCCTTCAAGCGGTTACGTTCTATCAGATACATTACCTTGAACCAGCCATCGCGAGACTGCTGGGCCGTTAAATTTTCCGAAGTTACATAACGGTTTACCTGAAGATGCTCCGACTCCGTTAGCAGAAACGAGAAGCCGGTCGTTGCTCCGAGGGAATCTCTGGCAGCAATATCGTAGGCGGCAGACGTGGCAGGGGCCGCCGAACGCATAAACCGGCTTTTGCGGGCCGCATTAGAAGGAACCACATCGCTGTAGATGTAATCTGCGGTAGCCTGAAGCGCAGACCCGCTGGCACTTGCTTCGGGATTAGCCCCCACGCTGCAGGTAAGGCGGATATTATCAGCAAACAGCGTGGTGTACTGATTTGCGGGAACGTTTATGAGCCCGATGCCCACCTTCTGCAAAAGCACCCGATTCTCCCCGACGAGACTTGCCACGGGGACTGTTATTGTTTTTGAGGAGTTTGCCGCCACGTCCTGATAGTACATGGGGCTTTTTCCAAAATCGCCTTCGAGCCAGACGCCCACTTTTGCATTTTGAGTCGTGCGAACATCCAGATGCAAATCGCCACCCTTAACATAAGTAGGAAGCTGATTCAATACCAAAGAACCCTTCCAGTCTCCGGATACATTCTTCATGCCAGACCAGCGAATATAGGGCGGTTCTAGACTACCCATTTTCCCCCAGTTTGTAGACCATTCCGGATTTTCTGGGAAAGTGGACGATTCCATTCGTCCTGTTTCACCACCTTTATACAAGGCGACTTCGTTACACACCTGCGCAAAACTGGATAAAGACAACAAGGTCCCTATCAAGGCTGCGCACCTTGACATCCTATTTTTCATGGATTCTCCAAAGAAAAATGCGGATATAAGAATTACCGGCAGGCACTCACCTTGCCAGGAGATGTACTAAACGAATCTACAAAAGCCCATTAAAGGGCTGATTATATACACCAAAAGGAACAATGACTGTCCTAAAAATTAAACAAAGAAAATATTATCGTAAAGAGGGATCTTCTGTTTTTATAAAAAAAGCAACTAGCAACTGCAATCCTTAAAAAAAGCTGGCCCCAATTTTTTGGAGCCAGCCTTTATGGTGGTTTGGAGGAATTTTTAGAGAAATATCCGTCGAATTACTTTGCCTGAATGTATCGCTTTTTTACCGCGCCAGACTTAGTGTATTCTATAACAACGACGCGGGCGGCAGGCATCTTGTTCGGCTTGCGTTCTCCAGAGAACAGGGGGCGGCCCTGCATATCGAAGATGCGATAGAAACCAGCTTCCACCTCGGTAGAAAGATTTACAATGTTGCGAATTGCAGTATCATTTCCCTCGGAATTGCAGGCACCTTCATCAATACACTCTTCATTAGAACTGGAGGATTCCTCTGCAGGCTCCTGGGAGCTGGAGCTTGCAGGTGCGTTGGGATCCGTTACTGTAATCTTACCGGTTTTTGTGAATGTAGAATCATTATTGATGGCATAGACCTTAAAGGCGAATTCGCCAGCTTCCGTAGGCGTTCCGCTGATGGAAATTTTCTTGGCAGCATTATCAATATCAGTAGTAATACCCTTGGGGAAGCCATCTGCCTTTACGGTTTCGGCACCGGTCCAAGTGTAGCAGAAATCAACAATAGGCTGTCCCAGTTCAATGGCCTGGCTGGAGGAACCGGCACCACACTTGACCACTTCGGGGTAAGTTTCGCCAACCACTTCGAAGGTCACGAATTCAG
>JAKSIG010000094.1 GCA_024398955.1 Fibrobacter sp. | reverse complement strand
TCATCGTGGGTAACGGATGCAGCCAGGTGAACTCCAGCCAGCTGGTGAATTCCATCCTCCTGGGTGACGAATCCTGCGTTTCCGTAAAGCCGGTGCTAAAGATCTACCATGATGACGTGGAATGTACCCACGGCAACACCTGCGGCGAACTTGACGCCGACCAGATGTTCTATCTGACTAGCCGCGGCATCCCCGCCGAAACCGCCAAGAAGATGCTCATGAAATCCTTCGCCAAGGAGCTGTTCCTGCCCCTGAACGACGGCCCCGCCAAGAAGCGTCTACTGCAGGTTTTGAACACGTTGTAATTGCAAAAAGTTCTGTTATGGATATTTTGGGAATTGTATTTGCCTTGTGCATTGGTGTTGCCATTTCGGCAGCTTGCGGATTTCGCGTTTTTTTACCCATCTTAATCATCGGAATTTTACAGCGATTCGGAAGTGATTGGGGGCTGCCACTGACAGTTCCCGAAGGTTTAAGCTGGGCAGGAAACGGATTCATTCTGCTAGGACTTGGCGTTGCAACCATTCTCGAAATAACTGCATTTTATATTCCCTGGCTGGATTCCCTACTAGATACCATTAGCGCCCCCATGGCTGTTATTGCCGGGACCGTCTTAACCTATTGCGTTCTTGACGACGCTTCGGACACTTCCCGAATACTGCTTAGCCTTATAGGCGGTGGCGGAAGTGCAGGAGTGGTTGCAGGAACGACCGCTCTTGTTCGAGGCGCCAGCACTGTCCTTACTGCAGGCTTTGGAAACAACGTCGTTGCAACTGCAGAAAACGGCTTATCAATTATCAGCGTCGCTTTGGCTCTATTCGTTCCTGTACTCGGAGTCATTTTCCTGGTTATTTTCTTGATCTTGATTATCAAGGTCATTTCTTACCTGAAAAAAAAGAGAAAAGAACAATCCGTACAGCCAGAAGCTGTATAACCAGCAATTTTTCTCATTCACCGCTAAAAAACTTTGTACATTATCAGTATGAAGTTTATTTCTAGAATTCTCGCATTTTTTGCGGTATTTGCCGCATTTTCATTTGCAAATGTTCAGGGCATCGCGGATACCTTGCAAAACAAGGTTTCAGAATCCATTGAAAAAAAGATCGCCTCAGCCGAATCCGCAGTAACCGAGATTTCCAAGCTGGCAAAAGGCGAGCCATCTGATTCCGCTATTCTGGAACGTATTAACAAGACGGACTCCTTAGGCGAAGCCACCGCAAAAAAGCACGCCGTCTGGATCAAGCTGGAAGGAGACGTGGAACCATCCATGTACGATTTCTGCGCCCGCGCCATTGGCGACGCCATGAAGGAAAATCCGGACTACATCATTTTTGAAATCAACACCTTTGGTGGTCGCCTAGATGCAGCATTCGACCTGGTAGACACCATCATGGCAATTCAGGGGCCCCAGACCATCGCTTTCGTGAAAAAGAAAGCTATCAGCGCCGGTAGCCTTATCGCCCTGGCCTGCAACAAACTCTATATGATGGAAGCCACCACTATCGGCGACTGCGCCCCTATTGTACAGAACAGCGACGGTACTCCGCAAATCATTGGAGAAAAGATCCAGTCCCCTCTTCGAGCCAAGTTCCGCAATCTGGCCCAGAAAAACGGTTACCCGGAACTGCTTAGTTCCGCCTTCGTCACTCCGGAACTGGAAGTTCTGGAATTGAAGGCCACCGTCAATCCGGGCAAGAAAAACGCCCACGACACAACCCTGGTGATTGAATCTGCCAAATATCTGGTCATGAGCGACGAAGACAAGGATTTCTGGGGAGCCCCCAAGATTCTTGTAAAGGAAGGCGAACTGCTGACCATGACCGACAAGGAAGCCATGGAACTGGGATTCTCTCAGGGATCATTCAAAAATCGCAGCGAATTCGAAAAAACTCTTTTCATCAAGAGTCGCAGCGAAGTGGAAACCACCTTAGGTGAAGAATTCGCCAGTGTCATTGCAGCCATTAGCGGACTTCTTTTGATACTGGGCTTCGGCGCTCTGTACATTGAATTTAAGACCCCAGGCTTTGGCGTATTCGGCATTGCGGGCATTATCCTGATTGGCCTGGTATTCCTCGCCCAATTCGCCCCGCAACTGGACGGCATGCTTCCGGCAATTCTTCTAATTGCTGGCGTAGCCCTATTCCTTGTAGAAATTTTCGTAATGCCAGGAACATTCCTCTTTGGCGTCGGTGGCATTATCTGTATGATTATTGCGCTTGCCATGAGTTACGACCCCACAAACATTCCGGATTACGTTCCCGAAGCTACAGAAGAAACCTTCGACGCCCTACCCTGGCTGTTCGGATTGTTCTACATGCTATGTTGCGCGGCCATCGCTCTAGTATTTCCCATTGCCGCCAGCAAGTACCTGATTCCGCTACTTCCCGAAGGATGGACTCCAATGCTCAAGACCGATCTTGAATCAGCCTCCTCCCCCACCGAAAACGTTCAGGAAATTAAAATTGGAGACATAGGCATTACAAGAACATTCCTGCGTCCTGTTGGGCAGGCTGCCTTTACCATGGCCGATGGAAGCATCCGTCTATTAGATGTTCACACCCGAGGCGAAATCATCGAAGCAGGGCAGAACGTCAAGGTGGATGCCGTACAGGAAGGGCATATTTTCGTTTCTGCAGTCTAACGTTACAACCGCACTCTGTAATTTCAAGGATTTTAAAACAAACACGAGGTTCAAATGGATACACTCATTACCGTTGGCATTATCATAGCCGCTATCGTCGTCATCGTTCTCCTTGCCTTCGTAGGCAAGTTCTTCAGTCTCTGGCTTCAGGCCTTGTTCTCTAAGGCTGGCGTCAGCATTTTCCAGCTCATCGGTATGCGTCTCCGTAAGGTGCCGCCCCAGGTAATTGTTGAAGCTCGCATCCTGAGCTGCAAGGCGGGCCTCCCCGTAGACACCAACCTGCTAGAAGCTCATTTCCTTTCTCGAGGTAACGTTCTCCGCGTGATCCAGGCTCTTATTGCAGCAAACAAGGCAAACATCAAGCTGGACTTTAAGGAAGCCGCCGCCATTGACCTTGCAGGACGAAACGTTCTCGAAGCCGTGCAGATGTCCGTTAACCCCAAGGTGATTACCACTCCCAAGGTTTCCGCAGTGGCTCTCGACGGCATTCAGCTCCATGCCGTGACCCGTATTACCGTTCGTGCCAGCATCCAGAAGCTGGTTGGTGGTGCAGGCGAAGAAACCGTTATTGCCCGTGTTGGCGAAGGCATCGTGTCTTCCATCGGTTCTGCACAGAGCCACAAGGAAGTTCTTGAAAACCCCAACATGATTTCCAAGAAGGTGCTGGCATCTGGCCTCGACGCAGGTACCGCATTCGAAATTCTCTCTATCGACATTGCAGATGTGGACGTGGGCCAGAACATCGGCGCCATCCTTGAAACCGACCGTGCCGAAGCAGACAAGAAGATCGCTCAGGCAAAGGCAGAAGAACGTCGCGCCATGGCTTTCGCTGCAGAACAGGAAATGAAGGCTCGCGTCATGCAGATGAAGGCAAAGCTTGTAGAAGCAGAAGCTCAGATTCCTATGGCAATGGCAACCGCCCTCCGCGAAGGCAAGCTGGGCGTCATGGACTACTACAACATGAAGAACATCGAAGCCGACACTCTGATGCGCAAAGAAATCGGTTCCGCTCCCGAGGCTAAATAATTAGAGATTAGCCTATGGAAGGTTTACTCATACTTGTTGGAATCTATGTTCTTGAGATAGTCATCAAGAAACTGGCTTCTGGCAAAAACAATAAACAATCGGAACAGCCCAAGCAAGAACGAAGGACGTTTTCCAACGAAGAGCCCAAAGAATCCAAGGCCCCCCGCAGCCTGCAGGATCTAATCAGGCAATTCGAGGAAGCCCAGCAGGAATCTGCGCAGGGCACTTACGTTCCGCCAACACCTCCTGTAGACACCGTAGACGAAGGTAACGAAGACTTCCCTGTGGTAAAGCCCGCAACCCCTGGCGAATTCACCTTTACTGAAATCGCCGAATCCGTGGTGCAATGGGAAATCGTCAACATCCAGTTGCTGCAAGAAGCATTCGGATTCTCCGAAGAAGTTTCACGACAGGTTCTTCACGAACTTCAGGCCAAGCGCATTGTAGGGCGCGACATGGGCGATGGCTATTGCGACCTTCTGATTCATGACAAGAGCGAGCTGAACAACTTGTTCAACCGACTCCAGCAAGAAGCAGAAGCGCAGCAGGCTGCTGCCGCTCAGGAAGCCAAACTTCACGAACGTCGCGAAGCTGAATTAAAGCATCAAAAGGAACTTGCTGAACTTGAAGAAAGGGCTAAGCAACTCCGTGAGCAGGCAAACCAGCTAGAAAATCTTCCCGAAATTGGAGAATCTACTGCAGAGCCTTGCCTAGCAGAAGCAAGCCACAAGTCTCACAAGCGGACCTTTGACCGCGCAGAAATCCGTCGCGGTTTCATCTGGGCAAAGGTTCTGGACGAGCCCCGCTTTAAAAAGCGCTGGAGCGCCCGAGCACGTTAGTTGTTAGACAACACTTAAAAATAAAAAACGTCGAGGTTTTGACCCCGGCGTTTTTCATTTCCGATTTTAGAACTATGCGATAAGCGGTTCTTAAATTTTCCCGTGTGTTCACTACCCTTGGGCAAATCTGCTCAGGAAGCTAGCTAAGCGCTCATTACCGGACTGGTTGAATACAAAATCAGGAGTTCCCTGTTCCACGATTACGCCCTGGTCCATAAAGATTACCTTGTTCGCAACATCGCGGGCAAAGGCCATCTCGTGTGTAACGATCACCATGGTCATCTTCTGGTCGGCAAGGCCCTTGATAATCTTCAGCACTTCGCCGGTCAGTTCCGGGTCCAGAGCGCTGGTAGGTTCATCGAAGAACAGAATCTTGGGCTGCATGGCCAAGGCGCGGGCAATGGATACACGCTGCTGCTGGCCGCCGGAAAGCTCACAGGGGTAAGCCTTTTCCTTGGTTTCAAGGCCCATCTGCTTAAGCAGTTCGCGGCCACGCTTGCGGGCTTCTTCACGATCCATACCGAGAACGCGGATAGGCGCAATGGTCAGGTTCTGGAGCACAGTCAAGTGGGGGAACAAATTGAAGTTCTGGAACACAAGACCTGTAGACAGACGGATTTCGCGGAGCACACTTGCAGGAGCATACTTGGCCAGACCCTTCTTATCGACGCCCACAACCATGTCCTTGCCATTCACGCAAACCGTACCGGCATCCATGGTTTCCAGCTGGGTAATGCAGCGGAGAAGCGTGGACTTGCCGCTACCAGAGGGGCCAATGATAGAAAGGACTTCGCCTTCCTTCAGGTCGAAGGAAATATCCTTAAGGACATGATTATCGCCAAAGGACTTCTTCAGGTGTTCTACTTTCAAAACAGCGTTCATACTCATCTTTAACCTTTATCCTAGATTCTTCACTTCGTTCAGAATGACACCGAAACGTATCATTTATAATAATTCAGTTTCTTTTCTACGTAGGCGAAAAGGCAACTGAGCAAAAGGTTTGCGATATAGTAGAACACGCCAGCCACAAACAGCGGATAAATGCTGGCGTAGGCAGCCTGCTGCTTTTTAGCCAGAGAGAAAAGTTCCGCCACGGCAATCACCTGAGCCAGGGACGTATCCTTCACCAGGGTAATGACTTCGTTGGCGCTGGCAGGAACAACCTGCTTTACAACCTGGGGCAAGATAATGCGGAAGAAAGTCTGGCCGCGGGTCAGGCCCAGCATCTGGGCAGCTTCGTACTGGCCCTTGGGAATAGCCTGAATGCCTCCGCGGAAAATTTCAGCAAAGTAGGCTGCGTAATTGATGGAGAATGCAGCCACTACCGCCGGAAAGCGGTCAAAGGAAATTCCAAGGCCAGAGAATTCGCTGAGGTAATAGGACCCGAAATAGATAGCTACAATCTGCAGCAAGAGCGGTGTACCGCGCATCACGGAAATGTAGAAGGACACCGGATAACGGACAACGCGGTACTTGCTCATCTTCAGCACTGCAACCAAGAGGCCCAGCGGAATGGAGAACAACAGCGTCAGTCCAAAGATTTCTAGAGTGGTAACGAAACCGCCCCACAAAACTGGCAGAAGAGTAACTAAATCAGACATTTTTTACTTACCGAACCACTTGGCCTGGATTTCAGCGAACTTGCCATCGGCCTGCATAG
>JAKSIG010000093.1 GCA_024398955.1 Fibrobacter sp. | reverse complement strand
GCGGGCTCTACCAACTGAGCTATGAAGCAATCAGATCAGCGAGTTTCCTCATTGACGAAGCCAAAGATAGATTTTTTACACCTATTGTCAAGACATCATCACGAAAAAACATAAAAAATATGGATATTTTCCCGAGATCCTAAACTTTAGCCAGAACTTTCATTTCTTCGGGGAAGTTCTCGCTGATAAAAACCCGAGGTTCTTTCCAGTAAGGCAGCTGAATAACAGCCTTGTAGGCATAAAGCATCTGACTTTTAGCCCCAAGTACAGCAAAATCTTCTGCAGAAAGGGCATTCTCCTGGTTCAGCTCCCCGCGGGCACGTGCCGCAGCCACATTATCCGACATTTTTTCGTAGTAACGCCCCCCAAAGCTATACAATCGGTCCCCTAGAATAGGAAATCCCAATTCAGAAAGATGAGCTCGAATCTGATGCTTACGGCCGGTAATGAGTTCACATTCTACAACAGAATAAGGTTCGAGACAAGTCTCGCCTACCTCATTTACAGCATTACGTACACCCGCCCCCACTTTACGGAAAATCGTATGGCAAGGCTTTCCATCTTCTAGGTGGTGCATGCGCAACCGCAAACAGTCACTGGGGTCTTCCCGCAACGGCATCTGGCAATCAACCGTTTCATCTGGAAATTCTCCGCGGACTACCGCCATATAGAACTTTTTCAGCAGAATACGATCAAGATTCTTCTGGAAACGTGCAGCAGTTTCTGAATACTTAGCAAAAAGCATCAAGCCACCAGTGTCTCTATCCAGACGGTGCATCGGAGTCGCAGTTTCACAATCTGTACCGCGACGAACAATCGACGTAAAGGTATTGTAGAAGATTCGCCCCGTATGGTGAACAGGCACTCCTGTAGGTTTTGCAATCACCATAAATTCGTCATCTTCAAAGACTACATCAAATTCTGTGGGAACTTCAGGTTCAGTATAGTTCTCCACATGGTAAACCACTTTATCGTTCTTATGGGCTACAGAAACCAGCGTTGCAGTTTCTCCATTAATGCTCACTAGACCTCGATTCAGTTTTTCGGTCCAGTCTTCGCGACTGTGATACGTAAAGCGAGCACATAGGGAATCCAGCAGAAGCCAGCCGTTATGTTCTGGCTGGACAACGCTTTCAAAATACATATCGGAAGGTACTGGCATGGCTGCAGCCCCTAGTCCCTATATAGATTATGGTCTTTAATGTACTGGTAGACCTTCGGATCCAGGCCTTCAGGCTTTTCATTGCAAAGCAGAGCCTTGCGGATTGCAGTGCTAGAATAAACCCCATTAAAGCCATCCTCGGGACCTAGCCACAACAAATCGGCATAGCCATTGGCCTTATGCTTCTTGAGATCAGGTTTATCGTACCCATCCCGGGCAAAGACAATCAGTTCTATATCCCGAAGCAGCAAATGGCCATTGTAATTGGTACCAAAGAAATTCATAGGATCTCGCCAATGCGGGATTCCCTCGTAAGTATCGGCTCCTGTCAAAAGTCTAAAGTTGACATCCGGAAATTTTTCCTTCAGGCCCATCAAAAATACATAGGAGCCACGATAATCACCCTGCTGAATTTCGAGATCCGAAAGCACAAGTCGACTATCGCCGGCAAAGGCCAGCTCCAGCATGGCAAATCGATCTTCGGCACTCGCATTCAAAATTTTGTCCCAACGATCCGGACTTGGCATAAACCAGACTTCGTCACAGAATCCCCGTTCAAGGCAAATTTTTGCAACACGTATATGATCCCTATGGACAGGGTCAAAGGCGCCACCAAGAACAGCTACGTTTTTCTTCTGATCGTTATCGTTAATAGACATAAGCAGCAAACCCAATATTGAACTGCAGACGGCTGCCATTTACATTTTTCTCTAGGAACGGATCATAGTGGTCCAAGACCCAGCGGTATTCCACTTCTGCAAAAAGCATCGTCTTGGAAAAAATATTCATGATCGTTCCGAAGCCAGCCCCCCACTCATTCCAGGCAACATCCCCCAAGTCACTCAACTCCTTGACACGGGAATAAGTACCCATGGCATAAAACTCACCGAAAATGTGAATACCCAATTCAATATCAAAGTCGGAATGTTCAATTTCGTAAGAATCATCATCTTCAGCTTCTTCCTGGTAATCAAAAAAGCCATAACCAGCGCGAACATACCCCATACCCGGAAGCCAGACGCCAAGCATCGGTTCAATTTGGCGAAGTCCCAAGCCTCGTTCAGAGCCAACGCCTGTGCCAGAGCCAAAGCCAAGGGCTGCACCTAAAAAGAAGGGTGTATGAATCCCCGTAGTCGTGGGAGCCACCGTGGGGCCGCCTGCAGCGGCACCACCTGCGTTTCCCCCAGTATAGCCAGTCGCACCTGCCACCTGAGCAAGAGACAGTGAAATTCCAAATAAAATAATTGCGAGTACGTTCTTCATGAGATTACCACGATGGCAACAGCAAGTCCTGTTAAGGCGTTTGCGGCGGAATCCAGCTTAGACCATCTAAAAAAATCCTTATTCACTTCGTCCGAATTAAAGATTCGTTTGATTTCAATATGAGACAGAACCATTGTCCACACCATCTTAAGAACAACGCAGGCTACGACCCAATAAGCCAGATCGGACAAAAAGACCAGAGCCACAAAAACACACGAAAGTCCACCCGTCAAAATAAGATTGGAGCGTCTAACAGCCGACTCATCCGACTCACTTTCTTTAGCCAGTTGCTTAAACTCCCTTACCTTTTCACAGGCGGCCTCATAACTGGTCATCAGCTGGTACAAGTTGTATCCCAGCATAACGACAGCGGCAACAAGCGTTATCTTCGAAACAAGATCCATCCATCAGTCCTTAGAATTCAAAATTCTCAAGTAGCTAGCATAACGAGCCTTTGACAAAGCACCTTTTTCTACAGAGGCAAGAACAGAACAGCCAGGCTCTTTCACATGAATGCAGTTACTGTACTTGCAAGTAAAAAGGTCCCCTTCAAAAAATCCCGGGAAGATTTTAGCCAAAGTTTCGGCTTCCATATCCATTAGGCCAATACTGCGAATCCCCGGAGTATCGATAACGATTCCACCCTTTGGGAAATCTTCTAAGGGCAGGTCAAACAAACTGGATGATGTCGTCGTGTGACGCCCCTTGCCATCGCGTTCGCGAACTGCACCTGTTTCCAGTTCCGCCTCGGGAACCAGGGCGTTTATGAGGGTAGACTTACCTACCCCACTCTGCCCGCTAAACACAGAAGATTTGCCATCCAGTTCCGCACGAAGTTCTTCAAGGCCATCACCGCTCCTGACGCTTACAGGAATCACCTTATCGGCAATAGACATAAAATCGCGAATGTCTTCTGAAAGATCGCTTTCGCCACCGGGAAGCAGGTCCATTTTGGTAAGAACCAGCACAAAGGGCAAATCGTTAAGATTTGCTGCCAGCAGGAAGCGATCCATAAAGCCATAATTGAATTCAGGCTGAGTTACGCTTGCAACAATAACCACCTGGTCTATATTTGCAGCCAAAGTCTGCTGCTTGTAGAAACTATCGCGGGGGCCAGGACGTTTCAGTTCACTCTTTCGAGGCAAAACACGAACTACACAATACTTCTGAGAGCCAACGCCATTACCTTCATCTTCAGCATCGTTCACCTGACCCAGGAGCACGCGGTCGCCTACAGCAGGGAACTCGCCCAAAGTCTTGGATGTTGTTGCGCGATACATTGCGGTTACAATTTCGTACTCGCCTGTCCCCTTGGAAGATGTTGCACAAGATGAGTCTGAACCTACAGGATTTAAACCAGCAGGCGAATCAGCCGATTGCAATCGAACTTCGCAAGTACGGCGGTGAACTTCCATTACCAGGCCTTCGACGCAGTTTTCCTCACCGATATTTTCAATAGGATTTTTCACCTTCTTGATTTTAGCCTTCTTGAATTCACGGCTATAGCGTTCCTTGATAGGACGTTCATCGACGACGCCTGATTCAAGTTCTTTCATGACATCAATACGGCGGCTACGATGATCTCGGCGGGTGGGGCGCACAGAACGGAGAGGAGCATCTTCCTCTTCTTCGCCAAAATCGCTTTCAAAATCACTTCGCATCGTCACCGCCCTTCTTCAAACTATTTCTTTCGGCCACACGTTTCTTGGCAGCCAGGCCCGCTTCAGAATCTTCACGTTCGCGAGCTTCATCCAATTCAGCTTCTGTTACAGGACGGCCACGGCGAATAGATTCCATTAAAAAATGGATTGCCTTAAGGCGGCCATTGCATTTTTCGATGCAGTTATCATAGAAACCACGAGTTTTATAGTCCCAATCGGGAACTATTTCAGAAGCATATAAAAAGTGTTCGATGCAAATCGATAGCTGGTCAGCTTCTCTTCTAAGGTCTTCTATCTTACTCTTTGTGAAAAATGCCATATTCCAAATATAACTATTATAAATTAAACTATATGGGTAGTCAACGCAGATTGCCCCATGTATCTATATTAAGAATATGATTAAAAGTTTTATTTCCAAAATCAAGCCTGTCAAAATGATTGCAGCGCTAGTTCTTCTTTCCACCGGAGCCTTTGCCGAAATTTCTGACATTCAGGAAGGCAACGGCTGGTATTACCTGTATAACGAAAACGGCGCCCGCTATAAAACCGTTAGCGTCCAGACCGTAGGCGAACTGGTCGGCTTTAGCGAAAGTTACTTTGTCGGTAAAAACGGAGCATGGTACTATTTCTTCGATGACAAGGGCAACCGATTCATGACCAAGAGCGTAAATGACATTGGAACCATCAAGCACGTTTCGAACAAAGGTTTTACCAGTCAGAACGGAGCCTGGATCTACTCTTGGGACAAAAAAGGGGTAAGAACAGGAACCCGCCCAGCCAAATAAAGAAAGGAGGCAAAATGCCTCCTTCCCTTTTATTCGATTGACGTTTTCCACAAGCCGTGCAGGTTGCAATAAGCAAACGCCGCAACCGGACGTACTCCATCTTGCTTCTGAAATTCGTAGCAAGGCGGTTCCCCAGGTTTTAGATTGTGAAGTTGTAATCCGGTTTCCGTTTGCATGGCAATCCATTCAATAAAATGTGAAGGAATCATGGGATGAGCATCAGCCCCCACAGAAACCATCACAGAATTATGGAATAAATCTACTACAGGAACGTGTTTTTCCTGGCTAGCGTCCACAGTGTTTGGGACTAGCTCAACCATGGGTTTTCCGCAGCAATGCACCGGAATACTCGAATTTTTGACGTAGACAATTATATTTCCGCATACAGGGCAGCGGAAGAACTTCATGCATTCCATATTTCCTCCTTCTTTGGAAATGATGATAGCCATAATCTACGCAACTCCATATGTTCAAAACCAGCAAGACTGCCGTTAAATAAATATTACAGGTAAGCAAATTCATTTTTCATCTTTTGGCCTGCTTCTTGCTATCTTTTAGCCGATGATTTCTACAATCCTAAAAATGATCCGCCCCGTAAACATCGTCATTGCCGTTGTGACGCTGGTTGTGGGCTACTTTTTACTGGGTGAAATTTCCTTCGGCTCAGAAAACGACACAAGCATCAGCATAACCACCTTGATTTTGCAATCCCTAGGTTTTGCATTTGCGATTGGCTTTGGAAACATCCAGAACGACGTTCTTGATTTTGAAAGCGACAAGAAGAACCGACCAGACCGCCCTCTTCCCAGCGGCAGCATTAGCCTGGTTACAGCCAAGCGAGTCTGGATAGCCCTTTTGATTCTTAGTATCGGTTGTGGCATTGCAGATACCATCGTTTGCGCATCTGGCCCCTGGCTTGAAGGCATTGGAGCATTGGCATCCACACTTTTCTTTATTGCATTGGCTTTGCTGCTAGTCGCCTACAATAAAAAACTAAAGCACGTTCCCTTGCTAAAGAACATGACCGTAGCCTTCCTTTGCATGACACCTCTGATTTTAGCTTTATTCTACCCCACTGTATTGCGAGAATCCGACGTTGATGGTCTAGACATTCCAACCAAATTGGGATTTCTATATCCAGCAATGATGTTCGCCTTTTTGCTCACAACAGCCCGCGAAATTTATAAAGACCTTGAAGACGAAACCGGAGACCTGATGGCAGGAATCATTACCTTCCCCATTGCCGCAGGTGCACCCACAGCCCGTCGACTGGCAGGAGTCATCGTTGGATTCACATGGCTGCTCCTGCCCCTTCCGGTAATGCAAGGCTACTACCCTCCCTTGTTCATAGGTCTTACACTTGTCATTCTGACACCTACATTCATATATATCGTCTTGCAAGCAAAAAAACAGAACTACCGTAAGGCTCAATCTATAACGAAGCTATCCATGTTTGCTGGTTTAGTTGCACTGATTGTCAGCATTATCCTGTAAAAACAAGCATTATTCTGTAAAAGACTGCCGACAGAAAATGTAAAACATGTTGTTTAAAAACAGCCGTTTTTACATAAAACGTAAAGAAATTGTCGTTTTTAGGCTAAATTCGCCAAAATTTTTCAAATTTTCGCCCTTTGCGCCCATTCAATGGGTGTTTATTTTTTTTCCGCTTGATTCTCCTGCTTGCACCGATTCCGGTGAGCTACGGCCCTTGAGGCAGGGAGAATTTCATTTCCAAAGAGGCGT
>JAKSIG010000092.1 GCA_024398955.1 Fibrobacter sp. | reverse complement strand
TAATCCACAAAGGCCGTAGAATCTGCCTGGCAGTTTGCCACGGCGCTGTCGCCTTCGTAGGTGTTGTCCAGATGATCTTCCACCACGGCGTCCAGGGAATCGCGGCTCAAGAATTCCGTGTGCACATCCTTCTTGTAAACGCGGGTCAAGTTCATGCGGACGCCATTCTGTTCGGCATACAGAACCACCGTGCAGGCTTCTTCCACCGTCTTGCCGGTGTATTTATAGTAGCTCTTGCCTGCAGTCGTAAACTGGATTTCGTACCAAGACTTGCCGAACTCGGCATCATCTACCTTCACGGTTTTCAAGGCAACCTTTGGTTCCCATGTCATCAACAGCGCATAAGCAGCGCTATCCAAATTGGTGGCGTTCTGCTCCTCGGTATAGCCGTTTGCAACTTTCTTCTCAGAATCGCTACAGGCGGCAAAGAACAAGAAAGCCCAACAAAAAGCGAGAATCATTCCCAAAGAAAGCTTCATTTTTCAATCACTTTTGTCACCGGAAACAGTTGCAAGTTCAACCTGTAAATCCGGTCACACTCCTCTGCCGCCGAGACAATTGCTGCGATTTTCTTGCGGCAAGAGTCAAGTTCATTCACAATCTGATCATAAGCAGCCCGATTTACAGAAAGCGTCATGCCAGAAAAATTACGGTCACTTACGGGGAAATTATCTACGGCCTTCTCTGCAAAAAATGCCATTTGTTTATGCATGTTGCGAATGGCCTTCGGAATCTTTTCCGAGGAACCAAGAATAGCCTTATCGGTCTGCACATAACTTTTCTTGTTCTTTTTCAGGAAGCCAGCCTGAACCATGAAATCCAGAGATTTCCTCACATCCTCCGAAGACACATTCTCATAGAACAGGCTCGCGATTTTTGCAGGTATCGCAACCGCTACACTAGAGGCAAGTTCCCTTAGTATCGGATTCCACCAATCTTTATAATAATCATAAGCGTCGTCCCCTACAATCCGAACTTTCTCGTCCTTCGCTATAGCCTGCATATGCTCATAGGCGACTTGTTTTCTGCGTTCTACCGAAGTGTTGCAATAGGAAACCAATGCTAAGAAGTACGATGTTTGAACTTTAGAAAGTCCCATGACCTTTGCAAGGCGGGTCGCGCCGACACTACTCAGCTTCGACTTCCCGTCACAAACTAGTTTTAAGAACCTTGGAGAAGCATAGCCAGCCATTTTATTGAAACCGCGCCAGGATAAGCCGGTCATCAATTTGCGTTCTTCGTAGAAATCCCTAATGTAAAGGCGATAATCGTTGTAGTCAGAAATCGGTTTCATGGAGCGTTTCAAATTTATGTTTTTAAGCAAAAAATTTCAATTTTATTACAGAGGAGAAAAGACAACAAACTGAAGTTTTTGCCATCAAAAAAAGCAAAAAAACGTCATATGTCACACCATGAGACATATAGGAAAAACTTCCCCTTTTTAACTTTCTTCCCTCAATTTTGCAACAACCGCAAAAAAGCCCCTTGCAAAACTCCATAAATTGTACTATCTTTGGGCGCACCTAAATAAAAGCCCAGGTAGCTCAGTGGTAGAGCACTTCCTTGGTAAGGAAGAGGTCTCGGGTCCGACTCCCGATCTGGGCTCTAAAAAGAGCAAAAGACTCGCTTAAAAGGCGGGTCTTTTTTCATTGAGTCTATCGGACGCCCACATATTTCTATCTTCATGACCATGCAGACCGAAGTTTTTGAAGGCAAGCTAACCACCCGCAGCCGCATGCGTAAATTCGGCGCCCTTTTGACGGGACCCGGTATTCTGTGGCTTACAGTTTTTCTTTTGCTTCCTACCCTATTTTTGGTGGTCCTAGCCTTCGCTCAACGCGGAAGCTACGGCAGCATTAACTGGGACTTTTCCTTAGAAAACCTTAAGCGGCTCGTAGGCTTCAGCAGCTTCGGATGGTCTGCAGACAATCTACTCATTCTCTGGCGCAGCCTTAAAATTGCGGTATTCACCACTATTTTATGCGTGGCCTTTGGCCTCCCCATGGCCTTCTGGATTGCCAACCATGGCAAGACCATGCGCACCTTCCTTTTTATGCTGATCATGGTACCCAGCTGCACCAACCTTGTCATCCGCACTTCTGCCTGGATGACTCTGCTTGGCCCCGACATGTTCCCAGCAGAAATCGCCAGATTTTTTGGAATCATCGCAGAGGGGGAATCCCTTTACCCAGGCAGTTTCGCTGTCTACATCGGCATGGTCAGTTCCATGCTTCCCTTTGCAGTGCTTCCATTATACACAGGCGTTGAGCGTCTTGATTGGGGCGTCGTTGAAGCTAGCCGCGACCTGTACGCTGGCCCCATCCGCACCTTCTACCATGGCATCCTTTCCCAGATGATGCCTGGCATTATTGCAAGCGTCATCTTGACTTTGGTTCCTAGCCTAGGCATGTACGTCATTAGCGACCTGCTGGGCGGTGGCAAATACATGCTCATTGGCAACTTGATCCAGCAGCAATTTGGCGCCGCCATGGACTGGCCTTTCGGCGCAACTCTTGGCGTGGTGCTGATCATTAGCAGCGTTATTAGCCTGATTATTTTCCAGAAGGTAGGAGGGAAGAATTTTGTCTAAGCATAAACTCCCCCTTATTACCCCCATTGTAGCCATCATCGGCTTTATCCTGCTGTATCTTCCTATGCTGGTTGTGGTGGAGCAGAGCTTTAACGCCAGCAAGCATGGCCAGACCTGGGGCGGGTTCACCCTTAACTGGTACACAGGACTCGCCGACAATGCCATGGTTCAAACAACCACGGCAAACATGCTGATTCTTGCCGTAATCAGCACGCTTGTCGCAACCGTTCTCGGAACCCTTCTGGCTATAGGCATTCATCGCACGCCATGGGGAAAGAAGACCCAGTACTTCTTTGACATGAGCATCAACGTGCCTGTGGTGACCCCGGATATTTTGATGGCCATCGCGTTGGTTTCTGTGTTCGCACTATTCCGCAGCTGGACTAGTCTCTTTGACCCGGGCATGCTGACTATGATCATCGCCCACGTCACTCTGGAAATCAGCTTTGTTGTCCTTGTGGTACAAAGCCGCCTGGTAAGCATCGGCCGCGACCAGATCGAAGCCGCCCGCGACCTGTACGCCAGTACCGCAGGAGCCTGGTTCCGCGTCATCCTCCCCCAGCTTTCTACAGCCATTATCTCTGGCGCTCTACTTGCATTTACGCTATCGCTGGACGACTTCATCCTCAGCTTCTTTACCAGCGGACCGGAATCCCAGACCTTACCCCTGTACATTTACGGTTCACTGAAGCGAGGCATTTCTCCCCAGGTGCACGCCCTTTCTACAATCATCTTCAGCTTTACCTTGTTCATTATGCTGATTTCTGTTCTTAAGGGACTTCGCAAAGAAAAGAAGCTCGCTAAAAAATAAGCGCAATTATCAAATGCAATTTTTATAAAGTCTGCGATTCTCCGCAGGCTTTTTCATTTATAGTAATCAAAAAAATTTTATCTATATATATTTGATATAGGAATTTCTATTCGCTGGAGAATACCTATGAAGCTATATACAACAGATTTCATTTCGGGAAAGGAAATAGAAACCATCTGTATGGTCAAGGGCAGTGTAGTCTTTAGCAAGAACGTAGTCCGTGATGTGTTCGCTGGACTCAAGTCCATTATCGGTGGTGAACTAGCTGGTTATACTGAAATGCTGAACGAAGCACGTCAGGAGGCCACACATCGAATGGAAATCGAAGCCCATAACGTCGGTGCAGACGCAGTCGTAGGCGTACGATTCATGACCTCAGCTGTTATGGCGGGAGCAGCAGAAATCATCGTTTACGGAACCGCCGTAAAAATCAAGAAATAACCTCATTCGGTTAGGAGACATAAAATGAGTTTATTAAAGAAACATTGGCAAAAATTCGTCATCGCCTCGTTCGCTAGTTTTTGGGCCAGCTGCAGCGATTCAGAATCAACCGCACAGCCAACCTACGACGAGCCGAACTCTAGCTCCGACGCAACAACACCTAGTTCTAGCGAAGGCACACCCGGCTCCAGCAACGAAATGGGTCCTGCATCCAGCGACAGCAAAAATGACATTCGCCCATTAAGTAGTTACTCTGTCCCTCAGATTGTTCCTTTATACGGAGTTATACAGGGACAGACATGCAAGCCTGCCATGGTCGAAAGCTATAAAACACCTCCTTGCTACGACGAAATCTGCCCAGATTACGGCGTAGAAATTGTGAAAACGGAAGGTTGCGACTGCAGCGATGGCAGCACCTACACTCTAGAACAATTTTCAGACCTCTTTGGAGTTAGTGCAGACGCCGCAAGAGAATGCAATCCTGTCAAAGTGACAGGTCCGAATAATTCCGGCGAAGACAATTCCAGCAGTTCCATGGGCATTGACGAACCGCCTTTCGTTAAGGACTCCGCCTTCATCGACCAGCCTGCAGTTTACGGGCCTCCCTGCTATTTCAACGGAACGTGCAATGACGTTCCCAGCACAGAGGAAAAGGAGTAGTCCCGATGAAGCTTGGCTTGAAGAAGCGCTTAGCGCTGGAATTCTATCGTCTTTACCGCCATAACGAAATCAAGACTCACCCGCTGACTTATTTCTTCTGGGAATGTACACTGCGCTGCAACCTGCACTGCCTGCATTGCGGTAGCGACTGTCTGAAGGATGCCATTCCCGACATGCCTCGTGAAGACTTCATGGCGGTACTGGACCATTTGGCCCCCCACATCGACCCCAAGCACTTTATGGTGGTCATTACCGGCGGCGAACCGCTGATGCGCCAGGACCTGGTGGAATGCGGTCAGGAAATCAAGAAACGTGGCTACCCCTGGGGCATGGTCAGCAACGCTCTAGCCATGACTCCGCAAAAGTTCGTGGACTTGCTGAACGCAGGCCTTCGTTCCTTGACCATCAGCCTCGACGGTCTCCACGACAGCCACAATCATTTCCGCGGAAGTCCCAACAGTTTCGACAACGCCATCCGAGCCATCAATATGGCAGCCCACACGCCAGGCCTTACCTTTGACACCATGACCTGCGTCAACAAGCAGAACCTGCCGGAGCTCCCCGAAATTCGCGACATGTTGATCAAGATTGGCGTCAAGCGTTGGAGAATCGCCACCGTATTCCCCAAGGGGCGAGCCAAGGACAATCCGCTGTTCCAGCTAACCAACCAGGAATTCAAGCAGGTCTTTGACTTCATCCGCGAAACAAAGCGGATGGGAGTCATCAACGTAAACTATGGCTGCGAAGGATTCCTGGGCAGCTACGAGAAGGAAGCCCGCAATTACCCCTTCTTCTGCCGCGCCGGCGTGAACGTGGGATCAGTTCTTGCCAACGGCGATATTTCCGCATGTCCCAGCCTTCGCGGAGACTACATCCAGGGAAACATTTACAAGGATGACATCTGGGATGTTTGGCAGAACAAGTACCAGATCATGCGCGACCGAAAGTGGACCCGCCTGGGCGACTGCAAGACCTGCAAGTACTGGCGTTACTGCGAAGGTTCCAGCCTCCATCTTCGCGATGAGAAAACCAAGGAACTTGCATACTGCCACGTCAAGCGTTTGGAAGACGCCGGGGCGTAACCTCAAAAAAACTGACATCAAAAAAGGCTGTCCCATTTTCAGGAACAGCCTTTTTCATATTAGCGCAATCAATTATCGGAGTGTCGGAGTCGTCCAGTCAATCCAATCGGACTTATTCCAATTAATTCTTTCAGAATTCTTGGTGTAGTCAATCTTTCCTGTCTTTACATCCTTCCCTAGCAGGAACTTATTGATAAAATCCTTGACTTCGTCAAACTGTCCGTTGGGCAGGCTGCAATGGGCGTGACCACCTTCCTGAGAGTAGGTATAATTTTCAGACACTCCAAGAGCATCGAAGACTTCTTTGGAAGCCTGGCCGCAGTAATTGGAAGGAACTTCTCCCAACCATTCCTGGCCCGCATTGTCGATAATCAATAAGGGACGAGGAGCCACCATGGCCACCAGCATATGCTGGTCAAAGGGCAGGGTATTTTCCTTACCGTCATAGTTCTTGAAACTGGTTCGCATCCAGTTGCCTTCTGAACCGGCACTGTTCAAGCCCTGAACAAACTGCTTGCCCTTCTGCTTGTTGACCTGAGCGCCCACACGCCAAAGGGATGCGCCACCAGAACCGGATTCCTGGGGAATGGTAAGAGCAATACGGGTATCAAAGGCGCCAACAGCTAGAGAGCCCTTGCCCCAGCGGGAGCAACCGGTAATGCCAAGATGCTTTACGTCAATGCCTGCTTCCGGAGTCTTTTCCAGGGCATCGATCAGGCGGCTTACGCCCCATGCCCATGCCATGATGGTACCGGTGCTAGCGTTGGATCCATAAATGTCGTAGAACTTGCCGCTACCGCGCTGGCTTTCGGGAGCAACATTATCGGGGTTAAAGATAATCTGGGCAATATCAAGACCCAATAGAGCATCCCCCAGACTTCCGCAACCGTTACCCATAAAGCCTCCGCCAAAGCCGATCATGGCAGGCTTGGGCTTATCCTTGGTTCCAGCGCCGTTGATTGTTACGGAGAAGGATGCAGACTTGCCCTTGTCGGTTACCTTCACAGTGAAAGTTGTGCCGGACATGGAACCTTCCACCTTTTCGGGATTGCGGGGCTTGTCGCCATACATGATCTTTTCGTAC
>JAKSIG010000091.1 GCA_024398955.1 Fibrobacter sp. | reverse complement strand
TTGCGAGCCTTGCCGAGGACGGACAGATTGTCAGCCATTGTTTCTTCCTTTGGTTGTGAGTCCACAGGACGTGGACGGGTTAAAAAATCTACGCATCAAATATACAAATATTTCAATAGGCTATAAACAATATGTGCTGTTGAATTTCTGCTTTTTTAAACTTCAATTGAAATTTGTCAAAATAACGAACAATAAAAAGCCGGTCTTTTAAACCGGCAATTTTAAATAAAGTAATGTAAAATTCGTCTTTATTTGAAGTTTGCTGAAATGCTCATACCTTCGGTAGGGGTTACCAAGTGGGGATTCTCGGTAGCACCGTCGCTCCAGCCGGTAAATACGCGACCCGCTTCGGGAACAGCGGTAAGCATCAAGGAATTGCCACCAAAGAAACTTCCTCTGTAATTGGTAGAGGGTAGCGGCATGCCTTCGAGGTACACCATACCATTGCCGTTTGCGGCAATAGTCACCTGAACTTCGCTGCCGTTCAGGCCAAATTCCTGCTGGTATTCCTGCTTGACAGTCTGCGTGCGGTTGTTAGCGTAGCTCTTAAGCTTAGAACCATCGCGGTCAATGTTGTTGTGGCCGTAAAGCTGGATGTCCCTTTGCATTTCGTTGTTGCCAATGGTCTTTGTCATGGCGTCTGTCTGGGCTTCCACTTTTTCCTTGGTGAGGTAGTAGTTCAGCATAATGGAGGAGTGGTTCAGGAATGCTCGCTTGAAGTCGGGATTTTCAATGAGCTTCGTATAAATCTGCGCAATGCAGCCTTCTCCGGTACAGGCTCCATTTGACATGCCGCCACCTTGCTTGATCCACTGGAACATGTTGCCGCTAATATTCTGGTCTACTGCATACTGGTAGCCATAACCATGGTCAAGGTCGTGAACCATGTACTTGAAGGGGTAACCCTTGGAAGGTGCACCCCAGGCACGTACATTGTTGTTGGGCCAGTCTGCATTGTGATAATAGATTTCAGCCGCAATGTAGCGGGCAAAATTGTTTACATCCAGATATGTCTGCAGTTGAGCGTAGCTCTGGTTGTTGGCTCCGGCGAAATTTCCGCTGGCAACCATGTTCACTAGCTGCATGTATTCGGACTTGTCGCCGTCGTCACCGCTGGCTTCAATAGCGCTTAAACCTCCCTTGGGAAGCTTGATGACATTGATTTCCTTGGAATCGATACCGTAGTTCGTTTCTACAAAATGGCGGTTCAGCTTTTCTCGCATATCGTGGATGCCGAAGAAGATTCCATTGTAGAATACGACGACCTGACGGCTGCGCTGATAGTCTACGCCACTGCCTTCCAGGAGGCTGCTGAGCATGGCGTCTTCGATATAGTCGTGTCCAAAGCGGTTGCCGTTGTTACGCAAGACAAATGCCTTGAACTTCTTTGCTTCGGGACGCGTCTTGTAAAGAGAGTACTTTAGGCGGCCTGTACTCTGGTAGTCGTCGCGAAGGGTGATGGTTACGGACTTCTTTTTTTCGCCGCGACTGTACTGTCCGGATATTTTGAGACCGCCATCGATTTCCCAGTTCTTTGTTTTTGTCGAACTTCCGTTTTCGAAGTATTCTACGTGTACCGGCAATTCGATGGATTCGTCACAGTAATTGTGACCAGGGCATGGAGCCCCACCAAAATTCCAGTTCCCGCCACCAAAACCTCCGCCCCAGTCGCCCATTCCTGGAAACATTCCGCCGCCCAAACCATTGTTGGTGCTAGAACTGCTCCAATTTTCATTGTTCGAATTACTGGATGCTGGAATTGCTCCCTCCGGAGCCCATCCATCGTTGTCATAGTAACCATTCTGCGGGTCAAACATTTTGACTGGGTCTACGCTGATGGAAACTACCGGCATGGTCATACTTTCGCCAATGAAATACGTCTGGGTTGTTGTGTCTGCCGGTTGCCCGTTCACGAATTCAGAACAGCGGACAACCGTGTTTTTCGTGATTTGAACCGGTCCTGTAATCTGCTGGGAATTTTGGGTGGGGTAGGATCCGTCAAAGGAGCAGTGAATCTGTCCTCCCTGTCTTGGAGAAAGAGGCTGGATCGTCAGATTGCTATAGAATCCTGCTGCCGGCAGGTAGCTGTCCTTAGGAAGGTTGTTGTCCTTGTAATCTTTAAGGCTGCTAGAAGAATTAGGCTGCACCGGAGCAACGCTGGAGCTGCTTATCGATTGCTGCCATTGGCTAGAGCTGCTTAAAGTAACCTGCGGGTTGTTGTTGACTGCCGGGTCAGAAGGATTTTGGGGATTGCCCGGATTAAATTCGCCAGGGGTATTTTCTTGATTTGGAATCTCGGAAACATTAGGATCCGTAATAGGCAATCCTGTGATGGGATCCGTTACAGGAAATTCAGAAACAGAAGAGTCTTGTGGAATTGTGGTCGGAAGGTCGCCAACTGGTGCAAAAACATTGCTTGCAGAGGAGTCGTCGGAACAACCGATTAATGCAGATGCGGAAAGTAAAGAAATGGCAGTCAGAGCCGAAAGTGTCGCAATCCTTTTTTGACGGACGATTTTTTTATCCACGAGAAAAAACCTCAGAATGACGCTAAATCAATCCAAAATCCCAACACTAAACCGTAAGATAATAAATGTTGTTTCTTTTGGGAGCTTTATTGTGTTTTGTTTACAGAAAACGAACAATAAAAAAACGCAATATGATTTTCATCACATTGCGTTGACGTTTTAAGAAATTGCTATAAAGCTTACTTCTTGCAGCGCTTGCATTGGAATCTACGATTCCAAAGATGCTCGGCTCGGAAATGCGAATGTAAACATCCGCGCTTCGCTCGCCTTACTTCTTTTCTGCGAGGCACTTGTAGCCGAAGCCACCGATAACGCCACCGAGAATGGGAGCAACCCAGAAGAGCCACAGCTGCTTGATAGCTGCACCGCCAACGAACACTGCAACTGCAGTGGAGCGGGCCGGGTTCACAGAGGTGTTGGTCACGGGGATAGAAATCAGGTGGATGAGGGTGAGGCAGAGGCCGATGGCAATGGGAGCAAAGCCAGCGGGAGCGCGACCGTCGGTAGCACCCATGATCACGAACAGGAAGATGGCGGTAAGAACGACTTCGGTGAGGAAGGCGCCGCACATGCCTGCGGTCTTGCCGCCGAATGCGTTTACGCCGTTGGTCAGAGTGTCAGACCAGCCGTTAGTTGCGAATGCGCCAATGCCTGCGTTGGTCAGGTCCGGCTGGGCGATGCAGTAAAGAACTGCTGCAGCGACAATACCGCCGATAACCTGTGCAATGATGTAGGCCGGAGCTTCCTTAGCCGGGAAACGACCGCCGGCAACCTGGCCAAGAGTAACGGCCGGGTTCAGGTGGCAACCGGAAACGTGACCCAGGGCATAAGCCATGGTAAGAACGGTCAAGCCGAAGGCGAGAGATACGCCAACGTAGCCAATGCCGGTCGTGGGAACGCCACAAGCGAGAACTGCTGCACCGCAGCCACCGAAAACAAGCCAGAAGGTACCGATGGCTTCTGCAATTGCGCGAGTAGAAAGTTTCATTTTATATCTCCATGAGTTATGCCGGATAAACCGGATTTCGTTTGGTTGCCTAAATAATAAAAAAAAGAGCGTCTATTGATGGCCAAAGAACACTGTTGCGTGATCCCCGTTACCTTTTTTATTCGCAAGGTCCACTTTCTTGTTTATTTCTATAAGCTCGGTCTTGGTAAAGTACTTAAAAATCTCTTTCGGGTCTTGCTTAAAGAACGTGATTCCCTTTTTATAGAAGTAGCTTCTGAGAATTGCGGAATTGTTGGAATCATAGACAAATCTTGCAATTCGCAGCCCATGCTGGTTGGCCAAAATGCTCAAGCTTTTCTGGGAATGTAATACGATATGGCGGGGGGCGTCTAGCTGGTACCAGTTTTCGCGGTACATGTCAAAGGCTATGTTGGGGTAGATGGGGAGTGTCATGCGAACCACGCCTTGCGGGGCCAGCAGTCTTTTTAAAGAATCGAAGACTTCATGAGGGTCGGTCATATGCTCGAAGGAATCGTTCAGCATAATGATGTCGAACTGGCCTTCCATTTCGTGGATGCTCTTCTTGTAAATTTTTACGCCGTTTTCGTAGGCGATGTCGGCTTCGATAAACGGGTCGCATCCAACAGGATCCTTTACTCCATTGGCTGCCATGGAGCAGAGCATTGCGCCTGCGCCGCAGCCTACGTCAAGAATTCGCTTGGTTTCCTTGACTTCGCCCTTAGTCTTTGTATCGCTAGGTGTCGCATAGCTATAATATCGATCGCCGTAAAAACTGTCGAGATTTTCTGGAATCTGGGCAATTTGCAGACATTTGCAGTGAGGGCATTCAAAGTATTCAAAATGTCCCGCATTGTCGAACATCATTTCTTTGGCGACGACGGGAGTTCCATTGGATTCGGTTTGGCAAATTCTGCATTTATTCATGACTTATAAAATAATAAAATGAATCTGTAAAAAAACAACCTCGCCACCAAAGTGGGCGAGGTTGTTTTTTAAGGTTTTGTCGCGATGGCCGCGAGTCTTGGCTTGCGATTACTTCTGCTTGGGCATCTGCACAGCGATGTGGATGTCCTGCAGCTGCTGCAGGTCGACGTCGCTGGGGCACTGGTCCATGGGGCTAGAAGCGCTGGTGTTCTTCGGGAATGCGATGAAGTCACGGATGGATTCTTCACCTTCCATAGTTGCAACAACGCGGTCCAGACCGAAGGCGAGACCACCGTGCGGAGGAGCGCCGAACTTGAAGGCGTCCACGAAGAAGCCGAACTTTTCCTTAACCTGTTCTTCGGTAAGACCGAGCAGGCGGAAAACCTTTTCCTGAACTTCGGGGTTGTGGATACGGACAGAACCGCCACCGATTTCAACACCGTTAAGAACAAGGTCATAAGCTTCGGCGTTGCAATCCTTCAGGTTGCCGGAGAGCATCATGTCCAGATGTTCGGGCAGCGGGTTGGTGAACGGATGGTGCATAGCCATGTAGCGGCCTTCGGTATCGCTGTATTCGAACATGGGGAATTCAGTGATCCAGACGAATTCGCGCTTCTTCGGGTCACGGAGGCCCTTGATGCGGGCGACTTCCAAGCGGAGCTGACCCATAGCGGTAGCTGCAATCTTTTCGGGACCTGCGATGAAGAACATCATGTCGCCGCACTTAGCACCGACTGCGTCACGCAGTTCGTTGAGCTGTTCGGTAGTAAAGAACTTGCCGACCTGAGTTTCAACTTCGTCATTTTCCTTGACGCGCATCCATACGAGACCCTTGGAACCGTACTTAGCAACGTAGGCGGTGAGTTCGTCGATCTGCTTACGGGTAAAGTCCACGCAACCCTTGGCTGCGATACCGCGGATCTTGCCACCAGCGGCAACACAGTTCTTGAACACGCCGAATTCGCTCTTGGCACCGATTTCGGAAACGTCGTGGATTTCGAGATCGAAGCGGAGGTCCGGCTTGTCGGAACCGTACTTGAGCATGGCTTCTGCCCACTTCATGCGGCGGATCTTCTTGGGAGGTTCGAAGTTCCAAACCTTACCGAGAACTTCGGTAACGAACTTGTCGAACATGCCCATCACGTCGTCCTGGTCTACGAAGGACATTTCAACGTCGATCTGGGTGAATTCCGGCTGACGGTCGGCACGGAGGTCTTCGTCACGGAAGCACTTGGCGATCTGGAAGTAGCGGTCCATGCCAGCGATCATGAGGAGCTGCTTGTACTGCTGCGGAGACTGGGGGAGGGCGTAGAACTTACCGGCGTTCACACGAGAGGGAACCAGGTAGTCACGAGCGCCTTCCGGAGTGGACTTGCAGAGCACCGGAGTTTCGATGTTTTCAAAGCCGTTTTCATAGAAGAAGTCGTAGACGGCGCGGAGGAAGCGGCTCTTGAGCATGAGCTTCTTCTGGATCCAGGGACGACGGAGGTCCAGGTAACGGTACTGGAGGCGGAGGTCGTCGTTTTCCTTACATTCTTCGTTGGGGTCGTTAATGGCCAGGGGAGAAGTCTGGGCAGCGTTCAGGATGGTGAGTTCGCTGATCTTTACTTCGATATCGCCGGTAGCCAGCTTTTCGTTGGCGTTGCCTTCTTCACGGGCGTAGACCTTACCGGTAACGCAAATCACGTATTCGTTACGGAGAGTTTCTGCATTCTTGATAACGTCGGCGTTGTAGTCCGGATTGAACACAATCTGGGTCTTGCCATACTTGTCGCGGAGGTCCACAAAAATCACACCACCGTGGTCACGGCGACGGTCCACCCAACCACAGAGAGTTACGGTCTGGCCAACATCTTCCTTACGGAGCTGGCCACAGTTATGAGTACGTTTCATTGTATCACCTTTGGATAAAAAATTTACGGACGAAAATATAGAAACATCCAAAATCTTCGGCTACTTGTTTTGCCCAGTCAACGGCAATCTTGCAATGCATTTTGCGAAAAATAAACTTTCCAATAATTATAACCTTCGTAATCCATAATCACTTTTTATTGAATAATGTAAACTTTCTGTAATAAAAATGGCTTTGTCTTTGTGCTACGTAAAATTCATCCTTAAAAAGGACTTTTTTATCACTTTTTTTGAAAAATTTCATGAAAATTCGGTCTTTTTCGAAAAATTACTTGTATATTCTTACCGAAATTTTTTCAAAAAGGTCCCTAACGGGGCTTCTTTTACTGTTATTGGAGATATAATATGGCAGAAGATTTGCAATACCTTATGGAACGCATCCAGAAG
>JAKSIG010000090.1 GCA_024398955.1 Fibrobacter sp. | reverse complement strand
TGGGGTGTTTTATGGCTACTACCGTTTTACAGATTCGTATGGATGAAGACCTCAAGAACGAGGCGGCAGATCTTTTTGACAAGATGGGGATGGACCTTCCCACGGCAATCCGCGTCTTCTTAAAGCGAGCTGTGGCCGAAAAGGCGATTCCCTTTGAAGTTCGCGAACCTCGCGCTACATACTCTGCCAATAGGGGCATTGCAGCCTTGCGTGCTTTGCAGGCGCAAGCCGAAGTTAATGGTGTGGCTGGAATGAGTGAAGAAGAAATCGAAGCTGAAATTGCAGCCTATCGTTCTGGCAAGTAGAGGTGCTTGCCCATGGTGTATGCTGTCATTGATACCAATGTAATTGTTTCTGCCGCTATAGCCAAAAATCCTGAAAATTCAGTCCCTTCTAAAATCGTAGAATTTGTTCTTGATGGTCTTTTCATTCCGTTGTTCAACGAAGCTATCGTTCGCGAGTATGAAGAAGTTCTTTCCCGACCGAAGTTTAATTTGGACGAGGAAAAACGAAGTACTTTGATTCAGGAATTCCTGAAATGCGGTATAAACGTTGATGCTCCCGGAAGCGGTGTTGAACTTCCCGACCCCAAGGACATTGTGTTTTATGATGTTGCTTTAGCTTGCCGCGGTAAGGATGCTTCTTTGGTAACAGGCAATACCAAACATTTTCCTGGAGTTCCGTTCGCTGTAACGCCTTGGGGATTTCTAGAAATTCTTGCAAAGGAGTACCTGTGAAAAAGAATGCACAACAGAACTCGGTTCTAGAAGAAGTTGAAAAATGGCGTAATGATAAAGATGTAACTGACGATAGCGTTTCCAAAATTTTGAATAAGAAATCTCAGGAACAGCCTAATATCAAAAAGATTTCAAAAATTTGGGGATGATGTAGGGCTGCCTGCTAATTCTTATAAACTCTAATATAATCCACAATCATTTCGTTGGGGAACTGGTCGTCGTCAATGTCGAAGCCAGGCCATTGACCGCCTACGGCAACATTCAGGATAAAGAAGAAGTTCTTGTGGAACGTTCCCATTTCGCCGGAGGCGTCTTCGATTCCGATTTCTTGATACTTGAAGTCGTCCACGTACATGGCGATGGATTTTTCGTTCCATACAGTCTTGTAGATGTGGAATTCGGTGATGTCCATGGGATAGGAGGTGCCGTAGTATTCTCTGGTGCTGTTGCCGAATTCTGCATGTTGACCTTTGTGATCCCAGTGGTGTGTGCCGTACACGACGCTTTCATCGTTGACGGCTTCGATGATGTCTACTTCGCCGCAGAGGGGCCAGCTTGCGTCATCGATGTTTGCGCCTAGCATCCAGAAGGCGGGCCAGATGCCCTTGCCTACGGGTAATGCGATACGGGCTTCGATGGTACCGTAGGCGAAGTCAAATTTTCCCTTGGTGACGATGCGGGCGGAGGTGTATTTCTTGCCGCCGAATTTGCTTTCGATGGCGGCTGCGTCGGTTTCCAATGCGGCACGGATGTGAAGGTAGCCGTCTTTCACGTAAGCGTTTTCGGTGCGGTCGGTGTAGTACTGCTGTTCGTTATTGCCCCAGCCCCATTCACCGGTGCCGATTTCGTAGGACCATTTCGTAATGTCAAGAGCGTCGCCCTGAAATTCGTCGGACCAGAAGGCGGCGGGGTCTGCGGGAGTGTCGCTTGGAGTGTTGTCGGGGGCGGTTGCCGAACTGCTGGGAGACTCCGCGACGGTTGCGCTACTTGTTGATGTTGCGTCGGAACCGCCGGGGATGGCTCCTGGAACACTTTCGGGGACGACCCCAGAGGAACTGCTCACGACAGTGCTGGAAGAATCACTTGGGACGACGCTGGAAGAGGATGTACTCGGAACGCTTGGAACGTCGTCGGGGGCAACACTAGAGGAACTGTTCGCGACGACACTTGAAGAACTTTCAATACTCCCGGTAACAGAATCGGAACTCTCTGGTGTTACAAAACTTGAATCTTGCGGAACACCTGCGGGCCCTGCGCTATTCGAGTCGGATGAACAGGAGGTGAAAATTGCGCATGCCGCTGCGACTGTAAAAAATGGTATTCCGATTTTCTTGAACATGCCCTGAATATAAACTATCTTTGCCTATTATGCAAATCCAGCTGTCCGATCATTTTGATTATTCCAGGCTTTTGCGCTTTACGTTGCCTTCCATTGCGGCGATGGTCTTTACCTCCATCTATAGCGTGGTGGATGGTTATTTCGTTTCCAATTACGCGGGGGCCCAGGCGCTGGCTGCTGTAAACATGGCCTGGCCCGTCATCATGATTTTGGGGACGCTTGGACTGATGTTCGGAATAGGCGGCAGTGCCCTCATTGCTGCTGCACAGGGACGCGGGCGGCTCAAGCGTGCCAATGAATATTTCTCCTTGATTACCTATGTGGCCATTGTTGTTGGCTTGTTGCTGACCGTTGCCACCTGGTTTTTGATTGAGCCCATCATGAAATTGCTGGGTGCCGATGGTGGGCTGCTAGCCGACTGCATTCTTTATGGTCGCATTGTGCTGGTTGGACTTGTGCTCTTTATCATGCAGATGATGTTTCAGACATTGTTTATTACGGCGGGTAAGCCTCAGCTGTGCTTTTATGTGACATTGGCTGCTGGCGTTGCCAATATGGTTCTGGACTTGCTTTTGGTCGGTGTTCTGGATTGGGGACTGTTTGGCGCCTCCGTTGCTACAGATGTGGGCTTTGTTATCGGAGGCGTTGTCCCTCTGGTTTATTTTGCAAGAAAGAATTCTAGTACGCTACGGCTGGGTAAAACCCGCTGGATGCCTCACGCACTTTTAAAGTCCTGCTTCAATGGAAGTTCCGAATTGCTTTCTGGCGTATCTTCTTCCGTCGTGACGCTGCTTTATAATTACCAGCTCTTGCGTTTAGCCGGCGAAAACGGTGTGGCCGCCTTCAGCGTCATCATGTACGTGACCTTCGTTTTCTTTTCGTTGTTTATCGGGTTTAGCAACGGCATTGCACCTGTCATTTCCTTTCACTTTGGCGCACGTAATAAGGACGAATTGAAAAACTTGTTCAAGCGCTGCTTTGTGATTGTTGGAATTTCTGGCGTAACGATGTTTGGCCTGGCCGAACTATCTGCATCCCTGCTTTCAAAAATCTTCGTGGGCTATGATGTTGCTCTTTACGAGATGACTGTCTATGCCTTCCGTATCGTGAGTTTTTGCTTTTTGCTGTCGGGCTTTAACATTTTTGCTTCGTCCCTATTCACAGCGCTAAACAACGGGCTTATCTCGGCGACGATTTCCACCAGCCGTTCCGTTGTCTTTGAGTTGGCTTCGGTGCTTTTGTTCCCCCTGCTCTTTGGCATAGACGGAATCTGGTTTGCCATCTGGGGCGCTGAAATTTGTACCGCCCTCATGGCTGTCTTGTTTATTATGCGCAAACGGAAGGTTTACGGCTATCTCTAGCGCTGTTTTATAAAAAAATGGACTCCAAATGTTATGAAATTTCTGATTTGTAGCCCAGAATATTAGTTTGTTTACACTGCTGTGTTGGCACTTGGATGAATGATGGACTCCAAAAATGTTGAATTCCTTTTTTCGGAGTCCATTAAATTCATGATTTCGTCAAATATGACTTTGAGTTTTGCTATGTTGTTTGTAAAAATGGACTCCAAAAGGACAAAAAACTTGTTTTGGAGTCCAAAAAAGCAAAAAAAGCCCCCAATGAACAATTCAAAACGCAAAAATGTCTAAAAATTAGTCCTGTGGGGCTTCCGGCGGAACCCTTGCGATAACGCCGACAGTTGCACGGCAAGCCTTGATCAAGTCTGCAGGGGCGATCTTCAGTTGTAAACCACGTTCTCCTGCGCTGACGTAAATATAGGGGAAGCTGTTGCAGGTTTCGTGCATAAAGATGGGGAAGTTCTTCTTCAGACCCAGAGGGCTGCAACCGCCACGGATGTATCCTGTAAGCGGCGTCAGGTCCTTTAGCGGTACGGTTTCGATCTTCTTGTTGCCGCTGACTTTTGCGGCACTCTTTAGGTCTACTTCCAGATTGCCGGGCACCACGCACATCAGGTAGCCTATCTTATCGCCATGAACAAGAATGGTCTTGAAAACTTGATTGATGTCTTCGCCAAGGCTGTCGGCCACATGCTGTGCACCCAGGTCGTTTTCGTCAACGACGTAGGGAATCAATTCGTATGAAATTTTTTGTTTGTCCAGAATGCGGGCGACGTTGGTCTTTTTAATTTCTGCCATATAAATTCTCGTTTTTACGTTCTAAATATAAAAACTGCGGTGTATTTTTTGCAGGAAAAATAATCAGTCTTCCTTAATGGATTGTCTTAGCTTTTCTAACTCCTTGGCTATTCGCGAATCCAAGGGCGGGGCGTCGGCGTGGGGAACTTGTCGGCATTCCTCTCGAAGTTGTTTTGCTTTTTCGAGGGCGGCAGAAAGAGGTGCGCTTGCTGCTGTAGTCTTGGAAGTCTTTGGCCCCAATGGTTTCTTCAGTGGTTCCAGCAAAGGCTCCAATCCATTGACCTTGATTTCGTAAAGCAATCCTAGCAACTCGCCAAGATGTCTGGAGGGAAATCCCTTGGTATGGTACCAGACCACGTAGGGTTCCGGTAAATCGCAAAGCCGAACGCCCTGATAGCGGCCATAAGGCATCGTCGTGTTGGCGAGTTCTAAGAGTAGTTCTGGATTCATCAAGCGAAAAAATATAATTTGATGGTATAAAAAGCAACAAAGTTGCTAAATATGGAATTGAAAATGAAAGAGTACAACGCAATCCTTATCGGAAACGGAACCATGGGCCGCAGGCACCGAGAACGCTTTGAAAATTGTGGCGTTCGATTTGCTCGCGTGCTGGATGTGGATGCTGCGGAATGGATTGCGTCTGAGGAGGCAGGCGCTCTTGCTTCGAGAAACATTGGTTTAGATGCGGAATGTAATGGCTGGCTGCCAAAGGTGAATTTTGCTGTAATCGCATCACCTGCATCGACGCACTATGAATACGCCAGGTTCTTTCTAGAAAAAAAGATTCCGGTTCTTGTAGAAAAACCGCTGGCCACTTCTGCAACAGAGGCGTTAGAGCTGGTAAAGCTGGCGAGGGCGAATGATACGCTTTTGTTTGTTGCCCAGTCCGAATGTTACAATCCGATTTTTTTGAACTTCCGCAAGCACTTGATGGTGGATTTAAAAAATGCGGTTGCTGCTTCTAGGTCAGAAACTAAAACGCAAAGTGGTACTGCGGGCTTCTTGCCTTTGAATGTGAAGTTGGAGTTCCGTCGCGAGCATGGCTATAGCGAACGTTGCCGCGATGTGGACGTGTCGCTGGATTTGCTGGTTCACGATGTTAGCCTGTTCCTAAATTTATTCGATGCGAAAGATGTGGCTGTTGTAGATGAAGATTGCTGCGGTAATCGTCATGATTCCGCTTGCAGCGATGTTTCATGCGGCAGAGGCGATCGGGTTCGCAAGTGCCTGAAGGTTGTTTCTGGCGAATTCGCAGGTGTTGAGGCTTCCTTTATTGCTGATCGCAATAGCCCTCGTGACGTTCGCACTATTTCTGTTGAATTTGGCCGTAATGGCCAAATGCCTGGCTTTGATTATTCTGTAAGTTTAGTGCGGTATACGAATGCAGGGAATGTGGCGCATATTCCTGATTCGCTTGACAATGAACATCGTTTTTTCTTGAAATTGCTGGCAGGTGCCTGTAGGGACTGGTCCCATCGCGCCATGATGAATGCTGCCAATGCGGTAATTCTTGCTACGCACGCCGCTAAATAGCATGCATCTTTGTCGTACTCTTGTGGTTGTGCATCATGTGGCTGGCGTCCTTGATCAGGAACTCCAGATCGTCACCGCGGCCTTGTGAGTAACCCACGGCTGCAGAAATCTTTGTGGTCGAGTTGCTGTTTAGCTGATCTACGTTTGAATTCCACTTAAGCAGGACTTTGTTGATGTCGCCGTGATTGGCATTCTCGATGATAAGAATGAATCGGTCGCCCCCGATACGGAAGGCCTTCTGCGAGGAGTTTTGCAAGGGCTTGATGGAACCTGCGGTCATGGCGACTACCGTGTCGCCGACGGATTGGCCGAGAGTGTCATTAATTTGCTTAAGGTCGTTAATGTCCCATAAAAGAATTGCGATGCTTTCTAGCGTGTGGTAATATTCTTTAGAAAGTCTCTCGAAACAAATCTTGCTCAGCATGCCGGTCATGAAGTCTACATCGTTCTTTTGACTAAAGAACATTTCCCTTTGCACGCGAGATTCAATCTGCGTTGATATGTGGAATAGCACCGGAAGGAAGGCCAGCAAGATAAACCATTGTGGTACGACAAAGAATACGAATAGGGACAGGTTTACAGGCATGCCTGGATCGTTGGGAGCCAAGGTGCCGGCGACAATCTGCTGTAGATAATACTCCGTTGAATTAGCGGTAAAGAGCAACATGTTGGCGTTGCACAGACCGAAATAATATCCGCCATATACGTTTACCACATGGCCTAGGGCGGTCATTACATAAGAGAATAGGATAACCTTCTTGTTGCGATACTGTACCGAAAGTAGGATGGGGAGTGCAGTAATTAAAAGTGCGTGATAGGTTAACATTACTCCGACAAATTCGACGCTCAGTGTTGCAAAGAAAATGGCGACGTACTTTGTGCGAGAATTGCCAAGACCCATTGCCCTGCAAACTGCAAAAGTAATCACGTTGATGATGATGCAGCCGAAAAATCCGGTATTCATGATGGAATCGTCGACAATGAAGATTCCCAGCATGTTAAGAATCCAGACGAGACCAAATAATATCGCCGTGAAGCCGATCGCTTTAAGCGTAAACCGGTTGGCACTCAGTTCGAACTCTTTTAGGTAATCCTTAGGCATGGTATGAAAATAATAAAAGTTTTGTCAATGTGATAGTTGTTACACGAAAAATGTAAAAACTAAAAGAAGGGGGGTAAAAAAGCCCCGCGGCATATAACCGCGGGACTTTTTAAGACTGGATTCTTCGCGCGTCGCGCTCAGAATGGCGCTGGTCTATTACAGCTTGATGCTGCAGGCCTTGGCGTTCCAGATTTCCTTAGCGTACTGGTCGATGGTACGGTCAGAGCTGAACTTGCCCATGCGAGCCACGTTGAGGATTGCCATTTCTGCCCAGTGCT
>JAKSIG010000009.1 GCA_024398955.1 Fibrobacter sp. | reverse complement strand
ACTCTATGTTAACGTGGATTAATGAAAAAGCCAAGTGGATTATTGTAATCTTTGCAGCAGGTATCGCTGTTGGTCTTTTGGCCATGGACCGTGTTCCTAACCAGGGCAAGAGCTATCCGGTTGGCGAAGTGGGAGACAGCAAGATTTCCTATGCTGAATTTGACTCCCGCATCAAGATGATTGTGCAGAACCAGTATCGCGGTCAGCATCTCGAAGATGAACAGTACAATCAGCTCCGTTCCGAAGTGTTCCGCACCTTCGTTCGCCAGATCATTCTGAATGGCGAATACCAGAAGGCCGAACTGCAGGCTTCGGTCGCCGAACTGGAATCTGAATTTGCCAACAATCCGGATGCCGTACGTGGCCGTCTGGTCCAGGAAGCTCAGGGTCGTCTTTACGCCATCCAGCAGCAGGCAACTTCTCAGGAAGACCTGATGCAGCGTTCCCAGGCATACATCGCAAGCCTTCCCAAGTTCCTTACCGATTCTACCTTCAACAAGGACGAATACGACGCTTGGCTCAAGACTCCCGAAGCCTTCAAGTGGGGCGTAATGCTTCAGCTCGAAGAAGAACTCAAGACTAACTCCATTCCCATGCGCCAATTGCAGGCTTTGGTCGGCGCTTCTGTTCACGCAACTTCTCTGGAATCCAAGTGGAATGTTGAACGTCGCATGACCGAGTACGAACTGCAGGTGGCAGTCGCCTCTGGTTCTGACTTTACCGTCGACGAAAAGACCGTTGATAGCGTCATGGTTGCTGGTTACTTCAATGCCCATAAGGACAGCTTCTATGTTACCAAGGATATGGCCCAGTTCCAGTATGCCTATCTGCCGGTTGAAGCAACCGCTGCAGATGACGCTCGCATTCGCGAATATGCCATGACCCTTTACTACCAGCTGACTGATTCCTCTGCCGTTACTTCCTTCGAAGACATGGCTCGCATTTCTTCTGAAGATCCGGGTACCGCAGAAAACGGTGGCCTCCTGGGTGACGATTACTCTCCCCGCGGCCGCTTCGTAAAGGAATTCGAAGATGCAGCTTTCGCTCTTGATTCCGGTGCAGTTTCTGAACCTGTCAAGACTCGTTTCGGCTACCACATCATCAAGTCTTACGGCAAGATGAAGGATTCCACCGGTGCTGAATCCGTAAAGGTCGGCCATATTCTGCTGGTCGTTAACGCATCTTCCGAAACCATCGACAGCCTCGAAGGCGTTCTTAACAAGGTTAAGGCCGACGTTGATGCAGGCAAGTCCTTCGAAGACGCAGCCAAGGAACAGAACCTTATGGTTCAGAAGTCCAACTGGATTGCCCGTGGCGAAAACATCGAAGGCGTTGGCTACCTGAAGGGTCTCGCAGCCTATGCATGGCCCAACGAAAACCTGCCGGAAGAATCCAGCAAGGTTTCTCCGATCATGAAGAACAACAAGTGGGTTGTTGTTGCCGAAAAGTCTGCCGATCTCAAGGCTGGCGATCGTAGCCTGGATGTATACTTCAACGATATCAATGCTTCTCTTCTTCGCAACAAGGCTGCTGCCGCTGCAGAAGCTTACCTGAACTCTGTTGCCGACAAGGTCAAGGCTTTCAATGCCGACGACTCTGCCGCCGCAAAGATTGAAAAGGTCAACATCGAGACAAAGACTGCTTCTGTCGATGGTTACGTTCCTGGCTTTGGCTATGGTAGCGCAGCTTTCGCAAAGGCTGTCAAGAATGCCAAGGTTGGAGAATGGACTGCAGCAATGGCTACCGATAACGGCGCTGTAATGCTGAAGCTTATTTCCAAGAAGGCTCCCGAAGAAGATGCCGTTAAGGCCGCTGTTGCAACTGACGCACAGAATGTTGCAAGCTATAGCTCCATGAGCCTCTTCAGCGAATTCGTGAACGGCCTTGAAGCTGGCACCGCCGTGAAGAGCAACCTGGATCTGTATTACAGAGACTAATGACAAACTTTAATAATGTTGCTATATTAGGCGCGCTTGATTAAGCAACATTCTGGTGCCATCGTCTAGTGGTCTAGGACACTGGCCTCTCACGCCGGCAACGAGGGTTCGAGTCCCTCTGGCACTATTAGAGTCCCCGCAAAAATGCGGGGATTTTTTTATACAAATTTTTACGTTTTTTTTACTAAACATCATCTTTTGTAAAGAAAAAGTTATATCTTTGATGATATCATTGTGGTGATTCTTTGGGATTTTAGGATTGTGGTTTAAATGCGATTGTTTGACGAAAAGAAAATAGTCAGATTCCTGCTACTATTTGCAGGCGTCTTTTTCGCTGTTTTTATACCGGAACTTGTGCAGAGCATGGAGAATGTCTTTATGGTCATTCCCTATGTGATGGCTGTCGGGTTCCTGTTTTTTGTTGCAATTACCTATAGATTCCCCATTGTTGGCAACAAAAAAAAGATGCGTAACGATGTAGAAATCGTTCCGCCGCCAACGACTTCCTTTCAATCACGAGACTTGCAGAAGGACCTTCTGGAACGTGATGAACTTTTCCAGATGATGGTGGATGTTTCTGCCAATGGGTTCTGGACTTTTGACGTTGTCAGCGGTAAGGTGTACTGGTCTCAGAAGGCTCTTAAGCTTCTGATGGCGGAATCTGCTGCAGACGATTCTTTTGAGGTCTTTAAGACTCGCGTAGCCGAAAGCGACTGGATCCATTTCCGCGAATCTCTGCAGAAGTCCTTGGAAACAGGTGAAAGCTTTAGCCTGAAGGTCGGTTTGCTGAATGCGTCTTCTAAGGAACAGTGCCTGCAGATTTCGGGTAATGTGCAGCAGAACGACGAAGGTCGTCCTATTCGCGTGATTGGCGCCTTGAATGAGGTTGTAGACAAGTTCGCTGCAGAAAAGCAGAACTACTACTATGTTTACCGCGACGCCCTGACTGGCGTTTACAACCGCAAGTTCTTTTTGGAAAAGCTTAAGGTGGATGTTGATGTCGCTCACCAGCGTCCCGATTACCTTTTTGCAGTTGCCCTTCTGGATATTGACAGCTTTGGCGCCATCAATACATCTTATTCCATAAACGTGGGCGATAACGTACTTCGTGTGGTTTCTGACCGCATTAAGTCTCAGTGCCGCAGCAATGACTCTATCGCCCGCATTGGGCCCGATGTGTTTGCCATTATTCTTCATGGCATTCAGAATGGCGATTCCGATAGCGACGTGATGCCCATTGTTCGCCGGATTCATAATGCGGTAAAGATGCCCATTCAGATTGATGGCCGTGAGCTTTACATTAGCGTTTCTATGTCGGTGGCCTTGAATCGTGATGTGGATTGCGTCGAGGACATTCTTGCAAATGCAACTGCTAGCCTTCGCGAAATGAAGAAGGGTGTTAACCATGGCGGTATTCAGTTCTTTAGCGGTGGCATTCGCGAAAAGGCAATGAAGCTGTATAAGCTGGAATTCGAAATCCGTAAGGCCATTCAGGCTCAGGAATTCGTTTTGATGTACCAGCCCATTATAGACATTACTGCAGATAATCGCATTGCTGGCTTCGAGGCTCTGGTTCGCTGGAATCAGTCCGAGCGCGGCGTAATTTCTCCAGCAGAGTTTATTCCCATTGCCGAAGAAACAGGCTTGATTATTCCTATGGGAGCCTTGATTCTGCGTATGGCCTGCCTGCAGGCCAAGCAGTGGGTCGACATGGGCTACAAGGATATCCAGGTTGCGGTAAACTTCTCTGCAAAGCAGTTTGCACTGGATAACATGGTAGATGACGTAAAGCGAGTTCTTTTAGAAACGCATTTAAATCCTCGCAATCTGAAACTTGAAATTACAGAATACACCGCCATGTGCGAAGCCGAAAAGACCATCGAAATCATGCGAGCCTTGTCTAGTATGGGTTTGCAGATTTCGATTGACGACTTCGGCACCGGTTACAGTTCTCTTTCTTACCTGAAGCGTTATCCGATTCACACCCTCAAGATGGACAAGTCCTTTATCGATCATATGACTGAGGATGAAGAGGATGCTGCGTTCGCCCGCATGGTGATTGGAATTGCCAAGTCCTTGAATCTGGACTTGATTGCGGAAGGCGTCGAAAATGCTGACCAGCTGGCCTTCCTTAAGGCAGAAGGTTGCCGCCTGATTCAGGGATTTTACTTTAGCAAGCCTTTGAATCCAGATGATGCCTTGGGATATCTGCAAGAGCATTATGAACCTGTGAAGGCTTCTGTTTAATCAAATGTTGAACTGAAGGGGTGGTTTACGCCCCTTACGTTATACTAGATTCCGTAGCACTTGCGGGTGTTTTCTCGGCACTGCCTGTAGAGCTCGTCGATGGGAATTTTCTTGATGTCGGCAAGCATTTGTGCTGTATAGGGAATGAAGCCTGGGTGGCATGTTTTTCCGCGGTGGGGGACAGGTGCCATGTAGGGCGTGTCTGTTTCTAGCAAAAGCTGATTGTAAGGCACCAGTTGGGCGGCGTCGCGAACATTCTGTGCGCTCTTGAAGGTAACGATTCCCGTAAAGCCTATGAATACGTTGGCATCGAGATTTAGGAGTTCTTCGACAAACTCGGGGGAGCCAGTGAAGCAATGCACGTGAATGTTGCGGTTATGCAAATTCGCACTGCGAAGAATTCTTAGGGCGTCGTCGTCGGCTTCACGCAGGTGGAAAACCAGCGGCTTGCCGGAGTCGATTCCTATGGCCAGCTGTCGTTCAAAAAGTTTGCACTGTTCTGCCTTCTTGTCTGCCCCGTAATGATAGTCCAGCCCGATTTCGCCACAGGCTACGCATTTGGGGTGCCTGAGAAGTTCTACAACCCTGTTCTCGTCTTCGGGAGTGGTTACGTCAACATATTCCGGGTGGATTCCAAACGCCCCATATACAAAGGGGTATTTTTCAATAAGTTCTACGCCGCGGCTCAAGTCCTTTGGGTCGCATGCCACATGGATAAAGGCTTCGGGCATTCGTATGTTGGGGTCTGGAGCGTTGGACTTTGAACTGCTCCAGGTTTTAGGCCCGCTTAAGTCAGGAATGGGGTAGGTCGCGGTATCATTTTGGGCGGTTCGGGCTGCGTCCGTAGCGGCCTGCAGGCGTGCAAAAAGAACATCCAGCATTTCGCCGGAGTATTCTTCGTAGGCATCTAGATGACAATGGGAATCGATAAACATAATTTTTAGGGGTTAGGGCCGCAGGAGGCAAGTGATTTTAGGGGCTAGGGGTTAGGGCCGTAGGAGGCAAGTGATTTTAGGGGCTAGAGGCTAGGTTCTAGGGGCTAGGGCCGCAGGATGCAAGTACATACTATTTAAAGAGCGTTTCATCTTTATATCCCTAATCCCTAGTTTCTAATCTCTAGTCTCTAGTCTCTAGCCTCTAGTAACTCACTTCCACGATTTCGTAGGTGATGATTCCTTTGGGGGCCTGCACCTGCACCTGATCGCCCTGCTTTTTGCCCATGAGGGCTTCGCCAACAGGGGACTTCATGCTGATCTTGCCTTCTAGCGGATTGATTTCCTTTTCGCCTACGATGCTGTAGACGCGTTCGCGCTTGCTCTTGATGTCTTTCATCTTGACGGTGGCGCCAAAGCGGATAGAACCGTCATCTGAAGCAGGGGCGGCAACGACCTGGGCTCCGTCTAGGATTCGGTCTAATTCACGAAGTCGGCGGTCGATTTCACGAACCCGCATACGACCATAGGTGTAGGCTGCGTTTTCGCTACGATCGCCTTCGGCGGCGGCGGCCTGAACCTGAGCAATCATGGCGGGACGTTCTACGAATTTCAAGTGTTCCCATTCTGCCTTGAACTTGTCAAAACCTTCTTGCGATATCAGATGTTTCATAATTGAAAATGTAGCAAAAGGCGAGCGCCGTGACGGCAAATTTATTTGCCGGCATGGCCGAGCCGTACCACATGCATACGAAGTATGCCATGTAGCAAAAGGCGAGCGCCGTGACGGCAAATTTATTTGCCGGCATGGCCGAGCCGTACCACATGCATACGGAGTATGCCATGTAGCAAAAGGCGAGCGCCGCGACGGCAAATTTATTTGTTGGCTTTGCCTAGTCGTACAGCATGCATACGAAGCATGCCACGTAGAAAAATTGCTATCTTTGGATTGAAATGAGTGAATTAGAGATAAATCCTAAAAGACGTCAAGAATCAAAGTACAAGCGCCTTAGCCGTATCTATTACAATCGTATGTTCCCTAGGCGTCACGACGCCCTGGAAGTGGCATGGTCTGTCTTTGTTGGTGTCTTTGTCGGCGTGAGTCCGACTTTTGGTGTTGCTATCATCATGACGGTGGCTATCTGTGCCCTGTTCAAGCTTCCAAAGGTTCCTGGTGTCATTGCTGATTTCGTTGCCAATCCTGTTACACAGTTCGGCTTTTTCTACCCGTCCGGCTATGCTCTTGGTTGTGCTATCGTGCAGCCCGAGGCCATTAACTTTGATTTCCTTGGTGAATTCGAGCAGGTCTCCTGGAGCAACTTTGGCACCATTATGGGTAATCTCTGGAACAATGCCTCGGGCCATCTGTTCGCTTTTTTGGTCGGTATCGAAATTATTGCCACCATTACCGGTTTCATTTTCTTTTTTATCGCCTATTTTGTGGTACTCCGCCGCAAAAAGAAATGGCTTGACGGCAAGACTAGCTACATTCACAACCTGATTGCAGAAGACGAAGTTTTAATCAAAGAAACACGCAACAAAGGAAAACCTATGATGCACATCTACCCGTTCAAGGCTCTGCGCCCCGTTGATCCGGCCGAAGCCAAGAACATCTCCGCACTGCCGTACGACGTGATGAACCGCGCTGAAGCCAAGGAAATGGCTCAGGGCCTTCCTCACTCCTACCTTCGCGTTACCCGTTCCGAACTGGAACTGGACGACAGCGTTGACGCTTATGACCCGAAGGTCTATGCCCACGCTCGCGAAAACCTGGACAAGATGATTGCCGATGGCGTTATCGCTCACGACAAGAAGGACTGCCTCTACATCTATCGTCAGACTATGAACGGTCGTGAACAGTACGGTCTGGTTTGCTGCGTTCCCGCAGAAGACTATTTCAATGGCATCATCAAGAAGCACGAACTGACCCGCGCCGACAAGGAAGAAGACCGTCTGCGCCACGTTCTGGGTACCAACGCCAACACCGGTCCGGTGTTCCTGACCTACCGCGACGAAGGCCAGTTCGAACTGCTGGCTGACGTTATCAAGACTGCTCCTACCTATGACTTCGTTACCGAAGCCGACGGCTTTGGCCACACCGTTTGGGTCATCGAAGACGACGCCAAGATCGCAGCCATCCGCAAGGCTTTCGAAGCTGTTCCTGTTAGCTACATTGCTGACGGTCATCACCGCAGTGCTGCAGGCGCTCGCGCCGCTAGCTTCCGTGCCGAAGAAGCCAAGAAGGCTGGCACCTACACCGGTGAAGAAGAATTCAACCGTTATCTCGCCATCCTGTTCCCCAGCACCCAGCTGAAGATTCTGGACTACAACCGCGTTCTCAAGACTTTGAACGGTCATACTCCGGAACAGCTCATGGCTGAAATGGCAAAGGTCTTTGACATTGCTGAACTGCCCGAAATGCAGAGCCCTGCAAAGCAGAATCAGGTTAACTTCTACATGGGCGGCAAGTGGTATGCCTGCACCTTCAAGTCTGAATACCTCCAGAACCTGGGCCCGGTAGACAGCCTTGACGTGGCTCTCCTTCAGAAGCTTATCCTCAAGCCCCTCTTCAACGTGGACGATCCCCGTACCTCCAAGAACATTGACTTCGTGGGTGGTATCCGTGGTCTCGGCGAACTGGTGAAGCGCGTAGACAGCGGCGAATGCACTTGCGCATTTGCAATGTACCCCACCACTCTGGATCAGCTCATGAACATCGCCGACGCTGGCGAAATCATGCCGCCCAAGAGCACCTGGTTCGAACCCAAGCTCCGTGACGGTCTTCTGGTTCACACTCTGGACTAATTGCAGATGAACGCTTTTCCTACTGGCATTCTATTATAAAGATTGCAGTAGGAAAGTGCAGTTCTTATAAGAAAGACGACTGGTAAATCACCAGCCGTCTTTTTTTATTTCTTGTTAGGCTATCAGTTGATAGGTTTCAGTTTATTTTTGAAGACGATGTATTCCCAGGCCTGGGCTGCGTACTGCATAGACTTTGTAATGGAATCCAGGGCAGCGGGTGAGGGGGCTGTTGCGCCCGATATGAAGCCTTCTACAGGTTTTGAACTGTCCCAGTCGTTCGGCTGTACATTCTTATGAACAGTGGCTAGATCGGCTCCTTCCTTGGCGGCAAAGAACGTCAATGAATCTGTTCGCATGGCGACTTCCCCCTGCCTAAAGGAATACACAGTCGGCAGCTGGTTGGTGCCGTTGCCGAAATCCAATAGATTCTGCCCGACAAAGTGGTTTGAAACATCAAGCTTCAGGAATCCCATAATAGAGGGGGAAATGTCTGCCTGAGACACCGGGCGGGATTCTAGGTAAGGCTGTATGCCTGCCCCTGCAAAAATCAGGTTGACCCACGTTGCGCCGTCATGAATTTTTCCCAATTGTTCAGATTCGGCAGTCTGGCCCATGTTGGGGTAGGAATGGTCCCCGGTAAGAATAATCAGGGTGTTGTTGGCTCGGGGACCGCTGTAGATTTCGTTCAGAACAATTCCCAAAGCGCTATCCATGTAGGCCTCTGCGCGAACGTAGGCGTCTTCGGAACTTTCTGGAGTTTCGCCCATGTCTTCGGGGAGCGTAAAGGGAATGTGCATGCTGCGGCTCATCCAGTGGAACAGCAGGGGCTTGTCTTGAGGACGTTCCCTGTAAAGTTCGACGAACCTTCTGGCAAGGGCAACATCGTTGTCGTTTTCGGGTTTGAATTCATTAAAGTCAAACCATTTTTCTTGCCAGATTTTTTCGTTGTCGAAGCTGGGGTCGGAACCGCAGAGGAGTTCACGATGGTACCCTGCATCTGCAAGAATGTCTGGGAAACTGCGCATCTGGGTGTTGGGAAAGTCGTAAAGGAATGTGCCGCTGGGGGTGCTGTAGACACCAACCATAATCCCGAGGAAACCCTCTATTGAAGGATACCCAACGCTGTGCGCATTCGGCGCGTAATACCCGCTGTAGGCTAACTTGCAGAGATTGGGGAAGCGTTTGCAGTTGGCTTCGATACGCATGTCGCTTGTCCAGCCACGCAGGCTTTCGATGGTAAACAGTATGATGTCGGGGCGTTCTTCAAGAGGACGTTTCTTGAAGGCTTCGAGACTTTCGGATTCGTTTGCAGCAATGTGCCAGAAGGGAAATTCCTGATCGGGATTGCCTCCAAGAGCGGTAATGCCTTCGCGGTAATGTTCAGGAGGATTCATGGTGGCGAATTTCTGAACAAGCTCCTCTGCAAAAACGTAGGCAACGGGCTTTATGCGAGGCCAGCGCCTATGGGAAGGATTGAACCACATGTGGGACGTGCATCCAAGTGCCGCAAAGAGAACGGTTAAAGACAGGGCAATAATCTTCTTTGTGCTAAATAGGGGCTGGCCTTTGGATTGCAGCGGGAGAGGCATTTTGACAGCGTAAACGATGGATGCCGCAATGGCCGAAAATCCAAGGAAGGTTGTCAGCAATAAGTGACCGATTCCGCCCTTGACAATGCTCAGCACAAGCCCCATGTCGGAGGTGGCGTTCAGGTAGGTTCCCAGGAATGACAGGGTTAGTCGCTGGTTCATCCAGCGCATGACTTCATCATCTATACCGCAGGCGAAAAAGTAAAGTGTTGCTACAATTGCCGAGGCAATCTTTACAATCTTCAGTCCCTTTCCGCGAAGGAATGTGGAAATTGCAAAGAAGAAGAGTGCCAACGCCATGGCGAAACCGATTTCGGCAAAGAGAGTATGCCATAAGAATCGGTTCCAGTCGCTTACAAAAGGTCCGCCTGTGGGGGCGTCGCAAAAGTATAAGCCGCACAATAGGGCCAATCGTCCAAGAATCAGGATTAAGGCGTAAAGCGGCCAATAAAATTGCGACATTGGCTATTCCTTGCCCTTTGGTTTTGTGTCGTTATTGCCTTCAGCGTTTTCCTTGACGCTTTCATCTTCTTCAGAGGTTTCATCGTTGCTGCTAAAGGTTTCTTTAGCGAAGGAAACTGCGTCTTTGAATGTGCCCGAAATGATATTCCACAGGTCCAGGACAATGGCCTTAAGGCCTCGCACATACACCATTGCGGGTTCGATGATCCTTTCTTTGAATTCGTCGGGCTTTTGCAAATGAAGGCCGATGATGCGATCGGAGGTAAAGTAACCGAGTTCGCGGGAATCGGGGCAGTTGTTGCCTTTTTCGCAGCCAAGAAAATAGCAGTCTTGTTCAATGACAATCTGATTGATTTCGTCTGCAATTTCTTCGAGGGGTATTTCTACGGTGTCGGGCTCATTAAGCTTTGGGGCGGGCTTTGGGGGCGGAAGGGTTGCTACAGCAGTCTTTGTTGTGTCTGGGACAGAATCTTGGGCTGAGTCCTGGGTTGTGACGGAATCCTGCGCTATGGCGGAATCCTGCGTGGGCAACGAGTCCTGCGGATATTCCGGAGCGGGGGCGCTTGATTTTTTGCGGAATAGTTTGCGCTTCAGTTTAATGGGGGCGTTGCCAGGTTCGCTTTGACGAATCTGCATTTCGATCAGGTAACGGTCTTGCCAAGGAAGAAAGTCAACTTCCTTTAGGCTGACCTGACGATTGGCAATTTTTGTGGCTCCAACGCGGTCGATGTTTATTTCGTGGTCGCCCTGCCAAAGGGTTGTCTTTAGGAATACACTTTCGCCTTTATATCGCAGGTAAGAAACTAGGTAGTCTTGCTCGACGTCGTTTAACTTGTCAAAGTATAAAGTGTCGCCTGCCTTAGGTACGTAGATTGTGCGACTCTGGATAAAGGCGTCTTCGTTCTTCCATTTAAAGTTGCGGTGCGGGGTAATGACTTTACCCTTGTCAGAAATGCTGATGGTGTCGCCTGGGGTGGCAAGAATCTTTCTTACCATGGCTTCGCTACCGTGGGTTTTGGCAAGAACAAAATCCATGTCTTCTGCAGAAGCGGCGCACTGGGGAAGCTTGCAAATCCAGACAACAGACTGTTCCTTGAACTTTGGCGTCATGGACGAATCCGTAATCTGCACCGGTTCAAGGGCGTAATATCGGGCTACGACAGCTATGCCAAAAGCCACTATCAGCAGGAAAAGCAAAAAGAAGGCGTGGCTTTGGCTATTACGCCGCTGCAAACGCTTTACTTTTCGATCCAGTCTGGACAACTTTGATCCCCGCCAAAAAAAATTAGTCTTCGCCGCCGCCAGAAGAATTGTCAGACAGGCTGAGCACAGCAAGGAATGCCTTCTGGGGCACTTCTACAGAGCCGATGCTCTTCATGCGCTTCTTACCTTCCTTCTGCTTTTCAAGGAGCTTACGCTTACGGGTAATGTCACCGCCATAGCACTTGGCTAGCACGTCCTTACGCACGGCCTTTACGGTGCTGCGGCTGATGATCTTTCCGCCGATGGCACCCTGGATGGCCACGTCGAACTGCTGACGGGGAATGAGGTCCTTCAGCTTGACGCAGATGGCGTTGGCGTAGGTGTGAGCCTTGTCGCGATGGATGATTACGGAGAAGGCGTCCACCGGGTCGCCGTTCAAAAGAATATCCAGCTTCACCAGGTTGTTCTGGCGGTAGCCCATGGGGGCGTAGTCCAGGCCTGCGTAACCGCGGCTCACGGACTTCAGGCGGTCGTAGAAGTCAAACATGATTTCTGCCAGGGGCAGGTTGTACTTCAAGATGCACTTGGTTTCGTCCAGGTATTCCATGGTCTCGAATTCTCCGCGCTTTTCGTCGCAAAGCGTCATGAGGGCGCCCACGAATTCCTTGGGGGTAAAGATCTGTGCCTTTACGTAGGGTTCCTCGATGTGGTCGTAGCGGCTTGCATCGGGAAGCTTGCTGGGGCTTTCGATCTTCACCATCTCGCCATCGCTCATGTAAACGTGGTATTCCACGTTGGGAACGGTGGTAATGATGTCCACGTTGAATTCGCGGTCCAGGCGTTCCTGCACGATTTCCATGTGCAGAAGTCCCAAAAAGCCGGTACGGAAACCAAAGCCCAATGCTTCGGAAGTTTCCGGTTCCCAGGTGAGGGCGGAGTCGTTGAGGCGCAACTTTTCAAGAGCTTCACGCAGGTCCTTGTAATCTTCCGGATTGATGGGGTAGATACCGGAATAGATCATGGGCAAAATATCTTTGTAACCCGGAAGCGGTTCTGCGGCAGGGTTGGCGGCGTCGGTCAGGGTGTCGCCGATCTTTACGTCGCTGATGGTCTTGACGTTGGCAAGAACGTAGCCTACCATGCCTGCGGTCAGTTCCGGCTTGGGGTCGCGGCGCATGCTGAAGGTACCTACTTCGGTAACCATGTATTCACCGCCGGTCTTCATCATGCGGATCTTCATGCCTGGCTTCAGGGTACCTTCTACAATACGGATGTAGTTGATCACGCCGCGGTAGGAGTCGTACACGGAGTCAAAAATCAATGCCTTCAGGGGCTTGTCGCTTTCGCCTGTGGGGGCGGGGATTTCGTCGACAATCTTGTCCAGCACCTGCTCCACGTTGAGACCCGTCTTTGCAGAAATGCGGGGAATCTTGTCGGGGTCGTAACCCAGCAGGTCGCCAATCATCTGGGCGAAATGGTCGGGCTGTGCGCCCGGCAGGTCCACCTTGTTCAACACGGGAATGACTTCCAGGTTGTTCTCGATGGCCAAGTAAAGGTTAGAAAGGGTCTGGGCTTCGATGCCCTGGCTTGCATCCACAACGAGGATTGCGCCTTCGCAAGCGGCCAAGGAACGGCTCACTTCGTAAGTAAAGTCCACATGCCCCGGAGTGTCGATCATGTTCAGGATGTATTCCTTACCGTCGCGCTCGTACACCATGCGAATGGCATGTGCCTTAATGGTAATGCCGCGTTCGCGTTCCAGGTCCATGTCATCCAGGAGCTGGTTCATCATTTCGTTTTTGGAAACGGTCTTGGTAAGTTCGATCATGCGGTCGGCCAGGGTGGATTTACCATGGTCGATGTGGGCGATAATGCTAAAGTTTCTGATATTGTCGTTCTGAGGCATATTGTCCGTTGTCTAGAAACGTTTTAATGTTCCGTATTTTTCGCCCAAATATAGAAAATGCAAGATAACACCCGACATTTTAAATAGCTATATTCTATAGACAATTAGATTTTGTTGACAAAAAGAAGTTTGTAAACGATTACATTATGGAATCCATGAAGTTCTTTAAAAAATTTGCGGTAGCATGTGCTATTTGTGTTGGTCTATGTGGTTTGTTTTCATTGACCTTTGCCGGTAATGAACAGGGCAAGGTGTTCAATAAGGACTACACAGGCATTAAGGAAATCGAGGCCACCATTACCACTCACGAAGGGGTAATTGTTCTTGATCTTGATTTTAAGTCTGCTCCAAACACAGTTGCAAACTTTATTGAACTGGCCAATAGTGGATTCTATAATGGACTGCGTTTTCATCGCGTTATTCAGGGTTTTATGATTCAGGGTGGCGACCCCATGGGCAATGGTACTGGCGGTCCCGGATACACCATTAATGATGAAATTAGCAAGCTGGTTCACGATGCGGGTGTAATCTCCATGGCGAACCGCGGACCCAATACCAATGGTTCTCAGTTCTTTATTACCCAGACTCCGCAACACCATCTAGATGGCAAGCACACTGTGTTTGGGCATGTTCTGCAAGGCTTAGACGTGGTTTGCCGCGTTGAGCAGAACGATCCTATTATTAACATCAAAATTGTGGAAAAGAAGTAAGTTATGAGTTCTAAAAAAGTAGCGTCCAAGGATACAAAGGCCGAAAAGAAACCGGCTGCAAAAAAGACTGCCACTGCCAGTGCAGCCAAGAAACCGGCTGTAAAGGAAACTGCTTCCAAGACGGCTTCTAAGAAGCCTGCTGCAAAGCCAGCCGCCAAGGCTCCTGCAAAGGCTGCCCCCAAGGCCGCCGCAAAGCCAGCCACCAAGGCCGCCCCCAAGGCTGCCGCAAAGCCTGCTGCAAAGCCGGCCGCCAAGGCTCCTGCAAAGGCTGCCCCCAAGGCTGCTGCAAAGCCAGCTGCCAAGGCTCCTGCAAAGGCTGCTCCCAAGGCTGCCGCAAAGCCGGCTCCTAAGGTTGCTGCCAAGCCGGCTCCTAAGGCTGCTTCTAAGTCCAACGAAAAGAAGGCTGCTGCACCGAAGGCAACCGCAAACGAAACTAAGGCTGCTGCAAAGGCAAAAACTGCAACAAAGCCGGCCGCTACCGAAAAGCCCAAGGAAGAACCTAAGGCTGTCAAGAAGGGTGGCAAGGTAGCAAAGCCCGCTGCAGAAGTTCCGGCAGTTGTTGAAGTCGAAAAAGCCAAGCCCACAAAGAAGGGTGCAAAAGGTGGTTCCGTTGCTGTTGACTCTGTCGACAACGGCAAGGACTCTAAGCCGGAACCTGTAAAGGAACAGCCGAAGTTCGATTACGCAATTTTGCTAGAGGGCGTCAAGAAACTTTCCAAGTCTGTCATGTTCATTGAAATTGATGAACAGGAAGATCGTTCCAACAAGAAGAAGATGTCTTCTGAAATGAAGAACCTTGAAATGAAGCCCACTGCGGCGATTCGTCACAAGGCTTCTCTTGCAGAAGAAACTCAGGAAGAACTGACCGAACGAATCCTTAAGGAACTTGAAGAACAGAATCTGGCTTTCGAACGCGAAGCCGCATCTCAGATGTGTACCCGCTGCAACCGCAACCTGGTGTCTCCTGAATTCTGGGTAGATAAGCATCTTGGCTACTGCGAAGAATGTGCTTCTATTCTTAAGCTTGGTCAGTCCAAGGAAGCCCGTAAGGTGGAATACCAGCTGGGCGGCATGGGCGATTCCCTTGATGAAGAAGATGAAGATATCATGGGACCTGACGCCGACGACCTGAAGGAAGCCGAAGAAGACCTCGCCGAAATGGGTGACTAATCCGCAAGGCGAGAGTCGCAAAAATGAGCTAGCTCATTTTTATGACCGAGCCAAGGATTCGGGACTTTCGAAGAAAGTCCCCTAGTCAAGCAAGGCGAGAGTCGCGGGCGAAGGCCGCGCCAAGGCCCTTAATAGCTCACTTGCGTAGCGAATCGATTTAGGTTCTGCAGTAAACAAAAAGAAGACGGACTTTTGAAGTCCGCCTTTTTTTTAATGGAACAAGTTTTAAGATGAACTAAGGACTAGCTGATCTTACGCATAACGCCGATGACGCGGCCGGCAATAGAAAAATCCTTGTCGCGCTTGACGATGATGGGGCGGTAAGACGGATTTGCGGGGCGCAGTTCCACGTGGTCTGCATTGGGGTGGTAGTACTTGACGGTAGCTTCGTTATCTACCTGGGCCACGATGATTTCGCCGCGGTCTGCAGTCTTTTGCTGGCGGGCAAAAATCAGGTCGCCGTCGAAGATGCCGGCGTTAATCATGGAATCGCCCTTGACGCGGAGTGCGAATACGTCGGTACGGCAGGCCAAAAAGTCGCGGTCGATGGTAACGGTGCCTTCGAGATTCTGGACTGCAAGAATGGGGGTACCAGCGGCAACGCGACCGACGATAGGGATTTCGATGGTGTTGCTGGGAGAGAGCTCCTTTTCTTCTTCGTTGGAGCCGATGATTTCGATGCCGCGGCTCAGGCGAGGAGAACGGCTGATGTAACCCTTCTTGATGAGGGCTGCGAGAATGGAGCGGACGCCATTGGTGGAAGAAATTTCGAAGTGGTTGCCGATTTCGCGAACGGTTGGCGGCATCTTGTTTTCTTTAGAATACTTTTTGATGTATTCCAGGATTTCTTCTTGACGGGTAGTGAGTTCTTTGCGGGAATTTTCTGCACCCGGCATAGATTCGTTCAGTTCCATTATAAACCTCGCTTTTTAAAACTTGCTAAATATAAATATAGTGTTCAAATGAATAATTGTCAATATGTGTACTGCACAAAAAGTAAGTTTTTTTATGTTTACCAACTGAACCAAATAAAATTTGCATTTGTCTAGTGACTTTTGTCAAAAAAAGCTAAAATGGGGGCCATGAAAAAGGTAGACGTCAAAGATCGTTCCTTAATTAGCCTTTCGTGGCCCTTAATTTTGACTTTTGCCATTGGGATGTTCCAGCCCCTGATGGATAGCTGGTTTCTTTCTCGTACTTCCGAAACGGCTGCGGCAGGCGTTGGTGCCATGATGCCTGTGCTTGCGGCTCTGTTTACGGCCCTGAATGCCTTGGCGCAATCTGGAGCTAGTATTGCGTCGCAGTTTATTGGCGCGAAGCAGAATAGCCATGCCCGATCTACCCAGACCATGGTGCTGGTGGGTAGTCTTGTTCTGGGCTTTACCTTGACCTTGATCATTTGGCCTATTTCTGGTTACATTCCCAAGTGGATGGGGCTGGATGCGGAACCTGCGCAATTTGCAAAGCAGTTCTTGTCTATTGTTGCATTCGGTTTTGCCTTTAGGTCTGCGCAGTCCACCTTGACGGCACTTATTGCGACTCATGGGTTGACAATTTGGAACTTGCTTGGCAATTTGGTGACCATTATTTCCAATGCGGCCATGAACTATGTCTTTTTGGAAGGCTGCTTTGGCTTGCCCAAGATGGGTGTGTATGGCGTCGGCTTGGCCACGGCTCTTTCCTGGTTGATTTCTTCTGGAATTTTATGGTGCGTCCTGCGTTACAAGGTGGAACACCAGACGCACCGTCGCGACCTGAAGCGTTCCCGCGCCATTCTGCCGGACTGGATTCGCATTGGCCTGCCTGCCGCAGCGGAACCCATCAGTTTCCAGCTGTTCCAGGTGTTCATTACCGCCATGGTGGTTTACGTCGGTACGACGGCCATGACGGCCCGCGTCTTTGCGGGAAACTTCGCAGCCCTTTCTGTGATTCTTGGCAGTGGCCTTGGCCACGGAAACCAGATTCTGGTAGCCCATCTTGTAGGGGCTCACGATTTTGAAAAAGCCAACAGGCGGGTGCATCAAACCCTTGCCATTGGCGTGGTCAGCGGTTTGGTGCTGTCTATTTGCATGGCCCTGATGGGGGAGCATCTCATCGGTTTCTTTACGGATAATCCCGACGTGATCAAGCTTGGATGTTTATGCCTTTGGTGCGACGTTGCGGTGCAGCCTTTCAAGGCGGTGAACTTTATTGTGACCACGTCCTTACGCGCTTCCGGTGATTCCAAGTTCCCGGCCATTGTGGGAAGCGGCATGATGTGGGTCCTGGCGGCTCCGACTGCACTGTTCCTGGCTTTTGTTCTGGACCTTGGGCTGGTGGGTTTATGGCTCGGCATTGCCTGCGATGAATTCTACCGTTCCATTGCAAACATTTGGCGCTGGCGTAGCGGCCGCTGGAAATCCAAGGCTGTTGTGTAACGCACTTTTTTTGCAAAAACAAAATGCAGTTTTTTACAAAAGGAAGTTGCGCGGGAATGTCTCGCGCCTTTCTTTATTGTTTCTATAAAAAAAGCTATCTTTAGCCGGACTTATGGAATCCTTAGCAGAATTTTTAACCTTTGCCCACTCCGAAACTCTTAATCTTTTTCACAAGGTTAAGGGGGAGGCCATTCATGTAAATGGTGCCACCATTCCCCTGGCATCCATGATGGTGGCAACTCGCTACTTGAAAAATCCCCAGCCCATTATTGTAGTGGCCCGTGATTACCGTAGCGCAGAAACTTGGGTTGAAAATCTGGAAAGCCTGGTGGGGGAGCAGTTTGTTCGCTTTTTCCCGTCGGTGGGGTTGAAACCTTACGAAAAGAAGGTTCCTTTTGAGGGCGTTCTCGAAGAGCGTCTAAAGTTTTTCAGGGATGTAGAAAAGTACAACACCACAAAGGGTGAAGCTCCTTTTATAACGGTGTGTCCGCTGGATTCCTTCCTCATGCGTTTGCCAAGTCCTGGCGCAGTCATGAAGGGTTGCCTGAACTTGAAGGTGGGCGATGTCCTAGAACCTTCCACACTTCGGCCCTGGTTTATGGACCATGGTTTCGTGGAACAGCCTGTGGTTAGCGGCGTCGGTGAATTTTCTGTTCGCGGTTGCATTGTAGACGTAAACTGCCTGCTTTATCCGCACCCCATCCGTATTGAATTTTTTGGCGACGAGATTGAATCCATACGAAGTTTCGACATTTTCAGCCAACGTTCCGTAGAGCAGATGAAGCAGGTTCAGCTGTACCCGATGGGCGAATTTACCATTCCCGAAAAGGAACTGGCCAAGTATAACGGCGATACAGATGGACTGTGGTGGCATCGAGGCCGTTACGAAAAACTGGACCGGAGCCTTCTGGATTACTTGCCTGGGGCGGCTCTTGTTTTCGAAGAACTTTCTCTGCTTTCGGAACAGGCTTCCAAGACTTACTATGCCTACGAGGCTGCCTTCCATGAAGTGCGTCAGGTGGACGCCGATGCGCTTCCTCCCAGCGATATCCTCTACAAGATTGGGGAGCTATCCCGTGGTTTTGCAGGTCGCGCCTCAATGGACATGACCCGCGTGAAGGTGGATGACGGCAACTGGCACGATCTTCATTGCAAGCCCCAGGATTTTTCCTCCCATGGTACCGAACAGGTGGAACGTGAAATCGAGGAATTTACGGCGACTGGCGGCACGGTTTATGTGGTGGCTCCGACTCAGGGTGGTCTAAACAGACTGCGCCTAGTTTTTGGCAATTATCCCATCGAAGACTACATCATCGGCAACATGACCGAAGGTTTCTGGCTAGAAGAAGACAATGTGGCCTTCCTGACGGAAACGCGAATTTTCAATCGCCATTCTAATAAGGTCCGTAAGAGAAAGATTTCCGGTTCTGTTTCAGGAGCCCTCATGGTGGAATCCCTGAATCGCGGGGACTTTGTCGCTCACGAGGATCATGGGGTAGGCCGCTATCTGGGGCTGGTTCGTGTAGAAGTGAACGGCGGCATGGTGGACTGCGCCCTGCTGGAATACGCCGGCGGCGACAAGCTGAAATTCCCCGTAGCAGACCTTCAGAAGATTGAGCGCCTGGATAATGGCGAGAATGAACCGAAGCTGGATAAGCTTGGGGGCAAGAGCTGGGAAAATGTCAAGAAGCGCGTTAAGCAGAAGGTTATCCAGATTGCCCGCGAACTGGTGGAACTTTATGCCAAGCGCGAGCTTATCGACGGTTTTGAATTCCCGCCCGACGGAAAGTTGCAGCGGGAATTTGAAGAGGCCTTTGAATACGAACCGACGCCTGACCAGGTGAAGGCTACCGCCGACATCAAGAAGGATATGGAAAGCCATAAGCCCATGGACCGCTTGATTTGTGGCGACGTTGGCTTTGGCAAGACGGAAGTTGCCATGCGTGCGGCTTTCAAGAGCGTTGTTTCCAAGAAGCAGGTGGCCGTGCTTGTGCCTACCACCATTTTGGCTGCCCAGCATTACGAAAACTTCATGGATCGTTTTGCCGGTTTTGGAGCCAATATCGCCTTAGTGAACCGCTATAAGACCGCCAAGGAAAAGAAGGAAATTTTCAAGCAGGTGGCCGAGGGCAAGATCGACGTTCTGATTGGAACCCATGCCCTGCTTTCAGAGAAGAATCAGTTCCACGATTTGGGACTTTTGATTATTGATGAGGAACAGAAGTTCGGCGTGAAGCAGAAGGAAAAGCTTCGTGAGATGCGCCTGGCGGTAGATACCTTGAGCATGAGTGCCACGCCAATTCCCCGCTCCCTGCATTTGAGCATGACGGGCGTTCGCGATATTTCCCTGATCAATACGCCGCCGGTAAACCGCCTGCCTGTCGAAACCAAGCTGATGAAGCGGGATGACGAAGTCATCAAGAATGCCATTATCGACGAACTGGCCCGCGGCGGTCAGGTGTTCATTGTGAACGACCGCGTCCAGAACATTTATAATCTGGCGGACGAGATTGAGGCTCTTGTGCCTAACGCTACCATCGGTGTGGCTCACGGCCAGATGGACGACCGCGATCTCGAAAATGCCATGGACGCCTTTTTGTCGCGTAAGTTTGATGTTTTGATCAGTACCAGCATTATCGAGTCTGGATTGGATGTTCCCAACGCCAATACCATCATCATTATGAACGCCCATCATTTTGGCATTAGCCAGCTTTATCAGATGCGTGGTCGTGTGGGCCGTAGCAGTGTTCTGGCTAAGGCCTTGCTGGTGATTCCTGCCAAGCATGAGATTTCCCCGGAATCCATGCGTCGCCTGAAGGCGCTGGAACAGTTTACGGATTTGGGCAGCGGCTATCAGCTGGCTATGCGCGACTTGGAAATTCGTGGTGCTGGTAATTTGCTGGGGCAGGAACAGCATGGCTTTATTGCGGAAGTGGGATTTGAAACTTATGTTCGTCTGGTGAAGGAAGCGGTTGAAATGCTCCGTGGCGGTCCTAGCGAAAAGCCTGTGCAGACTCGTGTGGAGTTGGGTGTGGACGCTTACCTGCCGGAAGATTACATCGAGGATGGTCTTACCCGTATTTCCCTTTATCAGAGAATTTCCCGAGCATCAAAGGCTTGCGATCTGGAAGCCATTGGTCAGGAACTGAACGATCGTTTTGGTCCTGTTCCGGCTCCTGCGAAGATGTTGTTGCTGGTTTCCGAGATTGCGCTCCATGCCGGACGCCTTCGTATTCAGGGGTTGGTGCAGCGCAAGGGAATGCTGGCTGCCACTTTCGTGGAGTTTCCGCCTATTAGCCCCCGCGTCATTAGCGAGATGTACGCCAATGCTCAGTTCCCCATGCGCATCATGGGCGGATCGCCCCTGCAGGTGGTCATAGAACTTGGCCGCGGGAACGCTACCGAGCTTGCAGAGCGAAGCCTACAACAATTCCGAGCCTTCGATAAAATTATTTTGTAGGGCGTTAGGGCGCGTCGCGGAATTTAAAATTTGAAGCTCTCGTCGGCGTCGGTTTCTATGCGAATCAGTTCGTCGGGAATTTCGGCAAGTGCGTTTAAGGTCGATTTCTTGCGAAAGCTGTCCTTGTGGATTGAGTAAATTGCGTTCAAATTCTGCGCCGCCTTCACCACGGAAATGTCTCCGCCAAAACGATGGAATACAACAGTGGGGGAGTCCTGGCTGTTGTCGAACCCAGTATTTCTTAGGATTTGAATAATCCGGTGGTAGTCTCCCACACAATGAATCTGGATGCTCCGTTTCAGTTGGTATGCAAGTTCCGCCTGCCGCACCAGAATCCGTTCCTGGACGCCGCTAGGTTCATATCCTTCAAACCGCTTGTCCAGCCCGCATTCTCCCACCTGGAAATTTTCGTCACTGTGTAGAATGACTTCTAGCAGCCGCAGGTCCTTTTCTTCCGTTTTGCTGGCGATCATGGGATGGATTCCGAAAGTGTAGCCAACCTTTCTGGCAATTCCCTCTTTTTTTTCGCTCCAACATTCCAGTTCATCTTTCAGTTTCAGCGTCCTGATCCACTCCCAAGGCTCGCAGGCGATGGTATTGAAGCAGGTTCCCGCTTCAAGCAGGTCCTTTGCCAATGTCGTCGCCATGGGCAATCGAGTCAAATGGATGTGGAAGTCTTCCATGGCCCATAATATAGACTCCAACGCCTTATAAAAACGGCATTTTTTTCTCAAATTCATCAAAAAAAACTTGATTTTCTAAAAGAAAAAGCCTAATTTAGGGCTATAAGTTTTATTTCCATCCTCAAAAAAGGAGTTTCTAATGCGTGATTTGCTGGAAAAGGCATTGAACAAGGGTTTGTCTGTTTCTTTTTCTAATGAAGGCGGCTTTACTATTATCCGCATCTCTAAGGGTAGCGAAGTTGTCGCTAGCTGCAGCCTGGGTGTTGCCGACTTCCGTACCAGCGTCGAAGATTCGCTCCAGTCTCTTATGATGGATCTGGATCGCAAGGGAATCTAATTTCCACTAGCGAGACCGCAAATTTTATAAGCCTCGACTTCCTAGGAAGCCGAGGCCTTTTTATAAACAAGTGAACGCAGGTTCTAAACCCGATGAAGGTTGAGTGCGCTGCAGTGAACAAAAAATCGCTCGGTTTAATACCGAGCGATTTTTTGTGAGAGCTAGCGTGACCGAAAGTTTTAAACCAGACGATTTACGCGAGCGGTCCCTTAATTAATTCTTCCGACAAGGTTGCCAGACAGCATGTAGTCCTTGGTAGAACCGAAGTTATGCAGACCTGCGGACAGGCTGAAGCGGTCGGTGAAAGCCTTTTCGATGTAGAATGCACCGAGAACGTCCTTCACGTGCTTCTGACCGGCGTTAACGCCATAGCCATATTCAGCACGGTCGCCAACATATTCTGCTTCCAGAATGATGCGGTCAACAACCGGAGTGTAGAATGCGATACCGCCAGTAACGGGGATGACCATGTCATCAGCGAGATCCATCAGGGCACCTTCTGCGAAGATGTCGAAGCTCTTGGAAACGGGCAGATTGAACTTGGCGGAAATGTTATGCTTGATATCAGCATCGGCATCGTAAACAGCATCGAAGAGGTTGCTGCGGTATGCCAGCTGGACCTTCAGCTTTTCGAGACCTTCGAGACTATGGAAGTTGAAGGCTGCGCGGAGGTCGCCCTTGTCCAGATTTTCGGACTTGCTGATGAAGCTGATATTCATGGTCATGTTGTCAGTCGGGGTAAAGCCGAACTGCAACTGGTTTTCTGCAACCTGAGTAGAGAGGAAGCCGTTTACGTAACCGTCAACGTAGCCACCGAAGTAGTCACCGCTCTTGTCAGTGTTGTCCCAACGACCCACCTTAAAGGTGAAGTAGTCGGTGCTCTGCATTGCCCATGCTTCGTCCAGAGAGAAGTAGTCGTCTGCGTTCTGGCGAGAACCGCTACGGAGCTGTTCCTTCTTGATCTTCTTGTCGAGGTTGTCGTCAGAAGACTTCAGGTCGCCGGGGTAGAATGCAACGCCGATCTTACCCTTGAAGTCGTCTGCTTCAGCGAGAACTGCAAAGTTAGCTTCGCCGTTCCAGACTTCCAGGTTGTCGCCCATTTCGTCGTCTTCGCTGGTCCAGAAAACCTTGCCTGCTTCCAATTCGAAGTCAGCATTGATGTCGAAGTCAATCTGGTTAATCTGCATAACCGGTCTTTCGATCATCTTTTTCTTCTTACGCTTTTTCTTCTTCTTGGGCTGGTCCTGTGCGGGGGCAGCTGCAACTTCTTCTGCAGGAGCAGCTTCTTCGGCTGCTACAGCCGGTGCGGCTTCTTCTGCAGGGGCTGCTTCGGCAACAGGTGCTGCTTCTTCTGCAGCGGGAGCAGCTTCTTCGGCTGCTACAGCCGGTGCGGCTTCTTCTGCAGGGGCTGCTTCGGCAACAGGTGCTGCGGCTTCAGCGGCGGGAGCAGCTTCGGCAGCAGGTGCAGCCTGTTCAGCGGCGGGAGCGGCTTCGGCAGGGGCTGCAGCGGGGGTAGCTTCCTGTGCAAATGCAGTAGCTGCAGCCAGGACGCAAGAGGCTAAAAACATTTTCTTCATAATTTGGAACTCCTTTCACTAATTCCACTACACAAATTGTAGTAAAAATTTCAGTTTGTAAGGTAAAAAAAACTTTCAATGGCTGTTTTTACTTTCTTTTAGCGTGTAAAAAACTAACTTTAGGACCCAAAAGAGGTTTATTTTGAAGTTTTCCTTATTTTTTGCCCTGATTTTTGCCGTCGCATTCTGTTTTGCGCAAGAAACCCTATCCGTATATAATAAGAATGGCGGTGTTGTCGATGAAAACCGTCCTTCCGCAGCCCTGCAGTTGAATGACTGGATCAAGGAACTTCCTATTCCTCAGGACTCCATCAAGAAGACTCGCGTAGTCAAAGAAAAGGTGGAAGTGAAGGATAAGAAGGGAAATGTCAAGAAAGACAAGAAAGGTCGCCCCAAGATGAAGACCGTCAAGAAGAAGGTGGTCTACTACGAACTGGTGACTCCTTCCGAACCTCCCAAATTTGTTCCCATTGACTGTAAGTACGGGCAGGTCTGGGTCAAACGTGCTGATCTGGCTCGCTTTAAGCAGGCTTCCTTGGATATAAGCGGAGAATACGCCTCAGCTACTGGTCGTGTGGTCCTTAAGAAGTCGCCCACCAACCCTCGTCTATTTACAGTGGTCATCCAGAATGGTCCCGAAACCGGTAGAGCCGAACTGGAAGCCAGCAATATCGAAATGCGAGAAGCTAACGGTCATGGTCGCATGACTTATAGCGAGGAAGGCTGCACCGTTGATGTCGCAATTGCCAATCGTCGTGTTCAGGTTGCTCAGAAGGGCTGTACCGAATACAATGTGGGCAATTACACTCTCGCGGGCGAATACAACGAATTCAAGGGCAATCGTCGTGTTGTGGAATCCTTCAATATGCCGGAACAGTCCTTCACCTATAAGAAGTTTAAGTGGTGCGATAGCGGCTTTGATTCCTGCAAAGAAGAAAAGGACGAAAACGGCAAGGTGACTATCACCTGGAGTAAGGGTGGCAACGGCTTTATTGAACGTAAGGCTGGTGACGAAGTTCATACTTATCGCCCCTTCGAACATGTGATTCCTCACAAGCGCGACTACTACAAAGGCGAAAAGCCCTTTGCCATCAAGACCAAGCGTACTGACATGAGCGGCGAATGGATGCTCTGGTATTTCTACCCCAAGGCAGAACGCTTCAAGATGGTTCGTGCTGGTATGCGCGAAGATATCGCCCAGATGGAAATTTACGAATAAACTAAGGCTGTCGGTCTGGCCTGCAGATTCTTATGAATAAGCTTATAGAGCAGTCTCGCGTTCTTTTTCTGGATACGACCGCCATGGTGCGATTACTCCAGATGCATCCGGATTATTATCCGGTGGTTTCTTCGGTGCTGGACTATGCTTACGAAAAGAATGTGACTCTGCTTGCGTCTAGCATTACCTTGTACGAACTGTCCCAAAAGGCTTGTGTTGCGGGGGAGGGTGTTCTTGCTCGCCAGTACCGCGAGTTTTTTGAGCATTCTTCCAATGTCAAACTGTGTGAAGTCAATGGCGAAATTGCTGTGAAGGCTGCAGAACTTTATGCTGTTGCAGCCCGAACGAACCACAAGTTGACCGAGGCTGATTCCCTGCGTCTGGCTACGGCCTTCGTGAACGGTGCGGATTGTATCTTGACCGAAAATGCGAACTATGCAAGCGCAACTGATATCCCAGTGGTGACGCTGGACGAAGTCTAGTACGGAATCCTTAATTTTTAACAAACCGTCAAACAGGCCTGCGTAAAGGCTTGTTTTTCTTTTTGTTCTTTATAAGAATTGCGGTTCTTTTCTACATTTAGTTCGTAAAAATTTATTGGAGTTAATATGCCTAACTACTCTACCGTTATTGGTCTCGAAATCCATTGCCAGCTCGCTACCAAGACTAAGATGTTCTGCGGTTGCGAAATTGAAGTGAACACCAGCCCCAACAAGCACGTTTGCCCGGTTTGCCTGGGTATGCCCGGTGCCATGCCTGTTCCCAACAAGAAGGCTGTGGAATACGCCATCCGCCTGGGTCTCGCCCTGAACTGCGAAATCGATTTGAACGCCATGTGGACTCGTAAGAACTATTTCTATCCGGACCTTCCCAAGGGTTATCAGATTACCCAGACTGGCGGTCTTCCGGTTTATGACCATCCCATCTGCAAGAACGGCTGGCTTGAAATCATCAAGGCCGACGGTACCAAGAAGCGCGTGGGCATTACCCGTATTCACATGGAAGAAGACGCCGGTAAGCTGATTCACGACATGAGCCCCACCGATTCTCACTTCGATGCAAACCGCTGCGGTACTCCGCTTTGCGAAATCGTCACGGAACCGGACATCCGTAGCCCGGAAGAAGCGGTTCTGGTTCTCAAGAAGATCAAGCAGACTCTTGAATACACCCGCGTCTCCAACGCCAACATGGAAAACGGCAACATGCGCTGCGACGGTAACATTTCTCTGCGCGCTTCCGAAGACGCTCCTTTCGGCACCCGTGCAGAAATCAAGAACTTGAACAGCTTCACCAACCTTGAAAAGGCTTTGAACGCCGAATACTACCTGCAGTCCGCCACTCTGGACGCAGGCAAGGAAGTGGAACAGTGCACCAAGCGTTACGACCCCAACGCCGACAAGACCATCGTCATCCGCTCTAAGGAAGACGCTCATGACTATAAGTACTTCCCGGAACCGGACATGGTACGTCTTGTTACCGATCCTGCCTTCGTGGAAGAAATCCGCCGCACCCTTCCGGAACTGCCGGATGCCCGCCGTGCCCGCTTCATGAATGACCTTGGCGTGTCCGAATACGACGCACAGGTTCTGACCGACGACCGCGACATCAGCGACTGGTTCGATACCGCTTCCAAGAACTGCAAGAACGGCAAGGTTCTCGCCAACTGGGTCATTACCGAACTCCTGGCCAAGATGAAGGATCTGGAAGGTGGCCTCGCTGACCTGAAGATCAAGCCGGAACAGCTCTGCGCCCTGGTGAACCTCATCGAAGACAAGACCATCAACGGTAAGATTGCAAAGACCGTGTTTGCCGACATGTTCGAAACCGGCAAGGATCCTGCAGACATCGTTAAGGAAAAGGGCTTGGTCCAGGTGGCTGACACTGGCGCTATCGAAGCAATCGTCCGCGAAGTCTGTGCCGCCAACGCCGCTCAGTTCGCCGAATTCAAGGCCGGTAAGGTTGCACTGAAGGGCTTCCTCGTGGGTATGACCATGCGCAAGTCTGGCGGTAAGGCCAACCCGGGCATGGTGAACGAAATTCTCGACAAGCTGGCTGCTGAATAAGCATGGCTGGATTGCCATCCCGGATCTAGTCCGGGATAGGCGTCGCTCCTCGCAATGACACAGAATCGTGCGCTCGGCATTCTCGTTTTTGCAATCGCCTGCGTTGTACTGACGCCGGCGGTTTCAAGTGCCGCAGACAAGCTGGACCAGTATGATTCCGCTTACGTGAATACGCTGAACATGACCGACGAAGAAATCGCGGAAGTGTACGGAATCGACTCGACCAAGCTTGCCCAAGGGCCGACTCTGCAGGAGCTGAACGAAGAAAATCCAAGCTATGTCAAACGTGAATACGACCATAAGCAACAAGTTATTGTTGGAAGCGTGATTATGTTGTGTGTAGCTGTCGCCATGGTCTTAATGAACAATTATAATCCCAAGCGCTGACAAAAACCTACACAAACTCAAAAACGCCTAAATTGAGCGAAAAACGACAATTTTTGTAAAATTGCCTCTTTCAATTTTGCTTTTGTAGTGTTACTTTTGGACTGAAACCGTCACTCGAGCGTCACTTGACTGGCACCCGAGGATCGCCGGGGAGGTCTATGAGTAAGGTTCGTGAAACAGTCAATTTGAGAAAGCGTACCATGAAAAATGGAGGCCAGTCCCTATATCTGGATTGGTTCTTTCATGGCAAAAGGGAACGCGAATTTTTAGGACTCTATCTTGGAAAAGATAAAGTTCAAAATGCAACTACAATGCGTTTGGCCCAACAACTCAAGGCCAAGAAAATGGAAGAGCTGATTGCCATAGAAGCAGGAATCGCTGTCAAGAAATTTGAAGCAACCAGCATCTCATTTAGAGATTATGCTTTGGAAGTTGCAAGTCGATATAAAGTGAAAAATACCGTTCGATCTTTTACGTCGGCTGCGAAACGTATTCCGAATAAGATAATGCTCGCTTCTGTTGATAGGGCCTGCCTTTCAAAGATCATTCGAGATGCTTGGGGAGACTGTTCTCAAAACGCACAAAACTCAAACGGTGCGTTTCTTAAGTTGGCCATGCGACAAGCTTTCAAGGAAGGTCTTATTCCTCAGCTCCCGGATTTTTCTGGTGTTGTTCCATCGCCAAAACCTGGTAATAAGGTTTTCTTGACGCTGGATGAAATAAAGCAATTCATGGCTGTAGAACCTCCTGTTGAGAAATGTGGCGCTTCTGCAGCAAGGCGCTGGTTCATGATAAAGGACGCTTTTCTTTTCGGTTGTTTTACGGGACTTCGTTATAGCGATATTTATAAGGCAAAATGGGGCGACATTCAAGACGGTATTTTGATTACGGAACAGATGAAAACGAAGGAGGAAGTTCGTATTCCTCTTTCGCAAAACGCTTTGCAATTTATTCCGCAAAGAAACGAAAACGTTCAAGACGAAGATCGAATTTTTGACGCCATTCCTGGTAGATCATGCCATGCGGATGAAAAGTTGGCGAAGCTCGTTGAACTGTCTGGCATAAAGAAGCACATTACCTTTCACTGTTCCCGCCATACTTGTGCAACATTGATGCTTTCCTATGGGGCGGACCTTTATACCGTTAGCAAGATTCTTGGCCACACCAACGTCAAGACTACCCAAATCTACACAAAGGTGCTGGATGAGGGCAAGCGCAAGGCTGTCGAACTGGTTCCCAAGATTTAGAACCTTGCGGAAATCGTGAAAGGGCTATAGACTATCCGTCTATGGCTCTTTTTTTTGTCTATTGAACAATAAAAATTGAAAGAAAATGAAAAATATTTGAATTTTTCTTGATTTGCGTCTTGACACGGCTGTGCGGTTATGTAGATTTGTAGTGTACAAATGAGCAAACAAGGCTGGTTCAAATGAATACAAGAAAGACAAATAAGGGCGAGTTTAGGTACTACAACGTCGCCTACAAGTTTAACGGGGAACCCAGAACCTGGAGCGTGACTGTTGACGTAGCTAGCAGCAAGAAGGCTGCTATTGAATGGGTCAAACGCTACCTTGGCGGAACCGACCACAAGGCTCACCCGGCCTACATCATTTAGGACCTGCTGATCGGCAGGCCTTTCTTTTAACCACAAACCCTAAAAAAGGAAAAATCATGAATAACGAACAGAAGCAGATTGAAACCCTCAAGGAAGAAATCAAGGGTGCAAATCGAACCATCGAAGAACTGGAAAGCGAAGTTGAAATGCTTCGCGCGAAGGTTCATGAACAGTCCCAAAAAGAAAACGCAGCAAACGTCTTTGACTGTCTGGCAGTCACGAACGTGCAGGTTTTCCCCTTCAAGGAAGGCCCCAGCATGGGCCACATGAAGGGCCTTGCAACTGTTGTTTTCAATGACCAGCTCATGCTTCGCGGCTTGCGCATTATGGACGGTGAAAACGGTCTTTTTGTTGGCTATCCGAACGATCCGTTCTACAAGGGCGAGGATTTCCGCTGTATCGCCCAGCCCATTACCCGCCAGCTTCGTGAACACATCGAAAATTGCATCCTGGAAAAATACCAGGCCGCAATCGCTTAAAAATCACCATTGAAAATAAGGATTCCAAACCATGAGCTACAATTACCACGACGCCATCAAAGAAGATTGTGAAACCGCCATCAAGGAATATCTGGATTACCATAAGGATGAAGTGAAGGGAATGTCGAAGGAAACGTTGACTGAAAAGTTCCATGACGCGTTCTGGATTGACGATTCCGTCACAGGCAATGCTTCCGGTTCCTATACTTTTTCCTCCTATGAAGCGGAACAGAATCTTGCTGGTAACTGGGACCTGCTTGGCGAAGCCATGAGCGAGTTCTGTTGCGAGTGTGACGCCATCGCGAAGGGCGCCGAATGGGCTGACGTGACGATCCGTTGCTATTTGCTGGACGAGGGAATTGAAAAGGCCATGGAGGAACTGGAGGAATTGATCGACAGCGCGATTGAAGAATCCGAGGAATCCGAAGAAGAACTGGAGGAATCGGAGGCCTAGTACAGGGCTGTTTCGATTCCTCCTTTTTTATTACTTGAAAAACCTAATCAAGTTAGGTATTTTTAAACAGGGAATGAAAATGGAAATTGAAGAAGTCAAGAAGGTGCTGCTCAAGGCGCTCTGGGGTTATGAGCAAAAATCGGTGGAACTTCGCAAGACCGCCGAGAACAGCTCCAGCGCGGAGTATCGCAAGTACCAGCGTGAGCTTTTGAGTGCCGTAGCGGTCCAGAAACAGACTGTAATCGAGATCGCGGCCGCATTTGGACTCAAGGCGGAATGGCAGGCGCGAGAATCCTGCTGGACCATCAAATAATCACCACCAAAATTTAAGGGACACCGAATTATGAAAATCAAGGCATTTCTTATTGACGTGATTGGCGGAAACAGCCGCGTCGTTGAAATCGAAAACAAGCTGGAGGACTATTATCGCGAGCTTCACTGTGAACTGATAGACATCCAGTCGCGCAAGGTCGGCAAGAAGGTATTCGACATTATCTGTGATGATGAGGGGCTGATGAAGGAAGATAACAAGATCAGCGCCATCGACAACCTGGGCGCGCCTATGTTCGTGGGCAACCTTCTTGTGGTGAACTGCAAGGATGGCGTGGAAACCGGACTTGAGGATGATGAAATCGAATACGTTCGCGAGCGAGTCCAGAAGCTCTGTACCCGTAATTTTCCGGAAGGCTATGAAATGCTGACCCAGGTGGAATACTGCTAGGAGGCGACCATGGTAAAAGTTGGAGACATTATCAAGATCATTGAAATGCTTGGCGAACCGCGTTATACGGGAAAGACTGGCGTCGTGGAACACATCGACAGCCTGGGCCAGCTGCATGGAAGCTGGGGTGGGCTGGCTGTTCAGCCCGAGAACGATCGCTTCGAGGTTATAGGCCACAAATGACAGACCAGCTGGATTTCTTTTCGATACTTGACCGCGTAGAAATCCCCAACAGTGCAAAGCCATGGTGTAAATCGTGGCTTTGCGCCCTTACGAACGATGTGGGCGTCTATGTGACGAATGTTCACACCTATACGAAGGGCGAGGGCTACATGGCCTATTTGGAGCTTAAATGCGCGCTTCTCTATCCTTATGTCTATTACGCCTGCAGCTTGCAGAACCGCATGGCTGGGCGTGGTTCGCCATTGACCCAGGACCCGGAATGCTGCTTTACGGTATTCGACAATCTGGATCAGATTGAGGCCAAGGTGACAGACTATTTGGAAAAATGTTCATCCGGGTATGAGCTGAAACCTGGCTGGATAAAGTCTGTGGTTGCCGATATGTTGAAGGACATTCAGCAACAGTCTTAAAATGCTATCTTATCACAAAAGGAAAAATCAATGTTTGAAGATTTCTGTACCTATTACAAGGGCGAGGAAAACTGTCCTTTCGAGGCGGGGAAGGGTCATGCAGGTAAGTTCTGGGTGGCTGAAAATTTCGTCTGCAAGGAATATGCCCGGACTGTTGAAAAGCAGACGGAGCTGGACTTCTTTAGGATGGTCTGCGCCTATATCGCGAAGTGGGCGCCCTATCAGTTTGTGGAACTGATTCGGGAGTACCTCAAGAACTCCAAGGCAAGCGAAGAAATTCGCATGAACGTCAGCAAGCTCTACTTCTAGCAGGGAGGCTCAAATGACAGCTGGAGAACTAATCAAGGAACTTCAAAGGTTTCCCTCGGACTGGGTTGTTTTTTCACAGAATGGAAATGGTGATTATCGCCAGGTCGAAAAGCTGGAAAAAGACGACAATTATGACGATCTGCTGATTGTCGCTGGCGACAGGGAATAAGAATTTAAATCTATAGACAGTTCGTCAAAGCTCCAAGATTGCACAAATCTTGGGGCATTTTTTATCTTGATGCTGAATCCTATAGGGAAGCTGATTATGAATGACTTGAAAAAACTGATGGAAAAGTACGAAGTTCCTTGCAAGGTTGTTAAGACTGAAAAGAAGGAAGTCGATTTGAATCCGCAACGAAAGAAGCCCGTGGATTGTGATTACGTTGATCCGGCAGGTTTTCCTATCTGGGATAATGACTAAAGACCTTGCTGCCTCTGTTGAATTGACTGAATACTGCATGACCCATGATTATTCGATTACATGGTGTCGCTGGCTGGATAACATCATCTTTACCAGATTTTCCGATGGGGCGGAATTTACGCCCAAGGCTGGAGCTTCGGCAACAAAGATATTCAAGGCTGTTCAGGACGCAAGAGAAAACTGTTCTCTCGACCCTTTGATTGGCTTCCTGGAACCTGTGAAACCCGCTTCGCTGGATATAATTCTTTAGATAAAGCAAAGCTTTTATGCAGTTTCTTGAAAACGCCCTAAAAATTTTTGCAAAAACAGGCGCTGATATTGATCTGGAAACAGCTATGGCGCGCCTTTCGAACTTGACTCAAGATTATTACAGGGAAAGGAAGTACCCTGGGAAAAGTGAAATTTGTGTTTTGGCTAAAACTTTTGCCATTGACTTGAAAATTGGAAGATGGCCCAACGTTCTGCAGGGTGAGTTCAACGATAACTTTCGCTGCAAAACAAAAGCCTTTCTGGAAAAGATTCATGGCGATGCCCACAAGGTTGCAGAAGCGATGCTGAAACAGTGCAAGGAAACTGTGGATAAGAATGTCGGCAAATAAAAAGGGCGAACCCCGTTATTAGGGTCCGCTACTGCGATGAACACAGCGCCATCTGGTACTGTCATTGACAATTTGCATCACTTTTTATGACATTGATGTCGGGATAGCCCTTCTTTGTAAGCATTTCTTTAACACTTTCTATGTATGAATCAGAAAAAGATGGACCCAAAATGATTTCATCAAAAGGATTGACTTCTAGATATAGCTTAAATCGTGGTACTCCGGAATTATCTATTTCGAAAGATCCATCATTCTTAATTTTGTATTTTTCGAAATCCAGCATTTCAAGTCTCCACTCTTGTTCAGATTTCCAAACAGAACTTTTTACATCAAAGTTTTTAGGCAATCCAGGAAAAAGAATGGCTCGTTTTTCTAAATCAGTAGCGTCCTGCGGATATGTGAAATCTGAAGATTCTTTTCTTATTTCATTGATAAAATCATTGAAATTTATGAGAAGATCTTCATTATTTTTTAAGTATAAAACTGGGTGAAATGTTGGAATTGTCCATTCTTTCTTGTTTTCGAAATAATTCTTTACATTCATACGCAGACAAATACCTTTATCTTTTGCGTAATCTTGCAACCAAAATTGAGTAGAATCTTCTACTTCAGAAAAAGACATGATAAAAAATTTTTCTTTGTTTTCTAAATATGTTTTTTCTTTAAAATTCAAAATGCAATCAAGTAAATATTTTTCCGAATCAGATGAAAGAATATTTTTTAAATCGTTGGTTCTTCTTTTCAAAAATTTTAGAAGATATTTCCCTTCATCAACATCATTTAAATATCGATAATCGGTAAAACGCAATTCAACTTTTTTAGAGTCTTTAAATATGTAGTTTAACGTATCAAGTTTGGTGTAATGGTATAAATAATCAGGATAGTTCATAGAAAACCTCATTTCAAAAAATAAAATTACAATTTTTCCAGTTTTCCGTTCTTGAGATAATAAACCTCGGCACCTATGCTCTGCCATTTCTTAGCCACCTGTAAATGGGTGGCTCTACTTTTATCAGTCAAGTCATAGGGATAGGTAAGCGATTCCACGCAGTCAATGGTGACGTCGCCATGGAACTGGAGTTCCAGGTAGCTTGAAATGTTGTTGCTGCGGAACTTTGCCATGTTGGAGGTGTCCGTTCCCAGTTTGGGTAACTTTTTCTCGTACATATCGTCATAGGAAACCGCCTTGGGATCGGTGACGAGGCTGGGCTGATAAGTTTCGCCCAGGGAGTCGCCTGCAGTCCATGTACAGACCACCTTGTCCTTCTTGAAACGGACCGCGACGTTTCCGTATTGCGTTGCCCTGTTGTGGGAATTGAGTTCTCGCAGCTTGTCGTGGTCGAGCAGATTTCCGTACTTTTCGTACTGGCCAATCTTGAGCTGGTTTGCTTTGTCGGTTGAACCTAGTCCGAAAAGGTTATGGGCTGCACCGAGTCGATAATGACTTTGTTTAATGGAACCATCGGCATTTAAACATGGCCCACAATAACCGCCGGAGCTTCCCGTTTCAAACGTGTTCTTGAAATGGCTGGTGAATACCTTTTCGAGAATATCGTCGTCAATGTGCATTCCCAGGTCATGCTGCTGGAAAAGCATCTTCATGTTGGCTTCGATTTCCTTGGCGTACTTCTTCGTGTCCGAACCGTACTTTCTGGATTTTTCATACTTGGCGATGGCGTCGTCCAGATGTTCAAGCGTCTTGGGGAGGTTTGCTCCCATGGTCGCCTTGAGTTCCGGCAGGGTTACATTCCCGAACGGGACGCCTCCAGCCGTTCCGCTCTTGATCTTCTTCAAGCGTTCGCGAAGTTCCTTGGCTTCGATTTCCGCCTTTCTCGTTTCGGCCTTCTTCAACAGCTGTTGAAGCTCCGTTCTTGCTGCGGCGTCACCCTTTGCAATCGCGGCGTCCATATCCTCCGCCAGCTTCTTGATGATCCCGGATTTCGGATGCTTGGCAAGAAAGTCCTTGATTTCGTCCACGCGTTGAATGTCGGATTCCCATAGAATTTTCTGTTCCACCTCGCGAAGCGCCTTCTTATAGGCGTCCTGTGCGACCTTCCAGCTGGAATACTTCTTATGGTCCTCCACCCACTTGATTTCAAATTCAAGGTCATGCTTTCGGCTGGAAAGGGAACGGGGCATCCCGTCAAGTTTCTTCTTGACGGAATCATTGACTAGAATGGCTGTGTCGTAGTCGAAATCCCTGGCAACCTGGATCGGGTCCTCAAGGTAGGTACAGGCCTTGAGCTTCTTGAGGGATTCCTCCAGCTTGGCGCTCTGGGCTTCCATTTCGCTGTAGGCGCTTTTGCCGCCCTTCTGCAGGGCTTTTTCCAGTTCGTCCTTACCGGACAATCCATGAAGTCCGTTTGCTTCCTGTAACAGCTTGTGCGCCTCTGTACGGATGGCTGTTCTGCGTTCCAGTTCCTTCCTGATGGCGTTTTCCTGTGAAATAGTCCTTTTTTCATGCCTTTTCTGGGCAATTTCGGCAATTCTGCGCCTGCGGAGCCTTTCTTCCCAGCGGTTTTGGATATCCGCGATCTGCTGAGGCGTCCTTTCGTGGCGTTTTTCTGCGGCCTGGATGAGCCTTTGCCTGGATAACAGCGATTCCTGCTCCATTTTAAGCGCCTGCAGCTGTTTTTCTTGCTGGGCGATAGTCTGTTCCATCTTTTCCAGCTGGGCGCTCGTAGCCTCGTTTGCGCCCTGCTGCGGAGTCTCTGGCTGTTCCGCCTGTCTGACCTGGTATTTTCCGTCGATTTCCGGCTCCCAGGCGACCATGCTGCAACGGCATTGGAAGTCCTCTCCGGGGGTTCCATGGTACATTTCCGAGGTTCTTGGATGTTCCACAAGTCCTTCGGGAGTTTCCTCATAATAGACGTCCGGATTTTCGACGCTGCAGATCAAGCCGTTCATGAGGGCGTGGGAATCACGCTCGCGTCCGTCCAGCGTTGTCATCCACATATAGTAGCGGATGCCCAGCTTCTTGTAGGTGGAAAGGTTGGCAGCAGAATTGAGCTTTCCCATTTCCGTTCTGGCGATCAGCTCCGCGCGATGCTTTGTCTCCATCGGCAATTCCCTGCGAATTGCAGATTCAAGTTGCGATTTGCTCCAGCCCTTCATCCTCGCGTCGGTGGCGAGCCTGGATATCTTTGCCTTGGCGTCGGTTTCGGCACTTATGCAGAGCTGCTGGAAATTTGCCTTCCATGCGTCAAAGATGGACTTTTCCGCTTCCGGGGGGAAGTAGGGTTGGCCCACAAGCATCTTGGAATATTCGCTGAAATTCCAGCCAGTCTTTACTCCGACGGCATCGGCTAGGCTTGACACTTTCTTTACAAATTCCGGGGGCAGTTCTGCTTTCGCTTTCGCAAGATCGTCAAGGTCGTCAACGAAGCCCATGAGGGCGAGCTGGATATTCTGTTCCAGCGCCCTTGCAAATTCCTCGCGGGTAGCCTTTTGAAGGTCCGCCTCGATGGCGCTGGGATAGAACTGGTGGGCGCTAAAGACGGGCCTGCGTCCACGCTTCTTCTGTCCGATGCGTTCCACGTTCCTTACGAAATTGAGAAAGCTGCTTGCCATTCTGCTAGTCCTCTACGGTTACTTCCCAGGAGTGACCGTTGTGAAAGATGCTCTCATGGATGCTGTCGGCGTCTATGGCTCCCATCTGGTAATAGATGTTGAGGGTTTCCGCCTGGAGCTTCTTTGCTTCCAGCTGTTCCTTTAGGCTCATGACAGAAACTGGTCCCCATTCGAACTCACTACAGCTTGCGTTGCAGTTCCTGTGGGCAAGCTCGGAAATGAGCCTTGCTGCCGGACGGTAGATGTAGCGGGAACGCCAGCTTTCCACCAGTTCGCCATAGGCCTTTGTATCGCCCTCGTTGGTCTGGGCGAGACCAGTGGCGCTCTGTCCGAAAAGGATGCTCATGGGGATTCTTGAATCCGCGCTGACCATGTTCATCGCCTTCTGCAGGACTTCGGGCAAACCTGTGAAGTTGTGGCTTAAAATCTCGAACTTGTCATTTGCGCCGCTGAAAACGCCCCGGAACGAACTCATGGATAGCTTGACGAGGCTTATAAGCTCCTGTGCGTCGCGGATGCCGCAGTCCGGCTTGGAGAGCATTTCGTTGAAGTTCTCCAGGCTGAAAAGCATGACGCCCGTTTCCGTCGCCATGTTGACGATGCTTGCCATGACGTTGGCGAGGTGCTTTAGGCTCTGTTCGCTGGCCTTCAAGGCGGGTGTTCCGAAGAACCGTTCCCGCAGGGAGACTCCACGAAGGACGTCCGGGGCCTTCTTGCCATAAATGACAGTGCATCTTTGGGGGTGGATTTCGCGCCTTTCACCGTCCAGAAGGGTGACTCGGAAAACTTTCGGGGAATCACCCTCGAAGTCGCTGGATTGAAGATCGACTGTCCCTGCGCTATAGACGCGGTACTGTCTCACCTTGGCGCTGGACGTTGGGGGTGCAGCCAGGGACTGCAAATCGTCATTCTCATATTCCGTGACGATGATTGCGCCTCCAGTCAAACGCTGATATTCGCCAGCGACCTGCAGGGCTTCGATGAGGCCAAGGGAGAAACATTCCTTGAGGACTGTTCCATCTTCGTCTCCGATGATGGAAATGTCATGCTTGAAGGCTGTTTCCGGAACGCATTCCACGATCCGGGCGGCAATTCCGTCCTGTACCTTCATTTTTGCCAGTTCGTAGAGGTCGCTTCCTCCGTAGGGCTTTGCGAAGGTGCTTTCGCCCTTATCCATCTGGGCGTGACCCATTCCTGTGACGAAATTGCCGTAGGCACCGTCCTGAATCTTGCTTTTTTCCATGAGTTGATTTCCTTTTTAGATGAAGCTGACCATGCCGGAGCCTGTCCCGGTCGATAGGTAGTTGAGGGCTTGCGTGGTAGAGTCCACGCGGTCGTCATGCGGGGCTGTGGGGAAGGAGACCAGTTCCTCGACGTAGTCGCGAACCCAGGGGTGTTCCGCATCCTGTTTGGGGATGAAAACGTTCCCAGCCTCGAAAAGTGGGCTGACAGCGAAGGCTCGCGCCTCCTTTGACCCCTGTGGCGTATAGGGGACGATTCCGCTGATCTGGTTTTTCAATGCGCTTATGATTGCGGGGCCGTTGGCCTTGTCCTCTATGATTTTCTTCAATGCCTTGGGATGTTTGACCGTGATTCTTTGCAGGGCGCGGATGCTGGAGACGAAATCCATCTTCTCGCAGACGCAGTCGATGAGGTAGAAGCGTGAGCCGACCTTTCCCCAGACGGTTCCTGCTACATTGTCGCTTGAGGCGCTGTCAGTGAACGTGAAATCCCAGCTCTGGATAATCTTGTCGAATACCTTCGGCAGAATCTCGTATTCCTGCAGCCATTCTCGCTTGATGATGCTTCCGCCGACGGGTGCGGGGTGCTGCTGGTAAAGGGCGTTCCAGTCATAGCTTCCCACGTTCGCCTTGATCTTCTCAAGCATTTCGACGGGGTATCTTTCCGGATGGAGGGCTTCTCCGATTCTACGGTGAGGCTCGTCAATTTCCGCGATTGCGGGATAGTTTATGATGGTCCACTGGTCTCCATCGCCCCGCTTCATGGCGTTGAGCAGGCGTCCAGCCAAGTCGTCCTCATGCCATCTGGTAAGCGTCACAAGAACGCCACCGCCTGGGGAAAGGCGTGTGTAGGCTGTAGATGTGTACCAGTCCCAGACCCTGTCGCGGATCGTGATGCTGTTCGCTTCCTGCCTGTCCTTCAACGGGTCGTCAATGCCGAGAATGTCACAGCCCATGCCCGTGATGCCGCCACCGATACCAGTGCTTCGGAAACTTCCGATGTGGTTCGGGATTTCCAGCAGGTTTGCGGAACGGGTGAACCTGCTTCCGCGCGGGGGGAGGGAAACGTTTGGGAAGATTCTATGGAACTCGCTTGAGTCCATGATCCTCTGGACGTCCTTATTGACTCGCTTTGAAAGGCTGTCGCTATAGCTGCAGGCGATGAAGGAAATGTTCGGATTTACGCCAAAGCACCAGGCTGGAAAGTGCTTGGAGACAAGCTGGCTCTTGCCATGTCGCGGAGGCATGGTTAGAATGAGTCGAGGACTCTTGCGTTCCATGACGTCCACGAAGAACCCCATGAGACGGGCGCAGATTTCCCTATGTACCCAGCCGATGCTGTACGTCGGCATGGTTGCCTTCACGAAGGCGAGAAGATTGCTCCTTGCAAGTCTTTCAATCTGTGGAGTCGTTTTCGTAGATGCCCAGTTCCCTGGCCTGCCTTCTGATTTCTCCCAGTTCCTCCGGCGTGGGGATTTCCCCGTTGGAGTCTATTGTTATCGCATCAGGACAGTCTACCATCCTGTCGAGCATTTTTCGCTTTGCGCGGGTGAGCTTGGTTTCCTCCGTCTCCTCGGCTATGTCAAAGACAAAACGAGCCGCCTTGATGTTTCCGGAAAGGGCCATGCCGCTCATGACAGAAAGAATTGCTGCGCGTATCTGGATTGGCTTGTCAACCTGGATTCCGATGTTCCGCAGCGATTCCTTGAGCTTCCCTTCACCCAGCGTAAACTTTGTGCCAAGGACATTCCTCGCAACGTCGCGAGCCTCCTTGGCCTTCTGCTTGCTCCTGGACGCGGCAAGGCCTCCCAGCTTGCCGAGCTGTCTCATATCTACTGGCTCGTTCATACATTAGTCGTTCCTCAAGTCCTTCCACCAGCGCAGAAAATCGGGCCAGTAGATTGTAATGCGTCCACGCTTGCAGCTGCGGCGTACGGGCATCCCGCGCGTCTTTATCCAGTCATAGACGGTGAAAGGGTTGAAGCCGATCTTCTTTGCGACCTCCTTGACTGTGAGGTAGTCGTTTTTTTGTTTTGTTTGGTCTATGTTAGCCATCGGCTCCCCGGAAGAAAAGATTTTTTATATACGGTTTCCATGGCTATTACCACATTTGAAGATTTGAAGAAAAGGTTCGACACACTCAAGGCGCTGAACGAGAGGAAGGTTGTCGCCGGATGGCTGGATTCCAATGGAACGGCAAGAAAGGCGAAGCAGAACCTGGACTACCGCAAGAAAACGGGCAAGAGGACTGCTGCACTTCGCGAGCCACCCTCCAATGCGCTTATAGCAAGAACGCTCAACTACGGAAGAAAGGCCGGGACGACCCTCGAGGGCGTCCATTACAGCGCCATTCCCGCGCGTCCGTTCCTGCGCTTCGCCATGGAGCGGTACAGGGCCTTGATGCCAAAGATCGAACAGAAGTATATCCCCCTTGTGATTGCTGGAAAGTTCGATGTTGAAGCCCTATGCCTTGAGCTGGGCGTAAGATTGAAGGACTGCATCACGCTCGCCATGCGCGACAGCGCAAGATACGAGGCGTTGCATGAGGCGACGCTTATGGCGCGACGCAGGGAGAAGAACGACAGTCCGACGCCCCTCATCGACACCCATCAGCTGATTGATTCGGTGACGTTCGAGGTCAAGTGATTGCGGAACGCCCCGCTGGAATGAACAGTCCGAGTCACCATGGAGACGTTCTTTGCGCCTCTTGCTGTGACACAGGCGTGCTTTCCTTCGATGCTCACTTCGACGTCCTCTGAGCCAGTCGCGAGGTGAATGACCTCGGCAATGTCGCTTCCTATCTTTTCCTGGAGCTGGAGACGCTTTCCCACCATTTCCGCGATACGGGCGAACTTGGAAAGTCCGAGAACCTTGCCATGGGGAATGTAGCGGATGGAAACCTTCATGTCGTACATGAGCGCCAGATGATGCTCACAGTGGCTGAAAATCGTTATGTCGTCAACCTTGACAATCTGCCCGTCCGTCTTTTGCTTGAAGCACTTGCCGAATTTCCTTGCAATCTGTTCGTTGGTGTAGTTCTGGCCTTCGAACATTTCCGCATAATAGTCCGCAACGCGGCGGGGCGTCTCCCGAAGCCCCTCGCGATTCGGATTGTCATTGAGCGCCTGGAGAAGCTGTCTTACCAGACTCTCAATTTTCTTCTTCTCGATCATATTCCGCGATGTTTCCTTCGCTTTCCTGTACGACGACGCGATAGCAGAACGGGACCTGTTCGCAAATCCACCTTGCGATGTTTTCCGCAGTCGGATTGAACGGGACTACGTCATTGATGTAGGCGTGGTCCAGCTTCTCGGAAATGCTCTGCTTGATCTGCTTGAAATCCACGACCATTCCCTGGGCGTTCAGGGTCTTGCTCTTGCAGCAGACCGTAATAATCCAGTTGTGTCCGTGGAGGCCGTTGCACTTGCTTTCGTAGGGTAATTCCAGACGGTGCGCGCCTGCGATTTCAAAACGCTTGCTTACCTTGAACATTATTCGATTCCTATGAACTTGTGCCATTGAAGTGAAAGAATCCAGCCCGGATTCTGCTTGACCAGTTCAATACAGTGGTCAAGATTCTCGCGAACAAGATTGTCGCCATCAAAACAGGGGGAAAGGCACATTCTTCTCGCTGTCTTGCATGGGGAAGGTAACGGGTCGCCAGCCTTTATGACAAAACGAAGCTCGTCGATATTGTCCGGCTCGATCCTGCTTGTCTTGGGACTGCAAACGATGTAGTCGATACCTGCGGGAACGGGCTTTGTTCCGTTAGTCTCGATGGACTTGTACCAGCCTTCGAAAGCCTTGATGAGTTCAGCGTCCAGCTGGAGCGTCGGCTCGCCACCGCAGAAGGAGACGCTACGGCAATTTCCGCCAACTTCCTTCGCCATGGAGATAATCTGTTCTGCGGTCATTTCCGTGAACGGTTCATGATCCGTATCGCAGAAGGGGCATTTCATATTGCACCCGCTGAAACGCACAAAGACCTGCGGCGTTCCCACGCGCTTTCCTTCGCCCTGGATGCTGAAAAAGATTGTGTTTATCCTGTAGGTCCTAGCCATTTTCACAGCCTCCCAGTTTCAAAGCGCGTTCGCGCTGTTTGCAGCTGTCGCACTTTCCACAATGGCGGTCTCCATTGTTGTAACAGCTCCAGGTGTTCTTTTCGTAGTCGATGCCGATCTTGCGTCCGACCTTGACGATTTCAGCCTTTTCCATCATGGAGAAGGGGGCGCGGATTCGGACGTTGAAGGCAGGGCTTGTGCCAAGGTTTGCAGCCTTCTCGAAAGCCTTGATGAAGGGAAGGGTGTCGTCATAGTATTGACCGCTTGCAAGCCCGTTGAAGCCTCCGTAGATTTCGCCTATGCCGTTCACTTCCGCGAACATGACCGCGTAAGAGAGCAGGATTCCGTTCCTGAACTCCACATAGCTTGTGGGTATGGAGGAATCTATCTGCTTGAAGTCCCTGTTTACGCTGATCTTCGTCTTGGAAATCAGAGAACACTTGCTTCCGGCAAACCCCAGGTCGATGGAGATAATCTTGTAGGGCTGTTTCAGTCGCTTCGCGTTCTGCGCGGCATAGGCGATTTCCTTGGATAATGTCTGCTTGTAGTCGAAAATGAGGCAGAAAACCTTCTTGCCCTGTTTCGTAAGCTGTTCCAGAACAGTCGTGCTGTCAATCCCGCCGGATAGCAGCAGCACCGCATCACATTTTGATTTTTGCATATTGCATTGCCTTGAACCATTGTTGTTTGTTGTGGAATCCAAGAGTTTTCTTGTCCTTCTTGAATTTCTTTGGCAGATGGATGTTCTTCATGACTCCATCCTGAAAGAGGAAGCAGTTTCCGTACCTTTCGCCGAGGCTCCAGGTGCTTGAATCGCTGCTGAAAAAGTGGAACTTGCGCAAGAGGGGCCAGTTCGTACAGCCCAGCGCGTGAACCTTCGTGTTGTACTTCGCAGCCGTTTCCAGGAAGAAGTGGAGGGGCTTCCAGTCATTGGCCTTTAGCCATTTGCTGGAATCCGTGAATCCGGAGAGCGAGAGCGCGACGTAGGAAAAGTTCTGGACCATATCAAGCCAGCCTTCCTTCTTGCGTCCAAGATGCCAGACGGGGATGCTCTGCTTGCCTGTGGCCCGTTCTATGCGGTTGCGGATTTCCTTGACCTTCTCGTAGCCCACAATCTCGTCAATATCCATTTCGATATAGTTGTCGATATGCTCGCACTTGATCCAGTCGATATAGGCGTCGATGTACTTGTCGTCAATCTTCTTTCCGCTCGCCATGGCTGTGAAGGCGCCACTATCCGCGATGAAGTGGTTAAATTCACGAACGTCGTTGCCCATGAGCGACGACTTGTATTCAAAGGACGTAAGGATATTGAGTTCCTTCTTGGGGAACTTTGTGTAGAAATCGCCTACGAGTCCATCTGTTGCCATGTGGAGAAGCATTATTTCTCGAAGCTCTTTCCGCAGTGGGGGCAGGTGATGGTCTTTGGCTTCTTTTCCGGATTTTCCTCGTTGGTAAGGAAACTGTCGAAGTCCACGTCCTCGCTTGGGTTGAAGCCGAACTGTTCGACATCAAATGCGATTTCGTTGAGGAAGGACAATTCCTCGTTGAGCTTCGTAAAATCCCAGCCACTAGCTTCCGCCACCTTATTGTCGGCAAGTCGGAAGGCCTTGACCTGGTTTGGGGTGAGATCGTCCGCCATGATGCAGGGGATTTTCTCCATTTCCAGCTGCTGGGCCGCGAGGTAGCGGGTATGACCGCAGACGATTACATTTTCGCGGTCGATGATGATGGGAACCTTGAAGCCGAAATTCTTGATGCTGGCGACAACCTTTTCAATCGCCATCTCATTGTTGCGGGGGTTATTCTCGTATGGCTTTATGTCCGAGATTGGAACTTCTTTTATATCCATAAAAATTGAATCCTATGCAATTTGAATTAAATATAATGCAATAATAATTGTTTGTAAATAAAATTATTTGCATAGAAGTCAAATTTTTGTGGGTTTACACTCAAAAAAAGAAAACCTAACTTTAGTTAGGTTTTTGAATGGGGCTGAACTCATTTATAAATCAAATGACTATTGACTATCCTTTGACTATCGAAAAATATCGGAGAAACAGATGCCTGCTAAATGTCCCTGCTGTGGAGCGATCTTGACGGATGCCCAGGTGCGATCCATTCATTCACAGATGATAGGGAGCCGCCCGAAGCCTTCCTCCGCAGAAAACGGTAAGAAGGGAGGCAGGCCGAAAGGGTCAAAGAACAAGCCCAAGGGAAATGCATAAAAAATCCTCGTTCCAGGTGGAGCGAGGTTTGAAATTTTACTTGGTTTTATGATTGCGAATGTTTTCTAGGGACGCGTAGAGGTGTTTTGCTCTGGCGTAATGTTCTCCGCCTTCGCCCTGCTTTGCCTTTGCCCATTCTCTATCAGCTTGTTTCTTTCTGAGAGCTAGCAGGCGCTCTTTTCCAGCTTCAGTCATTTGAGGCATGTATAACCATCCTTCATTCTTCCCAATACAATTCTGCATCTCGACGAGCTTTTATTTTTTTATAAGCATCAAGCATGTTTTCAAATCTCTGGTAAGCGTCGTCCATAACCTGTTCTACATACTCTTGAAAACTCGGCTTTCTGCCAGATTCAGTTTCTTCCCAATCAATATCAGTATTTTGTTCAATTTCCTTAACGTAGGTTTCTCTCAAAGAATTTTTGCTTATCAATCTTGGATCAGAGATGGGAATCAATTTTTGAAGAGTAATAAACGTCTGACTATCCAAGTCACATAGAAACTTATTTTTCCCTCTGTAATCCATGTAAAGGGAGTTCACAACATTTACACAGCTTACTAATAAATCAGAGAGATAGCCACGACAATTGTGATATAATTCATCGCGTGGGTTATCTAACATCATTGGCGTAAAATCACTCATACGAAACCTCGTTTTCTCAATAAACTTGCATTACCTTTTATACTTCTCACTCAATCCGCGATATTCGGCAGCTTTAGTTCGTGCTAAATCACGTTGTTCGGAGGTCAATTTTCGATCGCCAACATAGCCGTTTCTTGCAGCATTTTCATAGCTTCTTGCTTGGCTTTCTGCACATTTTGATGTAAAACTAGATAGTTTATCAAAGAATCCCATATTTTTCCCTCTCATGTTTTTGATCGGTTCACTCCGACCATCCTTAATGTAAACAAAAAAAAACAATGTCAAGCCTTTTTTGAATTTTCCTCAAAAAAGTTGTTGATAGATGAAAAAATCCACCGTTTCTGGTGGATTTTCTGCGTCATTTGAACAGTTTCTGTCCTCTGGGTGTTCCAACAGTCCAGCCGACATGAATGAACCTAATGGTCGAGGATTTGTCCCCGGCCTTTTTGTTATACATAATGAGTTGGTCTATCTGCATTTCCTTCATCATGCTTTCCAGGAGGGAATAAAGATCGCGATTATCGCCCTCTTTTCCGGAATAGGCGCAAATGTCCGCTGCAAGCGCCTGCAAGTGCATGGAAGTCTTTGAACCGTCCACAGCTTCATTTACCAGCCTGGAACGGTACACGCTGTTTACGCGGATAGCACGCCCAAACAGGTTTCTTACTGTTTGAAGTCTCTTGGCTGTTTCCAGAACATTTTCCAGCTGCTCAAGGGTTGAGGGAAAGTTTGGGAGACCTGTGTTCGTCACCAGCATTTCAGCCAGCGTGAAGTTCTTTATTTCCTTGGCGATCATACTTTCTCCATCGTGACAAGTTTTGAACATTTGAGGTTATCGTCACCCCAATGCAGACAGGCGAACCATTCCAGCGCCTTATCGGCACAGCCAGCCTTGAAACGGCTTATTCCGGAAATACGGAGGATGCCTCGGAAGATGCTGTCGCATTGCTCCCGCGTGAAAACGTCAAAGCCTTTGTTTCCGTAAAGTGCATCGTGAATGATGCCTGCCCAGTTGTAGATTCTGTTGTTATCGTCCCAGCTAGGCAAGAACCATTGGAAAATCTTGGGAACACTTAAACCGTCGCATTTATAGTCTGGCTTGAACTTGAATATGACCTTGTATTCCTTTCCGTCCAGCGTGTACGAAACGCAGACTTTCGTTGCGATTTGCAGCAAATAGCAATCACGTTTCTTTAGCCAGCAGGTCGGAGGGGCCTCGATTGCCGTTACATGGAGTTCCTGTTTCACTTGTGACCCGCCCTTATTTCTCCGATAAGCTGGTTCAATGATTCGTTCATCCTGTCAATCTTGCTGTCGAGACTCTTGAAATTGGAATCCCCATCATCAAGGCGTTTGTCGTTATGCTTCATGCGTTCCTCGAGAACTGCAAATCTTTCGTCGATGCCTTTCTTTGCCGAGGCGACCTTGCTGTCGGAATGAAGCGCCTTCACGACAGCGCCTATGGCGGTGGCTACCGCGCCTACGTCAAGTCCTGTAATTTCCATGGTTGCTCCTTACGGAATGACATATCCGCGCCAGCTTACCTGGGGACTTCTGGAACCGCTGAAATTGGTGTCGCCTTCCAGCTTGAGATAGAGATTTGAATGTTCCTCGCTACCTCCGAAAGCGTATCTTCCGACGATTCGTCCGTAGTGCCATTCCTGATCCGTGTAGCCGGAAAAGTCGAAGGAGTCCACAAGATTATTGTTCCTGTCGAACAGCTTCACGACTGCATGGGAAAGCGGATAGGTAGTGATGTTCTTGAATCCAATGGTAAAGTCATAGAAGCCCCTGTAATACACTGGATTGAACAAGGTAACGTCCGCCAGAACGGTACTTGCGGAACCGCCGCCTGTGATTGTGACGCTCTTGCTTCCCTTGCTTGCAGAGAAATCGATATTGTCACCACTTACATTCCAAATCTTGTCGGAGGTGATTGCGCTATTTGCAATCTTGTCTCCCGTGACAGCGTTGTCCTTTAGCATTGCCGTGGTGATTCGATTGTCGCGAATTGTTGTGGAAAGCTGTTTGCCTCCTCGCGTATCAATGACAGAAAACCAGATATCGCCATGACGATGCTCCGGGCTGTCCGACAGGGAAAATTTCTGTTCAAGGGGTGCTGGGTATTCATCCTCGGAATTGACGATTACCTTGGCACAATGCAGCTGCAGTCTGGAAAGTTTCAGCTTTCTATCTCGGTTGCTTCCACTTCCATGGACGATGTAGATGAGGTCGTTTTCGGAAAGTTCGCCAGCGTCCAACAGTTCCAAAAGGGTTGTAATATTTTCTGCCATTATGAAGTCTCCTTGCTACACGTCGGAAGCGCCGAAGGAAATGAATGGAATCTTTGCGGCAGTGTTGAAAGAACCGTTGATGGGGTCCATGAAGTCAACGCTGTTGCCGAGGGTTGATTCCAGGTTCTGACGGAGGTCAAAATCGTAGAGGTAGTTCGCGTTCTCGCGATCCTTTGCCGCGAGCTGTACGCCGACAGACCAGACCTGGACTATGTAGCGGGTGTTTCGCTTGATCTTGAGCGTTCCCTGCGATGTTTCTCTCATGTCAAAAGAACAGAGCTGCGTCCCGCTGGTAAAATCCTTGCCGACGTGGCGCAGACCTGTATGGCCCAGCAGATTACCCCTTGTGTCAAAGACCCCGATGCAGAGGCAGGCCCAGTCAAGGACGCTTCCAGCAAGAGCGATGGTGCATTTGGTGATTGACCCCTGGGCGTCCGAAATTCTCATGCACTGGTAAATTTTAGCGTTGCAATAGCTGTAGGAACGGAACTCGTTATCGCCCCATTCAAGTTCCTCGAAGCCATCTTGAAGCCCGTAGGCGCCATAGTTGTTTGTGTTGCTGTCAATCTCGCTTTCCGGCATTGTGGTGAGCTTCGGGTCACTTTCTCCCGTCAAGTTCAGTCCGATGCGTAAAGTGCCGTTCATGGGCGTAAGCGTGATTTCGTCCGCGTCAGAAACGAGAATGTCTTTCAGGAAGCCAGCGACAGAATCTTCGTCGATGGAAACCTTGTGGTCGCCGGAAGTAGAAACATCATCTTCCCAATGGATACCGTTTGGTCCGCCAATCTTGAGAACCTTCATGTCCTGGATTCCGGGAACGTCAATTTTGGGTACTAGGTAGCCAGCGACAACTCCGCCGACATTCAGCTGGATAACGGTCGGTGTTCGGACAGTATTCACGCTTACGTCCCCATGGACGGTGGGGGCGTAGGTGCTGGAGGAATAAGTCGCCAGCGAGGCGAACTGTGCGACCGGAACCTTGAAAGTCTTTCCGTCAATGCTTACGGGAACGTAGCCCTGCGCCTTGATCTCCGCGAGGGTGCTTTCTTCCAGCTCTAAAATCTTGACATTTTCTTCCGTCATTTTCTGTTCCTATAGGATGATGTGCCTGCCATCTTCCGTTAGCAGGGGCAATCCCTGTTCGCTTGAGAGGTATCCGTTGTCGATGATGTTCTTGTCCTGTGCGACAGCGAGAATGAGCTTGTGTGGCTGTTCCACCGTTGCGAGCGCCTTTCCGGAAGTCAGTCTGAAAGAAGCTCCGGGTAAGCCAAGGACGCCTGCAGGCGCCAACGAGGCGACAGTCTTGCGACTTAACTGTTTTCCCTTGGGTGTATAGACGAAAAAGACGCCATCAACCTCGTCAAGGTATTGCGGGTTTCTGTCCTTTGATAGGTCCGCCGCATTCTGGATGATGTTCTGGGGCGTTCCCGCGGTACTCTGCTTGAAAAGGATTTTCAGCCTGTCGCGGTAGCTTTTGTCACTTTCGCCATCATCGCGCGGCAGGTTTCGCAGTTTTCCGATAATATCAAGCCAGTTCCCGTCCGCTTCTTCGATATTCGCGAAGTTCGCAAGTCTGTAGGAACTGTCCTCAATGTCCTGAAAACAGTCGGTCACCTTCTCTATTAAGGAGAGAAGGTTGGTGGATTCCTTGTACTGGGTGATTACAAGGCTTTGCAGCTTTTTCCAGAGATTGTCTATATGTTGGAGAGCCATTATCCCTCCAGCGTTACGGAAACGTCCTCTGCAGCGATTGTGACCGTCGTGTCGTCGCTGACGGGGATTCTGCTGCTGGACCAGTTCTCGGAATAGACTTGGGCGACCTGGACCGTGATTGCATCCACGCCTGTGATTCCGCTGTAGATCGGGACGCACATTCTCTGCGGGATGATATCCTTTCCGCTGGTAAATTCATTTGAAGCCCAGTCTGAAATGAGCTGCTGGATTTTTTCAGCATAGTCTGTGGGTAGGGCTTCCTCATCATATTGCGTGATGGATACCTTGACCTTGTAGGCGATGCCCTTGATGAACTGGAAACAGACCTTGTGAAGGAAACCTGCCGCATCCCTGGCAATGCCGAAGCTGTCTCCTGTTCCCTTGATTCCCGCAGGCTTGCAGTTCCAAATCTTCTGGGCTATATAGCTTTCCACGCTGTTTTCGCGCGTGGCATCCTCAAGAATGGAAATCCAGTCCTTATCCGTCTGGTCAATCATGTCGGTTGAAAAGCTGGAAGGGACATAGATGGCGAAATGGTGGGGAGGAATACCTTCGGTTTCCACGTCCTCGCAGTTTTCCTTGAGGGAGACGCTGGCGGTGATGTTTTCGCGAAGGTAGGTCAGCATCCCGTTTGGAGTAGCCAAGCCCTCAAAGGTAGCCTGTTCAATTCTTTCACGCAGCGATTCGTCGCTTTCGCCCTCGTTTCGCGTAAGTCCAGCAATGGAGGCGAGCATATCCAGGAACGCGCCTGTTGCCGTGGAAACGTCGATGTTTGCACCTACAGTCTGGATCGCCTGGGCAAGTTCCGTGTACATATAGGCGAGAAGGTCCACCAGCATCCCGTCGGGGGCGCTGGGGTCAAGATTGATGCCTGCCCCAAAGACTTCCATGAACGCCTTGGCTATGGCCTGGCGTATTTCACGAAAGCTCTTGATGGAAATTCCGGAATTGCTGTCGATTGCGACTGCGCCTATTGCCATATCTAAAACGCTCCGATGATGTTTTCATCGTCTTTGCTTCGGACGCTGAACTTTCCGGAAATGTTTCTTCCGTCTGCCTTGATTTCTATGGAGACCACCTCCTTGACGCCATCGACCTTTTCGATCTTTTCGCGGAGTATTTTCTGGGCGACGTCAAGATGGTTCATGGGAAGCCCCGCGACCTTTTCAAGCCAGGGGACGCCATGCTCTCGGTTCGTGAATGCTTCGCCTTCTTCCGTCCTTAAAAGACAGTGAACCGCCTGCTGGACGCGCTTCTGCATACGCGAAATGCGGCAGATATGGTCTCCCTGCAGGAAAATGTCGTGGGAACTGTTGAGGGCCAATTCATTCATTCCCCCTAAATTAGGCACGAAAAAGGCGCCCCTCAATGGAGCGCCAAACTATGCCAAAAGACACCAAAAAAGTTACATCTTCTGCATAGAAAACTATTATCTTTGCCTGAAAAAAAATGAGGCTTTATGAAAGAATCTAATAAATCTTTTTTTGATAGAATAATGCAAGATCTTGAAATCTTTAAAAAAAATGTTGATGAATATCATGCATTACTTGGATCGGATTTGCTTGGTAGCCTTCATAGCTACCTATACTACGATGGAAAAGATTTAGATGTTCTAACAGCAAAAGAAAATAGTGACTTTCTTTTTGGAAGAAGTACTGAATCGTTTGGCCCAATATTCAAAAAAAGCGATTCAATTTTAAATGGAAATAAAAAGGTTTATGCAAATTCAAAAACCTGCGGGGCTTTTTTATTTAATCATCCCGATTGTGTGACAAAACCAATAGTTCTTCTTGCAAAAATAGAAGAAATTGATTCTAAGGAAATAAAAGAGGTCTTTAATTCTAATGGTAAAAGATTTCCTTTGAACGCCAAATGCTATGATTTTGAAATTTTTGAGAAAAGAAAACTAAAAGATGCAACTCGAAATTTTGAAATGAAAAGTTTATTTGACGAATTTGAATATTCATCTGAAATAAATAGTCAGGAAATGAAGGATTTGGCGAAAGAGAATATTCAAAAAAATTTAGAAGGCTGTTCGTTTGATGATGTACAAGATTATTATATGTTTCTTGATGATATAGAGAAACTACATATTAAGTTTGTATATGATGGTAAAATAATGATTCCTATATATATCGGAATCGGGACGAATAATCCATTCGAATTAAGATTAAGCAAGGCATCTAGATTATCGTCTAATGGAGAAGATCGTTATCGTAAGTTCGATCTTCTTAATTCCTTTGATGAAACGATGGTGTTAAAGGGAAAAAATATTTCTCTGGAAGGAGAAAATGACGAATTATTATGGTTGGATGAATTTGTTAATGGAAAGCAATTTGCTTTGTTTGATAATAAAGTTGTTTATTCTTGCAGAAAAAATCCTTTGGAATATGACCAAAAAAGACTCGAGAATGGTGAAATAAAAAAAATTGACAAAGATGAATGGAAAGAAGCTGACCTAGGAAAAGAAAAAAGGACTATATCTTTGAATGATGCGCTAAATTTTGACTGGCAGAAGTATTTAAATATTTTTCCAGAATACGAAGAATATAGGCAGGTATTCTTTAGTCCGACAAGGATAATAAATTGTCTTTCAATATCAAGTGTTAGAGAACACTTGAAGAAGAAAGGTCTAATTGGATTAGGAACCTCCGGAACATCAAAACAAGCTGTTAGGAATATTGCTTCTGATTTGTATATGAATGGAATGGACGACACTTTGCGTTTGAAACCCACAATACTGTTATTCTTATCTTTGTATAATAAAGGAGTGATAACGCAATATCTAGAAGAGTTCACAAGAAATGCAAATGTATCGATAAATGATTTTTTACCTTAAAAATTTCAAACGTTGAATTCATAATGCTTTCGGCGGCGAATATGCCATAGGAGGAGCAGGCGCACCAGTTGCAGCTGTGGCGTGGGTATGACCCATAAATGACAGCGTAGGCGTGGAGAAATCCGCGCCTTTTACGTTTCCTGTTGCTTCTACATCGCCCTTGCTGCTGATGTTTCCATCGGAACTGATTTCCCCTGTGGTTTCAATATCGCCATCTACGCTTAAAGCTCCTGTGATTTCCACGTTTTCCGCAGAAAGTTCGACTTTTTTCGCATTTATTTTGACATTTCCCTCACGATCCACCGATATAGTGGTGGAGGCGTCCTCATTTATACGCCTCATGGGAATCGCAAGAAGATTCAGAAGGTCATTCCCGGAAAAACTCATGGGGAGCGCAGCATCTTCGCCCCAGGTTTCCTTCTTCCAGTTTCGTATATCGCGACTGCTGCTTATGCAAAGAACGGTATCGCCTGCATCCAGCTCATATTCCACATGAACTGTCTTTGAGCCGATCCATAGGACTGGCACATTACGGATAGCCATCAGCTTGCCATCCTTCAAAGGTTCCATTTGCATATTGCGCAGACAGTTTCTCACGCTGGGTCGAACATTGACTGTTCCATCATCGTTTACGGCATCAATGACAGCGGGGAAGGCTGTTTCAAAGTCCTCCATCTTATTGTCAAAGAAACGGTCCAGAATTTTTGCGATGCTGTTAGCCATTACCAGCTTACCTCACTTGCTTCACATTCAACGGTAAAATCGCCGCCATGGTTTGAACCGCGGAAGCAACATTCAGTCACGATAAAGTTTCCCTTGACACAGAGCGATTCTACGCTGTCGTAGGAGTCTCCGCAGCTGGAATCCAGCTTTACATATATGTTGGGAGCGAACTTTGGCGAAATAAGCGCAGTAAAGCGTACTTTCCTTGTTCGGTCGATTTCTTTGCTGGGCTTATTTTCAGCCGACTGTTCGTCGCTTTCATTCTGTGAGAAAAGGAAGAAGGTGGGGTCATCGCCAAAGTTTACCTTGTTGATGCTTTCGTCTCTGATTTCTTCTGCATGGAGTAAACCGCTTTGAAAATCCAGCCTGATCTGTTCCGTTTCCATTGTCTTTTCATCTTCACTAATGACAATCATTTCGTTATTGTCGAAATATAGGTGCATTCTGAACTTTGGAATAAGGATGTTATCGCGGAAACTTATGACAGCCTGCCGGAAGGTCGCGGAAACGCCATATTCGATACCGATGGGTTCCGATAGCTTTGTCTGGCTTCCGGCTCGGAGTGCGATTCCGGCATAATCGCAAAGTTCCTGTAGACATTTTTTTACCGTCATATCCTCCTTAAAGAGGAACGCACAATTCAGACGTGCAAGCTGGTAGAACGTTCCACGCGCAGAAACGCAGGTGAGGATAAGCTCAACGTCCTTTCCCACGCGCCTGGGGACAGCCATTCCGATCTGGCCTACAAATATGTTTCCTACAGTCTCGTCTTGATGCCCAGCCTGTAAAAGTACGCTGTTTCCTTCACTCATGACGAAGTTTATAGTGTCCGGGCTTGGGTTATAGACGGTAATGGTCGCTTCGTTATCGTACCATTCGATGGAACGGATAACTTCAAAGTCAATATCGAACTGGGAAAGATCCTTGCAGTCCTCGCTAGTGATGTTGCCAACAGCGAACTTTCCTATGAATAGTCGAACGATTCTGCCGAAGGCCATTAGAGCATACCCGCCTTTTCGAAGACGGCAACATCAGCCTTTGTTAGATAATGGAGAACGTAGGCTTTTCCTAGATTGTCGTGATTTAATAGTTCCTTGCAAGTCTTTTCTCGCTTAAATATGGCAAGATCGCCATTTTCAAGCACCTCATTTCTACTTTTTAACAGGCGAGAATTTGGGACAAGTCTGATTCCGCAACGTTTTCCGTTGACCGTTTCAAAGTCTGCAAACCAGTTTCCATCCCTCCAGTTCCAAAGAAGCCGGATTGAGAGCATGACTCCTTCGATATTGACACGTTCCACCATGTAGGACCCCCCGCCAGTCTCTATGGGTATCTTTATCATGCGTAGTCCCTTCCGAGAGATTCGTTCATTTTTGCTGCAGCTTCGTCTGCGCTTTCGCTTGCGTCACCGCTGACGTTTCCCGCATTTGATTTTCTGCTCATAGCCTGCGTTTCTGCACTGTTTTGAGAGGCTGGTTCCGGAGGATTCCATTCTCCGCTGAGATTTTCACTAGAGAAGGAAGCAGTCCTGATTTCCCGCAGGTTCATTTCGAACTTGACTGCTTCACCGTCCTCGGCTCCGCGAGCTGCATGCAGTGTCTCAATCACCATTTCCTCATAGACTTCTAGGGAGGTGATGATTCTTACTTTCTGACGTGCTTTGGCGATGCTGCAAAGCTGTTCCCAGCGTTTAAGGGCTGTATTAGTGACTGTCTCCGCTTCCTCAATTTCAACCTTGTCCTTCCAGCTTCTGTTGTTTCGTGTACCGTCCTCGTTGACGAAACCGCCCTCACCGTTGATGGTGTGGTTTGTGAACATACCAGTAATCTTGACACTTCGCAGTTTCTGCTGGACGTGATCGCTGATTGTGGCACCGTTTTCAACGGCATGGTCGGTAATGTCAAATTCCAGCTCATGGCTTTCGTCCACAAGCAGGTCGAAGGGAAGGTTCTCAAGTCCGAAGTTCTCGTTCCTCATGAACAGGGATGCGGCTATGACATGGGGCGGGTTCTTATATCTGGAATAGATATTGAGGGCTGTGCTGACAAAGCCAATCATAGTGCAAGCGCCTTGACCGCCTCGGAACGGTTCACGAAGGTGAGCTGGGACTGGAGAAGCGTCCTGAGGTTATCCTTGATGAGTCTTGCCATCATGTCGCTGTCCGTCTTGATGTTGTTCGTGTAGTCGATATTGGTGATGTTGGTGCTGCCCTTGGCTGTCTTTGCGACAGACTGCATGGCCTTCTGCATTTCCGCATCCAGATCGACGGGGGTGTAGGTGAAATCCACGGGCTTGAAGTCCACATCGGGGCCGTTCCCGCTGGAGTTCTTCCAGGGCAGGGAATGGTTCCTGTTCATCTTGGCCTGTCCCTGTCCGATAAGTCCCTGGTAATAGTCGTAGGCGCCCTTGGCCCTTGCCCAGTTGATAAGGTTCTCTGTCGCCCCATTGGGGAGGCTTCTCATGTCAAATCCTGCTCCAGCAGCCTTGTCCCAGCCTGGATTCCAGGGGATGCTTGGCATCTTCTTCATGAGTTCCTTTTCTTCCGGAGTCATGAGCTTTTCATAGTCCTTCATGGATCGCTGCCAGCTTCCTCTTTCCTTTGTTGCACGTTCTATTTCGCCAGCGGCCTCCTCCCTTCGCGCCTCACGCAGTTTTTCGTTGGCGAGGTCCACAAGAAGGTTGCCTGCCTCCCAAATCTTCTGCAGTCCCCAGGCGGTTGCGGTAAACAGTCCTGCCTTGAGGAATCCTTGCCAGCTCATTCCTAGTCCGTTGAGGGACTTTCCGAACGCGATAGAACCCTTCTGGGCTGAATCCATCATGGGAATGACGAATTTCATGGCTCCTACAAAGGCCATTGTGGAGACGGGTGCCTGCGCGAAGATGTTCAGCAGGGTGGAAACACCGTTTGCGAACGAGGCGATTGCACCTACATTCTGGCTGAGAGTGCCGATGAGGGACTTGAGTACATTTCCGAAGCTGTGGAACAGTTTCCTTATCGAGGGCATATTTACCTTGATTTCGCGAGCTAAATCTGCAAATACAGGCAGAAGTTCCCTACCGACTTCTTCCTTGACATCTCCGATTTCGTTCTGGAGCTGGGCTATCTTTCCTGCGTCCGTATTCGCCATTTCCTTGGCGAATCCCCTTATGCTTTCAAGAGTCTTTTCCAGCGCAGCAACTTGCATATCTTCGGTGACGATACCGCCATCCTGCTTGATTTTCTGCAGTTGTTTGATGGCACTGGTATCAAAGCCCTGTTGTTCCAGCGTCATTGTACGTCCGGTAGTGATTGCGCCAAGTAGGGTCTGTGCATAGCTTTTGAGTTGATCTGCGTTTGCTTCGCCACCGTTGGTGGAGCGGGCGGCATAGTCCGCGACCATCTGCATCATTCTCTTGGAATTATCTACGCCCTTGATGCGGTTCGTCCAGGTTGAGGCTGCGGAAAGCAGGCCTTCATCGCCATACATGCTATTTTCCTGGATTCTTGATGCAAATTTTTGCAATTCGCCAAAACGGTCGGCATTGCCGTTCCTTTGCATCTGGAACTTCAGGCTACGTTCCGCTTGATCCTGCAGCTTGAAAGCCTCTACACTTTCCTTTCCAAAGCCGATGAGCTTGGAAATGCCCTGGAATCCGGCATAGGCAGCGACAGCGCCTGCGATAACGCCCTTGAGCTTGGAGAAAGAACCTTCCAGCTTATGTGTTTCCTTCTGGGCGTCCCTAGTAGCGTCCGCGATCTTGTGAGTTTCCTTGGCGGCTCTTTCAGCTTCCTTGCCGACGTTCGACGTTTCCTTTGAAAGTCTTGTCGCGTCGTCTCCAGTCTTTCCCATGGAGTCCTGAAAGCGTCCAAGGGCGGCGCTGAGGTCTCCATCGTCAACCTGGAACCGCACCGTCTGTACAAATTCGTTCTCGTCAGCCATTGTCTGGTTTGCTCCTTTGCTGTTGGTAATATTCGCCCCAGGCGCTCCTGTAATCGTTTTCCATATCCAGATAGGAACAGAAAGCCATCATTCGATCAAAAGTCCAATTCCTCTCTATATCGGAAAGCGGAACACGCGCCTTGCTGACTATGCGCCAGATTGGAGCGTATTCCGCTGCTGTTCCCTCCAGTGTACCGATTTTGCCGAGTTTTTGAAGGTCCTCTGCGTCGGTATCGCTGAAAGATGCCACTATCGGATTTGAATAGTTTAGGCTCCAGCCTGTTCCGTCGCCGGGGCCTCCACGAAAGGGCTGAGTTTCTCCAGCTTCCAGACCTTGAGAAGGATTGTGTACAACTCGCTGCGATTTGCAGCAAATTGTTCCGCGATGGCGTCACAGGAATCAAGTCTGTGATGCTTCTGCCCCTTATTGACGACCGTGACGCGGGAGAGGGTTGTTTCTACCAGCCAGCGGAAATCCTTTTCGGAAAGTTCCGAGATTGTGCTAGCCAAGGTGGCGAAGGCGTCAATTTCGTTGGAAATATCAATCCCCATCTGGGCCATGCGCCCAATAAGCCCGAGAACCTTTCTGTCAAGGTTCAGGGCTTCAAATCCGGTATGACAGATGAGCTGATAGTCGTTCTTGCCTACAGTGAAGTTAATTGTTTCCATAAATTATCCCTCAAATACGGCTTCGCCCTTGACGCGAAGCGTGACTGTCCTTGCCGCGGCTACGCGTCCACGGGTTGCACTTCCCATACTGTGAATCCAGCATTGTCCGAGAATGGAGAAAGGACCGTTCAGATCAACGAAAGAAAACAGGTAAGGCCCTGCCTTGGTTTCCTCGTCGGCAATACGCAATGCTTCTAGCTTTGCAAGCTGAGGACTTGTTTGCATGAACGGAACAGTGACTGTGTAGAGCTTGCGCACCATGCGGGAGCGTTCGATACAGCCGTTGCTACCTTCTGTGACCTCCCATTCGTCACCCTCCTTGGTGATGGTGATGTCACCAAGGAAGTCGGAAAGTTCGATGCCTTCCACAGCCATATTGACCAAGGTATGGTCGTAGGTTCCTACAAGATTGGACATTTGCAGTTCTCCTTAAAGTGTAACGGTGAGTTCCACGTTTCTGACAGTGTGGATGGAATTGAGTCTGGAATAGCGTCCCTTTACAAGCGGAAGATTTCGCGCCTGGATGTCCGCCGCGTAATTCTTCTTGAGGTATTCGTAATCCTTGATGTTTACCGTATAACCCTGCATGATGTACTGGTGATCGGTATCAGCCGCCTTGGCAAAGACCTGGAGGATTGCCGCTGCAACAGAATTGATTCCATTGTCGTCATAGGTGACTCCGTGACCGTCATTGGCTTCGCCAAGAAGGCTGTAAATCTTGGTCTGGATATTGAAGCGAATCCAGTCGTCCTTGGCGATACCGTCAATGAAGCTGGCGGGAGATTTTTCGCCTGTGCTTGCAAGCAGAACATTCTTTCCGCTAGTGCTTCCCATGAACACTCTGGATTCCCCCGCTGCAACCGTATAGACGTTGATATTGTCGGCGACGAGTGCATCAAAGTCGGATTTCTTGTAGCCATCATATTCCACGTTCTTGACCTTCTTGTGGGCGAAAGTGCCGCGAGCGGAATCAAGGGCGCATCTGATGGAGACGATAGAGGCTGCGATATTCCCCGCTGCATGATGCTGGTAGAGCGCTACACGATCGCTTGTGGACTTGAGAAGGCTCTGGGACAGCTCCCTGATGGATGCAAATCCGTTGCTTGTATCGTCAAGTTCAAGGTGGATAATCTTGAAATTCTCGCCAAGATAGGCGTTCCAGCCACCCGTCTTAGTAAATTCCGTAGAAGATGGAATGATGTCGTCGCCAAACTTGGCTACGATATGGTAAAAGTCCAGGGCTGCGTCCTGTGCGTTCTTGACGGCATCAAGAGCTTCCGCAAAATTGCCTGCCTTGATGGCAATAACCTTTGCTGGGCAGGCACTCTGGGAAAAGGTGCTAGCAACCATTCCATAAAGAAGGCTATCCGTTCCGAAAACTTCCGCATCCTCGGAACAAGAACATTCTACAAAGGCAGGTCCCAGTGAGGCAGGGCCAACAACAGCCATTGTGTTGACGCTTGTGGTGGAAACGGTTGAAATCGCCTCGTTGATGCTGATTCGGATAATGGAATCGATAATCTGCGCCATCATAACTCCTAGTTAGATTGGAGGATTAAGGGTTTGACAGTTTCGATCCTTGGCCTTTCAACCGCGATTTCATCCGTAAAGTTGACTTGGAATGAAAAACGCCATTGTCTAATGAAGAACTTTCCATCATAGGTGTCGATGGCGTTGATTGCGGTTGGTTGCCAGATCGTAAACCCCCTCTCCCTGGCGAACTCGGTAAATTGCGGAAGCTCCAGCTCATTCCTTGCCTTTCTAAGGATGTCTCCGTCGCCTTCGACTTCGACGAAGTGGACCATGGCGACTTGCGAAAACAGGAACTTTCCCTTGCCCGGAGGCGGAGACAGTTTGCGTCCATATTGTTCCACAGAATCGATTCCAACAGCGACATAGCACCCAACGGGGGCGGGGCTGTTCGTCGGACTCTTGATGAACTGAACTGAAAATCTTTCGCAGTCGTTGAAGTATTTGCATAAGGCTCCCTTGATTTCGTCAATGCTCACCGGAGCGCCTCCGGAATCTGGGCTGGCGGAATCTTGCTTGCTATGTATTTCCAGTGGGTGATGTTTGGCAGATTGCAGAAAACAAGCTCATCCACGATTTCGTACCAGTAGCCTCCCTGCTGGATATATCCGATGGCTTCTGCACCGTCCTGTGTTCGCGCAGCAAGCCTTTCGCTGGAATAGACCTTGACCATGCCCGTATTGCGCGAACCTTCGCTGTACGCGATGGCTTCTTCTCCCGTGACAGGCTGAATTGTCCCGCGAACAGTCCTTTCGGATTTCATCTCGGAAACGGCGTTTCCCTCGGAGTCGAAATGGGGCTTGACCAGTTCGCAATAGCGAAATGTCCTAGCGAAAACCGTTGCCACCGCAGAGCCCCTGCATCCTTACTGCGCCCGTAACGCCCGGACGCGGTGAATACTGTTTTCTCAGCAGAAGGAACTGCTGTCCGAAGCTGGTGCTTGAAAGCCAGGCGTCGTCATCGTTACCCTTTGTGCTGCCATAGGAAACTGAAATGTCGCCTTCCCGCTTGCTTGTGACAGTTCCTGCATCCCCGTCGCTTCCCCTGGATTCCAATGCTGCGAGATGGGAAACCATCAGAGAAAGCGCATAGACGTAGGCCTTCTTGAAATAGCAGGCGCTTACATGGTGAGAGGCTCCCATAATCCAGGCGTCAAGCCGCTTGCTGTCCGCGTATTCCGTCGGAAGGTAGGCTATGAGTTCGTCCTTCTGTTCTTCACTTATTGGAAGCGGAATCATTTTGCTTTTTTGCCTCCATTTTTTCGTTCATTTCCTTTTGCTTGACCTCGTCCCATTGCACGTCAAATTCGTCCAGTTCCTTCTTTCTTGCTACTGCGGCTTTCTTTACGCCTGCGCTGGTCTTTTTTACACACCCCTCGATTTCATCGACAACCTTCTGGGTGTTGGCCTTGGAAATTGCAATTTCGGCTACGCTGGGTGTTATCTTTTCCATGAAGGAGAGCTTGCCCTGTTTTTCCAGCGCCTTGATGATGGGGTGCTTTCTGTCAATAGTCCCGTCCGGAACAACATTGGAACCCGGCAGAAGCAACATGGATCCGATGTGGACGGTACATTTCTGGTTGTTCATGACTAGCATGGCGTCAAATCCTGTAGGCGAAAAGTGGGAAAGGTGAAAAAAGAGCTCCACCGCGACGGAAGGCTGGCCCTGTTAGGGAAAACGTCGCGATGGAGCCGGGGAGGGGATTCTTGACTAGAGTCCGTCTGCGTAGGCTACGGCGTTAATGTTCTTGAATGCTACGCCACCCACGCGACAATAGCAGGGAACCTTGTAATAAAGGGAATCCTTCTGAGGCGCGTCCTGCTTGAAGGGAATCGGCAGGCATCGAGTAACGACGCTTGGACTGTACTTGTAGATTACCGCACGTGTAGCGCCATCTACACCGGCATCATCGAGTTTGGAACATTCACGCCAATTGACAATACCCTGACCTTTGAAAACCTTTTGCAGATATTCAAGGATGGTGATGTCTCCCCCCTTTTCATCCTTGGGGGTGGTAGACAGATAGACGAATGCGTCATGGGGAAGCAAAACGGTATCTGCCTTGACAGTGCGGTGGGTGTTGGTACGAACTGTGTCGATCATTGCCTGGAATGTTGCGATGATTTCGGTCAAGGACTTTCCCTTGATGGCCGTTCCGCCAGATGTTCCCGTAGGCACGACCACCAACGGAATGTTGGGGTTATTGAGGAAACCCGTTGTATTTGCTTCCTTGTCGCCAACGAAAAGAACCTCATCGACTTTTTCATCAATCTTGCGACGGGCGGTATCTGCCTCATCGCGTGAAAGGTCAATGCCTGCAGTAAGCCACTGCATGAGTTCAAATTCGCTGTAACCATAGGAAAGGCCCCATTCACGAATATCGTTTGTCTTGATTTCAACACCGCGGCTGATAGGAGGAAAATCATCCCTATAGTCGCTAATGAGCTTTGCAACGCCCATTTCGTTGACAATCTTGTAACTCCAGGAACGCAGCCACATACCCACACCAGTCTGTGCAGGAATCAAGCTGAGTGCGTCAAGATTTTCGCGGTCAAGGCCGTAAGTTTCATTGATGATTGTGTTGAACAGGCGGCTAATCCTGTTGAGTTCGTGATCCTTAAAATTCATGCGTTCTCCTTTTGGTGCCTATGCGATTTCCAGTTCAGCCAACCCGCCATCAGCTGCGTCGGTCTTGAACATTCCGCCCACAATCTGGGTGCCACCCGTTGCCGTTGCTGTAAAGGCATTGTTGGTGTCGTTGACGTAGGCGTCATCGCCTGCCTTGACTTCTCCAAGTACACGAACCCACAAACGCCCTTTCTTGACGACATTGATGGTCATGCCCGCCTTGTAGCTGTCGTTAAAGAGGGTTCGCTGTGCGATGCCGAGTAGTTTTCCGTTCTCCGGCTTATTCACATAGACCTTACCAGCTTCGTCAGCTTCGCCAGTCTTGATCCAGAGAGGGAAACCACCTTCGGAGTCCTTGTCTTCCTGAATCACCCCTGTTTCAATGGAGTGGGGTACAAACGGAAACAAAAGCCCTGGAGCTCCAATTGCTCCATATTCCATTTCAAAAGCCATACGCTAGGCCTCCCTTGCAAAACTTGCGATGTTAAGCTTGTTGTACTTGTCGTTCATGGCTTCGAACGCCTTTTCCGTATCAGCATCATCCTTGAACTGTGTCATGTCTGGGGCAAACGGGGAATTCTTGGGAGGTTCATCAGAACCGTGGGCAGAATCCTTCAGCTTTTGAACGGCGGCTTCATAGGCGCCAGCCATATATTCTGCGCTCCTGCCGTCAAGAACCATCTGGGGGTAGGCTTTCTTGACCATGGCACTACGGATAGCCTCTACGCTGTCACTTGCCTTGACATCTACGCCAAACTGCTTGGCACAATCGAGCAGGGCGACCTTCTCATTTACAAGACGGGCAATTTCGCTTTCATCCTTGAGTCTGGACTTGAGCTGGTCTCGTTCAGAAATTGCTGCATCACGGGAAGCAGTCATGGAGTCCAGCTTGCCTTGAAGCGTCTTGGATTCCTTTTCAGCTTCGTCACGGGCCTTTTGTGCAGCATGGAGCGTTTCAATAACTTTTTCGTCGGCCTCGTATTCGGCACCGTCAATAATGAGTTTTCTTGCCATTTCATTCTCTCCCGCCCCTAGGGGGGCATTGTCGTTTACATTGAAAATTCTGTCGAAGTCGGCGCTGTCGCCGATTCTAAAGCGCACTCCGTCACCAGCGCGACCCTCGCGAACGAGCGCGATATGGTTGTAACGGATATCCTTCATGGCTTCGTCATAGGCGACGCCCTGCCAGTTGCCCTTGCCACGTTCTAGCCCAGCGTCATATCCGCAGGAAACAGCTCTTACGCGACCCTCGCGCATTTCCTTGATGGCTTCTGCGTCCGTGATTGTCATTGTGACATAGGCGTTCAAACCGTCCCAGCTTGCATCCGTTCCGGTAAAGCCTACCTGGAGTTTCTTGGCGTTCTCTGGGGAAACGTCCTGCATGGGGTGAAGCAAGGTGACTGGTTTTGAATTGAGGCTCAGGATGCTGTCCTGTGCAGAAACTTCCTTGACCGGGCGCAGTCTGCGCTTTATTCCGTCCGTAGTCATGTAGCTGAAAACGCCCGCGCCTGTGACACGGATTTTGCCTGTAAGGTATCCTTCCGGGGTAGTTCTGAAAACAGTCTGGTCGAAGTCGTTATAGTCGCGGAGCGTTTCGTTCATGCCCCAAATTTAGAGGCGCAAACAGGCTATACGGGGGTTTCACCTAAAGGCATATAAACAGCCCCAAAAACACCAAAAAACAGCGGAAAACGCCGCTACAAGCGCGGTACGTTGGGCGTGGACCGGTACGTTCGGTTTGGCAATTTTACAGCTGATTCTGTCAGATTTTTTCTATATCAAAAAAATTGATAAATGACTGAAATTAACCGATATGATCACAAATAGATAATGGGACGACCCAAATTTATGGTCATAATTGAAAGTAAAACAGTGATAAATTGGATCTATATCTACCGTTTTATGACTTTTTACTCTGTTTTGACGATAAACAATTTGCGAACTTCAAAACAATTAGTTATTTTCTTGTTAAATTTGGACGTCAAATCAGCATTGGAGGTCTTAAAATGGAAAAGAAGGATATAGCAAAGGCTCTGCTTTGTGGAGTATTCTCTGTTGGCTCCATTGGCGTTTCTGCAAGGACTTCTCATCAAATAGATATTGATAAGCCTGTAATTAAGGTATCTCCAAGTAAAGTTAAAAAGGTTGTTGTGGACTTAAAACCAATAAGTCAAGAAGTTGGTTCTTGCTTTGACGAAGTTGGTCAATTAATGCGCGAATCTATGGGTAAGGTCTGTGGCTAACAGGGCAGAGAGACGAAGGCTGCAAAAGTCCAAGGACTCACACATGAATTCTAATAAGAATCTTGAACAACACTCTCAAAACATTATCGCTACAGAATACCAGGGTGCTGTGCCTCCCCCTGGAATGCTTGAACAATTCAACAAGGTAAATCCTACTTACGCAGACAAGATAATGCAAATGGCCATAGACGCGTCACAAAGACAGAATGATATGGTCTTGAACCAAAGATTGCAAATTGAGGGTGACCAACGTTTGCGAGAAAAAGAAATTGAAGCATCCAAGGAACTTAAGGACAAACAAATTTCTGGAATGAACTCCGATAGAATGTTTCAGAATGTCATTTCTTTACTTGGACTTCTTTTTACCGCAGCGATGTGTTTCTTTCTGCTTTATGTTGCCAAACAGAGGCTTGATGCTGGAGAGACGTTTACAGCTACTATAATAGCCCTTGTTCCTCTTCTAGTTGTAGTTGTAGGCGTTTTTAAATTTGGAAGAAAGTAGTCCGTCCTTTTTGTTGGTACAAAGGCTAAAAAAATAAAGCCAAGATTATATCCCGATTTTATAGAAATCTATTATAAAAAAGCCCCGTTTTGGGGCTTTTTTTGCTTGTATAATACGAGGTGTATCATATAGAAAAAGTGCTTGCTGAATCGGTGGTTGAGGCCGTGTTTGCATTTACTTCAGCCTTTATTTCAAAAGGAATCTTTTCAAAGTAACCGCATTCTTGAGCCAAATCAGAAATACAATGTCCAGAATTATGTTCTCGTTTGTTTTTGTAACGAAGTGAACGGAACATTGTTTCACATGCAATTCCTGCAATATATGTAGCACCAGTTCTGTCAATATTTTCTAACTGTTTTGCCGAAATCAATCGTTTCTTCGCACAATCGGCAAGATTTTTTGATTTTCTATCATCTCCATTTGTCATAAACCAACTCTTATTTAAAATCGATGTTTTTTACAGGACTCGAGTTACATAATTCTTGAAACCAAGATTGAGACATGTAATGTTTATTATCCTTTCCGAACTCTTTTTTCGAATCAGGTAAACCAATTTTATAAGTTCCATATGTAGAATAATTGACATCAAGGTGATTTAATGGATGATTCATTTCAACATGTTCTTCGTCGTAATCATACCTTACATATGAATCTTCTGTTGTAAATAAATACGATATTATACTCCAAAGGGAGTCTGCTTTTTTATTGTCAAATTTACCGCATTCATCTAAAGATACATCTTCAATTATTGCAATCAAATCAATATATTCAATGGCTGAAAAACCTTGACTTTTTAGTTGTGTCACGACTTCTTGAGCATTCGCAAGTAAAGAACTTGAAATTTCAAAGTCATTACAATAAAAGGAAAATTTTTTTTCTTCAGCATTTCCTTTTTTGATAACAAAAGGAAATGCTATAGAATAATATCTTTTTTGTTCAAAAAAATACAATCTTTTGATATCGTTGATCTCTATAACAAGATTTCCGTTTTCAGATTCCTGTATTCCACTTTGAATACAGTATAGAACATCCAATAGCAACATTACAACATCAATTTTTTCACGAATCGTTTTAGAAAAACGATTCGTATAATATTGAGGTACGTCAAAAGAAAATTTTACTTGCATTTGCAACTTCTTTTCTGAATTTTATAAAGTGCTAAAATCAACCCCTCTACTTCGGTTGGGTCAAAAGATTCTTCATCGACAGAATCATAAACCTGTTTCTTAATATCTTTTTTGTATGTTTTAGGAATAGAATGCTTGTCAATTGTTCTGTCAATAACATCCATCAAAGAACGTCTATTTTCTTGACTATCTATATTTATTTGTATTTGTTTAATTTCATTTTCATTTGGAATTTCAACGGTCATTTTCCCTTCTGCTAAAATTTCCATCAAGTGCTTCTGAAGATTTTCCGCTGTTTTTTCTGGCAAGTTTTCAACAATTAAAACACTCTGTAAGAATGATCTAGTCATCATTGTATATAGTGCATTTCTATAACGAAGGCCAACCCCTAGTGAAAACGTACAACAGATAACGAACGGAAATTCCAATCCTTTCACATTATTTCTATTTGATAGCATTATTTCGTTCTTTCGCTTTTCTTTAGTTTCATACGCTTTATTTGATACCCAGGAGAAATTTTCTAGAATCATTCGTTCTAAAACTGCTATTCGATCATAGGTAACATCTCCATCATCCAAGAATATTACACAAATATCATGGGGCTTTATTGAATCTTTATTTTCATCCTTTATTCGTTTAATTTCTAAAATCACTCTATCTAAAATGGATGTTCCATTTAAATTAGCGATCAACTTTACACTTGAATATCCACTATCAATATCTTCAAATCTACGAAGAGGTTCCCTTGTCAATGTTATAGTGTTATCTTGAGATTTAGAAACTTCGTAGCCGCAGTTCATCCATTGTTTTTCATCTAACCATTGATATCTTTTGCTTTCAAATAAACCCATTCCCAAACCATGTGCAAACATTAGCGTTTTCGGATCTGTTCTGTAGCATTTACTTAGCAGATAATTAGGATGAATATCTCTAGGAATTTCCGAGAAAATACTTTGGAAAATATCGCCAGCCAAATACACCTTGTTCTTTGTAACACACCTACAAAGCCTCACAAAACCTTCACCAAAATCCTGACTTTCGTCAACAAAAGTCCAATCAAACGCAAATTCCCACCCATCTTGTGTTTTTTTCTTTTCGAGAATCTCCGCAGCTTGGGTACAGATTTGATCAAATGTCATGTTTGATCTTAAAGAATAGAACGGTAATCCATAACGTTGGCATATATAGCGATATGTTCCGTTATCTCCAGCGCTGCCCCACGAGTGCATGCACATAATTTTATTTGGGTCAATTTGCTTTTCAACTTTCATGTAGTTGAAAAAATTAGGTAAGCGTTCCTTCAATTCATGAGCGAGAATTTTATTATGACATGTAAACAAGATGATGTCTGAATCGTATTTTAAATACAAATCTTTTATTTTATGAAGTAAAAGCTCTGTTTTCCCTGTACCAGACATTCCTTGAATTCGGATTAATTCATCGGGAGTCTTTTCATATATAAATCTTGTTTGATCACCATCAAATAAGATTATTTTCTGTTTTACCTTATCCAATAAATTTGTTGGTACGTTTTTTCCTATTCTCTCTGCTTCATTATAGCTTCCGGTTATAAGAGACATTAATATTTCCGCATGACGTGCATCCTCTTCATTACCAGCCATAGTGAAGTCTAGTAAAGAATTTATATCTGTAAATTCATGATTTTTCATGCAAACAAATAGACGATCTTTCCATTTTCTGGAACGCCCCAAAATGTCTTTGTGATCATATTTATCCGATATTGCTCCTAGATCATCAATCACATCTTCCACATACTCGTCAAATTCCTCGCTATCATCATCTGCGCAATCAACGAAAAGAACCTTATACCCAGGAATCAATACCATAAATGCGTTGCTATAGGAGTATTCGTATTTCGCTACGCCTAAAGGCCGATTTACGATATACACGTTTTTCTTTTGAGATTTAGACCATGATTCTAATTCTTGAAACATTTCTTTTTCTCCAAAAGAATCTTCAACACTTGAATAAAAATAAGAGTTCATCGTCATATACAAATCCTTTTTTACTTTATCGTTACTTGGTCGAGCTTTGAGTGCGAGAGACGCTTTGTCGTGGAGAATACTTTCGATTCATCATTGTAAACAACCAATTGTTCAATTGTTTTTGACGCATAATTTAACCATCACCTATAAAACTAATCTGTTCTTTGGGAAAACCAACGATTTATTAGAATTTAGATTAAAATAATTTCATCCTATAATGCAAAATGTATTATAGACACAAAATTCTCGTTGATCTGACGCTTGAGGTTATGATTCTTGGGGCGTTTTGAGCTGTTTTTTGTAAGATCCTGCCGGGATGGTGTTTGATTTCTTTAATATCTTTTGTTATGAAAGTTTGCCTATGGAGACCTGGGGACAGGGTGTGTTCTATGGGTTAGATAAAAGTTTTAATTAGGAGATTCTGTATGAAAACGATTAAGAAAATTGGTTTGGTGAGCGCGGTCGCTTTTGCGCTGTTCGCCTTTAACGCCTGCGGCGACGACTCGGGCTCCACCAGCGCATCTGGCGAAAATGGTTCCCTGAGTTCCGCAGTTGAGGACGAAGAATCCTCCTCCAGCATCAATGACAATTCTTCCTCTTCTGTCACTACAGGCTCTGACCTGGAATCCAGCAGTTCCTCGAAAACAGAAGGATCTAGCAGTAGCGTCAAGGGCAGTGCCCCAGCCGATGGGGCGTCATCCTCTTCTGTCATTTCCGACCCCGATCGGGAATCTAGTAGTTCCTCGGTGAAATCCAGCAGCAGCTCGGCTAAGTCCAGTTCCTCGGTGAACTCCTCATCAAGTGTCAAATCTAGCAGCAGTTCTTCCGTGAAACTGTCTTCTTCATCAGTTGCTTCGAGCAGCAGCGAGTGGAAACCATATAATCACAAGAAGGCGTTTTTCTCAGATAGCGTTCTCACGGATGCGTATAAGGAGTTTACATACAAAGGACGGTCTTACTATTATCTGACGATTAATGGCAAAGATAAAGACGGAAAAGCAGCTTCCGTTACTGTTATGGCCGAAAACTTGAATGTTGGCGAAATGGTTAGCGGAGATAAAGACCAAAATGATGACTCCAAGATTGAACGCTACTGTTATGACAACGATACAACCAATTGTCAAAAATACGGCGGCCTTTACCAATGGGCAGAAATGATGCAACTGCCCAGTGAATGCAATACCAAGAGCTGTGCTGACCAAATCAAAACAAATCATCAGGGAATTTGTCCGGATGGCTGGCGACTTTTGACTTACGATGATCTCTATATCGTAGTTCATGCCAATGGAAATAAAAACAATGTTGCTGATATTCGTGCTACGAATTTTGGCGGTATGAATTATAGTGGATATTCTTTGATGGGTGCTGGATATTTATTTGAAGGAATATTTAATGACTTAGCTAAAACAACGTATTGGTTCTATCCTGAAGAAATATCGGCAACAGAAGGCTTTACAAATTGGAGCTCAAATACAACAACATCTCTCAATTCGACTTATCATACTCCTAAATCAGCTGGAGAATCTGTTCGTTGTGTAAAAATAAGCAAATGAACAGGTAAGAGAACTCTTTAATCACAATATGTCAAAGGGCCTGAAGAATGTCTAAAAAGAACAATAAAAGAAGAATCGGCGATTTTAATTATAAAATCGAACAACTCGAACCTCGCATGATGATGAATGCGGATGTTGTCTTGGAGGACTTTGAGGACAATATATCCAATGTTTCTACTACAGTTGAAAGTGCCCTAAGCGAAGTTGATGATTTGCAGTTGTCCGGACTTGGCTTGAATGAGTCTCTTGATTCTGCTTCTGCATATTTTTCTGGTGTCGGCTCAAATATACGGTCTTTGGTATCTACGGCATTCGAGAACTATAGAGATGCATTGCCCGATGGGACGACATCTGTCCCCTTGGCTGCACTTGTTTCTGGATTGAACACGAATCTTCCTGGTCAGTTGCCGTCAAATATTGGAAATCCCGTTTTTAGTGCCCCAAATAATGATACACTCAAGCTAGATTTTGATGTTCAGAATACATTGAACGCTAGTGAACTTGAATTAGATGAAATTGGATTGGGTGTAGACAATGCTTCAATTAGTCTTTTGGCAACGGGGAGCCTGTCAATTGAAATTGATTTTGATGCCAATGATGATGGAGTATGGTATGAAAATGCTACAGATGTTGAATTGTCTGCAAGTGTAGAATCGATAGGTGTTTCTGTACCGAATGTTGGCGCATCTTCTTCTTTTATGGGGTTGACTGTAGTTGAAACAAGTTTGCAAGACACTACGCTAGATAGTGCCGACATTGTTGCTACATATCGGAATGCAACGACTGATGTTGGACTAGATTTGGAGTTCTCTCTTGATGCAAATGATGACTTTCCTTTTGAATTTGTAGATGTTAATGATGTTATCAAGGTGAAAGGCCCGGAAAATGGCGAATTCTCTGTGAATATGCCTAGTTTACAGCCTAAACAGGGCATAGGCAATTTCTCCCTAGAACATATTTTCGACAACAAGGTTGATTTTTCGCAGATTCCCTTTATTCACAATTGCGATTATGAAGAAGTTAAAATTTCTGACATTGTCGGAAACTTACAAGAGTATTGGGCCAGAGCGTCTTTTGCGATTAATGGCGCAGTTGAAAATGGTGTTTTGAATCTTGAAAAAATCGGAACATATTTCGAAAAACTTGTTGAAGAAAAACAATCGATTCTTGGTTCTTTGCTGGAACACATGTCTTTGGATGATGGAAACGGACATGTCGTGAACCTAGTCGGAGACGGGCAAAATGTTTTGCAAAATGTCGCCCTTTCCACATCGAATGAAGCTCCGACATCGCTTTATTTAAACATTACACCAACTATCGCCAATATGGCAACGGGAACTGATGAATTGGTGAATTTTGGATTGCTTAAACTAGGTAATCTCAATGTTGACTGCTCGGTTAGGATTAAATTAGATGTCCATATAAATTCTGCAACAGGAAAACTCTGTTTTGATAGCTTTAATCTTGACAAGCTTAATTTGTCAATTTCGAAAGATAATATCAATGAAACCATTTCTTTAAGCTTGTTTAGCGCGACTGTTACAAACGGAATATTTAGCCTAACGGCAAGTTATGAAGCAAATAATGGAAGTGTATTTACTGCAATACCGAAATTCTCGGTGGAAGCAGCAACATTAAAGTCTGGCTCGATGACCGTCGCAAAACTAGATGCTGCCGAAGACCCATATGAATTCGGTTATGATTCGCTGACCGAAAACTGGATTGTACCAGATGAGATAAAAGCTTTTGCGTCGCTATCCGGTGAAACTCTTTCCCATCAGGTTGCTGCATATCTTCAATCAATGCAAACCGCCCTTCGCAAACAGCTGGAAGATAACGTCAAGATGGATTTCTTGGGTGGTTCCGTTGAAAAAGTTGCAGATGTCGTTGATAAAATAGACATGGTTGTTAACGGATTTGTGGATTCGTCTAATTCTGCAAATAATGTTGTTGGCTTATTTGTTGTTGATAAGGGTAAATACAAGGCTAATTTTTCTAGTGTCGAAACATTTGTTGAGGTTTTCAATAATGCGTGGAAAAAGGCTTTCGAAATAAATGATGATGTTTGCTCTTTAAGTTATGTTGGATTCGTTGGTGAAGAGACGATTGTTATAAATGATGTAGGAAATGCGACGGAGTCAACAAGAAATAATTTTAAATTAGATCACTATACCTTTGAATTTAATTTGAAATTTAGCAATGAAGTCGATTTTGACTTGAACTTGGCGAAATCGCTTGGTGATTATTTTGTGAATGTTGCAACATTTGGAAATGTTGTTGCCTCTTGTGAAGCCGGCGTAAATTTTAAGTTGAATGTAAATTTTAAATATTTGACAATTGGTAACGAAACTATCATAGACGATATAATAGATGATGCAAATGTTGGTCAAAATGAAACATACTATTTCTATGATGTAGGAAGCCAACTGCAGATAACAAAAACAAAAGATGTAATAATTGACGGCAATAATGAAGATTATTCATTCTCGTTTAAGGTGAAACCTAATAGTGCATCAAATGAAACAACTGTTTTAGTGTTGAGCGGAGGAATATCTTCTCAGAACTTTAGATATGTCGCAGAATCTCGTGGAACGAATGGTGAATATACGACACTGTTAAATACGAGTCTACCGGATATAGAATATAATGTCCAAAATAGGAAACTGATTTTTACAAGTGACGAAGAATTTAGCATTTATCGTTCCGAAGAAGCTGATGCATTTGGTGAGTTGAAACTCGTTAATACAGTTTTGCAGACATGTTGTTCTTTAACATTGGATTATAATCCGCTTAGTATTGTTCTTAAAGATGCGAAAAATGCATCTAATCAAACTATAACTTTAAAATTATCAAATGTTATAGATTTTGCTAATGACCTTTTTAGCAAAGGGGTGGCCGAAAATGCCAATTGGTGGGAAAGCCTAGACAAATACCTCTCACTTCAAAAAAATGATGAGGACCAGTTCGGCTTGGATTCTGTTGGCGAATTGGATTTTGGACGATCTATCAAGAATACATATGGATTGTATGTTATAGAAGCCGATTCCAGTGGCGTCGTTCGGTTTGGTTGTGACCCATCTCTGCTTCAAGGATATAAAACGAGTCGTGTTGGAGATGCGATTGTCGTTGACTCACCTTATTACACGCTTGAATCAAACTCTGGATTCAAGTATATGCGTATGTCAGGTGTGCTGAATGCATCGGGAGTGATTGGTTCAGAAAAGGGAATCTTGCTAGAAAAGTATTCTATAGATGTCGCTACGGGAAATTGTGAATATAAATCAAAATATATTGATTCTCCTGCGCATGATACTTGTTTTACGGCTAGCACGAATGAATCTGATGCCATTGCGGACAAGAATAGTCTTCAATCTTCCATAAATTATGTTGTTGGAACCGATCCTGAAAATCCGATCGTTGATGCCGATTTTAATGGAAAGTTCCTTGTACAAGAAAATACTATTCGCCAAGAACAAAATCCAGACGAATATACTGTAGGAGTATTTGCGACAAGCAAGGAAAAAGCATGTTGGAGAATCGTTTCTGACAACAGCATCCTTTTGTTGGAAAAATATCAAGTGATAGGCAAAGCCCTTACCCTTGTTGATTCGATAACACTTGATAGTGTAACATCTCTGTCTTTGGGGGCTGATCTCGATAAAGCACAAGAATCTTACAATGCTTTAGTCTTGGAACTTCAGAAACTCTGTGAAGGTGCGTTTGATTTATCTTTTGTTGATGAATCAGGAACTTATTCAATAGGTGTTACTTCCAATAAAACAGAAATTTATTCTGCTACAATCTCTGATAAGTTTTTAGATATAACCATAGGCTCTGACGAATTACATATAGATACCAAGAATTGTAGTGATTCAAATGACCTTTCTCGTGCTATAGAGGATGCTTGGAAAGCAAATAATTCTACCACGCAAAATGGAGCATTGAAATCTGTTTCTGTACGGAATGATAAAGTTGTATTTGCTGTTGCTGAAGGGACTTCTGTTGTAAGCACTACTTTAGGACTTGATTCAAATACAATTGGCGAGAAAAACGACTTTAAGCTGGTCGATTTCGGTGGAAATAATCTTGGCCCTGTGGATTTCGAGTCTTTGCTTGGTGGAGTTGATGCAGATGCCAACATTGTGGCTGTAGTTAATGCCATTAACGCACTGATTAATCCAAATAGTCTAGATGACTTACCCTCCTTATGTTGGCAGGATGTAAAAGACAATCCGATGGACCATCTTGAATTTCGCTCGAATGCTGCATTTGCGCTTGAAAATATTGGTTCGAGTAAAGTCCTAGAAAGGCTAGGCTTCTCGCCAATGAGGGCTAGCAAATGTGGTAATGATGATTACCGCATTGTTGGCACAACCTTACTTGGTATTGATTGGTCTAAATTATTTAGCCTTGATGAAAGTGCCGATGCCAAGGTAGAATTGTATGCGAAGGTCGATTTCTCTATTGGTAAAGCTATAGAGGTTAAAGCGATTGATTCTTCCAATCCTGAATTTGTTGTAATTTCGTTGGATGAAAATGCAAATAAGAGCTCGTTTGCTGTTGGTGGATATGTTAAGTTTGGAGATGTTTACTTTAAGATTCATAATCTTGATGTAAATTCGGAAGGGAACGTCGATTCCATTACAGTTTCAAAAACTGATTGGATTGTTATCAAGGAAAACGCCTCGACTACAGTCAATTGGAATGATCCGAATATATCTTTAAGATATGTCGCCGCCATTGAGGCCACTTTCAATTTTGTTGATGTGAATCTCGTCGCTGACGGTTCAGTGCATGTCGAGGCGACTTTTACTGCAAACAAGAAGACGGATGCTAATAATGCTAACGATTCGTTCTTGAGTAACTGGGAATTCCAGAATCCTCAGTTTGTGTATACATCGGCCAATCAACAATCTGAATCTTCAAATAAGTTTGAATTTGACGGCGCTGTCGCGGTTCCTGGTTTTGACACATTCTATATCGGCGAAAACAAGATTGAACTAGAGGAAAAGAATGGTCTTCCGTCAATAAAATCTGACTTTTCAGGCCTAGAGACAGCAATACATGATAAACTTTCTGATTTGTCAAATTTCTCGGTGCAAGATGTCTATGCCTTGCTTGAAGGTCTTGTTCAAAGGTTGACTGCAGTTGCGCAAAATAGCGACGCGAAAATCCCTGTGATAAACAAGTCCGTGGGGGATTTGGTGAATGTCGCTAACGACATCCGTGATATCGTTAGCAAGCTTCGTAAAGATAATATTGTGAGCCTTCAGGGGTTAAGCAATCGACTGACGAAATATCTGGAAGATGCTGGATTGGTTGCTGCTCAAAATATTGATGCCGATGCGTCTATTTTCGGAATAGATGTCGTTGACGGTACCGTTGTATTTGGCTTTAATATCAGCAAGGGTTTTAGTGCGGTCCATAAGTTTAACTTCGGTGGCTCAGGTGGGGGAATTAGTGGTAATGCTGATTTAAAGGTTGAGGGTGATTTTTGGTTCAGTTTGTCTGCTGAAATGTCTGTAGGCAGTTCCTTTGATTTTATCTTGAAAGATGCTATTCAGTTTGGTGCGAATGTCAATATCGTAGGTCAAAAGCTTTCGTTCAATTTGGGTATCGATGGCGATGGTCAAACAAAAGGCTTTGATGCCTTGCTCAAGAATTTGATTACAGTTGGTTCGGATAAGGGCGATTCGTTTGTTGTGGGTAAGGCTGCTTTCGTTGGAACTTTCGGACAAAATGATTTATCACTGCTTGATTGGGAACTCCTTGATGAAGATGACGACCCTTTGCCGATACCCTTTGAATTTGCTGTTCCGATGTCAATATTCGGCAATCTGCCTGTTAGCGTATGTGGTTATGAATTAGGTTGTATCAAGTTTGGTAAATGGAATGGAAGTGGTATTGCTTGTGGAAATAATGTAAATTCTGTTGTTGGACAAGCACTTTCTGATATATCGGCTTGGTTAGATACACGAGTGATTTCTGCGGATTCTTCTGTAAATATTGTTGCGGAAAAAACAGCTAGTGGTACTGCGGCGTCTTCTGTGAATATAAAACTGATTTTGGAAGACGCGTCTGCGGTAGATGCTGGCGATTTAGTGGTTGATTTTAGTGAGGTCTACAAGAGAATAGAAGACCTAGCCGAAGGAAATCTTGATTGGTTTGACAAGATAAAACTGGCTGTGACCGGCCTAAATAATTTACTAGATTCGCTGGAATCCAGTATCAATAGCGGCATGATGAGCAACATCAAGGATGTACCCGTGGTGGGTAGTGCCGTGAGCGGCGGTGTAGATTTCTTGAGTAAACTCAAGCAACAGGTGCTTGAACCATTCTCTGACTTTGTCTATGAATCTACAGGCATGACCGCTGAAATGGTTGCGCAGAAGCTCAATGATCTTTTCGGTTTCTATGCGCAATTGACTTCGGATTCTACACTCTTGACGAAACTGTCTGATGCACAAGAATGGCATAAAGAGGGCAATGGTGTTTATTATAAGCAGGGCTCAGACTTTGCCGAATGGTTCTTTACGCTAGGTGGAACATATTCCTTTGGCAATAACATCGGATTTGACCTTGGACTCCCCGGCCTTGGGTTGGAAACTGATGCTGGTGTTGATTTGAGCCTTGTGTGGATGCTGAATTTTGGCATGAAGGTCTCTAAGGACGGGGGATTTCAGTTTATTTTCTATGATGAAAACGATGTAAGTGTTGAAATCAAGACCGGCTTGTCTGGTAAAGTTCTTGGGAAAATGGCAGGGCTTGGGGTTGAATTGGACCTTGATAGTCTAGAGAAATCAAGTAATGGCTCCGAGTATGAAAAAGGCGTTGATTTGAAATTTGGCCTTGATATAGATCATAAATCAGGTGGAAGTGATTTTGTTAACGTAAACTTGTCTGAAATTTTAGGCCAACTTCCTACATTTACTCCCACCGCTACAGTCAACATGTTGCTCGGACTGAAAGTCGGAGTTCTTTCTGATGTCGAGGGCGATGCTCCTAAGTTCCCGAACATTGAGGGAAATTTTGAATTTGTTTGGGATAATGGTGAAATTAAGGCTCTTAGATTCAGGGATTTTAAACTGGACATGGGTTCATTTATTGGTGGAGTACTTGGACCCATTGTATCGAAAATACAAAAAGTCGTTGAGCCATTGAAACCTTTAATTGATTTCTTGACAACGCCGTTCCCAGTACTTGATGACCTTGGCATTGAAATTACGCCTCTTAGCCTTGCAAAGGAATTCAGTAAGGGTAAATTTGATGACAGCATGGTGTATGCTATTAAGGACCTTATTGCTTTAAGTGAAAAGGTTGCTGCCTTTGGCAAAGAAAAAGAGTTGAAAATTGATTTAGGGAGTATGAATCTGGTTAGTGGAGGTGGTTTTGGTGACTCTACGGCTAATAATTTTTTGAGAGGTAATACAACACTTGATTCACTTAATATATCAAGTTATGTAACAGATTATGAAAATTTAGCACAGAACGCTTCGTCTGCTCTTTCTGGTAACGGTTTGCAGGTCGGAGATGGTTCCTGGAAATTTATCTGGGATGAACCGACTAATATCTTTAAGCTGTTGCTTGGTCAGGATATTGATTTAGTCCATTATGATATGCCCAAGCTCAGTTTTGACTTTGACTGGGATACATTTATCCGAATTTGGGCTCCGCTTGGCGTTCGTTTAGGAGTGTCTTTCAATGCGAATATAGACCTTGCCTTTGGCTATGATACCTTAGGTATTCGACAGTGGGTGGGTAGCGACTATAAGGACTTTAGCCGATTGTTAAATGGTTTCTACGTAGATGACCTTGATGGAATGGGTAATGATAAAAATGAGCTCTCTTTCTATGGTGGGTTAAAAGCCTCTGCTGAACTGAATGCTGGCGTGAGTGCTGGTGTAGGTGGTGGTGTAGGCATCAATGTCGGGTTTAACCTGTTTGACCCGAACAAGGATGGCAAACTTCGCCTGAACGAAATTGAACGAGTATTTAAGGAAGAAGGCCTTTTTGGCATGTTCGATGTAAATGGAGCCATTACAGCCAAGTTGTATGCCTACCTTGATTTACTGTTCTATACCAAGAAATGGAACATTACGGATGACATCACTCTGTTTGAATTTAATTATGAACACACCGTGAAACCAGTGATGATTTCCAAGTCGGGTGATGATGTTGTTGCAAACATTGGTTCCAATGCGTCGAGCCGAGTATCAACAGATAATGTGAATAAAACGCTGGATGATGGTGATGAAACATTAATATTAAATATTAATGGTAACGTAGTTGCTGATAATTATAATCACAAAGAAACTGTTACTGGAAATGGCAAGCTAATTGTCAATGCTGAAAAGGGAAATGATAAGATATATATTAAGTTAGCTGAAGGAAATAGTGTTCAAGAAGCCAATTTTGACATAGAAATCAACGGCGGTGATGGTGACGATTACATTGACCTTTCTGGATTGACTCTTGGGGCTGGGCACTATGTCCTTATTACAGGAGGTGCGGGAAAAGACACTATTATTGGTGCAACAGGATTGAATGTTATCTTCGGCGATTCGTATGCTGTTCCCCCAAAAGTTGAGTTTAAAAATGGGAAATTAAAAATTTCTGCAGAAGCGAATGTTGACGCTGATAGGTCTGGTGGCGATATTATTCTTGGCGGCTCTGACCGGGATTTTATATTCGGCGGTGGCGGCGACGACCAAATTGATGGCGGTGATGGTGCCGACTTCATTTTTGGTGATGGGGGGCGAATCGTATATGAAAAGATTGAGCCTGATAGTGAAAAGTGGACTATTGACCGCACCGATATCAGCCTAGATGGGGGTAAGGACACTCTCATTGGCGGTAAAGGCAATGATGAAATCCACGGCGGTGGCGGCGACGACCGTATCGACGGAGGTGCCGGAAATGATCTAATTTATGGCGAAAAGGGTCATGACCGCATTATGGGTGGCTCGGACGACGACACTATTCATGGTGGCGAAGGCATGGATGTTGTTTTCGGAGATAGAATTGCTGGAGGCTCAAAAAACGTTGCAAAGCCTTTTGACGTAAACATATCAAGTGTAGAAACTAGCGTTGCCGCATTCAGTCAGGAATTCATAGATGCGCAGTTCAAAAAAAATAATGAAAGGGATACCGAAATAAAAGAAAATGAATTTAAAATCAAACTTGTGAATGAAAATGGAAATCCATTGACTCCGTTTGTGAGTGAATTGAAAAATAAATATCAGAAAAGTAGCAATGGGGAATCTGATAATAACCTAGTTAATAATAATTTGATACAGTATTCATTTGATGAATTGTCTTCAATGGGTAATGATATCATCTACGGCGATGAAGGCAATGACCTAATCTTCGGCGATGATGGTAGCGATACTACTAATGGTGGCGCTGATAAGATTTATGGAGGCATAGGTAATGACATCATCGACGGCGATGGTGGTGCCGATACAATCAGCGGCGGCATTGATAACGACATAATCTACGGTGGTCTTGGAGACGACATTATTGACGGCGGTGCCGGCAACGATATGCTGTATGGCGATAACGGTGTTACGGATTACCAGTCGTCGTCGATTGCCGATGGAAATGAATTGACCGCTCAACCCGGTGTTGATGACAAGATTGTCTTTGGTGATAACTATGGCTTACATGGCAAGATATATGCCAATGCAAAATCACAGACGACGGGCGGCAACGACAAGATAACTACTGGCCCGGGCATGGACTTCGTTGATGGTCAGGGCGGTAGTGACAAGATTACCGTTAAGTTGATGGGCGACAGTACCACGAATTACACCAATGTGACTGATTCGGGGTTGGATGGTTCCGATACACTTGTTGTTGAAGGTACGGAAAGTATTGACCGCTTGCTGTTGCGTCAGAATGAAGAACAAAACTTGGGCTTTGTTGCGCTTCTGCCAATTACAGAAAATGATTTTGACTCTGAAATTAGCGAGACTGTAAAAAAGAATCTCAATTCCAACATTGAACGTGTGAACTACACCCAGGGAGTCGATGTCCTGAATGTTAACGCAAATGGCGGCGATGACCAGGTGTATATCGATGGAACCGCGCAAACGACCAATGTTGATGGCGGTGCAGGGGCTGATAAATTCTATGTTGGGCAACTCTACAATTCTGATAGAGTTCCTGGCACTTCGGCCAATATCCAACCTGTTGATAAATTTAATGCGGTAAAGACAAACGAAGCGTCATACCTAAGCGACGGAGTATCCTCCAAAACAAAGCTCAATATTGAAGGTGGCTCTGGTGCCGATGAATTTGTTGCTCTTAACAATGCGGGTTCATTGAGTATGTCTGGTGGTCGTGGCGACGACACCTTCAGTGTATACTCTTTCCGCAAGGAAGATGGGGTAACTCCGTTTGACCGTGGTGCAATGACCATTGATGGCGGAAAAGACACGGATACGCTGAATGTTCGTGGAACCGATGCCGAGGATGTATTCGTCGTGACTAAGGAGGGCATGCTGAGTGACCTTGTTGCCATCAAGGCTGCCGGTGTCGAAAGTACTCAGTTCGATGCCGCTGCCGGTGACGATATGTTCTATGTCGTGGGCAACAAGTCTACCGATGTGACAGAACTTAACGGTGGCAAGGGCAACGATACCTTTAGCATGGGCGGTCTCGACAAGGAATACACACTCCGAAGCGCCAATACTGACGGTCAGACCGTTGATGTCAAGTATGAATTCGTTGATGCAAATGGTGTAGTCGATACGAGCAAGGAATCCTTGACAGAAAGTTTTACTGTCGTTGATTCTGATAGTGCGCCTGCCGTTTTCATCGTTGAAAACAAGGGAACTCAAAACCAACCTGACTTTGAAATACAAGAATCCTATGAAGTGTTTCTTTCAAGTGAAAATGCTGCTCCGGCGTCCTTCTTTGTTGGGTGTGCCGGACTTCAAAATAACCAAACTCTTGATGTGACGATAAGCGCGCCTGTTCCCTCAACGGTGGACTCCAATCGTGGAGACAGGGGCTTCCTTGTAGGATATAGGAAAAATGCGGGTGGTGGCATTGAGTGGGGAGAGACCATAACGGTCCATCCGACAAATAATACCCCTGTAGAAGTCTTTGTAAAGGCTCTTCAAGATGATTTAATCGAAGAAGGCGTTCGTAAGGCTATCGCAATTTCGAGTACATGGAACAATGGTTCCACCAAGAATGTCTTGACGAAATCCGTGACTTCCGTGGGACTTGTATTTGCTGGAGAAAACAGAGACGGCGATGTTGTCGCGGGAAGACCGCTAGTCCGTACCGAAGAATTCATTATTGGCGCAAGCAACGAGTTCAAGGTGAATTCCATCTATGTGCCACAGCCCGATTCAAATGAAGCTGCTGCAAACCAGGTCCTTTCTTTCTATGTGGACGGAGTAAAGCAAAATTGGTCAACTAGTGATTATAATTTATCCGGCAATGTAGTAACGATCAACTCGAATCTTTTACAAGCTGAAAAAACACTTACAATATGTGTGCGTTCAAATGTTCTCCGTGTCGACGATTCCAAGGTGTACCTTGCTTACGAGGATATGGAAATAGATTCAATTACAATCGGCAAAAAAACTGTTTGTGAATATACAGAAGGTTGTGATAGATACTATGAACTCAATGGCAATGTGATTACGTTCTACAACGGCATTACAAGACAACCGATGACCGTTCATGATGCAGTGATTGTGAATGCGAGTTTGCCGAATAGTTACGATTGGGAAAACTTTGAACAAACAACCACAAATGCGTCTAGTTTGTCGAGCGACTTGCTGACTATTTTTGAGCACAATTCTGTATTGTCCGAATCTGGAAGGAGTGATTTTACAAGCACTTCTTACAATGTTGAATACAAAGGCCAGTTGTCTGATGGTCAAACCGTATATGTAAAAATTACTCCGACCCAGGTATTGGCAAATTCGAAAGCCGTTGCGGAAAGCAAGCGTCTGGTCGTTTCATGTTCCGGCTTTAGTTCCCAGGCTGATGGCTCCATTATTGTAAGTTTCGATAGTGAGAATAAGAGTCGTTCCATTACCGTAACTGCAGTTCCCGATAACGCTTTGGATGATTATGGAGTCACCAAAGTGGGTGCAAAAGAAGAAAAAATCAATGACATTGATGGTGCCGTATACGCTTATGGTTACGGCAAAAGCATGATGCTTGATACCGGCAACCCGGCCATGCTTAATTACAAGCATGTTGTTGAGGGGCAAAGCGGCATGCAGCAGGCCTCGAACTTTAATGAACTGAACAACTTTGACGAAGGAATGTTGTTCAGTCTCCAGGTTGTCGATGGCGTTGCAAAGATAGACTTCTCTTCGTTATCCGAAGCGCAGGTAGCAGTCTTGAATGGTATTATAGGAACAGAATGGAATGACGACTTGTCTGATTCACAGGTGTCATCTTTGTTCTATCATAAAACATTCAAGTGGGTCAGCCAAAAGGCAAGGAATGTCGGGACTGCAAATGATTCAATTGATCAAATTGAATCTACCGTTGCGGATAAGTGGCTTAGAATAGAGAATGCATCATATGATTCAAGTTTGCATATATTAACTCTGTTCATGAACGAGCCTATCGAACTGCCCTCGGGTGGAAATAACTTTGCCTTGCTTTCGGGCAATAGGGATTCTCTCTTTGTTGACGAGATGGTTTCCGTGGACCGCTTATTCGTAAACAACCAGCAGGATGGTGTTGACGCCCGTGCAACGCTTACGGCATTTGTGAATAACAATAGGAATGAAGCCGAAAAGAATGTTGATGCCTATGACTCGCATGCTGTTCGCTTTACCCATACGGAACTTGAAGCGTTCCCCGAAAAGCAACTTGCCGAAAATGATGATCCTTTGATGATGCAGAGCGGCATCACTGCGGCGCAGATGGAATATGCTGAATACAATCTGGGTAAGGGCAAGGATACTGTTGATATCAACAAGACACTCTACCGAGAAGATGCTTATAGGACATATACGGTAGTGAATACGGGTAATGCAGCCAACGAAAACGCCGAATTTGGATTGCACCTTGGCGATGCGGGGATTGCCGCTGAAAATGCCGCTAACGGTGCTTCGTTCAATGATGGCGTTTACCATTACGGCTTGACGCCTATTGCAAACAATGGTGTTAATGTTGTTCGCGAAGAATCTGACACCGAAGTTTACTATGTCGAAGCGATAATCAAGAAGCAAGATGTTCCCCCTGCTGAAGCCGATAATTTTGTTACCCAGCGTCGCGAGGTAAAGGACTCGTTCTCGAACCAGTATGGTTTCGATATCGAATATGATTTTATCCTTGCCGAAGGTGAATATATAGACGGTTTCCGTTTCTATCAGGCGGAGTTCGATGACGATATCAAGGTGAATAGCTACCAGGCGGACCATACAAGAAACTTGATTTGTTCCGGGACAATTTCTTCACAGCCGCCTGTGCTGAACCTGGGTGCTGTTACATACAGCTATGCAATAGATTCGGATGATTCGAGTTTGTTCGTGTCTTGGAAGGAAAAGTTTGATTCGCTCAAGGCTACAGCCGACAACATCCACAAGGATGCGCCGAACGGCTATGAGTTCAATATGTTCGTGGATGCCACGCTGAGCGACGGCAGCGTTCAGCGCCGTGCCGTTTCTGAACTGACCAGTAGTTCGTTCTCGATTTCACGGGACTTTACCTTGACAGCGGGAATTTCGATTGTATCGCTCAAGTTCGCCTATGGCTACGAGGGCGACGGCCAGCTGGTCATCAACGCGCAGTCGGGCCATGACCGTATTGACGCATCGAGTACAAATGCAACTCGCAACGACATGATCGCATTTGGCGGTCTCGGTGATGACCACATTAGCATGAACAAAGGCGGTATAGCCTTCGGTGACCGTGGCCAGGTCCTTTATAATAATGGTCAGGTAAATGGCGTAGATGTTGGCGATACGGTGCTCGGCTCTACGGTTGGCGATATTGATGCAGAAAATCCAGTGTTCATTGACGACTATACCACTGGAATCGGCAAGACTCCGGGACGTACTGCCGATGAACAAGGCAATCCAGTACACCGTCTACAGACAGACGGCGTGAACCGCGATGCTTATCGCATTCAGTCGGTAGATGCCGAAAATGGTGGCACCGACATGATTAAGGTCGGAGGCACAAATAGTGTCGTTGTCGGCGGTGCCAAGAACGATGTAATAGTCATCGGTGGCGACAAGAATGTTGCCCTGGGCGACAATGGCCGCTTGAAATACAATAACGCCGGAAATGGCGAAGCCGTTTATGGCGACAAGCTTGGTCTTGGCATGCACCTTGTTGAAACGACTAACGACAACGTTGGTGGAGTCGATAACATTGTTATTGCAGGCGACAAGAACGTTGCCATGGGCGGTTTCGCCGGGGACTCTATCCGTATTACCGGTTCCGACAACGTTGCAATCGGCGACGGCGGTCGATATACCGTTACCTCGGAACGTCTCTATGCAGAGAGCAAGAACGAAGGGGAAGGTGGCAAGGACTACATCAGTACTGGTGACGGAAAGAACGCTATCATCGGTGGAACCGATAAGGACACAATCCGCACAGGTACTGGCAACGACGCCATTGTAGGCGACGGCGGCAAGGTCATCATGGACCTTGACCGCAATGCGTTGATGGTCACCAACGAGGGCTTCAACGTGGGCGAGGACCTGGGAACAGCCGGAGCCGATGACATCGACGCTGGTGACGGTGACAATGTCATCTTCGGAGGCCTTGGAAATGACGATATCCGTACCGGGAGAGGGAAGGATGTTGTGTTCGGCGACAATGGCTTTGCGACATTCAGGGGCAACGCCTCGGAAGCTCTGTCGCAAGTTCACGATACACTGGCCGTCCCCGAAATCCGCAACGAGGCTACCCTTTCGTTCAATTTCGTGGGTAACTCGCAGACGGGGGTCCCGTCGGATTCGGAAACCGAGGCTTTTGGAGCGGACGGTTTCGCCGCCAAGAACTGGAACAACATCGGCGGAACCCTTTCTGGCACCTACGGCAACGACGACCGCGAAATCGTGCGTTTTGACGACGGCACTCGCGCAAGCGCCGTGAGCGTGAGCTACGGCGGTATCGAAAGGCACCGCACCACAGGTACCGACAACCGCATAAACCTGCAGGGCTACAGCCACAACTTCGCCAACTCCTCCACTGACGCAAATGCGGCCCTGATGAACAGCGGCCTCATGACCACGGCACCGAACTCCCAGAACGAGAACAAGCTGGAAGTTTCCGTTGACGGTCTTGCGCAGTACTTCACGCACTACAGCGTGATTGTGTATCTGGACTTGCCAGACTCCCACTCTGCGGACACAAGCAGCATCCGCAAAGTCAGTCTCTTCCTTGAGGGCTCTACGGAATCTGTCGCGAGCTACTTCGTGAACGATTCCGCCAATTCCAACTTCAATGTCACCTACAGACGCTCCGAGTACACAAGCATCGACAACATGCTTGCGGACTTGGCGCACAATGCGACTGTACTTTCGGATGAACTGACTGGTGAAGATGCCGTGCTGATAGACACCACGGGCAATTACGTAGTGTTTGAGATTCCTAGTGGCTACTCCTCCGACCGCTTCCGTGTGGTAATCGAGGAGGCCTTTCCGGGACAGTCGCCCAACGGCAAGAACCTGCCGGGCATCGCAGCCATCCAGGTGA
>JAKSIG010000089.1 GCA_024398955.1 Fibrobacter sp. | reverse complement strand
CCAAGGCTCAGCTGGAAGCTGCTATCCAGGAAATCAAGGACAAGAAGGACAACGGTACAAAGGAAGAAATCAAGGCTGCTATGGACAAACTCCAGGGCATGATCAGCTCCATGGCTCAGGCTGCCGGTGCAAACCAGGCTCAGCCGGGTCCTCAGCCGGGCGCTTCTGAACAGCCGAAGTCCGAAAAGAAGGGCGACGGTCCGGAAGTTGTCGACGCTGAAGTCGTTGACTAATGATTAACGCGGTTGGCGGCTGGTGGTTCCGCTAGCGAACGCTGGTGCAAACCTCCCCCGCTACCAAAAGCATTTAGGATTCGCCCGAAACCGGGCAATCCTTTTTGCATAAAACAGGCTTCGGCTCGGCCATGCCAGAAAATGAATTTTCTGTCGCGGCACTCGCCTTGCTTGTTTTTGCATATTTGAATGCGTCGCAAAATCGATTTTGAATGTCTTGCGAGTTAAAAATTTTAATTCATAATTCGTAATTCATAATTAGTAATTGCCCGGGAGGGCAAACATGGCAGATAAAAGAGATTATTACGAAGTTCTAGGCGTCGGTAAGGACGCAAGTGCTGACGAAATCAAGCACGCCTATAAGAAGCTTGCCATCAAGTACCATCCGGACAAGAACCCGGGTGACAAGGAAGCCGAAGAAAAGTTCAAGGAAGCTGCAGAAGCTTACGACGTTCTTTCCAATCCTGAAAAGCGCAAGAACTACGACCAGTTTGGCTTTAACGCTCCTGGTGGCGGTTTCGGCGGTGGCGGATTTGGCGGCGGTGGCTTCGGAAGTTTCGAGGACATCTTTAGCCAGTTTGGCGACATCTTTGGCGGTGGCTTTGGTTTTGGCGGTGGTCGCGGCCGTAGCCGTAAGGCAGGCCCTCCCCGTGGAAACGATTTGCAGATCAAGGTGGCTCTTAGCTTTAAGGAAATCTTTGAAGGCTGCACCAAGAAGGTTCGCCTGAAGCGCTATACTCCCTGTACCGAATGTAACGGCAAGGGTGGCGAGAACGTTACCGAGTGTAGCACTTGCCACGGCACCGGTCGTGTACGCCGTACAACGGGTGGTTTCTTCCAGATGATTTCTGAAAGTGCCTGCCCCGCTTGTAACGGTATGGGCGAAACCATTGCAAAGCCTTGTTCTGCTTGCCGTGGCGAAGGTCGCGTGCAAGAAACCGAAGAAATTTCCATCAAGATTCCGGCTGGTGTTTCTGAAGGCCAGTACCTGAATCTGCGTGGTGAAGGTAACTGCGGCCCCCGCGGCGGTGCCAGCGGTGACTTGCTCGCAGTCGTTACCGAAAAGCCCGATGACTTCTACACCCGCGAAGGCGATGACTTGCATTGCACCATCAAGGTGCCGGTTTATAAGTTGGCTCTTGGCGGTACCCAGCGCATTCCTACTCTGGATGGCGGCGAAGTACAGATCAAGGTGGCCGCCGGCACTCAGGCTGGCAGCATCCTGCGTTTGCGTGACCAGGGTCTGTACCCGTTGAACAAGCATGGCGACCGCGGTAGCCTTTACGTCGAAATTGGCGTAGATATTCCGAAGGACCTTTCTAAGGAAGAAAAGGAACTCTACCAGAAGCTGGCCGAACTCCGTAAGGACAAGGAAACCGCTCAGGAAGAGTCCTTCATTGAAAAGATGAAGAATCTTTTTAAGTAAGAGCCTAAAAAGACTTTTACTTTTATAAGTGATCCTTGTGAGAAAAGACCCCGAGTTTAACTCGGGGCCTTTTTGTTATAAAAATTGCATTTGGAATTCTGCCATTGGTTAAGGCAGAATCAGCTTTATCGAATAGCGTTCAGATAAAGCTTTTGCCCGGCAGAGTTCTTGAGCTGCACAATTAGGCCCTTGTGGCCAAAGTGGCTTACGGGAATTGCAGAAGATCCGTTGATTTGCTGGCGCATCAATAGAACGCCCTGCATGTCGTGAATTGTGAGCTCCATGGGCTGTGATGGTGCAGAGATATGCAGGTCTCCCCCGTTTTTGCGGACAGAAACGAGATTGAACTGACGGGGACTTGCAACGAACTTGACGCCGTTTGAGTCTTGCTTTGCGGTATCGGTAGCAGCGGTGTCTGTAACGGCAGTGTCTTTAACCGCGGTGTCTGCGGTAACGGTATCCGAGGGAAGTGTGTCCGGTTCAACGACAGGTGGCTTGCTGGGGTCGATTACTGTTACCTTGAAGTCAATTTTTGTGGCGCAGCCTGCGGTGCTTGCCACCGTTCCCGTGTAAATACCGCTCTGGGATTCCTGCATGTTCTTGAAGCGGACTTCGCGACCCAGCTGGTAGAAATCGTTGGGGCCGTTCCAGGTCCAGCGGGCTCCGGAATAGGGGTGCGGTCCAATGACCAGAGAGTCGCCTACATTCAACTTGACGTCGGTGATTTCGTTCCAGCCGCCATCGTGAATCTTGACGTAGGTCTTGATACCATCGACATCGCACTGGCCTTCGGATTTTGCGCCGTCAATTACCAGCGTAACAATGGACTGTGCTCCTGCAGTTACGTTCAAAGTCTTGCTGGAAACGGCAATGTCGGCGTCGCTCTTGAGGGCGGCGGGCAGCGTAAAGCGGCTGACCTTGGCCTTGGTACCGATGGCACTGAACTTGCTCAGGTCGAAACTGTAGTTGGCTGCAGAACCGCTTGTATTCAGGATTACAAGAACTAGGGAGCCGTCTTCGCGGATGGCTGCCAGGGTGTTGCTGTTGTCGCTATCGATAACGCGGGAGCCTGGGCGAAGGGCGTGGGTAAAGGTCTTGTGCATGTAGTAGCGGGGCGCATAGGAGAATGTCTGCTTGCTGTGATCTACCTTGATGGTCTGCCAGTTTGCTGCCGGGTCGGAAAGCTGCCAGTCTACCCAGGCGTTGGCCTTCATGTCGCGAATGTCGTGAAGGATCACGTCGGCCATCCAGAGGGTAATATCCAGGGTGCTGTTGCCGCGATGGAGGGGGCCCGATTCGGACTGCCAAATACGCTTGTCGGCAGCGAAGGCGGCTTCGTACATGCCCTGACGGGAACTGTAGCCGTCGTAGCTGTGGGTGTTCATCTGGAACATGTAGGAACGTGCTTCGGCACTGTAGCTATTAAACTGCTTTAATGCGTCGGCAATGCTGGATTCGTCGGCACCGGTAACAGAAGTTTCGGGGAAAAGCCCTTTACGCTTGAGAGCCTTGCCCAGCTCGATAATCATGTCGGACTGTCGGCTTTTAAAGCCGCAACCTTCCTGGTCCTTGTTTTCGGCCCACCAGCCTGCGCTGGGTTCGTTAAAAGGCTCCACCGTACGGAAGGTAATGCCCCATTCCTTTTTAAAGTGCAATGCCACTTCGGACAGGTAGTCGGCAAAATCGTCGAAGTAGTCGGACTTTAGGTTGTCTGCGCCGCCCTTGCCGCCAGCCACGCAGCCGCTGTTGGTCATCCACCAGGGAGGAGAATTGGAGAAGGCTTCGAAAATGGGGTCCTTGACCATCTTGTTCAGGGCGAAGATGATGTTGCGCTGGGTCTTGTCGGCGGTCCAGTCGTAATCGCCCTTTTCGGTAGGCTTGTAGCCGGGAACAGCTGCTCCCCCGTCGCCCTTGGTCAAGTGGTTATGGCCTGGCTGGTCGCCACCGCCGATGTTGTAGCGGAAAATGTTATAGCCAAGACCTGTATCGGGGTCGGCTACGGCTCCTAGAAGCTTTGTGTAATTGGTTTCGCTCCAGGCTCCGGTCTTAACGGCCCACCAGCAAAGGCTTGTTCCCCAGCCTTCGAAAATCTGATATTTTTTGCCTGGGTCAACAACGACCTTGGTCTGGGCATTTGCGCTGCCGCAGGCAAGGGCCGCGGCTACAGCTGTCCAGATAATTTTTTTACCCAAATTCATGCTCATCCTTTTTTTGCCAAACACTTTTCAAAAATATAATTTTTTATAAAAATGTAGACTTTTATATCTGCAAATATATATTAAAAAGTTTAAAAATGACTCGCCTTAACAAGGAAATGTGTGGACAAATCGTCCAACTTTATTAATTATTTTACATTACGACAGGAACTTTTAAACCTATATTCGTAAATGGTAAAGAGTACTTATATTGTTTAGGATGGGCAAAATGAGTGAAAAAAGAGTTTTTGGGGCGATGTTGGCTGTTTTGGGGGCGTCTGTAGCCTTTGCCCAGAGTTCGTTGAACGATTGCGCCAATAAGCTAACTGTAGACGGAAATTTAAACAACCTGTATAAGGATTTGACCTTGCCGACCTCTGGCGCAGGCATTGCTGGCTGCGAGGATACACGTGTTTACTGGACTTCAAGCGATACCACTTTCTTGAAGAACGATGGTACCATTGCAGCCCGCCTAATAAACGAAAACAAGACGGTTCAGCTTTCGGCCAACGTAACCGACGGCAAGCAGATCGAAACGAAAAAGTTCAATGTTTCTATTCACGGTTACGAGCCCTATTCCAACTATCTTTTCATCTATTTTCCGGCGAATAATAACGAGAACATTTACTACGCCATCAGTAACGACGGCTACAACTTTACGGCCATGAACGGCGGTAACCGCGTGCTGGCTGCGGATTCCGTGAGCCTTAAGAAGGGGCTTCGGGACCCTCACATTCTGCGTGCGCCCGACGGATATTTCTACATGGTCCATACAGACATGAAGAGCGCCGAGGGCTGGGCAAGCAACCGCGGCATGGTGCTGATGCGCTCCAAGGATCTGGTGAACTGGACCCACAGTACGGTTCATTTCCCCGACAAGTACAAGGGAACGAACTTTGCCAACGTGACCCGCGTGTGGGCCCCCGAAACCATCTGGGACAAGGATTACGAAAACGCCGACGGTTCCAAGGGCCGCCTCATGATTTATTTTTCCTTGCTCACCAACGACGGCACCATTCCCTACGACAAGGTGTACTACCTGTACGCCAACGACGACTTTACCGATGTGATTGGCAAGCCCACCTACTTCTTTGACCGCGGTTCTGCCACCATCGACATGGACATCGTCTATAACGAAAACGACAGCCTTTACCATGGCTTCTTCAAGAACGAAAAGTTGGGCGGTATCGGCAAGGTGACTGCCAGGACCTTGACTGCGCCGGCAGGTAAAGAGGGGTCTCAATGGAGTGCTCCCTCGGCAAACCTGCAGCAGACTACGGAAGCTGTGGAAGGCGCAGGCGTGTTCAAGCTTATCAATCAGGATTCCTGGATTCTGATGTACGACTGCTACATGAATGGCCATTACCAGTTTACCAGCAGCCCGGACTTGACCAACTTTACCTTTGTGCAGGATACCAAGATGGCGGGGGCATTTACACCTCGCCACGGCACTGTGCTGCCTATTACTGCCGAAGAAACCGCCCGCCTCATGAAGGCCTTCCCCACTGCGGATTTCGAGCCCAAGGTGATTCCCATTCCCGACACGTTGAAGGTACAGGCCTCTGGCGAGCCCGTTGTAGGCCCCTGCTCTGGCACAAAGATTGTTCCCTACGTTAAGGCGGGCGAAGGCGGCTGGAGCGAATCTACGAACCTGCTGGTGGAACCCGGCAGTGACCTGCTGTTTGGCCCCCACCCCTGGGACGGAAAAATCTGGAAATGGAGCGGCCCGGCGGACTTTGGTGCAACCACTCGCGAGGTGACCCTGAAGAATCTGCAATGGCAGAACAGCGGCATTTACACCGTGGAATACACCAACGAAACCGGCTGCAAGACCTACGAAAAATTCAAGGTGGTGGTGAACGATCCGGAACACCCCTACGTGGAACCGGTGGATACAACGGAGGTTGATTCCTCGCAGCAGGATTCTACAGGTAAGGATTCGATTTCTGTTGGAATTGCCGATTATAGAAATCCAGAAATTTTCGCCTCTCCTATTCAAATACAGTATTTTGACCTGAACGGCTCGCTCTTGCGTGTAAAACCAAGGCAGGGAGTTTATCTGAAAAGAGAAATTCTTGGCAACGGTAAGGCCAGGGTAACAAAGATTCGAATGTGATAGTTGTCATAAAACGGTCTGCGGATTTACTTCGCAGGCCTTTTTCTTATTTATTTTGTTTATTTTTTTACAGATTGACTGCTTTGGCTAATGTTCGTTAGCGATATTGCAGACAAATGTTGCTTTAGGGTAAGTTATGGAAACGTCTACAAAAGAAAAGATTCTGGATGTAGCTTTGGATCTGTTCGCTCGTCATGGCTATGAAGGCACTTCCATTGACATGATCGCCCTTGCTGCCGGAATTAAAGGCCCATCTCTTTACAAGCATTACAAAAGTAAAGAAGCAATTCTAAAAGCTCTTATAAAAGATGCCGAAGACTATTACGTGGAACGTTTTTACGCGGCTGGAGATAATCAAAAATATCCAGAAAACATCGATCAAATGAATAAGATGATTTTTGCCAAAGTCAAACTTACTTTGGTAGACCCGAAAATTCAAAAGACCCGCCAGTTCCTAACGCAGGAGCAATACCGCAGTCCTGAAATTGCAGAACTTGCGACTAAGTACAACATTATTTTACTGCAATCACGATTAAAGCGATTTTTTGAAGTGATGATTGATGCTGGAGTTCTGGAAAAAGGTCATGTAGGTTTATTGGCCTTGGAATATGCCGCTCCGATTTCTGTGTTTGTTCAACTGTACGATCGCTTTACGTCTCCGTCAAAACGAAAAAATATCATGGGGTACATTAAAGCCCACATGACGCATTTTGGCGAAATGTACGGAAAGAAAAAGAAATAAAATTTTACAGCTCGCAGTTGTCTGCGGGCTTTTACTTTACAGCGCAGGAAATGCGCCGTTAGCGGGGCTTACGAATCGCTTTAAGCGAACGCTACTTCTTGGGGGCACGAGGAACGCGATGTCTCCTGACGGGAGAAGTTCCTGCGTGTGTCGGCAGAATCTTGGATTTTACGCCATCGTTTGCCGTTGTAGTGTTCGTGACGTGGGTTTCGCCCACGGATTCGCATTGACCGGTAAATAGGTGGTGGTTCATTGCCATACTATTCAAGATACTAAAGAATTTTTATTTGTCAACTTTCATAATGTATTTTTAGAGAACACCTTAGAAAAGCTAACGAACGTTAACTAAATTAAGACTGAAGATTGTTAATTACCAAGTGCATCAAAGCGTACCTGAAACATACGGAATAAAAGGAAAATTAAAATGGACCAGAATCAGAAATTTTGTCAAAGCTGCGGCATGCCTTTGACCGCAGAAGTGATGGGCACGAATGCCGACGGAAGCAAGAACGAAGATTACTGTGTGTACTGCTACAAGGACGGCGCTTTCGTACAGGATTGCACCATGGAAGAAATGGTGGAACATTGCTCCCAGTTCGTAGATGAAGTGAACAAGCACATGCCCAAGCCCATGACCAAGGAAGAATACAAGCAGATGATGATGGGCTACTTCCCCATGCTGAAGCGCTGGAAGAAGTAAGAGAGGCCGCGCAACCTTTTATAGGTTCTGCTGCAGCTTGGGAATCATTTCGTTTGCCCATTCCTCGAAGGTGTCGTCGGCGATGTGGGCCTTGGCCTGTTGCATCAGCTTGATGTAAAAGCGCAGATTATGAATGACGGAAAGAGTCCATCCCAGGGGCTCTTTTGCTTTATGCAGGTGACGCATGTAGCCGC
>JAKSIG010000088.1 GCA_024398955.1 Fibrobacter sp. | reverse complement strand
CCTTACATCCTCATCGGGCATTCCATGGGCGGTCTCAACCTTTCCCTCTACGCCGCCCACCGACCAGACTCCCACTTCGACGCCATCATTCTCAACAGCCCCTTCCTAGAAATGAACTTCAACTGGGCTGTCCGCAACCTTGCCCTCCCCGTCGTTTCTGGCCTAGGCCGCCTCTTCCCCAACGTAGCCCTCCCTGGAACCGGCGACCCCAATTACGCCAACTCCCTATACAAATCGCGAAAAGGGGAATGGGATTTCGACACCACCCTCAAAACTTTTGCAAGGCCCAAGCAATATTTGGGTTGGGTGAGGGGCGTCCATCTAGGGCATAATAAAATCAAGGAAGGCCTCCACATCAAAGCCCCCATTCTCGTCATGCACAGCGACTGCAGCATCGATAGCAAAGAATGGGTGGAGGAATTCACCCACTGCGATGGGGTATTGAACCACGAGCAGATTGCAGAACAGGCCCCAAATCTAGGCGAAAACGTCACTACCGTCACCATCCCAGACGGCCTTCACGATCTCTACCTCTCCCCCAAACCCGTTCGGGACAAGGCCTACGACGAAACTTTCCGCTTTATCGACAAAAATCTGCGAAAATAGGCGAAATTCGCCAACTTTATTTTGCAACGGAAATCATCCCCAAAACATCTAAATGATTGGAATGGACGAAAAAGTCATTATCAGGAAGCTTTGTGAAGGCAGTCGGGAGGCCCTAGGACTCCTCTGGCAAGAGACCAGCAGCAACGTGCTGAACCTCGCCTTCAGAATGCTGAAAGATAGAGACCAGGCCGAAGACATCCTGATGGATGTGTTCGTCTCCGTTCCAAAAGCGATTCTCAGCTTCCGCGGGAACTCCTCAATTTCTACCTGGCTCTACCGCCTAACGGTAAACGCCTGCCTCATGAAATTGCGGACGGACAAACGCCACCGGGAACTGGAAAGCGAAAATGTGGATGTGATAACGGAAGAGGCCTTGGGCAAAATGGAGAACTCGGGAACAGCGTCGCAAGCAGCGGACCCTGAACTTTTGGAAATTGGACTTTCCAAACTCCCGGCCGATACCCGCAGTATGCTCTGGCTCAAAGACGCCGAAGGGCTCGATTTGAAGGACCTGTGCGACATCTTCAACATGCCCGAAGGCACCATCAAGGCAAGGCTCAGCCGCGCCCGCCACGTTGTTCAGAATTTTTTAAAGGAGGAAAGTGATGTCTAACGCAAACATGCAAAGAGCAGAATGCCAAGCCATAGACTTCTCCAAAATAGAACGGCTCACTCCCAAGGCAGATTCCTGGGACAAAGTCTGCAAACGCCTGGATGAAGAAGAGAGCAACAAGTTCATTTCTCTAAAGGCTATCTACGGAGCCATTCCCATGGCTGCCGGATTCATGCTGGTGGCATTTACCGCCATGTTCTTTCTGTTGACTCACGAAGGCACTAGCCCCATTTCTATGGATGAAATCACATCCTCTGAATTTACCGCCTGGTACGATGAACTGGGCGAAGAAGAAACCAACGATTTTGAATTTTTGGACGAATCCACAACCATCAGTTACCTGATGAAGGAGGAAAAATGAAAGGTTCCGCCAAATTACTCATCGCAAGCATTATCGTCTTTGCTTGCTCCATTGGATTCTTTGCAGGAGCCCTCTGCTTTGGCTGCAAAGGAATGCCCTGCATGAACGGGAATCCCCCCTGCATGCAAAAAATGATGCCGCCTCCGGGAATGCCTGGAATGAAGGGTCCTCATGGGGATAAAGGCCCGTGGGCGCATAAGAAGGGTTTCAAGCATGATATGATGGATTCCATTTTGCAAGTCACGCCGGAGCAGAAGACAGCTTTGGAAAAACACCGCCAGCAGATGGATTCCAGCTTCAAGGCTCTCAACGGGCAGAAAATGGCCGCCGAGAAGGAACTGCGGGAAGCTCTCGATAACGGTGCTGCAGAACAGATTGATGCCGCCAAGGCAAAAATCCTCTCTGCACAAGAAGCTCTCCTAGCCGCCCGCGTAGAAGGCGTGAAAAACCTGAAGACCATTCTCACTGAAGAACAGCAGGCCAAGTTCAAGGAATTCCACAAGAACCATCGCCATCACAAGAAGGGCTTCGGCCCCAAAGACGGCAAAGGCCCCGGTCCTAAAGGCCCTGGCCCGATGGCTGAACCGCCAGCCGCCGGCAACTAAAAATCACGCTGAAAAAAATTTCACGCTAAATAGCAAGAGCGCCCGATACATTAGGCGCTCTTTTTCAATTTCAACCTTGCAAAATTTATTCTCCAATATCCAGGAACCGTTCTACTTCCGTTCCATCCGGTAAAATCTTCTTGCTTTCAAATTCTTTCTTGGGCCTGACCCAGATAGTGCCCTTGGGATAATCCGGCTTGCTGTATTCGCTACGGTAAACCACTAAATGCTGCACATTCTCTGTACTTACAGCATCGGCTTCCAAAACCGTATAGATGAACTCTTTGCTCTTGAAATGCTGATAGCGATGGCCTTTGATTGCAACAGACATTATGCCTCCAAATTTTCAATCCACTTGTAATCTTTCGGATGATCCACAAATTTTTCCGGATGGGCTTTCCACATTTCGAGAAATTCCTCCCGAGTCATCCACACGAAATCATCAACCTCACCCGGCTGCGGCACAAGTGCGGCAACCTCCACTGCAGACAAAGTAATGCGATAGGTGTCGTAATATTCGTTGTCGAAATAAGTGCCGTCGTTCAACACATTTTCATGTGTGGCTTCAAAGAGGTACTTCAAATCCTCCGCCCGCTTCATCACGCCCAATTCTTCGCGCAGTTCCCGCAGGCCCGCATGCAGACTATCATCACCAGCAGAAATATGGCCCGCGCAGCTGGTATCTAGCAAGTTCGGGTTATTCTCCTTCAGGTGGCTTCGCAGCTGAAACAGAATGCGGTCAGCATCATCAAAAGCCCAGATGTGGACAGTTCTGTGCCACAAGCCTTTGGCATGAACCTCTGTGCGCCCGCGGGCATAACCTGCGCCACTTCCATCAGGATTCAAAATGTCGATTTGCTCTTCCATTCTACCGCAAAACTACTAATTCGCAGCCTCGGCGAAGTCGGCGACTCAAAAAGGGGCGCGAAATAACGACCGCCATTAGCGAACGTTCACCACTTGCGCAGCATTTCCAATCCGCACAATGTATCTACCAGCACTGGGAGCAACTATCTCAAAGTTCGGTACTACAACACTATTTGAATAAATCACACGGCCCTGCATATCCAGGAGCGCAATTCTCTTGCCTACAGGTGCCCCCGCAATCTGCACACTGCGATTTGCAACAGAAAGTCTCAAGTTTTTGTAGACCGCAATAGACGGAATGAATTCTTCAGCCGCGCTACTAGAACTTTCTTCTTGCTCCGATGAACTGGAACTTCCTTCCGAGGCCTCTTCAGAAACTACAAACGATCCGATGTAATTGGACATTGTCAAGGAGTCAACATATTCCGGCGTATTGGCAAAGAGCACGCAATGGAAGTTGTTGTCCGTAGCATAATCGCCCTTGCCAGAAATACGCAAATAAGCCTTCCACTTGCCTTGCGGAATTTTCGCAGAATTAATTTCTTCCGGAATGGTAACCTCCACAGCCACATCATTCACGCCATCAAAAGTGGTTTTTATATTCTTCGGAATCACATGTTTTCGCAACACCATATTACTGCCATTAGCCGTATTTTTTTCAAGAGTATCAGCGCCGCCCCATTCCTTAGAACGGCTATGAACACTTTGAATATCGATGGGGGTAGACAGTTCTACCACTAGGGAATTATTGGCAGTTGCACCCTTCCAATCCACATCATCCGGCCGCAGCACCAACGTAGTCTTCATTGCGCGAACCATATTGCCAAAGCCCACATTCTGGATTTTCAAATTGGCCTGGAACTTTCCACCGGGGCGAACAGAATCCACCACGCTGGATTGGCGAAGCACATAGCGATACCCCAAATGGTCATTGATATACTTGAAGTCCGTGTCCTCTCCGTTATATTCCAAATCCTCAAACTGCAACATGTTTTTCTTCCACATGTAAGTAATCAGACCATAGTCATGCTGCACGTTCAAGTAGCTGGTGTGCGTTCTAAAGCCCTCATACGAAAGGTACTCGGCCGTATTAAGGGCCATCCATCCTTCCGGGGTCTGCGTAGCCTCCCCACCATAGGGAGTGTTGATGCCATATTTTTCAAGCCAGGCTACGCCTTCTTCACGGCAAATTGACGTAGCGCAGTCACCAGCACCACCCCAAGAACCCCAGTCAATCTGCGTACCCAGATATCCATCATTGAACATTCCCAGGCGATAGAGGGTGTCACCCAAAACTGCTTCTTTCTGCTTAAAAACTTCACTATCAATGTTAAAATCCACACCGTAATTGTCAAAGCCCAAAGCCTTAGCAATACGAGGAGCCGTACGAGAGATGATTTTCAAATCTTGAGGCGTATTTCTCATTAACGTTTGAATGGCTTGTGACTCATTGGGCAATGTCGCCATGGTATCCGAATGCATTTCACCAAAAGCACCATATGTTCCCAGTTCAAAAGCCGTAATCACATCCGTATAATCAGAAAGCACCGGAGCTAATTGTTTCAGATGACTAAGCACCAAATTTTGCGAGGGAGTTACATTGCTAATCCCATTATACCAGGGATCGTAAGTGATGCGGACAATGACCGTACCATTCTTCTTGCGCACATTTTCAAATGATTGACGAAGAACGTTCAAAGCATCGTCCGTCAAATCCTGGCTCACGCCACAAGTTTTCCCTGTAGGGGAATTGTCGTCTTTCCAGCAGGCGTTACTGCTGAAAGCAGAAATCTCCGCACGCATGTGGGATTGTTTGCACCAGGGGTCAAAGGGGGCAGTTCCACTGGGCTTCAAGTGTATAACCTGGGGTTCGTAAAAGCCTCTATCAGGATTGAAATGATAATTCTTGTAATTGAACCCCGTCGAATCCGTAAACGGCGTATAGAAGGATTGCTTATGGTCCGTATAGTCCAAATCTTGAAGGACTAGCGTCCCGGCCGATGAAACACCAAATGCAGTGAGCACTGCCAACAATGCGGATCTGATTCCGCCACCCAAATACTTTTCCATCATAATCACAATATAACTTAAAATCCCCAGAGGTCTGCCGCCTCCAGGGATTAAAAGGAAATTTTCCACGAAAAGCGGCTTTTATTTCCCAAATACGGGCTTCACACCCTTGTAAATGGCCTGCAAGGCCCCTGCAAGGTACGCAAAAGGAGAATTCCAGTTGATAGCCACCTCATTGGTGGCATAGCTGCAGCGGTCATCCAAATAGGCTAGCGCCGGCATATCGCTAGAAGCATAGTTCGAACACTTCCAATGTTCCGTTCCATTCAAATCAATATCCTGCTTACCCAAATGGGGACCACCCACCAACATGCCAGGCACCGGGTCATCCACAAAGTCCCCTTCGCTGGGGCGGTGGTGAGGGTTACGAGGGCTGCGGTAGCCAAATCCCGTCACGTAGGTGATTTCCTTGGGGTTCTTACCCAGGAGGTAATCCAAAGTCTGCTGTGCCCCTGCCAAGTAGTTCTTGTCGCCAGTGAGGTAATAACCATGCAAAAGAATAATGCCGTTATTAGCCACAGCACTGTTGCTGCCCCAATTCCAGTTCCAGGGGTGCATGGGCAGGCGGTAACCGCTTGTATCGCCAATGCTCTTCAAAGCGTTCGCCTCGTCCAGCAAAATCTTCTTGGCCGTTTCCACAAGGGTGGCACCATCAGCACCCGCAGCCTTAAACGTCTCCGCAGCGGTAGCCACGCGATAAACAGAAAGCATGTTCAAATCGCCCCACCAGGGTCCGTTATTGGTAAAGGGGTTGGCCTTCAAATCTGCAAAGTAGGCGGAGGTGGTCTTATCCTTGGCGGGGTCAGCACCCATCAGCACCTTCGCGCGGAAGAGCTCCGCAGCCGCAAAACGGAATTCATCCTTACCATCTTCATTCCCAGGATTGTAGCTACCCGTATTCACGTCTCTGGGCTGCTTGTAGAATGCCGCAGGATTTTTCTGGGCCCAAGCGTAGGCCTTCTCTGCAGCCGCGAGCATCTTTGTGGCGTAAGCTTTGTCAAACTTCGCATAGATGGCACTGGCCTGCGCCATGACGCCTGCAAAATCCAGTGCGGCGGTAGTCGTCTTGATAATGGCATAACGGTCCGCCTTGTCGCTTTCCGGAGCTACGCTGCCGCAGAACTTGAGGGTAGAAACCTTATGGAATACGCCGCCGTCTTTATCTTGCATGGTGAGCATCCAATCCAGATTGTAGCGCACCTCCTCCAAGAGGGAAGGCAATTTCGGGAACTCCCGCGGTATGTTCCAAGAAAGAGTGTCCATGTATGCAGGGAAGTTTTCATACAGTTCCAGCAGCGTCCAGACGGTAACGCCCGAATTCACGATATACTTGCCATAGTCGCCGGCGTCATACCATCCGCGGGGAGACTTCATCATCTGCGTTTTCTTCGGGAGGTTCTGCGCCGCCAAAGCCGCCTTCATGGAGGAATCTGCAAAGGTTTCTGCAAATGTATTAGCAGTTACTTTGTCTGTACCGTAGACAATGACCTTGTCATCCATGTGGCCTGCAGCGCGAGCCCACTTGCCCGCATACTGTTGGTCCAGTGGCATACTGGCTCGCTGGTAGTAGAACCACTTGAGGCTGGCCTTCGTCACATCCTCATAAACGTTCGCATCAATGGAAATGGGATTGCCCAGATATTCTCCATTGCGGAAAATGCGATAAGTGCCGGGCTTCTTCACCGAAGAAAAATCATACACCTGCGTTTCTTCACCGCTATACTCCCATTCACCCACATTAGGTGCCTTCATCTTGAGAACGGTCTTTCCGTTCATATCCCGAATCTCGACAGGGTTCGCATCACTCCCAGGAATCACCACCTGCTTTTCTGCATCAGGTGTAAAACCCAGCTGATTCAAAAGAGGTACTGCAAAAACACTAACCGGCACAAGAGCCGCCGTCACAAAAGCATTCATTTTCATCATGGGTATAAAACTACTTTCTTTAAAGCATTTTCGCACATTTAGCCCTTAAAAACCTGTATACATTAAGAACCGAAACCGCAAAAAACACATACTAAAAAACCGGCTCCCTAAGGAACCGGTCGTTAAATTTCAAAGGTCGCGCCCGCAGCTTTCTTTCAAAAGTGCCGCGACGCTTGTTTACCGCGACGCTCTCCATTACTTTTGCTGCTTCGCAGCCAAAGTTCGTCGACTCGGTCATAGAAATGAGCAAGCTCATTTCTGCGACGCTCGCCTCGCGATTACTTCTTACTACGATGGCTGTTCTTAATCCATTCGGTCTTGTGGACTTCCGGGATATCGTCCAGCAAACGCAAGGTATGCGGCTCAGTGGTATTATCCAGCACTTCTGCCGGAGTACCCTGGTTCACAATCTTACCATCGTGCATAATGAAGATACGGTCAGAAACGTAGTTTGCAAGGCCGATATCGTGGGTCACAAAAATCACAGTCATCTTCAGCTCGTCTTTCAACTTGCGGAGATAATCCAGGATGTTTGCACGCACGCAGGCGTCCACCATGGAGGTAGCTTCGTCAGCAA
>JAKSIG010000087.1 GCA_024398955.1 Fibrobacter sp. | reverse complement strand
CTCCCATTGCGGTTTATGGTCCGCCGTGTTATTTCGATGGAAGTTGCCGCGAAGAGTCCTCAGAAGAAAATTCGGGTGAGGTGGCTCCTTCTGTGGAACACGACAAGACAAAATAATTTCTGCATTTGAACTAGGTTAGGAAGGTTTATGCACTTGAATTTGAAAAAGCGCCTGGCGCTGGAATTTTACCGTCACTATCGTCATAATGAAATTGCGACCCACCCGCTGACTTATTTCTTCTGGGAATGTACTTTGCGCTGCAATCTTCATTGCCTGCACTGCGGTAGCGACTGCATGAAAGACGCCATTCCCGACATGCCCCGCGAAGACTTTATGAAGGTTCTGGATGGTCTAGCTCCTCATATAGACCCCAAGCATTTTATGGTGGTGATTACCGGCGGTGAACCGCTGATGCGCCCGGACCTTGTGGAATGCGGTATGGAAATCAAGAAGCGGGGCTACCCCTGGGGCATGGTTTCCAACGCTCTTGCCATGACTCCCGAAAAATTTGTAGCGCTGTTGAATGCGGGACTTCGATCCTTGACGATTAGCCTTGACGGCCTCCATGATAGTCATAACCATTTCCGCGGAAGCGCTTTGAGTTTTGACAACGCCCTTCGTGCCATCAAGATGGCTGCAAACACCAAGGGCCTGACCTTTGATGTGATGACCTGCGTCAATCGCGAAAACCTGCCGGAACTTCCTGAAATTCGCGAACTGCTGACCTCCATCGGCGTAAAACGTTGGCGTGTGGCAACGGTGTTTCCTAAGGGCCGTGCCGCCAACAATCCCATCTTCAAGCTGCCGGACAACGAATTCAAGCAGGTCTTTGACTTTATCCGCGAAACAAAACACCAGGGACGCATCAATGTCAACTATGGCTGCGAAGGCTTCCTGGGAAGCTACGAAAAAGAGGCCCGCAACTATCCCTTCTTCTGTCGCGCCGGTGTAAATGTCAGCTCCGTTCTTGCCAATGGAGACATCTCCGCATGCCCCAGCCTCCGTGGAGACTACATCCAGGGCAACATCTACAAGGACGACCTCTGGGATGTCTGGCAGAACCGCTACCAGATTATGCGAGACCGCAGCTGGACGAAAATCGGTGACTGCAAGACCTGCAAGTACTGGCGCTACTGCGAAGGCTCCAGCCTGCACTTACGTGATGAAAAAACAAAGGAACTGATGTATTGCCATGTGAAGCGCTTGGAGCATGCCATGGAAATGGAAAGGAATGGTTAGGAAGATGAACATTCGAAAAATATTTACCAAGATAGCCTTGACGGTTGCCGCTTTTTTCTGGGCGAGCTGCAGCGAAGACGGCGGCTCAGAGCAGGTTGTTATTGGACCTGTCTCTGATTGTAATGATGACGGCTCGCTAAATAATGGCGATGTTTCTTCCAATTGTGGCGGCGGCATGATCGCCCTTTATGGGGTGGCGCCTGTCTTTGATGAAAGCTCCTCTTCTATTTCCAGTTCCGATAGCTGCGAACAGGGCTGCGATGAAATGAACAGCAGCTCATCCGCAATGGTGGATAAGGAAGCTGCCCTTGCTCGTGGGCAGGTTCTTTGTGAAGATCATGGCGGAGTTGAACGTGCTATTCAATATGAACCTCCTTGGGGAAGTCCTGAAACTAGAGGCGAGTCGCAAGCTCGTTTTGAGGTTATGAAAAAAATTGACTCTACCTTAGAATCAAAGAAACTTTCTTCTTCTAAAAAGCGGTGCCTGGAAAATGTAAAAGAAGAACTTGATATGGGTATGGTCGCCTTGTATGGGGCTCCCATGTTCGACAATCCCAATGACATCTGGAAATACGACTGCAAGGATGGAGAGTCCGTGATGGATGAAAAATACAAGGAACTGTACGACGCTGATGTGGCTGCGGTGGAAGCTGCGAAGCAGGGACACCTTGCTGAATTTCAAAAAAGTCTAGACAAGTGCAATTGAATTGCCAGAAGTTGCTCCATTGAAAACGAAAAAATCGCAGGCGCTGAACCTGCGATTTTTGCATTAGAGAGAGAATTTTTTTGCGGGCTTGTTCTGCGTTGTTTACTTGTCGGCCTTGCCGCCGACCTGGAACAAGGCGAATTCCATCTGGAAAACCTTGTCGCTGCCTTCGTCCTCTTCGGCGATGAGGGCGATTTCCTTACGGAAGGCGTTGATGCGTTCCACGATGCGGTCGTAGCCTTCCTGGCTGATGCCGAGGGTGAGACCTGAAATGTGGCGCTTGTTATTTCATAACTAGCGCCCGACTCGTCACCTCACCTATACGAAAATGCAAGCATTTCCGTGCAGGCTTCGCCTCTTAGTCGTGGTACTTTTGTCCCTTTGGGTCAAAAGTACATGATTAACGGCTCGGCAATGGAAAAATGCAAGCATTTTTCCGCTGCTCTCGCCTATTTAATCATTCATCATATGATTATAGAACTTGGAGTAGTTGTCCTTGTCTTCGGTCTTGCGGATGGCGATTGCATCCTGCGGGTGACGGTTCAGCATACCGGTGATCATCTGCGGGATGATGTAGCCCCATTCGTACTTTGCCTGGAGCGGGAGGAACAGTTCCTGGTAGGCGTCGAGAACCGGACGCAGATCGTACTTGGGGTTCTTCAGGAAGCCCAGGAGAAGTTCGGTGGTGCAGTTGCCAGCGCCACGGCCCATGCCGGACACAGAACCATCAAGGAAGTCAACATGGTTGATGATAGCCTGGATGGTGTTGGAGAAAGCCAGCTGCTGGTTGTTGTGACCATGGAAGCCGAACTGCTTGTTCTTTACGATGCCCTTGTAACGCTTGATTTCCTTGTCGATGTCTTCCTGGTAGAAGGCGCCGAAGGAGTCCACGAGGTACAGGACGTTGGCCTTGCATTCTTCGTTGACCTGGTGCAGAGCTTCGTCCAGTTCCGGACCGCGGTCACGGCTCACAGCCATGATGTTCAATGTGGTTTCGTAGCCCATGTCGTGGAAGGCGTTCACCATTTCGATGCCCTTGTCGATGTTCTTCACGTAAGAAGCAACGCGGAACATCTGATACGGGCTTTCAGAAGCGGGCTTCACGGCGTCCATGTTCACGCGGCCCACGTCGGCCATCACGGCCATCTTCATCTTGGAATCGATGCCGTCCTTCACCTTCCAGAGCAGATCGTCATCGCAGAACTTCCACGGACCGTATTCCTTGGGGTCGAACAGTTCCGGAGAGTTCTTGTAACCCATTTCCATGTAGTCGACGCCAGCGGCGCTGAGGAGGGTGTAAAGACGACGGACGAATTCCAGGGAGAAGTCGTGCTTGTTGACGAGACCGCCATCGCGGATGGTGCAGTCGAGAACCTTAATGCTTTCGTAGTACATATTTTAGCCGATAGGTTATAGGTTAAAGTTTAAAGGATGTGCAGTCGGCTGCAATCCGTTTTTTATGAGTCCAAAGGTAGATTAAGGTTCTGAGATATTCAAGTGAGAAACAGATAATCGTGAAAATAGTGTGTTAATTAACGCGTTACTTGCGTTTATTTATGGATGTGTTGTCGTAACACTTTGTGAAATGGTGGGTTATGGACTTTGAAATGGGAGTGCAGAATGCTTCATCGGAGGAAAAAATGGCTGTTTGAAGAATTTTTTGTGTCTCCGTAATTCTTATTTACGCAATTTTTGCGTTAAAATGAAATGGGTTGCGCTATTTTGGTAGTTTGCACACTTCTAACACGGAATATGGGAATCGGTGAGGAATATGGTGCGGCTTTAAGGGTAGATTCATCCTGGGTATAAAAAAGGATGACTGTATGAAAAAATCTCATGTGCTGTGTGGGGCGATTCTTGCTTCTGGTTTGGTTGCTGGAGCATTTGCCGCTCCTTCTGATCCGACGCCGAAAACAATCGATAATGATGGGGATTCTATTGAAATCCAGACTCTGGGTGACGAGCATTACCGTTTTACCCGCACGGTGGATGGCTATCTGCTGGAAACAGATGAAAGTGGGGTGTACTTTTACGTTGACGCTAAAGGGGTTCGCTCCAATGTGAAGGCGAAAAATGCGGGCCATCGCAGTGCTTCCGACAAGGCGTTCCTGCGCGCGCTGGACAAGAGAAAGGTTTTGGATGCTCACCAGAAAAAGCATCCAGATCGTTTTAAACGCCGCGGAGAGGCGAAGCGCCCTGACTGGGTTCCCGTTGTTGATTCAGGTAAAACCGTCGATGCTGACGTTCCTCCCGTGTTGCGTTTGCCCAGTGCGGAAGCTCATTCCAAGGGAAACATCAAATTCCCGGTTATTCTTGTGTCGGCTTCAGGAAGCAAGACCAGCGTAGACTCTGCATCTCTTTATAAAGTCCTGAATCAGGATAACTATACAGCGAATGGCTATACCGGTTCTGTTCGTGATTATTTCAGTGATCAGTCCAGTGGCGTTTTTAAACCCAGTTTTGATTTGTTCTATGTCAGCCTCACTAATTCTCTGGCTAGTTACGTGGGCAACGAGCAGCAGTTTGTTGCTGACGCCATTAAGGCGATGAGAGCCAAGTATGCAAACTTCAATGCGGCCAACTATGATTCCGATGGTGATGGCGAAGTAGATGCTACGGGATTTTTGTATGCTGGAACGGTAAATAGCAATGGTCAGGAGCTGGGCGGTTTCCAGTACGAACTTCAGTGGAATGCAATTGGTCGCCAGGATGCCGGTAATGGCAAAAAGTTCAATAGCTATTTCGTTATCAGCGATCAGGGATACTTCCCCGTATTTATCCACGAATTTAGCCACACCATGGGTTTGAAGGATCACTACTGTGTCCGTTCCAGCGATTGCTATGCAGATTATAACGGAAGCACGTATCAGGCTCCCGGTGCGCATTTCTGGGATGTGATGGCTACGGGGATGTATGCCAATGGGGGTAAGACTCCTCCCAGCTATAGTGGCTTTGAACGTGCCTTTATGGGCTGGATGAACTATACCGCATTGACATCGTCGTCCGCCGTCACGACAATTACTCCGCTGAATACCACCAACATGGCCTACAAGATTCCCGTTAGTGGAAGTATGGATGAATGGTGGGTCTTGGAAAATCGTCAGAAAACTAAGTGGGACGCGGCGTTGCCTAATCACGGCATGTTAATTTGGCACATCGATTATGACCAGGCTTCCTGGGATGGTGACGCTCTGAATGATGACAAGGCTCACCAGAAAATTGACGTGGTGGAAGCTGGCAATATAAGGGTGACGGGTTATTATGAGGGCTTTGAATCTGCATATTTTGTGGATGATCCGTTTCCCGGTTCGCAAAATGTGACAAGCTATGGGCCGTTTGTCTCCTGGTCGGGAAAGAATCAGGGAATTCAGCTTTACAGTATTACGGAAAAGAACAGTAAGATTTGCTTTGCCACGCAGAGTGGTGTGAACGTTGGAGACTGTAGTGGAAATGTGGAGAATTCTTCTTCTAGTGTCGTGTCGATGTCCTCCTCGAATGTAACGACAAGTTCCTCCTCTAGCGGAATGGCGAGCTCCTCTGCCAGTGTCATCCCGAGCGAATCATCCTCCAGTGTTGCTGCAGGCGAATCGTCCTCCAGTGTCATCCCGAGCATCGTCGAGGGATCTAGCAGCAGTACTCGCTCTAGTTCTTCTGTGCAGCCTGTTGTAACAACTTTGAACTTGTCTGCCCAATTGACTGTCAGTGATAACTATGTTCCTGTAACGGTTGATTTGAGCCAAGTCGCAAAAGCTCTTGGAATTTCAGTGGGTCAGGTCGGTGGTTTGTACAGCGCAGGCTCGCTGACGTATGGTGCCGTAACGCCTTCTGGGGTTTTGGATGAAACTCCGTCTACGGCGGAGGCTCCGGGGCATTGGTTTGATGCTAGAGGCAATGTGATTAATTGGGGGGCCGGTGCCGCCATCTACTCCAACTTGAATCTAGATGCAATGACGTCGTCCGTAGGAAATTATCCCAATGGGGTAACTGTTGGTGAAACCTATACTGTGGCGCAGGCATTGACTTGTAACGGGAAACAGGTAATCTTCAAGATTACAGTAAGCGTCATAGGGAGTATGGACCAGTCTTCCTCCAGTGTCGTCCAGAACAGTTCTTCCAGTGTCATCCCGAACGAATCGTCCTCCAGTGTCATCCCGAGCATCGTCGAGGGATCTAGTAGCAGTGTTTATTCCGGTTCTTCCGCAAGCGTTATCCCGAACGAATCGTCCTCCAGTGTCATCCCGAGCATCGTCGAGGGATCTAGTAGCAGCATTTATTCCAGTTCTTCCGTGTCCAGCCCGGATCAGTATATCCTTGCCCTGCGAGAATCTGCACTTCCTGGCGCTGCAATGCGTGTTGAAAACGGTATTCTGCTTGTAAATGCTCCTAAAAAATCACAAATGACGATTTCCGTTTTTGATATGCTTGGCAATAGAATCCATTTCACAAAATTTGCCGGTGGTCGCTATGAACTTGATCTGAATTCTTTTGTTGGAAAGGTTTTGCTTGTTCGCTTGAATGAGGGACGTAAACTTCTTCAACAAAGTCGATTCGTAGTAAAACGATAATTCAAAATTGAAGTCGGCGTAATTTTTTTTCGACTGATGAATGTAAAGAACGCGGACATCGCTGCCCGCGTTCTTTTATGCTATTTATGGAGAGAACAATTAAGCTGTTTTACTTATCGGCCTTTCCGCCGACTTGGAACAGCGCGAATTCCATCTGGAAAACCTTGTCGCTGCCTTCGTCTTCTTCGGCGATGAGGGCGATTTCCTTGCGGAAGGCGTTGATGCGTTCCACAATGCGTTCGTACCCTTCCTGGCTGATACCGAGGGTAAGGCCTGAAATGTGACGCTTGCCCGGCGGGTCCCGGTCGATGGAGTCGGCGCCCATTTTGAGGCAGTTCTGGTGGTAACCGCGAAGTGCCAGTTTGGAGGTGCGGTCGCCGGTAGTGATGGCGCTTTCCGTCAGGATGTACTTGCCGTCCTCATCCTTCTTTATGAGTTGGCATTCTTCCAAAAGTTTTACAGATTGCTTTGCCTCGTCTGGCGTAATCTTCGGATTTACCTGCTTGGCCAATGCGGCGTAGTCCCCGTCGAATCCGAACATGCCGATAAGGCTGCGGATAAACAGATGGCGGGGGTGGGAATAAATCATGTACTGGGCATGACCCAACAGGTGTTGCTTTTCTGCGAAACGCACGACCTTGAGGACCGCTTGCATCTTTCCAAAGGCTGCATCGCGGTCTTCCGTAGTTTCGGCCTGGTTGAATTCCACCAGGGCAACAAAGAATTCCGTTTCATGCTTGCCTAGGCGAAGGCCGGAGGCTACCTTGGGAATACTCTGAGTGGAAAGGTTCTTTTCGCCATTCATGACTCGGCTAATGAAATCCTTTGCCTTGAAACCGATCTTGTCAGAAAAAACGCGCAGGGAGAAAGCCGAATTTGCAGCTTTCTTCTGGTTGTAATAGTCCTTCAAAAACACGCGGTAATCCATGTATTCAAAGACTTTTTTCTGTTTCTGTGTTTCGCTCATGCCTCAAATGTAAGAAAAAGAATTGAAAGAGAAGTAGAAAAATTGATATTGCCGTTGTCTAGAAACAACGGTAAATAGCTGTCTTTTATAAAAATTGTTGTACTGACCATCACTTTTGGATAGATTTGTCAATGGTTGAGGACGGATGTGCTTTAAAATGCCGTTGTCCAGAAAAAAGGAAAAATGGGAAATTCATATTAAAAAGGGAATTTTTATATGAAAAAAGGTGTTATGGGTAAAATGGTTGCAGGTATGGTTCTGGCCGGTACGTTCGGAGTGTCTCAGGCCGCCGTATCTGTAAGTGAAGTGGTGACGCTTCCTAGCGATGTAAATTTGGGCGGTGGCGACAAGGTGGGCTCTCAGCTCATCGCAGCCACCTACAACGCAGGAAAGGGCCCCGGTGTTTGGATTGTGGCAGATGGCGGTTATCGCCTTTACCACAACGGTTCCTTGCTGGCCGAAGATAATCAGGCTGGCCGCGTCCGCTTCATTCC
>JAKSIG010000086.1 GCA_024398955.1 Fibrobacter sp. | reverse complement strand
ATTACGGATTACGTGGGATATTTTTATGCAGACCAGTTGGGCGCAAAACAGTACGAAGATGATATCGTGGTGGTCCCGGGGAGTCGTAATGCTAGCCGTCAAACCAATTATTTTAGAGTGGATGTGAAAGCCATCGATATCGGTCGCGAAAACAAGTGGAATTTCAGTTGGACCATCATCAATTTGACGAATCACGACAACATGTTTTATGGCTTCTATGACACCCGCAAGAATCCACCGGAATATACCCGAATATCTCAGTTTCCTTTTTTACCCATTATGCTGAATTATGAATACTATTTCTAAAAAAATAATGGGTTGGTTTGTGGTGGCCTTGTGTGCGCTCGCCCTTTCGGGCTGTGATTTTCATGGACCTTGGGAATTCTATCCTGAAGAAACGGAAATCTATGGTGGTATCTACACTTATGGCTACATTATTGAAGGTAGTTCGCCTCGTGTTTGCTTTGAAAAAATCTACCAGTTGGAGGAAGCAGCGGCAGAGAACTTTGCCTTCTATGATAGCGCTTATGTAACGGTGGAAGGAATGTTCAATGATGGCGCTTCTACGCTTCGCTTATTGCCAGGCAGCACAGACCCCAACTGCTTCGGAGTCCTCCGTGTTGCGTCTATTGCGGGAATGCAATCCATGCCAGATACAAGACAAGGCCTCGCTGGGGAAACCTACACCATGCATGCCTATTTCAAGTGGGATAGCGCAGGAACAACGGTGGAATCCAGATTCAAGGCAAAGGCGACGATTCCCGTGAATTTTGGAACCAAGGGAATCAGCATCCCGTTGCAAAATGGCAAATATAAATGGCGGGATTACAAGGCAAAACCAATAGGTGAAGGCTCTGAAGTTGTAGATGTGGATTTTTTGGAATATCCCATGGATATGAGTGTTTTCAAGATTGCTCTGGATTACAATGAATCCGTAGGTGGTGTCATTGCGGTGATGCTATACGATAATGAGAAAGGCGGCGAAAGTATGAATACTACCATCAACCACATGTTGGGCGGAATGTTGAGTTCGGATTCTACAGGATATACGGGCATATCCATGCATGATCCCTTGGAACACATGGTTTATGAGGGTTATGAAACTAACGAAGTCATTGCCGGAATCCGCAATCTGGATTCAGTGATGATGACGAATATGTCTTTCCCCATTGGTGATGTGCGGTTGAGAATTTATGCTACCGATAAGGCCTATGCTGATTATAGGAACAAGGTCATGGCGGCTTTGGAAGATCCGCGGGTGGTACCGGAATCTAACATTGAAGGCGGAATGGGTGTGTTTAGCGGAATGACGGGTGTAGAAGTACGGCTAAAAGTTCATGCGGATGACTTTGTGACTTTTGAGCATATCTCGCAAAAGGAGTGCATTATCGATGGTACGGGACAGGATCAAAAACCATGGGGCAGTAAGGCTTGTCGCTTGAATCGCGAAAAGTTATGTATGCCATCTTATTATTATGTGATATCGGATGAAGCCTGCTATTCCACCGAAATTGTAGCGGGCTTGAGAGAAGAGGGATATGTATGGTATACATATTTGCCTACGAAATATGATGCGAAAGCAGCCTCGACGGCATTTGCAGAAGGTTTGATGCTCTATTGCATTGAGAGCGATTTTGAAAATAATGACGAAGCAGATTGCAACTCTTTGTACAAGCAATGCCAGGAAAGTTTGGAACGGACATCTTGCAAGGAAACGGAATGGGAGTGGTGCGCCGATAGGGATTGGAACTTGGAAGAATATCCGCAGTGTGGAACTGCTTTGGTAAGCCGCTATTATTTGGAAGAACAGAAATCCAGCATTTTGAAGAAAGTGGTGGAAAACTGGTGTAAAGCAAATCCGAAAGACAAGCAATGCGGTAGAGAATAGTATTTTGAAATAGGGAATGAAGATGAGAATAATGCGTGAAAAAATCAATAAAGAGTATGGCCTGATTTGGGTCTTTGTAGTGGCGATGCTTTTTTCATCGCTGGCTTTTGCCGATGTGGATTCCGACATTCGGGATTTGCAGCTGGAGAAGGAGAAACTGACTAGTGAAATCCAGAAGCTGACGAAGCAGATTGCGGAAACGGATTCCATGATTCAGGCGGATAGCGCCAGGTATAAAACGCTGGAGGAGCGTTATCAGAAAGATGTGGAGAATCGTCGCGCCGAGGTGGATTCCCTGAATGCGAAAATTCGGGATGTGGCGAAAGATTTGCAGGCGGAGCGTAGCAAGCAGGCTCGCGCCAAAAACCGTACGGATAATGTGAAGGCAAAACGGAAGGCGGTGCGAGAAGTGCTGCTATCTCTGAGCAAGCAGCTGGAATCTCAAATCGAACAGACGCTTCCGTGGGAAAAGGAATCCCGCCTGGACCGCGCGAAATCTCTGTCGCGAGATATTGAAAGCGGAAATGCCAGCGAAGAGGAAAGTTTTTCCCGCTTGAAATCCTTGATTGGCGAAGAAACGCGCTTTGGCGATGAAGTGGCCATCATCAACGCACCCCTCACGCGGAAAAATGGCGAGATGATTAACGCAAATATCCTGCGTATTGGAAATCAATGGATGGTTTATTCCGACGAGAACAGCACTGTTTTTGGCGTGCTGGAGCGGAAAGTTTCTGGAGAAAATGGTGAAGTGAGTTTTGAATGGAATGAGGAATTGAGTCTTGCGGAACGTGAGGCTGTGCGGACGGCGATTGATGTAAAGCAGGCGAAGAAGCCACCACAAATTGTGACATTGCCAGTAAACCTTTCCATTGTTCGCGGGGAGGGTAAATGATGAATAATTCACAATTCAAAATTCAGAATTCACAATGGAAAAATTGCGGTCATATTTCCGTGCGGATTTTCGTTATTGTTCTGTTGTTTACTTTTTTGTCTACGACTGCAGTTTTTGCAAAATCCAGCAAGGACGATGAGGCCCGCGTTCAAGATTCCCTGAAAACGTTGGAACTTAAAAATCTGCAGAAAGAAGTAGATGCTTTGGCCCGCATTCGCTTGTCCAAGGCGGATTCTCTGGAGAAGAAGGAAGCGGAACATTGGCGTCGTCGTTATGCGGAAGCACAGTTGGGCGAGGAACATCAGAATACAACTCGTGAATTGGATGGTCGCTATTCCAAACTTTCTACAGATTTGGGTCGTGTTACTGAAGAATTGATGGCTAGCAAAAATGTCACCACGGAAGCAGAAGATAAGGCGAAGGAAGATGAAATCGCCTACGATGCCTTCCATACGCAGGTAAAACTCTCTGTAGATAAATTGATGGGCGAAGTGGCTGGCGATTATCCCGTGGGCATGGTAGAACGGATGGCGAATTTGCAGAAAGCTCAAGCAGAATCCGACAAGAAAAATCCAAACACCTTGACGGTACTTCAACTTTATGTGAATGACCTTCTAGCGCGTCATGAGAAAACTTATTCCGAAAGTTTGACGGAAGAAAATTCTCAAATTGGAAATCGACCCGATGTTCCTGTAACGCGGCTTCGCTTGGGGACGGTTTTCCTCGGAGAAGTGGAGCGAAATGGAACTGGCGTTCAGGCTCTGATTCGTTCTGGAAATTTGCAGGGCAAGATTTTTGAGTGGAACGGAAATCTCCCTGCGGAAATGAATGCTTCCATCCGTACGGCAATCCAGACGGCTGGGGCGGAACAGAAGGCTTATGTCCCTATGGATGTGCTTCAAAATAAGGCTATCAAAAATGCCATTACGGACACTAAGGAAATGACCCTCAAGGAAGCTTTCCTGGATTGGTTCAAGAAGGGCGGCATTGTGATGTATCCCTTGGCCTTGGCGGCATTTTTTGCGCTGTTCCTGTTCTTTGAGCGATTGATTGTCATAACCCGTCGCGGGCATTTGAGTCGCCGTTTTGCGAAAAAGATGGACCGTCTTGTTAGTGAAGAAAAGTATGAGGAAGCGGCAGACCTTTGCCTCCGTCATGAATCCAGCCTTTCTCTGGTGCTTTTCAGTGTTCTCAATAAGGCTCGCGAAACGCGGGAGGCCGCAGAAAAATCCCTTCAGGAATCCCTTCTTCGGGAACAGCCAAAATTGGAGCGCCGCATGGGGCTTATGGCTGCAATTGGAACGATTGCACCGCTTCTCGGCCTTCTTGGAACGGTGACAGGTATCATCACACTTTTCACGGTGATTACGGAAGTGGGAACAAATGATGCTCGCGTTTTGGCAGGCGGTATTTCGGAAGCCTTGATTACCACAGAGGCAGGGCTTATCATCGCCATTCCCATTATGATTCTTCACGGACTTCTCAGTGAAAAAATTGAGCGAGTGATTAGTGAACTTTATGTGCAAAGTACGGCATTATTGAATCGAATTTTCCACGAAGACGAAAAAGCTTGAGAACGTGACTGCCCCGACCTATGAGTAATAGTTTCTACATCTTCATCGAATCCGTTTGGCACAACTATGAGGCAGGCGGTGTGGTGATGCTCCCCATTTTAATTGCGGGAGTGATTGGATTCTATTATCTGTATTGCTGTTATGGCCGCATCGGTCGCGATGCCTTCCGCAAAGATGTGGGTGGAATTGTGGATCAATTGCGAACAGATTTGCAGAGTACTACTTCTTTAGGCGCTCAAAAAAGTCCGGTGACAATGGCTTTACGGCATCTTCGCAAGCGGGGCGGAATTCTTTCTCGCGAAATGCGTTATGCGTTGGATGTGGCCTGCAAAAATCCCGCGGAATATCAGGATTACATGCAGGTGCGGATGATAAAGACTTGCCGCTATATGGAGAAGGGACTTCACATTGTTTCGGTCATGTCTGCGGCGGCCCCGCTTCTCGGTTTGCTGGGAACTGTGACGGGAATGGTCTCTACATTTGAGGTGATTACTTTGTATGGAAATCAGAACCCAGTGCTGATGGCGGATGGCATTTCGGAAGCGCTGATTTCTACCCAGAGCGGGCTTTTGATTGCGTTCCCTTTGACCCTTTTGAAGGGTAGCCTCTATGAACGCATTGAGCTTTTAAAAAATCAGATGACGCTTGGCGCCACGGTGATTGAAAATTTTATCTCGGCAAAATCAACGCAGGTTTCTGCCGAATTGGAAAAGGCTTGATTATGGAATTCAAACTCCCATCACGACGGCAGAAGGATATGGGTATCGATATGGGCCCTTTGATGGACATCGTGTTCATCCTGCTCATCTTTTTTGTGGTGACTTCTAGTTTTACGCGGGAAACAGGTGTAGACGTAACGAAGCCGCAGGCGCAAACTGCGAGCCAGTTGGAGAAGGAAAATATTCTAGTGGCGATAACGCGAGAGGGAACGATTCATATCAATGAAAGACAAGTGGATTTGGCAAGCTTGCAGGATATTTTGAAGCAATCTCTCGCGAAGGCGCCGAGTAGGGAAGCCGTAGTGATTGCAGACAAGGAGGCGGAAACGGGTGTGTTGGTGCAGGTGATTGACGCCTGCAATTTGGCGGGCGTGAAGAAGGTCTCCATCGCAGCGCAGGCGGAGTAAAGCTAATTATGAATTATGAGTTACGAAATTTGATTTGATTATTGAAAAATCTGGAAGGTTTTGATATTGATAAAGAGGTTGTTTAAAAGATTTTTGATTCTGATGGGGGCGGTTCTCACCAGCCTTCTTCTGGTGTTTTCCGTCACAGTGGCAAACCTCTTTATTTCTGGCAAGATGTTTCACGAAAAGAAGTTTGTGAAAACTGAGGTGTCGGTCAAGAAAATCGATCAGGTGGAAAAGAAGGTGGAACAGAAAAAGCCTGCCCGCAAACCCAATCATTCCAAAACGACAAACCGCTCTCCAAAGGCGGGGCCACGGATGGCGATGAATTTGGCGGTAGCGGGCATGGGCGATGGGGCTGCTATCAATGAGGATCTGGTGGCCGATTTCCGCGGTGGAGCGCTCACTGCAGAAAATGGCGATGTGGATAAAAAGCCCAACAGTCGTGCCATGCCCAGTTTTCAGGTTCCGCCGCAGATTCGGGATAGAGAAATCGATGCCACCTTGCGATTGAGTTTTTGTGTGGATGTTAGCGGTAGGCCTTATGATATTAAGGTGGTGGAAGAAACACCTGCGGGTTCTGGCCTTGCGGAGGCTGGGAAAGAGGCGCTGGGTCGCATGACTTTTGAACCTGCGGAGAAGGCGGGCAAGGCCGTTACCTTCTGTGGAATGGAGCAACCTTTTGAGGTGAAGTTCCATGACTAGAATCAATTCAGAATTCAAAATTCAAAATTCAAAATTGGGGTGTGGCGAGGGCCGTAGCCTCCATAAAAAGTGGATTGCTTTTGTGGCGCTTGTTTTTGTGGCTACTTCCTTTGCGGCGCAGTCCAGTGCAGATTTGATGGACCGGGCCAACGCACTTTATCGGGAGGGCCGTTTCAAACAGGCAATCATCCTTTATGAAAAAGCGGAACAGCGCGGTGCAGATCCCATTGCCTCTTCCTTCAATGTGGCCAACAGTTATTTCCAGACGGGGAAGTACCCTGAGGCTGCAGCAGCCTACCGGAAGGCGGTGGATTATTCCGAAGGCAAATTCGCTCCAGCGCTTTTCAACTTGGCCTCCGTCTATTTCCGCCTGAAGCAATATCCGGAGTGTATCGCTACTTACCATAGGGCCCTTAAATTGGAGCCCGAAAATGTGAGCGGTTGGCTCTATCTGGGGGAGGCATACGGCAAGACTGGCGATAAAGTGGGTGCCTTGCGGGCGATTGAATCCGCCTACCGTCTGGACAAATCCGACGTGAGTCTCGTGTACCAGCTTTCGGAGGCTTCCATTGCGTTAGGCGACTATGACCGGGCTACCCAAGTGATTCGGGAAGGCTATTCTGCGCACCCGGAAGAGACTGATTTTCTGGTGTACTTGGGCGATGTCTATCGGCTGGAGAAGAATTTTGAGGAAAGTGCTGGTGCCTACCGTGAAGCCCTCAGTGTTAGTCCTGAGGATGTGAATGCCATGTACAAGCTAGCGGATGTCTTGGTGGAGGACGGGAAGAATTTTGTGGCCATGGACATCCTTTCGAACATCTTGCAGATAAAACCGGATTTTGCAGATGCGGCCATTTTCCTCGGAAATCTGGCGTACGATGCCAAGTTCTGGGAGCGTAGCGAGGCTGCTTATGAACTGGCGGCCAAGGCGAATAGCCCGGAGGCGGTTTTTGGGTTCAAAAACCTCTCTTATGAGGCGAAATTGCAGAAAAGGACCGCAGAAGCCCTCCGTTATCTTGAGAAGGCGAAGGAGTATTACCCCTCCGATATGACCCTGGATGCCGAGATTCTGGACCTTTCCCCATAAAAAAGCCTATTTTCGCCGGAATCCAATTCTGCATTCAGCATTCTGCATTCTGCATTTTCTATCTTTGCCCCCACTTATGACTGCATCAAAGCATTTCATCATCGCCATCGATGGCGGAAGTGGAACCGGCAAGAGCACCACAGCCAAGATTATTGCCAAACAATTGGGCATAACCTATCTGGACACGGGCGCCATGTACCGGGCCGTCACTTTTGCTGCCTTGGAGAAGGGACTTCCGGCTGAGGAAGGGCCTGCAATGGATGCGCTGCTTCAGGAATTGAAGCTCACTTTTGATGCGGAAAACCACATTTTGATTAACGGGGTGTCTCACGAGCAGGAAATTCGCGGCATGTGGGTTTCGAACAATGTGAGCATCTACTGCGCCCTCCCGTCCGTCCGCGCCGCCATGACGAAGATGCAGCGTGAAATCGGAGCTGTGTCCAGTTGCATTCTGGACGGCCGCGACATCGGGACGGTGGTTTTCCCTAATGCGGAATACAAGTTTTTCATGGTGACGGACGTGGCTGTCCGCGCCGAACGCCGCCTCAAGGAACTCCTTGAAAAAGGCGAGCAGGTTACCTATGAAGAAGTCCTCGCGAACCTCACGGAACGTGACCGCCTGGACTCCTCCCGCGCCAACGCCCCCCTCAAGAAGGCGGATGACGCTATCGAAATTGACACTACACATATCTCAATCCAACAACAGGTTCAAAAGATTCTCGACTACGTAGGTGTAGTGGCGT
>JAKSIG010000085.1 GCA_024398955.1 Fibrobacter sp. | reverse complement strand
TTCCCAGTTGGGATTTTCGGGATCGAAGCGGAGGAATTCTGCGAAAAGCAGGGTGGTAGCGTCAGCTGCACCCATGGCTCCACCCGGATGACCGGACTTAGCCTTCTGCACCATGGCAGCGGAAAGAATTCGAACGTTGTCGGCCGCTTTAGTAACGATCGCGTCTTGCACTTTTTTACCTCTCTCTATATATAAGGCGATGAGCCGCCTTTAAAATTTGAGCCAAATTTAGCTTTTTACCCAAAAACTCACAAGGCAATAGGCAAATCGTAACAAGGAAAAACGGGAATTCCAGGCCCATTTCGTACACAAACGTTCACTACGCAAAATCAAAATACATGTTTCTTTACAAATAGCAGTATCCTTACACCTTTTTTATTTATTAAGTTCATTATATGCAACTGTGCTCCCCTAAATTTTCGCTGTTTGCAGCATTACTGATTGCCTTATCCGTAAGCGCATGGTCTATGCCTGCACATGAGCGAAGCTACGCTGTAAAACAGCCCGACGGAACATCTATTCTGGTCAAGAAAAAAGGGAGCGAAAAATTCCATTACCTGGAATCTGCAGACGGCTACCCCTTAGTCCGGGACGACCAAGGCTTTTTAAGATACGCCGACGAAAACGGCAAGCCATCTAAAACAAAGCCCCCCAAAAAGAATGACGCCCTAAAGCAGTTGCGCGCTCAGTTCAAAAACGGCATCGACCCCAATGCAAGGCCGCAAAAAATAGCCCCCGCCGGCGATGTCGACCAGACCAGCGAAATCACCAAGGACACCTCCAGCATTCCAGCGCCCCTGCGAATGCCTATCGCCAATCCCAACCTGAAATCCGGCGAAAAAAAGGCCCTGGTCGTTCTTGTCCAGTTCAGCGATGTCAAGTTTTCTTCTGAAGACCCGCAGGCGGCATTTGACAGCCTGCTTAACCAGGAAGGCTACAACCTTCTAGGCAACGAAGGCAGCGTCCGCGATTACTTTATTACAAACTCCATGGGCGTATTCAAGCCCCACTTTGACGTAGTCGGCCCCGTTACCATTAGCGGAAGCCATTACAAGGACTACGGGGAAATGTCGCCCAACAAGAATTTTGGCGCACAAAACGCCTTAAAGGCCGCCCTGGATTCCCTCAAAAAAAGCAACTTCGACTTTTCTCCCTATGATAACGATGGAGACAAGGCGTTAGATTTTGTACACATGATTTATGCGGGCCTCGGCGCCCACGACTCCCACCAGGATTCAGCCATCTGGCCCCACAAATGGATTTTTAATCGTCCTTATACCGTTAGCGTTCTCACAAGAAACAATAAACTCAGTACCCGCTATATCTACGAATACTCCTGCAATAGCGAGCTAGACGGTGTTTCTTACGAAGAAAATTCCCATTCAAAAAAATTATTCGGCGTCGGCAACTTTATTCACGAGTTCAGCCATCTGCTAGGGCTCCCCGACATGTACGCCAATGACGATGTTCTTGTAACGCCCTCCAACTGGGACGTAATGGACATGGGCGCCTACAATACGATTCAGAGGGCAGGCCCCTTAGGCACTACCCCGCCCTACTACTCAGCATTCGAGCGTCTATCCTTGGGCTGGATGTCTGTTACGAATTTAAACATGAAGGGAACCGTCAAGCTCAGCGGCATCCAGAATAACGTAGCCTTGCGTGTGCCCAACCCCAAAAATTCCGACGAATTTTTCTTGATGGAATACAGAAGCGGCAGCGGCTGGGACAAGGCCCAGCCATACCACGGCATGCTGATCTGGCACATCGACTACAAGGCGAACGTCTGGGATTCCGCATACGTAAACACCACTTCGCACCAGCATGTAGACATTGTAGAGGCCGATGGTCTGGCCAGCTACAGCAACCTTTATGGTGACGCCTTCCCCGGGTACAGCCGCGTAAAGAACTTCAAGAATTTCATTACCTGGGACAGCACCAATCTCAACGTTTCCATCAGCGGGATCTCGGAATCCAAAAGCTACACCTACGTTTCCTTCAATGTGGATATGGATGCAGACTCAGGTAGCATTTCGCTACTAGAAGGAGTGCCCAAAGACATCGTCGAACTTTCCAGTTCCAGCGAAGAGGATGAAGAGGAATCCTCCAGCAGCGAGGCCGTTTCGTCTAGTAGCCAGGCCGCCGACACCCTGGAATCCAGCAGCTCTGTAGCAGAGCCCGAAACATCAAGCTCCAGCGACATCGAAAGCAGTTCCGACGCCGCACCGCCAGAAACAAGTTCCTCTGCAAAAACGTCATTTGCCGGCCGCGGCGAATTGCAGACAAATTCACATTTCAGCTTTAACGGTTCCAGAGTCGACTTTACCACCAACGTCGAAGGCATCAAGACATTGCTGGTTTTCTCTATGAACGGGCAACTTCTAAGCCGAATGAACTTTAGCGGAAAAACGGTCACATTTGACCTTGGCAAATTCAATCAGCCTCTATTGCTATCTGTAAACCAGGGAAGTAAAGTTTTAAACCGTACTTTATTTATATTTAGGGAATGAATTCTCTATTAAAAATGCTTAAGAACTTGGCCCACGCAGGGACCATCGCAGGTCTTATTGGCGCCATCGCAATCCCCGTTCTGATTTACCTGGGTCCAAACGTAGGCCATAAGGATCTTATCCAGATGCTTGACCTAAAATTGCCGCTGCCTCTGTTCGCAGTGCAATTTGTAGCAGGCATCGCCCTCGTTATCGTTCTCCGCAAGGATCTTCGGGATTGGCTAAAGTCTATACTTCCAGAAAAGTCCTTTAGCATTGTCATGCTGGCCTTTACTGCGGCCATTACCATTTTTGCGGCCACCCAAATCGAGGCCCGCCACCGCGTTCAGAGCGACGAAAGCATTTTTCTTTCTGTAGCTCAGAACATGTACTACAATCAGGAAACGGGAACCTGCAATCAGGGCTATTTCGAAAACGGCGACCTTAACTGCGTCGCCACCTCTAACAGCTTTAAAACAAAGGGACTGTCGTTCCTCTACCTGATTGGCATGCCCATCCTGGGAACAAACCTTCATTGGATTTTCTACCTGGAACTGCTGATGCTCCCGCTGGCGATTTTATTGATGTTCCTGGCGGTAGTGGCCTGGACCAGGCAGCCCCTGCTGGCGTTCTTTGCGTCGCTGCTGATGGCGCTGCAGCCTACCGTACTTTTCCAGTTCCGCTCCATGTCGGTGGAACCCCTCTACATCTTCCTTTCTGCACTGGCCCTGCTAACCTTTAAGTACGCCTTTGACCGCAACACCGTAAAGCACTGGGCGCTGGCAGCCTTGGTCATGGCATTCTTTGCCCAGACTCGTCAAGAAACCGTATTCTGCTTTGCCCCCTTTATTCTTTTGGCACTGCCCAAGCTGCTCGACCAAAAGAGCGCCAAGACCCCAACCTTCTTCTTCTTGCTTTCCCTTTTCAGTGTTCCCGTTCTGCTGACCATCAGTTACTTCCAGGGGTTCAATTTCCAGGGTGGCGAGTTCAGCGCCCACGGTCACTTTATCGAAGACCTGACCAAGAACTGGGAAATCATGACAAAACCCCTGAAGGACAACGGCGAACTGGCCAACCCCTTCTTGACTTACTTTAACTACCTGTTTGCCGCTGGCGGAATTTACCTGGTGGCACTTGCCATATTCCACGCGGTAAAAGGTGCAGGAAAGGAACGTTGGTTCTATTTTGAAATGTTGGCATTCCTACTGCTCTACCATTTGCAGACCTACATGATTCTCGAAAATGTATCCGGTGATTTTAGCATCGAAATCAACCAGCGATACAGTTTGGTGATGATTCCCAGCATGGCATTTGTAGCGGCTCTGCCTGTCGCCCACCTGGTGCAGCTTGCAGCAAGTTCCATGTCTAGCAAACAGAACCTTATAAAGACTGCACTTGTTCTTATGGCAATTGTCGGCCTAGGCTTTACCGGCTGGACCGCCCACTACAAAGACAGCTTTAATAAGAACATCATGTACAACCGCAATCACCTGACCATCGAGGAACACGAGATTCTTGACTGGCTCAGCGAAATGCCCAAGCGCGACCGCCTGTTCATTTACGGAAGGCCCTGGCACTTTGTGGGTTACGGAGTTTCATCAATCCATTACAATCGGGCTCGCAGCCTAGAAAGCGACCAGCTGCAGGCATTAATCGACAAGTACCAGGGCGAAGTCTACTACATCCGCGGTCTAGACTGTTGGGACAGCCAGACTTATCACAAGAAGGCGGTAGAACACCGCATAGCCACCACTTGCGACATCTTTGAACGCGAAATGGACATGGAAGGCATCAAGAACATTCTGATTACCAACAACTACTGGGTGCAAATCGCAAAGTTCAACGGCCGTAAGAACTACAACGCAGGCAACATTCTAGCCATAGAAAGCCCCGAAATGATAACCGCTCCTACAGGCGAAAATAGGCTAGAAGACGTAGACGAGAATACCGACGTCAACGCAACAGTCACAGATTCCCTGCAGTTAAAATACAGCCTGAACGAAACCGGCGATGCCATCTTTTCTTGGGAAGTAATCGTTACCCTGAACAACAAGATCATGAGCCGCGGATCCTACGTCAGCGGAGCCCAACGCACAGTCATTTCTGCAAACGACCTGCAACCAGGATTCAACCAAATCCAGTACATCGTCAGGGACATCAACAAGAACAAGATCCTGGCGAAGCAAGTCGTCAATTACCTGTACAAGGAAGACGGCGTTATTCTCCTTACAGAAATGAACTACGAAAGCCACACCCAAGGCTGGGGCAGCCTTCATACCAACGAAAGTATCGAAGGCCACAAGATGACGGTTGATGGCCTTACCTACGAAAGCGGTTTTGGTACCCACGCACCCTCTACCACCACCTTTGATGTTGGCGGCAAGTACAGTTCCTTCCGCACCACCGTAGGTCTAGATGACGAGTCCCTCTGTAGCGAAGGCGCCTACGTAGAAATCGAAGGCGACGGCGTAATTCTAGCCACAAGCCCAGTATTCACAAATGGCGTTGCCCACACGCTTACCGCCCCCATTACCGGCGTTCAAAAGTTAACTTTAAGGTCAAAGCTTAAGGGCGGCATCGACTGCACTCACGTAGACTTTGTCAACGCAGTGCTGATTCCGTAATGGCGAGAAGTTTTATCAGTTAGGTTAAAATGCTTTTATCTGTTATTATTCCAGTCTTTAACGAAGAAGAAATTGTGGCGAAGACCTACGAAGTTCTCGAAGAAGAACTGAAGGAAATCGAGCACGAATTGATTTTCGTAAACGACGGTTCCAAGGACCGCACCCGCGAAATCGTGGAATCCTTGATTCCTGCAGGTTCGGCCAACAAGATCGTTAACTTCAGCCGCAATTTTGGTCATCAGGCCGCCTTTAGCGCAGGCCTGGATCACGCACAGGGCGAGGCCGTTGTCATTATCGACGGCGACCTGCAAGACCCTCCCAGCCTGATTCACGAAATGCTCAAGAAGTGGCGCGAAGGATACCAGGTAGTTTATGCACAGCGCAACAAGCGAGCCGGCGAAACAATTTTCAAGCGCTTTACGGCATTTGCCTTTTACCGCCTGATAGGCAGGCTGACCAGCATTGATATTCCCCCCGATACAGGCGACTACCGCCTAATGGACCGCTGCGTTGTAGACCAGCTAAAGAACCTGCCCGAACGTAGCCGCTTCCTTCGCGGCCTTGTCTGCTGGGTTGGCTTCAAGAAGATTGGGGTCAAGTACGATCGCGCCGAACGAACCGCAGGTACTTCTAAGTACCCCCTCAAAAAGATGATTCGTCTGGCAGTCGATGGCATTACCGGCTTTAGCACCTCGCCCCTCAAGATCAGTTTCTATATGGGAATGTTCGCTACAGTCGTTGGCTTTGCCGCCTTCATCTGGTCGATTCTCGAAAAGATTCTCTCCCCCGCGACTACGGTTCCGGGATGGGCATCCCTTATGACAGTCATTGTATTTTTTGCAGGCGTGCAGCTCATGACTATCGGCATCCTGGGGGCCTATATCGGTCGCATTTACGAAGAAGTCAAGCAGCGTCCGCTGTATATTGAGGACAAGGCAGCGAACAATGAAAAATGAATAGTTGATAACTAAGGCGAGAGAAGCGGCCAAGCTTGCATGGGCATTTCCGAGCCGGTTATCAAGAATAACGAAGTTATTAATTGAAAGGTTTATCTATGAAGAACAAGTTATTTGTTATGAGTTCCGCCAGCGGCGCAGGAAAGTCCACTTTGCAAAAAATGGTACTCCCCGACTTTCCCGATATCAAGTATTCAATTTCCGCCACCACCCGCAAGCCCCGAGTCGGCGAAGTAGATGGCGTTCACTATTTCTTTAAGACCAAAGAAGAATTTGAACAGCTCATCAAGGAAGGCGGACTTATCGAATGGAACGAAGTCCATGGCAATTATTACGGCACTCCCAAGAGCTTTGTAGAAAAGACTCTCGCAGAAGGTAACCGCGTTCTTTTTGACCTAGACGTATTCGGCAAGGTCAACTTCGACAAGGTTTATCCCGATGCCACAGGCATCCTGATTTTGCCCCCCAGCGACGAAGAACTGGAACACCGCCTCCGCGGTCGCGGTACCGATTCCGAAGAAGTAATCCAGCTTCGCCTTGCAAATGCAAAAAAAGAAGTAGAATTCGCCAAGACCAAGGGCAAGTACGAGCATATAATAATAAACGACGACCTTGAAAAGGCCGCCGCTGAATTAAGAGCTATCTTGACTCTTTAAGAGTGCGATATCATTATTTGATATCTGCCCCTACGCAACGAATATTGTCGATGAACAGATAGTTGTACTTTGCAGTGCCCTGGATTTCCCAGCCAATGCGACCAATCATGGAAGCATTGAGAGCAACCTTAGAGCCCCAGCCTTTTTGCTTCAGAGAGGACATGGGAATTGCCACGGTTGTCCAGCCTGCGATACCGGTAACAGAGAATCCGTGATAATCGAATTCCGACTTTTCACCATTATAGTCGCCATACATCATTACGCGGAATTGATGATTGGCGCCGCTATAGTCATAGACAAATTGAGAGCAGCTAGAAAGATCATAAGGAGTCTCATCTGCCCTTAACGCAAGGGTCAAGCCTGCAAATGGGTCATACTTGTAACTTCCTGCATTCAGCTTGATATCCGACAGGCCAGCAACAAACTTCGTTCCGTTCAAGGAGCTTCCCGAGAAGGGTACGACAAATACACCTTCGGAAATTTTATTGCTGAACGTTGTGCTACCGCCATTTTCATAGTCAGAATAGGCAGACCAACGGCCACCGGAGTTACAGGTCATGTCGCCATCTTCCAAGTCGTCAATAACATCGGACGGACAATTCCAGGAACCATTGATTGTGCAGGTACAGCCGAGGGTAACCTGTCCAACGGTGTAAGATTTGCCCTTGTCATCCTTACAGGAAACACAGTTGCCCCAGCTACCATCGTTCATGCAGAAGCAGCCATATGTCGGGTCAATCGCGCCAACATTATAAGAACTGCCTTTTGCATCGGTACATGTCTTAGAAGTCTCAGGGCACTTCCAGCTTAAATCCGCCAGGCAAGTGCATCCTGTTGCGGGATCCTTTTTACCGATGTCAACAAACTCTCCGCTGGCATTCTTGCAGTAGGAATTATCCTGCTCCATTCCAGAGGGAACAGAGGTAGAAGGAACCTTTGATCCAGACTCGTCCGGGTCTGCATAAGCTTCCCAGGCAGATTCATAATCCCCCTGGTAGTCTGTACAGGCAACAAAACCCACAGAAAACAGGAAGGCAGAAGCAAGTAACGAAATACGTTTCATGTCTAAACTCCTAGAAAACAAATGACAGGCCAATGCCAACTACACCAAGGCCAATGATACCATAGGACACTGCGCGCAAAGTCTGGTATTTGCCAGCCTTGTCATAATTATCCTGATAATCATCAGGCTTGGTCAAAGTGCCCTTTTCAGGTCTGTCAGAGGTTGCATCCTTGGCCAACTTATTGAACAAGAACGCAAGGCCACCACCAAGAACAGCAACACCGGCAGAGATACCCATGACTTTCCAGTTGATATGGAGGCCAG
>JAKSIG010000084.1 GCA_024398955.1 Fibrobacter sp. | reverse complement strand
GCGCTTTCTACAGGCTTTTCTTCGGGAAGTTCGTCTTCGCCAAAGATGGAATCAAAGGCATCGTCTACGCTCTGAGGCTTGTCGGCTGCAGCAGATGTTTCAAAGACCTTAGATGCATTTTCTTCGGCCTTTTCATCAATATCGATAGAACCAAAATCAGCAGCCTTGGGTGCAGGAGCTTCTTCGGCTTCCAGATCGTCATCCAAACCAAACATGTCAGACAGAGCTGCAGTAACATCATCACCGGAAACGTTATCATCTGCAGGGAATTCTTCCGCAGGCTTTTCTTCTGTTTCACCGGACTTGATGGAATCCATGACGGAATCCAGAGATGCATTCAATTCATCGATAGCGGCATCTTCAGAAGCATCGCTATTGGGAAGCATTGCGGCAAGAGCTGCAAAAGGATCATCGTCGATAGACGCAATAGGTTCATCTATCTGACCGGCAGTGGAAGTCTGTTCTTCGGGAACATCATCCAAGAAGGATGAACTGAAGGGACTTGCGGTTGCGCTTGCAGATTCACTGGAAAGACTATCGCCAAACTGAGATTCACTAAGCGACTTTGTGAAGGGAGAATCCTCCTGTTCCAGAGCATCTTCAGCTTCACTGCCGAAAGCCTCGCCAAAAGCCTTATCAATGGAATTTTCAACATCCTGTTCGCTGGACTTTTCAAACAAGCCACCATCCAGGGATTCTTCTCCAGAGGCTGTTGCAGGATGGTCAAAGAGACCTTCAACGGATTCGCTGGCTTCAGCAGAGTCTTCGGACAGATTCAGATCCAGAGCTCCATCGTCTTCGGAAGGCATGCTGAATTCGTCTGCGCCAGCAACGGCGGCAGCACCTACAGCAGCTTCAGGAACCACGTCATACTCTTCCTTCCAGAAGGAGTTCAGCGGGTCCATATCATGGTAGCGACGATAGCACAGATTGCGTTCAGCAATGTTACCTAGCTGATCATACGCGTCACCCATAATCTTCTGGGCAGCCAAATTAAACGGATCCATCACAAGAATGCTTTCACATTCGTGAACGCAATCTTCGAAATCACCTTTCTGAAATAAAATTTTGGAACGAACCAGCTTGGCCGAAATATCGTTCGGATAAAGGGTCAAACCACCGTTGACTCTCTGAAGAGCTGTATCCAAGTCGCCTGCAGCTAATTCAAGATCGGCCAGCCAAGCAAAAATCTTGGACTTGCTGTTCTTCTTACCGACAGACTTTTTCAGAGATTCCAACGTTACCGCCATATATACCTCTACGATTAGAGCAAAACTTTAACTTAAAGCAAAATTGCTTCGTCAGACAAAAGTACAGGAATACCTTCACGAACTGGGTACGCCCTAGAACCATCTTCCGTAACCAAAGCCTCGGTCAGGGATTCTGTAATGGTTTCTCCAGCAGCATTTTTTAGGGTTCCTGTGGAAATAGCCTCATTAAGGGCAGCAAGACGAGCGTCATCTGCCAATTTCAAGGTAGCCCGAGTTTCAGGGCAGCAAATAATATCCAGAAGCTTAGAGTCTAACATAAAACCTTTATCATCAATAACTTAATCAAAAAATAACATCATTTTTCGGCAACCGTTCATGCCTAGTGCAGGTATTTCAGGTTTACAAGGGCATAATCGCCATCTTTTCCGTTACCAATAAGCAAAAACACCCGCAAACCGAGCTTATCCAGCCAATTTATGTCATAAGGTTCACAATAACCCGAAAAATTGGACACCACGAGAAGTTCACGACACCCTGTACGATTGCATACGGATTCCATACTGGAAAGAGGTCCAAGAAGATGCTGACGATTTACTTCGGAAACCACCTTAGGGTCATTGCTGACACAGCCCAAAATTTCGATACCGGGGATTACATTATAGCGATCGAACCAGCTATCCAGTGAATCCTGGGTACCTCCCAGCAAAATGGAGCGATGACGCTTCTTGGCAAAAATGCGATAGAAATAGTTTATCCAGAATGCCACACGGCGCCAGGCCTTGAGGGCCAGGGGAATAAACAAAGCCCCAACACAAACTTCAGAAATGAAGATTGTGTCATACGGAAGATTATTTTCAATAGGCTGCTGGGTTACATAACGGTAACCCATGTAGGAGCCCACCGCAATCAAATTCAGGGGAAGCAGGAAGCGAATGAACTTTTCCCCCTTAAGACTTGCGCTGGTATATTCCCCACGGAAAGTCAGGAACACCACATTTACGATGGCCACAATGGCCACAAGCCACCAGTCTTCAAACTGACTGAATTCAAAAATGGAATGTTTGATAACCGTTATAGCAGGAGTAGGATCATTAGCAGGAATATCAGCGGCCATTGAAGCGTGGAGGCCAACTGAACTCGTGTCCAAAATTTTTTCAAAGCTTAGGAACGCAATTGCCCACAGAGCCACCACGCCCAAATCCAGGAATATCTTCCAGAACTTTGGAATCAGGCGTGAGAACATTCCCACAAAAGCAGCAAACAGAATGCCCAAGGTCACAAAGATGGTCGGTACAAAGTACAAGTCCTTGTGCTTCTTCACGAAGATAATCATGGCCTTGTAGAAGTCCACGTAGGATTTCCAGCGGCGAGTCTTGCAGCTCTGGCCCTTGAAATGCAGAATGTTTGTTGCCGGAGTATAGTAGTTCTTGAAGCCCGCTGCCTTGGCTCGGAAGCAGAGATCCAAATCTTCGCCATACATGAAGAAGTCTTCGTCAAAGCCCTTCAGCTGTTCATACAAGTCGCGGCGCATGCAGAAGAAGGAACCACTAACGGCATCCACTTCTGTAACTTCGTCAGGATCGGCGTAAGTCATATTGTAGGAGGCCAGCAATTTGCTCTTGGGGAACAACGCGGCTAAGCCTACAGTCTTGGAAATTGCAGAAAATGTAGTCGGAAAAGAACGACGACAAGCCAACTGCAGAGAGCCATCTTCGTTAAGAATTCGGCTGCCAACAATTCCAGATTCAGGATGTTCAAATGCAAAATCCAGCAACTGTCTAAAGGAATCCTTCGAGACAATCGTATCTGGATTTATAAAAAACAGATAGGGCTTGGAGGCCTTCTTTTCGGCTAAGTTACATCCCTTGCCAAAGCCTAGATTTTCCTTGGAATCCATCCACAAGACTTCAGGAAAAAATTCCTTAATTTCAGGAAGAATCGGTTCCGGGGAACCATTGTCAAGAACAATGACCTGGGAATCAATGCCTTCACAGGCATCGCGTACCGACTTTAGACAAGCCGGAATAAAGTCGCAGGAATTGTAGGCGACAATAATAACGGAACAGGAATACTTAGCATCCATTATGCCAGACCCAGACGCAGTTTGAGAACCAGGAAGAAGGCCTCAGAAATAATACCACCGCTCATTTTGGAAGTTCCACGAGTACGGTCCGTAAACACAATCGGAATTTCCTTAACAGTAAGTCCCTTCTTCCAAATCTTGAAGGTTGTCTCAATTTGGAAACAGTAGCCATCACTCTTCATCTTATTCAAGTTTAAAGCCTGAAGGGCGCTGCGGCAATAGCACTTAAAACCGCCCGTAGCATCGCTAATGGGAAGGCCTGTGGCAATGCGTGTATAGACATTTGCTCCATAGCTTAGAATCAGGCGTTTCAGGTCCCAGTTGACAACACTGATCTTACGGTCCAGATAGCGGCTGCCCAGCACCAGGTCAGCTCCATTTTCGGCCGCTTCCAAAAAACGATTTAGGTCTGCAGGATTGTGGCTGAAGTCGGCATCCATTTCAAAGACTCGTTCAAAGTCTCGTTCAAGAGCCCACTTAAAGCCTGTAACGTAAGCAGAGCCCAGCCCCATCTTGCCAGGACGACGAAGAAGATGAATACGAGGATTCTTTTGAGATTCTTCCTCGACGATATCGCCAGTACCGTCCGGAGATCCATCGTCTACAACAAGAATCTCGAGACATTCATTCTGCTCAAGAATTGCAGACATGATGAGCAGGATATTTTCCTTCTCGTTGTAGGTAGGAACAATTACCAAACTCTTAGGATAAGCCATGTTTAATTTCCCTTGTCATTAATCGTTTCTGCCACGGGATAAGTCTGTTTCTTGTTGCCATTCATCATTTCGCCAAGGAGACCTAGGCTAAAGAACTGCACCCCCATAATCAGGGAGAAGCCTCCTGCCAAAAGCAGCGGACGAACATGCAGAGCACCAAATTTTATCCATTCATAGCCAAAGTAACCGCACACGCCCAAGCCAGCCAACATAAATACCAAACCAAGAAGGCCAAAGAAATGAAGAGGCTTTGCAGCAAAGCTACGAAGGAACAGCAAGGATAGTAAATCCAGGAATCCGGAAACCAGGCGGGATACGCCATACTTGGAGACACCATGGACTCGGGCTCTATGAGCCACAGGCATTTCGGTAATGCGGAAACCCTGCCACTTAGCCATCACCGGAATAAAACGATGGAAGTCACCATAAAGGTGAATGAAGCGAACCACAGAACTACGATATGCCTTGATACCGCAGTTAAAGTCATGGAGACGCTGTCCACATACAGCAGAAACCGTAAGGTTAAACAACTTGGAAGGCCAGGTCTTGTGCCAAGGATCCAAACGGCGAATTTTCCAGCCCGAAACTAGATCGAAACCGTCATCAAGAATCTTGATCATCTTGGGAATTTCAAGAGGATCATCCTGAAGGTCGCCATCCAATGTTGCGACATACTTGCCGGTCGCCTTTGAAAATCCAAAGGCAAGGCCAGCAGCCTTTCCGCAATTGAATTGGAAGCGGTAAGCCTTTACAAAGGAATACTCCTTCGACAAGGTCTCTACAACCTCCCAGGTATTATCGCGGCTGCCATCATCAATAATAATGACCTCGTAGGTATAACCTGTAGGATTGATGGCTGCAGCGATTTCTTTAAGAAGTTCCGGCAGGTTTTCGCTTTCTTCCTTAACCGGAATAACAAGACTCAGATCCATGCAAGACCTCTTTAGTTTGCGGCAGCCACAGTTGCAGGAGCAGCAGAATCAGCGGCAGAATCTGCAGCAGGTTCCGGTTCAGGTGCGGGTTGCTCAATCTGCAGCGGTTCATCAGACATAGATTCTGCCTGACGGATAGCCATCATCAAGCGAGCGCGGCCGCCTTCTTCGAAAGAGGGAACTGCATCGAGGCCACGGTTTGCAACTTCAAGAGCCTTCTGCTTCATACCAGCAGCCTGGTAAACGAAAGCAGCTGCCCAGTAGTTACGCCATTCCTTGGGGAACTGCTTAATGCCCATTTCAAGATACTTTGCTGATGCAGCAGCCAGACTGTCCACTTTAGCCTTCTTTTCGGCAGTGAACGGTCGATCATTGCGGAGCTGTTCAATCTTATCGCGAGCATCAAATGATATTTGCAGGTACAGAGAGATATAGCTAGAAAGGAGACGTTCTGTTTCATCGTTGATGAATGCAGTACCATCACCCAAACCACGATACTTATAGACAGAGTCAATAAGGTTTGCAGTATATGCAGCATCAAAGGCATTGCGCTTGGGTTCCAGATCACCCTTCACCAGATTGTAGACCATGCCTTCCTGAACCATATACTTTTCGAGGCCCATAAAGTTGGAAGTTCCAACGGTGGTAGAAATTTCGATGGGTCGATCCATGTTCTGGAGAGCCAAGTCGATAACCAACTTATGCTGAGTCAACATCATGCCACTGCGAGTACGCTGAGCCCAGTCAACGAAAGCATCCCAAACCTGGTAATGGACCTTGAACTGGTAAAGCTTTGCGGAGTCTGCTGCAGATAGTTCCTGACCTTCCATAGCATCGATACGGTTCTTAAGCTGCGGCAAAAGACGCTGAGCCTTGCGAACCCAAGTAGAGGTCTGATGGTTGGGATTGTTTGCGGAACTATTATCCAGAACCATGTCGCTATCAATGGTTTCCTTGGTGTAGGAAAGCTTGAGAATCGGTTCGTTTTCAAGCATCTGCTTAATATACCAGTCCGTATTACCCAAAGACAAGTTTACTACGCGAACATCCTTACGGATTCCAGCCACTTCCTGAGCAAACCACAGGGGGAAGGTATCGTTATCGCCATTGGTAAAGAGAATTGCGTTAGGACGGCAGCTGTTCAACAGGTTGTAAGCATAATCCCAGGGAACCCACAGGCCAGAACGGTCATGTTCCTTGTAGTTGGATGCACACGGAATTGCAAAGGACACAAGAACCAGAACTGCAGCCACAGGAGTGGCAAGGGCAGGCATGGTTCCTGTTGCGCAAAGGAACACCAGGATACCGGCGCCAATACCAAAGATCAAGCTCATGAAAATGAAGGCCGGTGTGTAGAAGTAGTCTCGTTCACGAACTTCCAGATGTACAGATTCAGGGAACGGAGCGCGCTGCCCCACCTGAGCGAAGCCATTTTCGATCTTGGTCCAGTTCTGCCAGACTGCGGAATTGGTATAGCCTTCGAGAGCCTTCTGCAATTCTGCAACACGTGCGTCGGAACCTTCGCGGCCTCTCAGCATTTCAAGACGGATCTTGGTATGTTCGATATTCTGACGCATATCGATAAGATCGTTGGGGTCAGGAAGAGCTGTAATTCCTGCACCACGATTATTCAGATCCTGGATATTGCGATTCATGACACTGACCCAGTAATCATGATCGCGCTGTTCCATGCGGGCGCCATCGGCAAAGTTGATATAGAACAGCAGGCCCAAAGAGCAGAGTGCATAAAGAACAGAAGTAAAGACACCCAGCTTTTTATTGCGCTTATAGATAAAGACGCAGACCATGACAATCAGGCCATTGAACAGGAGGAAAATCATGAGCTGAGGAACAGTAGCATCGCCCATGAAGCTCATTTGCGTGGGGAACTTAAAGCCAAAACGTTCCAGAGGCTGATTGTCGCCAGCATCAAAGGTGTAGACGCCATTTGCGTAGTTTACCTCACCCACCTTGTAGGGCAGGTACTGGGCCATCTGGTAGCCACCGTAACCCATGTGCGGGAAGCTGAGGAACTGGTGGGCGGTACGGGCACGACGGTAGAAGGCACGGCTGATCATGCTTTCGGAACCGTACTGCTTACGTTCGATAAAGGCGTTAAAGGCATCCCAGTTTTCGGACTTAAAGAGGTTGCCCAGTTGCAGGTTACCCTCGTCGTCACGGATGTTGATTTCCGGATTGTTTTCGTCGATGGTGGGATTCAGCTCAGAGCGGATAGGAATATAAAGGTGTGTGCTGTAGCCGATAAGTGCGAAGAAGGCAAAAGCCAGGGATAGGCGAACAGCCTTGTTCATGTTCTTACTGAAAGGCTTTGCAAGGCTAAGGACTGCAAGTACAACTAAGCAACCTAAAGAAATTTCAATAAATGCAGAAACCATGTAGATTACAGAGCACAGCAAGGTACCGGTAATCCATACAGGAATGCGTTCTACAATCTTTTTCGGCTGAGCCACCAAAAGCAGCACGAACACTGCAGGAACAGTGAGCATCGTGTACAGGTGAGCGCCAACACCCAGGAATGCGATGTAGCAAATGAAAATCAGAATGCGATTTGCAGAGTCTTCATCATCACGCTTGTTGTACCACACCAGACCAAGGTAAGACACAAGCATCAAGATGAACATGGCAATGCCATACACTTCTGCTTCCACAGCATTGAACCAGAAAGTGTCAGAGAAAGTCAGGAGGAAACCAGCAACGAGGGCGGCTGTACCCAGTACGATATAGCGCACCTTGTCAGAAATCTTCTGGGCAAGAGCATCAGTCTTAAGAACGGTTGCCAGAAGTTCCCAGGCAAAGAGTGCCGTAATATAAACTGTAGCAGCAGAGCTGACCACAGAAATGTAGTTCACGCGCTTTGCAATTTCTTCGACAAAGGGCAACAGCACAATAACGGCACGAGCCAAGAAGACGAAAAAGGGAGTTCCAGGGGGATGGGGAATACCAAGAGTATTGGCACAGGCCACAAACTCACCGCAGTCCCAGAAAGACACTGTAGGAGCCATGGTCATGGCGTAAACAATCAGGGCCACCAAGCAGGCGATGCCCGCAAAAATATGCTTCATCCATTTTTCTTTATTGAACACGTTACTTCTCCTTAGTACCCGGAATTACAATGCCACGGCTCTGCAAAAAGCCAGTAAGCAAGCCATTAACAAAAGACGAGGAAGAATCGGTACTGAACTTCGCAGCAATCTGAACAGCTTCAGAAATAGCCACCTTCATAGGCACTTCCGGAATGTAGGTCAGTTCCACCATGGCAATGCGAAGCAAAATACGGTCAAGACTAGCCATGCGATCCAGTTCCCAATGAGCGGCCGCGGCCTTAATGCTTTCATCCAAATCAGCACGATGTTCTTGAACCAGGTCAACCAACTTCATGCCATACTTTTTCTGGTTATCATGAATTTCCTGAGCATCCAGAACTCCGGGGAGAGCCTCCCCTACGGTCTGTCCGGTAATTTCCATGGCGTACAGCAACTGCATTGCAAATACGCGGGCGGGTCTAAAACTTA
>JAKSIG010000083.1 GCA_024398955.1 Fibrobacter sp. | reverse complement strand
CTGCAGCCTGGAGGTCGGACAAGCGACCGTTGGTGCAGGAGCCTACGAAGGCGATGTCGATGGGGGTGCCGATCATCTTGCCACCTTCTTCCCAGCCCATGTATTCATAAGCTTCGGAGATGACCTTCTTTTCGGAGCCTTCGAATTCAGAAATCTTCGGCATGTTGTCGTTGAGCTGGATTGCCTGTGCCGGAGTGATACCCCAGGTCACCATGGGTTCCAGGTTGTCGCAGTTGATTTCGATTTCGTCGTCGAACTGAGCGTCGGCGTCGGTAGCCACGGACTTCCAGTAGGCGACAGCTTCATCCCACTTGTCTGCCTTGGGAGCGTAGGGCTTGCCCTTCAAGAATTCGAAAGTCTTTTCGTCGGGGTTGCAGTAGCCAACGCGTGCGCCGCCTTCGATAGCCATGTTACAGATGGTCATACGGCCTTCCATGCTCATAGCTTCGATAACAGGGCCTGCAAATTCGTAAGCGTAGCCAACGCCACCGTTCACGCCAAGCTTTGCGATGTAGGCGAGGGCGACATCCTTGGCGGTAACACCCGGCTTCAGCTTGCCGGTGAAGTTGATGCGGCGGGTCTTGAGGGGGCTCATGGCCAAAGTCTGGGTGGCGAGAACGTCTGCCACCTGGCTAGTACCGATACCGAAGGCGATAGCGCCGAAGGCGCCGTGGGTAGCGGTATGGGAGTCACCGCAAGCGACGGTCATACCCGGCTGGGTCACGCCTTCTTCCGGGCCAACGATGTGGATCACGCCCTGTTCGCAGGTCTTGGGGCCAAAGAACTTGATGCCGTTGGATTCGGTGTTCTTTTCGATATGGGAGAACATTTCTTCGGAAATGCCGTCCTGGAGGGGGCGGTTGCGTTCCGGGAAAGTGGTGGGAATAATGTGGTCGACGGTAGCGAAGGTGCGTTCCGGGAACAGGACCTTGGTGCCTTCTTCACGAAGGGAAGCGAATGCCTGGGGGCTGGTCACTTCGTGGCAGAGGTGGAGACCGATGAAAAGCTGGCACTGGCCGCTGGGGAGCTTAGCAACAGTGTGGCTTTCGAAAATTTTCTGGTATAATGATTTTCCCATATTGTGTCTCGTTTGTTTGCGAGCCTGCGGCAAAGCCGGCTCATTTTAAAATTTTGCGGTGGAAAGATAGCAAAAAATGCGTTTTATTTTGTTTAATCGATCCTTAGAGCCCTATGTTTCTGAATGTAAGAAAAATGTGACGTTCGTTAATGTGATAGGTAACACTTGTGTACAGCATTTTTTAAGGGGAGTTTCGCATTTATGTTCTATAGATATATATTTAAGGCAAAATTTATGAGGATTTTTATGAAAAAGTCTTTCTTGGGCTTAGTTGCGCTTGTGCCCATTGTCACAATGACCGCCTGTTCCGATGACAGTTCTTCTTCTACGGAATCGACAGTTTCTAGCTCGTCTAGTGTCGTTATTGACCCTGTAACGGGTCTTCCTATTACGAATCCCGTGGTTGACCCCTCGGTTCCTGTAACTGATCCGTCCATTCCGTCTACGATTCCCTCTACGGGTACGGATTCTTCTACGGTTGTTCCCCCTGTCACAGATACTTTGCCGACTCCCGTAGTTCCGCCCGAAGAAGACATTACCCAAAAGCCGATTTCTGATGAAGAAAAGGCTCCCGATGGTTCTGAATCTGTATCTACGTTAGCTTTTGACATCAAGGGTGTCGCTGAATTGGGCCCCTTCAAGTCTGGTGCATCCGTTTCGATTTCTTCTGTAGACGCAAAGACCATGACCTTGACACCTGGGGCAGGTTCTTCTAAGGTGTCTGACAATGTTGGTAGCTATACTGCAAGTGGTACTTTGAGCTCAGCTATTGCCAGCGTTGAAGTTTCTGGCAGCTATACCGACTTTACTACGGAAAATGCAAATACTTCTGCTTCTGGTCTCAAGGCGTTAACAGACTTGCGTGATCGTAAGAAAGTCAACGTTAACATCCTGACTCGTCTGGAATATGATCGTGTGCAGACCTTGGTTGGCATGGGGCTTAACTTTACTGCGGCAAAGGATCGCGCCGAAAAGGAAGTTCTTACGGCTCTTGGCTTTGTCAAGGATTCTACCCGTTTCGAGGATATTTCCCTGTACGATATGAATCAGGCTGGTCAGAACCTTTTGGCAATTTCGACTATCTTGCTGAACGAACGTGACGCAGCAAGTGTTGATGCCATAATTTCTGCCATTGCTGCCGATATTGGTCTTGATGGTACATGGGACGACGAAGTGCTGAGAGCCAAGTTGGCTGACCAGGCCTACTATCTTGATATTGGTTATCCTACCTATGTGCTTTCTGACATTCATAACGATGCCGATATTATCTACTACAAGGGAGCAGTTGATGCTTTCTGGGGCGCTCAGTATAATTTGGGCACTTGCGGCAAGAACAACCAGAAGGAACTGAAGCCTAATGGAAATTCTAACAGCCAGTACGTAGCAAAGAACTTCATTTGTCAGGATTCCCTGTGGACCGAAGTGACCGATGCTCAGCTTGCTGATATCGCTGCAACCCAGGCCTTTGGCGAATGTAACGAATCCAAGGCCGGTACCATGGAATTGGGTGCTAGCGGTCAGTATTTCCTCTGTTCCAAGAATATTTGGAAGGTTGCTGACGAAGCTGACATGAAGAACATGGAAATTGCCAAGCAGGTCGGAGCTTGTAACAGCTCTAGCAACCTGAAGGTTACCAAGTACGAGTCCAGCTCCTACATGTGTGTTTCTGGCGTGTGGACAAAGCTTACCAAGACTCCTGTGGATTATTCCAAGGGTCGTGCAATGAACAAGAAGCTTGGTGCGGGTGTTAACTTCGGTAACTCCTGGGATTCTCCGGGTACTGGTGATGGTGCATGGAGCAATCCTATTGGCGATGGTGACTTTGCAGCAGTCAAGGCTGCTGGATTCAATTCTATCCGTCTCCCGGTTCGTTGGTCGGCTGGTGTAGATGCTCAGCTTAACGGCGTAAAGGAAGACGTTCAGCTGGCTTTGAAAGCTGGTCTTACGGTGATTGTTAACAGCCATCATCACGACAACCTTTATTCTGCTGCAAAGAATGGTAGCTTCGACGGGGCTCTTCAGAATTTTGCCAGTGAATGGAAGAAGGTGGCTCAGGCCTTTGATTCCTTCCCGGACGATGCCCTTGTCTTTGAAATCTTCAACGAACCCCATGACATGACCCAGGATCAAGTGAACAAGATTATGACTACGGGTTACGAAGCAATTCGTTCTGTTTCTAAGGGTAAGACCATCATGTTCGAGTCCAATGGTTACTCCAAGTTTGCTCAGATTCCTAAGCTGAATCTGCCAAACGATGGAAATATCATTGTAAGTGGCCATTACTATGATCCTTACACCTTTACTCACCAGGGCCATGGTTACGACTGTAACGGTAACGCAGGTAGTGGCGTAACTTCTATTGCTGGTCACTTTACCAGCTATGCAGAAGATATCGCAATGGCCTTCCCGGATGCTAACGGCGGCTCTGTGCCTATGAATGTTGGTGAGTTCGGCGTGGCCAATAAGGGTGGCTGCTCCGCTGTTTCCGATGCCAATCGCGAAGCATGGACCGAAGCTGTTATCCAGCAGGCTGAAAAGTATGGCATGAGCTGGCATTACTGGTGCTATAAGAACTGTGGTGGCTTTGAAGCTTCCACTGGCAGCAGCTGGCACGGTAACATGCTGAATGTCTTCAAGAAGTACATGAAATAATTTTTGAAATTTCTCCTTAAAAAAGACTGTGGGTTTTTCCTGCAGTCTTTTTTGTATAACCGAAAAACGGCCAACCAGACCGTTAGTTCATAAATGCTTTTTGGCGGTCAAAAAAAAAGACCCTCGAAAATCGAAGGTCTTTTGAAATGTTGAAAACTGGTTGATCGGCTGATTAGTACTTTTCCAGCTGAGTTTCGAACTGGTACTTGTCCTTGTAGTAGGTCAGCATCTCGTTTGTGCTAGAGAATGCTCCGCGGATTGCGTTTCGAACTTCAGGATCGTTTCTGGACATTTCCATAATTTTTGCGTCAACATCCTTGAACATCAGGGTGTTTGCCGCCATTGCAACGTGATTCTGGTTGAAGTTCAGTTTGTAACGGCGTTCCAGCATCTGGAACAGTTCGGACTGGCATGCGTTTTCGGGCGGCTTGCGTTTGGCGACAGGCATGTAGCACTTGTCGATGTATTCCTGCTTCAGAGAGACGATCATGTTGTCTATTGCAGAGATGCTGTGGACTGGATCGTGATCGGCCAGTTCTGCTTTAGGGGTGACAATGCCAGAGCATCCGGTGAGAAGGGTTGCTGTAATGGTTGCAAAGGCCAAAACACGAAACTTCATTGATATTTATCCTTTTTTTCCCGTTTATTTATCAATCCCTAATTCCGAGAACAAAGTTATTTAATTGTGGATATCTTGGCGAGATGTGTAAAGTAACATTTCTCTTACAGAAACAAGAAAAAAGTTTTTTGAAAGTTTTTTTGTTGAAAAAAGCGCGCTCGAATGTGAAGAAAATCACATACAACGTGTTGTAAATTTCACAACATCATCTTGATTTTTGTTATTGTGAATTTGTACGAGAGAAATCGTTTTTAGTGGTTACTGTTGGGCTTGAATCGGTAGAACCAGTCAATAGGGTCTATTACTTTGTATCGAACGTTGCCAATTCTCTTGTCGCCATTCCTGTCTATCAATCCCGTGACAACATGGGCGTGCGGGCCTGTGGTGTGGCCTGTGGTACCTACGGTGGCGATAGGATCTCCTGCCATTACTTCTTGTCCGTCTAGATAAAGTAATTTGTCGCAATGCATAAACAAGATGACGTCCTTCTCGCGAACTAGGCCGATGATTACGCCTCCGCGTTCATCCTTGCTAGTCCAGGCCTTTGCTGCGAAGGGGGCTAGAATGCGGGCGCCCTGGCGGCTGGCTAGGTCAATGCCGTTATGTTGTCTTTGATTGGCGGTTGGCTTTTCGTGGTAGAATTCAGTTAAATAGCTGACGCTGTCAGAAACTATGGAAGTCCAGTATTTCCAGGCGGCACCAATTGAGTCCGATGCTGTGCTGCCCAGATAGTCGGGGCGCGAAAATTTAATGTAAGTCCCGTTAGGGGGATAGTTTAATCCATTTTTATCCCAAGAGTTGGGCTCGTAGCCGTTTTCGTCAAGAGTCACATCGACATATTGACGAATCATCTTTTCGTTGGTAATGGTGGCGTTGAATCTTCCGATGGCGTATCGGGCGATTCTCTGCATAGTTTCTTTTCCATCGAAAACGTATTCAAAGGATGGTGCTACTGCGAGACGATCACGTTCTTGAGTCCTGTCGCGGAGATTTGATGGAGCTGGTTCCAAGTGGTTGACAAAGAAAAATGGGCACACGATCGCAACCAGCAGAAACAGCGGGAAAATCTGTTTGAAAACTTTAGAAATTCCATCTAACAGGTTCTTGTTTAGAATGCCGATCTTTTGCACATTTGCGATGATTCTTACGAATTCATCGGGATGTTTTTGCCAATCGCTTTTGCGGACTTCGCTGTAGAACGAAATGCTTTTCTTTACGGCGCTGTAGGCTTTGGGAAAACGTCGCTTTGCGGGCTTTGTAGAGAAAAGCCACAGAAGTGAAATTTGGGCAAGGCTGGGGCTGTCTTCCAGATAGGCGGCTGCATTATCACGATTGTCGGCGCAGTCGTTTTCGATGCTTGTTGGCGCGACAATGAGCAGCCTGGCAATTAAGGCTAGATAATGAGCCTGCTTTTCGGAAATCTCGGGAGGCAGTATTCCCAACACCTGTGGCGTGGTTTTCTTGATTTCTTGAAGTTCGTGGTACAGCGCCCTAAATTGGTCGTCGTTCTCGGGAAGTGGCCTTTTGAGGGTTGCATCTTCAAACGGATGTTTTCCTGAAAAATCCATAAGCACAAAAGAAGCTCCGGCGTTAAGCGCCAGAGCCAAATTTTGCAGGCTTTTCAGGGGAATTTCCGATTCGGCCGGAAAGGCGAAAAGGGTAAGACCGCCTTGGTTGTATAGGTTGTCTAGAACCTTGCGCTGCATAAAAGCTTTTGATTAAGCCTTTGCTGTACCACGGGGGTAGGTGAAACCGGCAGGAGGTGCTGCAACGAACTTGTCCACCTGGAGGTAAAGTTCTTCGGCGGTGGAGGAGGGGTTGAAGTAGATTTCCTGATTGCGGTTCTGGGTACGGCCCTTGAGAGGTTCGCTACGACGGGAACGGCTTACAACGCCAAGGGGAAGGACTTCTAGCAGGGGAAGCAGACCGAAGTAACGGAACAGGCTGAAATTCTTCTGCCAGGTGGTGCGTTCTGCGAGAACTGCAAAAGTTCCGTCGAAGATGGACTTGGTCTGGAGCAGTTCATCGGAAGTCATGGTGACCAGCTCGTGATTGGTGGGGAAGTTGCTCACGAAGTTGACCATGTCGCCCTTGAGGTAGTTGGCGTCGCAAAGGAATACGAATTTCATTTGATTTACCTTAAGTTGAAGTTAATTACCGTTAGGCAAGATAATTTTTTTAAGAAGTCTTGTCATAAAAAATGGGTCTGAAAACGGGTCGGTTGAGTCCAAATCTGCTGAAAAACGACAACTTTTACAAAAAATTTACATTTGAAAGTATGCCTTCTGGATTTCGAGGACAAAAGGATCTCTTTACTGCAAGGTATTCAAAAAAATGAATCTGTTTTTAGATATTCCTATCACATTGACTGTCAATCACTTACGAAATTTTCTCTGTTTTGTCAACTGGTCTATGTTGCGTTTTTGGCCTAAAAACGTCAATTTTTTGTAAAAAAGTGCGCGAAATCACTATATTTGAACGGTAAAACTCGCTAAAAACGACAGCGTGTTTATGGTTTATTGAAGAAAGAAATCGCTTGTGCTAGTCTCTTTTGTACGACACATAGTGGATGGAATTTATGGGAGATCATAAATGAAACGAAAAAACTGGTCTGTAGCAGCCTTGTTGGCATCTGCTGGCTTGCTTGCTTCTGTGGGCGTAATTGCTCAGGAAGCTGGTGCCGGTGATGCTGCGGCTGTTGAAAATAACGCTCCTTCTGTGAATGGTATTCCTGGCGAATCCATCAACGAAGGTGGCAAGTTCGCTCCGATTAAGTTGGACAATTACGTTTCCGACGACATGGATAAGCCGAACCAGCTGAAGTGGTCCGTTACCGGAAACAAGAAGCTGAAGGTTTCCATTTCTCCGGATCGCGTGGCAACGATTGAAACTCCTGATCAGTATTGGAATGGTAACGAAGACATTACTTTCGCTGCAACCGATACTAAGGGTGCTGTAGGTTCCGAAACCGTAAACTTTAACGTTGAGTCTGTGAACAATCCTCCGGTGGTGGCTCAGATTCCGGATCAGAGCATCGACGAAGGTAAGCAGTTCGCAAAGATCAAACTGGACGATTATGTTACCGATCCCGACCATCCGAAGAATCAGATGCTTTGGGAATTCGATATTCAGCCCAATGGCAAGGACCAGGCTGAAGGCGACCTCAATGTGGAAATCGACCCGAACCGCGTTGCCACTGTGGTGATCCCGGACCCCAACTGGTATGGTTCCGCAAAGATCAAGTTCACTGCAACTGATGGTGAATACGCCAGCGATTCCAAGACCGCTGTGTTCACTGTGAAGCCCATTAACGATGCTCCGGTCATGCAGAAGATTCCTGACCAGACCATCGATGAAAAGAATGAATTCGAATCCATCAGCCTCACTGATTTCGTGAGCGACGTTGATGACGATGTCGCCAAGCTGAAGTGGACTGTCGAAGGTGGTAAGGACCTGAAGGTCGAAATCGACAAGTACGGTACCGCCAACGTCAAGATCCCGAATGAATTCTGGAACGGCTCTGAAACCTTTATCTTCAAGGCAACCGACGCTGCCGGTGCTTCCGCTAGCGCTAAGGTAACCTTCACCGTTAAGTCCATTAACGATGCTCCTGAATTTGTTCAAGATGTTCCTGAACAGACCATCGATGAAAAGCAGGAATTCAAGCCTATCGAACTGGATAAGCTGATTAAGGATCCTGATCATTCTTTCGAACAACTTAAATGGACTATTACCGGCAATAAGGACCTTAAGGTTGTCTTGTCTGGTAAGACTGCTACCATCAAGATTCCGAACAAACTTTGGAATGGTAGCGAATCTATTAAGTTCAAGGCTTGCGACCCCGAAGGCGCATGCGCTGAATCCGAAAATTCCTTTACCGTCAACTCTGTTAACGATGTGCCTGCATTTGTAAAGGCTATTCCCAACCAGAGCATCGATGAAAAGAAGCAGTTCACCAAGATCAAACTTGATGAATTTGTGAAGGATGCTGACCACAAGAATTCTGAACTTTCCTGGGACGTCGAAGTCAAGCACCAGGGCAAGGAACCGGAATCTGGTACTCTCAATGTAAGCGTCGATGAAAATCGTATTGCAAGCATCGAAATTCCTGACACCTATTGGAATGGTACCGCAGTTGTGACTTTCACCTGCACTGACCCGGATGGTGCTTCTGTCAAGCAGGATGTGACTTTGTCTGTAAAGTCCATCAACGACCTGCCTGTGTTTACCAAGATTCCTGATCAGACCGTCGAAGAAAAGAATGAACTTTCTTCTATCGTTCTTGACGAATATCTGTCTGATGCAGACCACGATATCTCCAAGCTCAAGGTCGAAATTACCGGCAATAAGGATATCAAGGTTAATCTGAATCAGAAGACTCGCGAAGTTTCATTCAAGACTCCTAGCGAACTCTGGAATGGTTCTGAAACTCTGACTTTTACAGCAACTGACCCCGAAGGCGGTGTTGCAAAGACTCAGATGAAGCTTACCGTGAAGTCCATCAACGATCCTCCCGTTATGAAGGA
>JAKSIG010000082.1 GCA_024398955.1 Fibrobacter sp. | reverse complement strand
CGGGCGGTTTTTATATCCGCCACATTCGTGGCGGATAATCCTAAAGGACTAATTAGAAAGGGCTCGCATAAGCGAGCCTTTTCCATTTTTAGAATGTCAAAATACACTGCAGCGTTAAGAATAGTTTTTAGTGGGCTTCCAGCGTATTCACATCTGTAGTGAACATCTTCTGCAGACGGGCGCCAAAGGGTTCAGCCCATTCCTTTTCGGGAGCCACACGACTTGTGGTAAAAGCCGTGTATTCAGAATAAGTCAAGAAGACCAGTTCGCCATAGCGGGCATCCCATAGAGTCCAGAGGATTTTCCAGGTAAAGCCCCCTGCCTTACCTAAATCAGAATCCATCTGAACATCAAGACGAACTGGTATGGAAACATATCGCAGGCCATAGCGGCTGGCTGTGTTATTCAGCAAGTTCTTGAGAGGGGCGGGAACATCTCGGGCAAAGGGCTGCTCTATACCTTCTCGATCCACCCAGGGGCTGAAATCTTCAAGAGGCATATTGTCGGCAAACTTGAACTTTAGGAAGGCTGCAGAAAGCGTATCCAGATAGCTGGAGTCGGCTTCGGGCAAACGCATTCCTGGCAGCATCAATTCTCGCTGCATCTTCGGGAAGAACTCGACAAAGATGGAGTCTTCTACACGGGCCAGATCAAAATCCAAGGCGTCGGCACTGTAGCCATGACAGAAACGGCACTTTTCGGGACGTTTGGCATTGACCTTCAGAGAAGGAAAAACGCCCACAACCGCACTGGAATCAAGGCGACCGTATGCGGACACATTCCATTCGCGATAGAACTTTTCGTCGGTAATCTTCAGTTCAATATCTCCACGCTTACCGCATTCTTCACAGGGGGCATCTGTCATGCCAGAGTCTCCGCCAGCGGCAGCGCCATCTTCCATATCACGCATGCCGGCACAGCCCACAAGGCACACAACCAAAAAAAGAAAAATTGAAAATTTATTCATAGCTAAAAAATTTAACCGAGCCCCTTATTCAAGCATAATGGTAAAAGGCCCATCATTTACCAGGCTCACCTGCATATCGGCGCCAAAGCGACCAGTCTGCACCACGTGAACTTCTTTACGGCATTCAGCAATGATATACTCGTAAAGTTCATTGGCCAGCGTTGGATTTCCTGCACCATTAAAGGTAGGGCGATTCCCTTTATTGCAGTTGGCATACAGGGTGAACTGAGACACCAAAAGCAATTGGCCGTTCACATCCTTAATAGAAAGATTGGTCTTGCCATTTTCATCAGCAAAGATCCGAAGGTTCATCATCTTGCGGATAAGGCGGTCGGCATCTTCTCGAGTATCGTTTTCGCCAACACCTATTAAAACCATATAGCCTTGCTCAATCTGGCCAACGGTTTCGCCCTCAATATCCACCTGAGCTTTTTTTACACGCTGAATTAAAAATTTCATAGTCAAAATATAGCCATTGACGCGATAATAGATAAAAAGGAGCATATAAATCACCTATTCTGCACCCAATTCAACTTTGCGGGTCTCAACAAAATCAATACTTCTTAAAAGATTAGGCTCTTTCAAAAATCTTGCGAAGCTTCGCAGGATTTTTTGTTTGCGTTAGGGCGAGGCGCAAGAGAACCGCGGCCTTTTGCGGGGGCAAAGTTCCTGCACAGACTCGAGCGATTCCTTCGGGTGATTTTGCAAGATTGGCATTCAACGTTACCACACCATGATTTATACGAGACGCAACGACCACAGGAATGTCAACGCGTTCCAGAGCGTTAGCCCATGCCAAACTAAATTCGCCACTTCCAGCCCCTGCAATAACCAATCCGTCAGAAACGCTTGATGCAAATTCAAGAATGCGGGGATTAGAATCTACTGCAAAGTAAACCACGTTCACTCGGGGCAGTTCCTGTAGATGACTGATGTCAAAGAACAGAGGTTCGAGGCTACGATGGGCGAATCTACAGGCAGGGACGTCGTCATTCATAACTTCGCCTGCTCCATCTCCCGGGAAGTCGACTCCCATCGGCTGCAGTTCGCTGGCACTGCATTTCTGCACTTGACGAGCGTCGTATACGTCTCCGCCAAAATACACCCACACGTTATTTTTTGCAGGTTCGTCATCCAGCGAAAAACCTACGGCACATTGTACCGCCCCAAGCAAATTTGCGGGGCCATCTGGATTTTTCGCAGTAGCCGGACGCATAGAACCTGTAAGAACAACAGGCTTACTTGTCCGTAACGTAAGGCTGAGAAAATAGGCGGTTTCATCCATGGTGTCGGTTCCATGCGTAATAACGAAGGCATCTATCGATTGAGAAGAGTCTTCAAGGCCGCCTTCAGACAGTTCATCAATCCGTCTTGACAGTTTCAGCCAAAGTTCCGCAGTCATGTCATCGGAATTCACATTGCAAATTTGTTCCACAGTCACGTCTGCAAATTCAACAATTTCGGGAACAGCAGCTACAAGATCAACACCAGATATCTGGCCCGAAACATACCCCGTATTGGCTCCGGCTTCGCCAACGCCAGCAATGGTTCCTCCGGTTGCAAGGATTACAACTTTTTTCTTTGCCATCGTCATACCTCATCTAGCAGTTGCTGAGCCGTTACGCCATAAAATTTTTGCAGGGATTCATCAACACCAAGTTTCCGAAGGCCTTGAATGAATTCCCTAAAATGCACAAAGCTTGAATTTCGGCGGAACATTCCTTCAACCATTTTCTGGGAGTACCAATAAAGTCTGAGAGCCTCATTTCGGCTAGACTCATTGACAAAGGGTTCTGTCAAAGCCTTTAGGGACGGAGAAGCTCCTGCCGGACGCGCGGCATCATTCCGGCTAGCATCTACAACTTGGGCTATTCCTTCGTTTAGCCAAAGCGGAAACTTGGTTCGGGTCATGGAACGAACAAAGGCGTGTGTCAATTCATGTATCAAGATAGGGCGGTAGACTTCTCGACGCTGCATCAGGTTCACAGGCACTCGCAGTTTTCCATCAAAGACAGCGCCAACCCAATCCGGTCGAGTTCCACCATTGTAATCGGCGGACTCATGCAGCACAACATGCAGTTTATTTTCGGGGGTAAAATCAAACAGGCGACTTAAACTGTCGTAAGCCACCTCCAGTACAGACAGGGCTTCAAGAACATCTGTTCGCGAAGGCCTGCCTTCAAATTCCAGTCTAAAATGAGCCGAACGCTCTAGTTCCAAAGTTGCCATTTCGTGAATCAGCATTTGGGACTTTTCTTTTAGGTAATCCAGGTTCTCGTTGCTATAATTTAGAGTTGCAATATAGGCAATACAATCTTCGTAACGTTCCTGTTCAAAAAGAGCCCCCGCAAGATGAGTCTGCAAGTTCTGGTTGTCAGGGGATTCTGCTAGTAACTTCCGCAAGTCTTTTTCGGCACACTTCCAGTCCCCCACATCCAGACATTCCTCGGTTTCAGCCACCAAGGCATTGTGTTTATCCACCACAGCATTTTCCGCCTGGATCAAGCGAACCTGGCGTACAGTGTAAATGGCTGTTGCAAGAATAATGGCAAGAAGAACAATCTTTTTCATAGATGACTGGGCTGCTCGGCAATGCCAGAAAGCAAGCTTTCTGTCGCTGCTCTCGCCTTCTTATACTTTTGCTCCTCCGGAGCCGAAGTATTCGGCTCGGCAATGCCAGAATGCAAGCATTCTGTCGCTGCCCTCGCCTTCTTATACTTCTCTCTAATCAGTTGCAAGTCGTGCTGATAGGGGTTACGGGTAAAGTCTTCAAAAGCCCAGGCCGTTGGGTGAAAAACTCCCTTGGCATAGGTCAGCAACATATCCAGCCAAACGCCCTTGCCCGCATACAACTTAAAAGGGCCTCGCTTATAGCTAGGAAGCACGACCTTATCCAAATCCATATAGCCAATATCAATGTTCACATGGCGGTGGTCCGGAGTATCGCAAGAAGCCGTTGTCAATTCAAGAGCGTTGCTACGTTCCTTTTCTTCGGCAATCGTTTCGGGAGCAATACATTTTTCAAAAGAAATTACACCGCGATACAGGCCATCGCCCATCTCGGGAGTATAATAGGGAGTCTTGTCAAACGCAAAAAGTTTTCCCCTATGACGAATAGGCCCCCACGTTTTTTCTAAAAGTTCAATTACAGCAGGATCCCATTCTGCACCTTTCTGCAAAACAAAAGCAATGAGCTGAGCTTGTTCCGAAAATTGAGAAGCCTTCATACAAACACCACTAGTGAGGGTAAATCATCAAGTTGGCACGCAATGTAGCAAGTTGCTGAGGGCTAAAGCCTTCGTATTCTACATCCGTATCCAGCGGGAACATATAATTTGACGCATCCGGGCACTGTTCGGGGTCATACTCCACAATTCCTGCTCCCGCATACTTTATCCTATGCAAGCCACCGCGATAAATTTTAAAGTCTGTTCCATATCGGGGACCAGCCTTAAGCAAGCCGCTCTTCAGCAGGTTGGGGCAATAAGGAGTATCCTCGAAGCCATCCTCATAATTGGAAAAATCCCCGAAGGCCTGCAAATCTGCAGATGAAGCCGTCGAATGACGAAGGCCAAAGAAATGTCCTGTTTCGTGCAGGGCAGTTTCAACAACACCCTGAAGCGAAACAGGAATTTGGCCCTGATAATCCTTTACATAGGCGCCAAGAACAACCGTACTGCCCTCGCCGCCTTTCATGTTTCCGCTAAACAAGTTGGAATAGCCCAATACGCCAACTTCATCAATATAATGGACCAGCACCAAATCAAGGGCATCGGGAACATCAGGCCATCCTCCCAATTCGCTTACGAGAACATCCTTAGAAGACCTGCCGGCAACCCAAGGTTCATTGGCAGGGTACTTATTCCCAAGTTTCGGATGTTCATTGGCGTAACGGACATACAAGGTATCAATGACAACACTGCTGTAGTATTTACGGTACTGACTCAGCAAGGACTTAGACAATTCATCGATGGTAAAGCCATCCAGCTTACTGGCCACATTGCCTACAACTACCAAATTCAGTGACATGTGATCCGAAAACGCCCCGTTGCCAACAAGACGCACATTCCTTGTCTTTCCCTTATAATAGGACCGCCTATATTCCAAGGTGGCGCCCCAAAGGGCCATTTTATTTTCTTCGCAAGTGAAGGAATATACGAAACGTTCTCCCACCAAGTTAGCAGAAACGCTCCTGACTTTCTTGGCCCTATAACTGGTTCCGTCTTCGCTGATAATCAAGCGGAACAGCTGCAAGGTCGGCGCCCCTGCAATTGTATCGGCATCAAAGGACAATTCATAGCTCGCCTGAGGATGAACCACGAGAACCGCCCCATGAGAAAGGTTGCTAGCCACAGAATCGTTACGAGCCATGTCATTGGGAAACAATTGGAATGCCAGGCCATTGTCCGGATAAAGAGCAAAGTCCCTATCTTCAGCAGAAACGGGATCTTCCGAAGAGCAGGCCTGCAGCAAACAGGCCGCCACAAACAAGGCCGGCACCGCAAATAGTCTCAACATTTTTTTACAAGAACAACGCATCATAAATTGGACCAAAATCTTGAAAAATACGTGTATACAAGAAAATACAACTTTTTGGAATTTAAAAAATGATGCGCACCATAAAACCCCTGAAAAAAGCCCTTCAGGACCTAGACGAGCTTCTGACGCCGCTAAAAGGCAAGCCTGCACTGCTTAGCGCCCTGATTTTTGCAGGAACCATCGCAAGTCTTGATGCCACAAGCTTTGCATTATCCATTTTAATGGTTGTTGCTTTTATTACCCATGTTTGCCAAAGACATTTGCAATGGATCATTTTTGTTACCATGGCCGTAGCCATCGTAAGCCACACCCTTGCTGCCAGGGATGACGAAAAATATGATGTTCCCGTCAACGATTGTGGAACTGTAGAAACTGTCCAAAAGAAGCCCAGCGGTCTTGCAGTCATTATTAACCAGGGGGCTTACAAGGTGCGACTTACCGAAAAACGGGATCTTCCAATAATGCCTATGCCAGGAGATTCCATTTGCTACGAAGCCAGCTGGTATCCTGTTACACCTCCAACAGTTCCTGGGGCTTTCGACACCAAGGGTTGGTTAAAGTCCCAGAATCTTGCGGCCTACGGTAAATTCAGGCACTGGGATATTTATAAGCATCATTGGATTCCCGAACGCAGTTTTTATTCGTTTCGTAAATGGGTCGGGAATCGATTTGCAGAATACCTCGACCCTGCAGAAACGGGTTTATTGCTGGGTTTGCTAGCAGGAGACAAAAGCGGAATTCCCGACGCATTAAGAAGTGATTTTCAACGATCGGGACTTGTACATGTCCTTGCCATTAGCGGATTTCACGTAGTCTTGTTGGCAGGGATGTTAATGATACTCTTAAAGGCTACAGGACTCCCCCACCACGTTGTGCGAATTCTTGCCGTAATCCTATTACTGATCTACATTCCGATTACTGGGGGGTCGCCAGCAGTGCGACGCGCCGTCATCATGTTCTCGGTTCCGCAAATAGGTGCATTATTCCAGAGGCAGCCCAATGCCTTAAACAGTCTGGGAGTGGCTTTGTTATTCATAATGATTCCGGAGCCAAACGTTATCTGGAATCCGGGATTTCAGCTTTCTGTAGCAGCCACCGCAGGCATTATTATGAGCGCGCCGCTGAACCCGCTAAAGAACCTACCTGATGGTTTACGCAAAAGCAAGCTCTGGAGCATGCTACAGAATTTCATCCTGGATCCCGTATATGTAACCTTATGCGCCACATTATCGACAGCGCCCTTTCTTGTTCACCATTTTAGAACGCTGTCTCCTTTTGCCTGGTTCGGAAACATTGCGGTTGTTCCTGCAATTTCCATGGGGATGCAGGCAGGACTTTTCGCCTTGTTATCGCCTATTGATTTTCTTCGGGAGCACTTTTGTTATGCGGCAAGATTCTTCTTACGTCTCGCATCATTACTCACAAGAATCCTTTCGGATTCCGCTTCGGCCTCTTCGACGGTTGGGCCTTTCGGCCCCTCAATTCTCCTGCTGTTCGGCATCCTGATTGTTCTGCTTCCTGCCTGTCGCAAGAATCGCCTTGCCCGCAGGTATGCCATGCTCTGCCTGCTGATTTTCTGCGGGACCTTTGCCTATGGCGGTTTTATGCAGGCGAATCGCCCCTCCTGGAAATTAACCACCATAGACATCGGGCAGGGAGACAGCCACCTCATAACGACGCCCTCCGGGAAACATATTCTCATAGACGCGGGCGACTCCGAAGTTCCAGGCACCCTTACGCCTAAAGATGCAAACGCCGGCAGTTCTCGCAAGGCAAGCGCAGGCAACAAGACCCCGAAGGATTCCGGCAAAGACGTTATTGTACCCTACTTGCACCATATTGGCGTTCAACATCTAGACGCCCTCATCATTACTCATCCGGACTTGGACCACTACGGCGGTTCATTGTCCATCATAAAAACGTTTCCTGTAAAAGAGATGTGGATAACAGACTGCGCCCGTGTGGAAGAAAAATCCAGCTGGCAGCAGGTGATTGCAGAAGCTTACAAGCGGGGCGTCATTATTCGGGATATGGGTCGTGGAACGCTATGGAAAGAAAACTTTTTCGAGATAAAAATTCTTCACCCCACTACAGAACGCTGCACAGACGCCAACACGCAGAGCATCACCTTTCGCGCAAAAGGTTTAGGCCATTCAGCCTTATTGACAGGAGACTTAACCATCGCGGGCGAAAAAGAAATCCTTAAGACAAATTTGTATGTAAAAAGCGACATCCTAAAACTTGGTCACCACGGTTCAAAAACTTCCAGCAGCCGAGACTTCTTACTTGCCGTAGGCCCAAAAACTGCAATTGTCTCCAGCGGTCGTCATAATAGATTCCGACACCCCAGCAAACAAGTCATCCGGCGCCTAGATTCTCTTCAAATTCCATACATAAACACCGCCGAAAAAGGGACCATCGACATCACCTTTACTCGCGACACAGTCATTACCCACACCATGCTAGAATAAAAAAACTCCCGAATCGTCGGGAGTTCTAAAACATTCTATTCGTATTTACCTAAAAAGCGTTCATCACGTACAAGGCAATGCTCTTCTGGTCGTTATTATCTTCCTGCAATATGCCAATATCCATTTCTACACGGATTCTTGTACTGCCGAATCCCACTTCCAGTTTCGGAATGATATCCACCATAAAATCATCCTTAATATGACCAACGCTACCAGAAGTATTAATTTCGATCATGCACAGCACGGCCCTGCCAAAATGCAAGGTCGGCGTGGTACCAAAGGCTAGTTTAACAAAGCCATCTTTGTCGGTAACGCCTTCCAGGAAACCGGCACGAGCTTCGTAGGCATTAGAAAAATTCTTGGCGATATAGTCTTCTTTGCCATAGGTCACCACAATGGCGCTACCTGTATTACGGTTTAGGCCAAAGTAACCATCAAGTTCCAGGTAATTGGAACCAGAAAAGCGGAATCGTCCACCGAAGTCCACGGAAGCCTCAATATTATCCAGCTGATTATAGCTGTAAATATCAACCTTGGCACCAAGATCCCAGTCCTTAGCCAGCTGGCCCATAAGATTTATAGGGAACAGCAGGTCATCTCCAAAATTGGATCGCATGCCAAATCCGGCGGCAAATTTAGGGGCGGGTCTAGAATCAGGTCCGTAAGTGTAGCGCATATTCCACATACGGTCCAAAGCAAAACTGTTAGTGGCAAGTAAGGCTACAAGGGCGAAAATAACAAGGCGGTAACTTCTCATATATCATAAAGTTAGCTATTTTTACCTCGCCCTTAAAGGGTCTAATTTTATAGAGGATATTATGATCGATCCGCGTCCAGAATTATCAAAGCTTTCTGATTACGTCCCCGGCAAGTCCATGGACGAAATTCGTGCCAAGTACGGCCTTACCGATGTGGTAAAGCTGGCTTCCAACGAAAATCCCCTCGGCCCCTCCCCCAAGGCCAAGGAAGCCTACCTGAAGATCGTGGACACCTTGCATCTGTATCCTCGCGGCGACGC
>JAKSIG010000081.1 GCA_024398955.1 Fibrobacter sp. | reverse complement strand
TTCGGGCTGTGCAATGCCGCAAAAATTTATGTAGATTTGCGCTATGGATTTGCTTGGATTTCTAAAACCTATGCCCGTTATCGGAATCCTCCGGGACATTCCCCGAGGTGCCGAAGAAGCATGCATCAAGACAGCCCTCAGCTGCGGGCTCAGAGCCATTGAAGTCACCATGAATACGGATGGCGCTGTAGAAATCCTAAGGAACCTGAAGACGCTTGCCAAACCATACGACGATCTCAAAGTAGGTGCCGGTACTGTCCGCCATATTTCAGAATACCAGAAAGCCGTCTACGCGGGTGCAGCCTTCATTGTCACGCCCAATTCCCGCAAAGATGTCATCAAGACTGCAGATTCCGAAAACATCCCCATCATTCCAGGCGCTCTCACGCCTACGGAAGTACAAAAAGCCTACGACCTCGGAGCTACAGCGGTAAAGATTTTTCCTGTCAATTGCGTTGGCGGGCCCGAATACATCAAGGCACTCCGCGGGCCTTACCGGGATATTCCGCTCCTCGCCTGCGGTGGCGTCAACGCCGAGAATGCGGCAAGCTACCTCAAAGCCGGCGCAGACCTGCTGGCCTTTGGCGGCAGCATTTTCAGCCCGAAACTAATGGCAGAAGGCAACTGGGACGAAATCGGCCAGCGGTTAAAAACGCTACTGGATGCAGTCCGCGCAGTCATTGCCTGAAATTAGCACGGTCATCGCCAGATATCGCCTCCATCGTCCAACCCATTTCATACAAAAAGCGCAACCAAAAGGCTGCGCATTTTTATACCTGCAATTGATTTTTGCTGCCGTAACGATTTTTATTGTCGGCAGGCCTTCATCTTCTGCTTGAGCTCGTACATGGAAGCATCTGCACTCTGGAGCATTTCGTCCATGTCCTTGTAGTCTTCGCCGGAATAGGCGATGCCATAAGCAAAGGAGACTTTCTGGTCCACGATAGTAACGCCACCCACAGCCTTCTGCATACGTTCTGCGCAAACAAAGGCTCCCTTCTTATCAGTATCAGGGCAAAGCACCATGAATTCATCACCACCCATGCGGAAGAACAAGTCGGATTCACGCAACAAATTCCGGCAAGCCGCAGACACGGAGCGGAGCAGCAAATCGCCAGCCTGATGGCCGTACTTGTCATTGATGGTTTTCAGTCCATTCAAATCAAAGAAAATCATGGAGAAGGAGGTTCCATAGCGCTTGCTGCGGGAGAACCATTCTCTCAGTGTATTGATGGCGTGACGGCGGTTGTAGGAACTGGTCAAGTCATCGGTGAGGGAAATATCGCGCAGGTAGCGAAGCGTGCGAGCCAAGCGAATATGCACATTCACGCGAGCCAGTAGAATATCCTGCTGAGCGCGCTTGCTCACAAAATCAGAGGCCCCTACCTGGAAACTGCGGGTCACGCTTTCCGCATCCTCATGGTTCGTGAAGAAAATCACCGGAAGCGTATCCAGAGCGAAGCGTTCGCGAATCTTGATGCAGGTTTCATAGCCGTCCATCTCCGGCATATTGACATTCAAAAGCACCAAGTCTACCCGTTGTTCGTCAAGAATGCCCAACGCTTCCTTTCCCGAAGGACACTGGAGAACATTATAACCCACTTCCGTCAACAATGCCGCGGTACGATTCCGGGTTGTATCACTATCATCGATGATTAAAATTTTTTCTTCTACCATACACTACCAATCCTACCCTAAATTTAATCAAAAAAATTCTAATGGTGGCGCCGATTCCACCAAACCCAACTTCTGAGCGTATTTTATGAACAATCCATAAGATTCCTTGCGCTCTTCCGTGAACCGGTAATCCAATACATCGTAGTAGCGGTCCACCACCGGGCGAGGTAATCTCACTGGATAACGAGACAACCACGCATCCAGAGCCGCGGTCTTATCGGCCTTAAATTTTTCTATGCCAGTTTTTGTCAGTTCCAGATAGCGCTCCAGCACGGGGCGGAGCTCTCCACGAGTGGCTTCTTTTGCAATGACCCAGGCGCCAAACACAAAAGGTAGCCCCTGCCAGCCCTGCCAAAGGGTTCCCAAGTCATAGTCATAGGGGAAGCGGTGGCGTTCGTTTTCTTCCAGAGCCAAATCTCCAATCAAGAGGCAGGCGTCATCTCCCTCTTCCGCACCCAGGCCCGGGAGGTATTCAGGCTTTCGATGGAAGCGCTCCTCCAGCAAAATTCGGAGAAGAGCCACAGAGGTTCTGCTCTGGGAGGTAAGACGTATCTTTTTCCCGTCCAAATCCTCAATCGGGTAGCGGGAAAAAAGCTTCACAGACCGCACCTCAAACGAACAGGAGGTGCAAATATCCGGCGAAAGAACGAAGGCTCCAGGCTTCTGGGCAAAAGTGATGGAAGAAGCCGGCGACAAATGGATGGAGCCATCTTTCAAGCCAGCGCAATGGGCGCTTGGAGGCCCATCGACAAAGTCCACATCCGAAAATTCTGACTCGCGGCCTAGAAATTCATGGAAAAAGGGTGCACATACCAGAAAAGGGATTCGACCAACTCGTAACTTCATGAAAAAAAGTTAACTTTTCCGCGTGGCCGTGATGTGCCACAAGATGAACTAACTGAATGAATGTGAAACTATAACGTAATTGGCTAAGGAATAATGGCTGTATTTCACGTAAAAAAGACATCTCTGGGCGAAAACGAAACAAGCCTGGTATTCAAAGGAAAAATCATTGAAGGCCCCATTAGCAAGGGCATGACCCTGGAAATCCCTGTTACCCAGGAAGCCGTGGTCAAAATGAAGATTTTCGACGTCGTGCAATTCGACAAGCAAAAAGACGAAGACAAGAAGGTTGGCCTGGTGGTGGACTTCTATGATCTGCCCGATGACATGGAAGTCATTCTCGGCCTGAACATCGCCGACGAAGACCTGAAAATCGTCAACGAATAATTTTATCAACGGTGCGGTTCATGAAACCGCAAAAGGGATGGCACAATGAAAAAAGAAAGGCTACGCGGAGTGAATTTGGGTGGCTGGTTCAGTCAGGTAGACTGCATCCAGGAAAAAGATCCCGTGGGTTTTCCAGGGGTCATTCCTCACATCGAAACCTTCCTCGGGAAGTCCGATTTTGAACGCATCCGCCAGGCGGGGTTCAACCACGTGCGCCTTCCGGTGGACTACTTCAACCTGTTTGCCACAGACGATGCCAGCAAGCCTAAGGAAGATGCCTTCGCCCTCTTGGACAAGGCCCTCAAGGAAATTCAAGAAGCTGATTTGGACGTGATTCTGGACCTGCACAAGTGCCCGGGCCACGATTTCCATCTGGGCTGCTCTTCGGAACAGGCCTTCTTTGCTGATCCTGTCGCCCGCAAAAAGACATGCGACATCTGGTCTTACATGGCAGAGCGCTATGCTGGCGACAACCGCATCATGATGGAACTTTTGAACGAACCTGCTGGTAGCGATTCCAAGGTTTGGGACAAAATAAAAGACGAAATTTTCTGGGCCATCCGCAAGCACGCTCCCAAGAACACCATCGTGGTAGGGAGCAACAAGTGGAACAGTGCCAAGGAATTCGAGTTTCTCACCCCTATGGATGACGACAACGCCATCTATAGTTTCCACACTTATACTCCAGTAAGTTTCACGCACCAAGGTGCCGCCTGGATTCAGGACCCCTTCTTCCATCAGGTGCGCAGCTGGCCCGGCGATTACGCCCCTCCCACTGACCGCGATGGCACTCGCCTCAACTATGAATATGGTGTGTGGGACAAGGCCCGTTTGCAAGCGAGCATCCAAAACGCTCTGGACTTCCGTGCAAAATATGATCTGCCCGTAAGTTGCAATGAATTTGGCGTATATGTCCAAGTTCCTCGCGCCTATCAACTGGCCTGGATGAAGGACTTCCTGGACATCCTCCGCGAAGCAGACGTCGGCTTCAGTTACTGGAACTACAAAAACCTGGATTTCGGTATCGTCTCCAAAGGAGAATCCCTGCACAACAATCTTCCTCAGTACAACAATCCCGAACGCTTGGATGAAGAACTGATGAAGATGCTCGCCAAAGGGTAAACAAAACTCTCGACCCATCAGAAATCCTGATGGGTCTCTTTCATTATGCTAAAAATCATTCGAACCATCAACCGCATTCTCTCCTCCTACACATCCCTTATCGTTATCGGATGCGCAGTTCTCGCCTTCTTTGTTCCTCAGATTTTCAGTTGGGTCCACGGGAACGTTTCTTCCGTCATTCTTGGCATCATCATGCTCAGCATGGGTCTCACCATCACAAAAGATGACCTGCGGAACTTGATGAAGCAGCCTCTCCACATCTTGCTAGGAGCGGTGGCCCAATACACCATCATGCCCTTGGTGGCATTCTCCCTCACCAAGATTTTTGGCTTGAATCCCTACCTTGCCATCGGCATCATTCTCGTAGGCTGCTGCCCTGGCGGCGTTTCCAGCAACGTCATGAGTTACCTTGCCAAAGGGGATGTGACTTATTCCGTCAGCATGACCATGGTCAGCACCCTCCTTGCTCCCGTTGTAACGCCGCTACTGGTTTTGTGGTTAGCCGATACCAGTGTCAATGTGGATGCCATGGGAATGTTCCTCAATATTTTGTATGTAACCGTATTCCCCATCGCCATCGGATTCCTCTGCAATCACTTCTTTGGCAAAACCGCCACATTCAAAGAAATCCAAGCCAACATGCCAAGCGTTAGCGTCATCGGCCTCGCCCTTATCGTAGGCAGCGTCATCGTGACAGTACGCCCCCAACTTTTTGCAAATGGTCTCGGCCTCATCTTCCTGGTGCTAGCAGTCGTATTCCTCCACAACGGCCTGGGATATGTCTTGGGTTATGGCGTAGGCAGGTTTTTCAAATTCAATACCGCGAAAAAGAGAACCATCGCTATTGAAGTGGGCGTGCAAAATGCAGGCATGGCAACAGTACTTGCCGCGGCCTTTTTTGCCAATCCCGAGAATGTGGCGGCTCATCCCGAAGCTGTTTTATGCGTAGTGCCTTGCGCCATCAGTTGCGCCTATCATTCCATTTCAGGAACCGTTCTCGCTGGCATTTTCGCCTGGTGGGACGGTCGGAAGCGTCATGAGGAAAAAGCGGCAGCATAAAAAGAAGCCTCTCACCCGTTCTCAGGTGATGAGCGCCATCCATTCCAAAGATACCACGCCTGAAATGTTGGTACGGAAAGGCCTTTTCAAAGCAGGCTTTCGCTACAGGCTTCACCGTCGCGATTTGCCAGGATGCCCTGACCTTATTTTATTGCGGTACAAGATTGCCATTTTCGTAAACGGATGTTTCTGGCATCAGCATGGCTGCAAATTCACAAGCCAGCCCAAAAGCAATCAAAGTTTCTGGAACGAGAAATTCACGAACAACATCGTCCGCGACATAAAGGTATCACAACAGCTTCTTCAAGCCGGATACCGCATCGCCACCATCTGGGAATGCTCCATCGAGGGCAAAAACCGCCTTACCACCAGTCAAGTTCTAGAACGCCTTATCGCATTCGCCAAAAGCGACGAAGACGTCATTGAAATCTAATTCGAAATCCGCGCAATTCTAGCCCAGACTTCGCGCAAAACTCAGCATAAAATATCGCGAACACCACGGCCGTGACAAGACCATTCTAGCCGCGACGACCGCGCGAGACTATTTCCACAACGGCAAGACCCTAACCCAGCAACTGCAATACGTCTTCTGCAATCTGCTGCGGCGTCAGGCGATTCTTTTCGCAAAGTTCATTGAAGGGAACCTTGTCATAAAATTCCTTCGCTAAACCGCGAACCAAAACCTTCATGCCATTTGTACCGCAGGCCGCTGCTACTTTCTCGCCAAAACCACCGGCCACAACGCCATTTTCAAGCGTCACAACCACCTCATGATCTGCCACCAAATTTGCTAGAAGGTCAGTGTCAACACCGCTGGCATAACGGGGGTTCACAAGAGTTGCGTCAATACCATATTTCTTCAATTCCAGAGCAGCCACAACTGCCCGCTGGTAAAAATCGCCAAGTCCCAAAAGTGCCACACGACTGCCCCGATGTTCCACCTTGAAAACGTTCTGGTTCCCGTATTCCTTGTCAAAAACATCCGTCCTATGCAAAACGCTATTAGGAACGCGAATCGCCACAGGATGCTCCGTCTGCTCTATAGCCCAATCCGCCATGCACTTCAACTCTTCCACGCATGTGGGGCACAGGTAAATCAAATTGGGAATGTTGGACAGTAACGGAATATCAAAAATGCAGAGGTGGGTCGTATCATTCATGCCATCTGCACCAGCCGCCGTAATCAAAAGCGTTGCCGGATTATTGTTGGCACACAAATCCTGCGAAAGCTGGTCATAAGTGCGCTGGATAAAAGTGCTATGCGTGGTATAGATGGGCTTTGCACCGCCCTTTGCAAGGCCAGAAGCCAAAGCCACTGCATGCTCTTCAGCAATGCCCACATCAATGAACTGCTTCCCCGCTTCCTTACGGCGCCCTGTATGGAAACCGATAGCCGCAGGAACTGCGGAATGAATCACCACCACCTTCGAATCGCTCTTGATTTTCTGCAATAGATACTGTCCGAGAATTTCGCCGTAGGATTCGCCGGAGCCCCAGTTAATCACGCCCGTTTCAGGATTGAATGGTGCCGCCCAATGCCAGCCTTCCGGATTTTCTTCCGCCCAAGGAAGACCCTTTCCCTTCTTGGTATGCACGTGAATCACAACAGGATGTTCAGAATCCTTCACAGACTTGAATGCCGCAATCAAAGCCTCCACGTTATTGCCATCTGCCACATACTGGTAGTCAAAACCCAGGCTCCTGAAATAATTGTTTGGGGACTTCCCTTCTGTTGCACGAAGTTCCGCCAAAGACTTATACAAACCGCCATGATTTTCGGCAATGGACATTTCATTGTCATTCACCACCACAATGAAGTTGCGGGCATATTCCCCAGCATTATCCAAGCCTTCAAACGCCTCGCCACCACTGAGGGAACCGTCTCCAATAACGGCGATAACATTTCCCTTCTCTTTCAATAAATCGCGGGCAGTGGCAAGCCCCATGGCTAGGCTCACCGAGGTCGAAGTATGGCCCACCATAAAATGGTCATGCTCACTTTCCTTGGGCTCCGTATAACCCGTGATGGACCAGTACTTCTCCGGATTCAAATAGGCTTCTGCTCGACCCGTGAGCATCTTGTGGCTGTAACTCTGGTGGCTCACATCATAGACAATTTTATCCTTCGGGGAATCAAAAACATAATGGAGTGCAACCGTCGTTTCCACAAATCCCAGATTAGGCGCCGTATGCCCGCCCGTCTGGGAGAGTTTTTTGACAAGCGTTGCACGCATTTCAGCCACCAAGGACTTCAAACCTTCAATATCAAGCGCTTTTACATCAGCCGGGGATTTGATTTTTTCCAGGAACATAGAAACCTCACCTTTCTTACAACATATATAAATTCTATTATTCCCAGGTCGTATAGTTTTTTATTAAATATGATATGAACCCTTAACGGCGGAGTGCTTATGTCCATCGGAATTCCAGAAATCATCCTCATCCTGGTTATCGTCCTCCTGATTTTCGGCGGCAAGCGCATTCCCGAACTAGCCCGCTCTCTCGGTCGCGCAAAGCACGAATACCAGAAGGCGAAAGACGCCATTGAGAAAGAAGCCAAGGATTTGGAAAAGGCCGTCGATACCGCTGCCGCGGCAGAAGCCAAAGCCGACTCCGCGAGCAACGATTCCAGCGAAGCCAAAACCGCGCCCGCCGATTCCAGCGATAAGTAGCCCACCCGCTACAGCCTTTCTATGCCCGACAAAGAAGAATCTTTAGCCACACATTTGGAGGCTTTGCGGTCAACCCTTATCCGCTGCCTTGTCGCAGTCGCCCTCTTCTTTGTTCCCGCATTTTTTGCCGCTCCCTACTGCATTGATTTTCTCACCAAAACCCTTGTAAAATCGGCGCCCGTTCTGCATTATTTTGCGCCTATGGAAGTTTTCATCCTGCAAATGAAGGTAGCTTTCGTCATCGCGATTCTCATTGCATTTCCCTACATCGCCTACCGCATCTGGAAATTCATCCTCCCGGCCCTCTACGAAAACGAAAAGAAGTTCATCCGCAAAATCGTCGGTTTTTCCAGCATTCTCTTTATTGGCGGCGCCGCCTTCTGTCTCTTCGTCTGCTTCCCATTGGTCATCAATTTCGGCATGAGTTTTGCAACCCTGAACATCCAGCCCATCATGGGAGTTTCGCAAGTGGTGAGCCTCGCCCTTTGGCTCTCCATCGCCTTCGGCCTCATGTTCCAATTTCCGCTAGTCACCTACGGCCTTGTCCGCAGTGGCATTGTAGAGTATAAAACCATTTGCAATAAACGGCCCTATGTGTTGGTAGGCATTCTCATTCTCGCCGCAATCCTCACCCCGCCCGATGTTTTGAGCCAGCTGATTCTTGCAACGCCCACTTACCTCCTCTTCGAATTGGGCTTGTTTTTCGCCCGACACAGTAGATAATTTGGAAGGTGAGGTTTTTTATGAAAAAGATTTTCAAACTGCTGCTCATCCTTCTCGTCGTCACCATCCTGCTCATGGTGGCTCTCCTGTTGCTCTCTTCAAAAGGCGAAAATGCTACGGCAACATCCAAGGAGCAAATTTCCTCCATAAAGTCTGCGCCCCGAATTTTCTCTAACGCAGAAGACCCGCTACTCGGCGCCCCGTACCACATTCACTCCCTTCAGAATGGCAACTTCTACGCTACCCTCATTGAATATCCCTTCGGCAGTTCCCCGCGGGTAGATGCGCAGGATGAATTTCCCCGCGGCATCATTCTCTACCTCCACGGCTATAACGACTACTTCTTCCAAAAGGAACTAGCCGAGAAAGCAGACTCCGCAGGTTTTGCCTTCTTCGCCATCGATCTCCATTACTTCGGGCGTTCCTACCGCGAAGGCGACCCGCGGGCCGACATGCGTAGCCTCACGGAATACTTCGGCGAACTGGATTCCGCCATCGCTTTGAGCAAGCGCATCGTCCAGCAAAGC
>JAKSIG010000080.1 GCA_024398955.1 Fibrobacter sp. | reverse complement strand
CTGGCAGTTCGCGAACTAGTTGCTCAAAATTTCCTACAGATTCTGGTAGAATCACTAACCACCCCTTAAGGGGTTATTACTGCCAGCGCCTAAATGACGCTGGCTTTCTCTTCGTTCAAGCCATCGTGGACTGATGTCAAAGCAAAGCAAAAAGTTGCAAAACATCATTAAAAAACATTGCAAAAAGTTGTAAAATGTTAAAAAGAAAGCTAACGAAGGTCCTAGAAAACTGGCTAAAGTCGGGTCATGAAAAGGCACTGCTGCTTACAGGCGCTCACCAGGTCGGCAAAGCAGATTCCATTGCACTATTACGACAAGAAAAGCCGTCAGGAATTAGACTTTGTATTTCCCGAAAATGGAAAGATTTCAATTATAGAAGTCAAGTCCGGCGATGTTCCTATAAACATTTCGCCGCATTAGCAACAATCTGTACAGGAACTTGCTATTCTAAAATTACCGATTCTCGTAGCGATTTCCGAAAACCAAGGTGTTATCCTTGGCGCCGTTCAGGTTTACCAGACGGTTGGGTTCATAGCGCAGGCTCTTGGCGATGCCGCCCTTCAGCATTTCCTTGCGTTCGAAAAATTCCTCGGGAGTCTGGGCGGTGAGCAACGTCTGACGGACTTCCATGGCGGCCGACGTACCTGTCTGCGGTTCGTCTGCGGAACCTTCCGAACCATCCACAAATCCTTTGCATAGCCTTGCGGCCAGCTGTTTTAAACGGCCCATGGCCCCCATTTCCGTGCGGCCTTCTTCATCCAGGAACTTGTAGTAGATGGAAAACACGTCCAGGGCCTCTTCGGCGGTAATGATGTGGGCGGGCTTTCCTTCCCAGGCGTCTGCAATCTGCCCGAAAATCCAGGGATTGTGCATGGCACCGCGGCCGATGCTCACGCCAGCGACGCCGTAGGTATTGATGCGTTCCAGGGCGCATTCCACGCTGTTCACGTCGCCGTTACCCACCACGGGAATCTTGGCGGCGGCAGCCACCTTCCCGATCCAGTCCCAGTTGGCCAGGCCGTTGTAGCCCTGCAGGCGGGTGCGTCCGTGAACCACCAGAAGTTCCACGCCTTCGCCCTCGGCAATTTTCAGGGTTTCCATGACGTTGATGGATTCGTCATCCCAGCCGATGCGGCACTTCAAGGTCAAAGGAATGTTCACTTCGCAGGTGTCCAGCGCGGCACGCACGTCGTGCAAAATCTCCTGCAGGCGGGGCAAGTCCCGAAGCAAACCAGAACCGCTACCCTTGCCCGCCACCTTGGGGGCCGGGCAGCCCGCATTCACTTCTATATAGTCAGGATGGAGGCCGTCAGCGATCTTTTTTGCCGCCGCAGCCATCTTATCGGGATAGCAACCGAAGATCTGGATGCCAAAAGGTTTCTCTTCCGGGTAGAATTTCAGCTGTTTATGGCCCGTAAGGCTGAAAATTTCGTCCGCATTGGTGGGTACGAATTCAGATACCAACAGTCCCATGCGATTTCCGGACAAAACACGGCACAAACGGCGGAAAGGAGCGTCCGTCACCCCGTCCATGGGGCTCAAAATGGTGTTGGGGAACACCTCTAAGTCACGGAGTTTAAAGGACTTAACGGCCGGTTTTAAACTTTCAACATCTTTCAACATATTAACAACAACTATCCACAAAAAGTCCGCAATGTTCTACCCGAAAAAATATTTAATTTCAGGCCCACATATACGCTAAATCATTGATAAACCTATATTTACGGCGTGGCAAATATAACTAAACAATCGCTTATTCAAGAAATCGCCAAGTCCACCGGATTTGTGCGTAACGATATCAAGACCGTCATCGAACAGTTCCTCGACCTGGTGGGCGAAAAGCTGATCGAAGGCAACACTATCGAAATCCGTGGTTTCGGTACCTTCAGTTGCAAGCCCCGCAAGTCTCGCCCGGCCCGCAACCCCCGTACCGGCGAAACCGTCATGATCGAAGAACGCATGGTTCCTTCCTTCAAGTTCAGCAACGACATCAAGGACAAGATCAACTCCCTTGAAGCTATCGTCGAAGGCGTCAACGCCAAGCTGGAATCCGAAGACAAGGACGTGATGATCGCGGTCAAGTCCGACGCTTCCGAAGTCACCGCCGAAGAAGCCTAGTCTTCGCCGATATCGAACAGTAGTTCCTCCTGCCCATCCAGGCGGAACCAGCTTAAGTTGTACACCAAAACGTTTAAAGCCCCGGTTCAAACCGAGGCTTTTATTTTTTACGACGAACCTTCGCGAAGTTCTTACTTCGTCAAGCTAGCCACTTCTTCTTCCGTCATAAAGCGCCAGCCGCCGCTGCCCAGGGTAGTGTCCATGGTAACAGGGCCGATGGCTTCGCGGGAAAGGGTCATCACGTGGTTGCCAACGGCGGCGAACATGCGGCGCACCTGATGGTACAATCCTTCACCGATGGAAATAACCACAGAATCCACTTCGGCACCGTCCACCACAATGCGCTCCTCGGAAAGTTCACGGGCAAGCACCGGACGGCGTTCGTCCTTCAGCATCACACCCTTCAGAAGTTCAGCCTTCTGTTCCGCAGTGAACTCGCGGGCCAAAGTCACGCGGTACTTTTTCAGGTAGCCTTTCTTGGGGCTTTCCACCTTATGGATAAAATCGCCCTGGTTCGAAAGCAGGATAAGTCCGGAGGAGTCCGCATCCAGGCGACCCACGGACTGCAAGCCCATGGCGGTAAAGCGGTCCGGCAGCAGATCGTAAATGGACTGATGGTCGCGGGCATTGTGGCTGCATTCCACATCCAGCGGCTTGTCCATCATGATGTACAGTTTTTCAACCGTAGGCACTTCCTCGCCATTGACGGTAATGACCTCGGGACGAGTCTTGAACTCCACGAACGGGTCGTCCACCACCTCACCATCCATTTCCACCATGCCGGCGCGGATGAGGGCGCGGGCTTCCTTACGGGAGCCAAAGCCAATAGAAGCTACCAAACGTTCCAAAGTCAAAGCAGGCATTAATCCTCCGCCATCTGTTTTACAATTTTAGTTCTCAGCCAACCTAAGGTAGGCAATTCGTTTGTCTTCAGTACATGAGAGCGACGACGCCAGAACTGGAAGGCAATGACGCCCCCATAAAAAACAGTCGCAACAAGAATACCAATAACACGACATAAATTCACAGAAGCTTCCACACGTCCTGCAGCATGCAATTCGTGATCCCCGGTCCAATCCATACGGAAATCCCAGGCACCCACATAAGGAAAGCCCTTTAAAATTCCATTGATGGCAGCGCCGTATCCCATGGTTAGCACATCCGAACGAATCCCTTCCACAAAGCAATCCTTAAACTTAACCCTAAAAAGTTTCAGGAGGCAGACAGTCCACTTTTTTACTGCCCAAAAGGCTATTCGATCAAAATCCGGCGTTAAAAGAATTGTCCAAAATTCCTTATCCGTCAAAGAGCGCCTTTCCTTTTTTTTTGTCGCCTTTGCCTTTTCAGCAGTTCCTGTTTTTGACTCATCGGCAGGCACCGAGGCCTGCGCCTCTTTTTCTATAAAGTTCGCTTTTGATTCCTGCGATTCCTCTTTTTCGGGAAGGGGTCCATCAGACTTTATAACAGGAGTCTTGGAGGGTTCCGATGTCGAGACAGGTTCTGCCTTCGGAGATTCTAATTTTTCCTTAACAGGTTCCGATACACGGGAAACAGATTCTGCGGTAGGTTCGGCAACAGGTTCGGTTTTCTTCTTTGGCGGAACATAAGTAGGAACAACCTCCTCCTCCTCATTATCAGGACGGTTCGCCAATTCATCGTTCCCTACAGAATCCTCCGCAACAGCATTTTCATCGTCCGAAAACTTCTTTTCGTACTTGTACAGAGTTTTCTTGAAAATATAAAGGCGGGCCTCAATTCCTTTCAGCCCAGCCTCAAAATCAATCTTAAAAATAAACGGATAAAAAAGCACAACAAGGGCCAGTACGCAAAGTACCGCGCCAACAACAGTCCATGGCGTAAGCCACTGCAACGGCCTTACTTCTCCGCCTCGTCGGCCTTCTTGGAAATAACGTCAATCAGTTCGGCAAAACTCTTTGTCTTAAGAATCTGGCTGAACTGCTCCTTGTAGTTACGGGCCGTAGAAAGATCGTCGATAACCAGATCCCAGGCCTTCCAGTTTCCGTTCACCTGGCTCATCTTGTATTCAAGAACAGATTCCTTGCCCTTGTTCCAAAGGTGAGCAACAACAGAAGCCTCTTCGCCATTCTTCTTCATCTTGGCCGGTTCATAGATGGTGGAATCAGCACGATAAACTTCAAGTCGCTTTGCACTGGAGTTCTTCACCATGCGCTGGAATTCTTCAACGAATTTCTTCTGAGAAGCCTCGTCCTGAGCCTTCCAGTCGCTAGAAGAAAGAGACTTCTTGGCCAGCAGTTCAAAGTCGAAGGATTCATTCAGGAGAGTTTTCACTCGTTCCGTTTCCTTGGCATTTCGGCTAGACTTCTTGATTAAAGCCTGCAGCTCGGTATCCTTCTTCTTGATAGAGGCAACAGGATCGTCGGCAGCAAAAGCAACCATGGCGACACATGCAACTGCAATAATTAGTTTCTTAAACATCACTAACCTCACTTTTTCATATAAATGCTATTAAAGTCCTTAAGAGACCAGCCCATCTTTGCAATAAGCTGGGCAAACTCCACATTGTACTTGCACACGGCAAAGTAGTAGTCTTTCTGCATAGTCACATTCTGAGTGTATGCAGAAACCAGAGCGCCAGTCTTGGACTTGTCCAAATCATACTGCATGGCGGCACCTTTCAAGATAGCTTCGGATGCCCGCAAACTTTCCTTCATGGCATCCATCTTTTCCTTGGCGGCTTCCACAATATAATACTGTTCCACTGCCTTGGCCACCAGACCGTCGGCCGCATAATTTTCCTTCAACTGCAAGCCGCGGTAATCCGTTTTCGCAGAACGGTACTTTTCCCAATTCTTCCAGAAATTCAGATTGTAGCGCAAGCCAATGCCAATCATACCTTCCAGTTTGTTTACCGCATCTTCAGAAAAGGCATCCTTCTGCATAATGCTTCTGTTTCCTGCCCAACTCTTCACATACTGGAACTCGCCCATCACAAAAAATTCAGGCGCAAGCTTAGCCTCGGCCAAATCCATCTGGATCCTGCGAGCCTTCAGACCAGCACTTAACTGCCGCAATTCCGGATGATACTGCAACGTCAGGGATCGAACCTCATCCAAAGAAGGGAGCGGCTCCGGTCTAGGCGCAAGAACAGTATCCTCCGTCACAAAGGTGTCCTCGTCCCGCAGGTTCAAGGAAAACCGGATGGCCAGCATCACACGTTTCATTCCGAGGTTAGCCTCAGAAACGCCTTCCTTTACTGTATGCATTTTAGCCTTAAGATTCAGCAGGTCCATCTGGGAAACATTAGGATCGTCGTCATCCAGCGCCTCCTCCATCTTTTCGTAGGCATCATCGACTTTCTCCTGAGCCTCTGCGGCAATACGCTGCATCTCCTTGGCAAGCAGGTAATTGTAGTAGTAGGTCTGAAGCTCTACATCCTTCTTATGGACTTGATTTTCAATATCCATGGACTTCTGCTGAAGATCAGCTTCCAGTGCAGCCTTGCCCGCACGATACTGTCCTAGGTTTAATGGCTGAATAAATTTTGCCTGAACCCCCCAAAAGGGGCCCATCTTAGAAAAGTCATAAACTTCTGAGGTATCGCCATCGCTAATTTCGTCACGAAGCCCCGGAGTGGGGCCAACAACCATAGAAACATAAAACGTAGGGAGAATGGCTTCGGCTTTTAGCTGGCGAATCTGATTTTGCTTAGATTCGGTACCTTGTCTTGTTTCTGCAATTTGGGGATCCGTATTCAAGCCTTCTTCCACAAAGCGAGACAAGTCATACCTGACTTCTCCTGCCATGGCATATACAGCCATCATAAGTGGGGCTACAAAACGGATTATGTTCCAAACACAAAACATGGCTTAAATTTAAAAAAAGGCGAATATTACGGCAATCAGCTTTGCCCAATTTGCCGCGATTGAGCGGCAATAAACGCAATCTACAAAAAAGATAAACTGGTCAAGTTCCAGTATTTAGAGATTACATGTTCATAATAACGTGTCGGCAGAGGCGTTCCACGTTCCAGCATCTTGTCTACAGCCGAATGTCCTAAGTTGTATGCAATAAGCGCATCTTTCCAGTTGCCATATTTTGCAATCAATCTAATCAAGTAGGCGGTACCCACAGTCACATTAATTTCGGGCTTTAGCAAATCGGTTTCAGACTCTATACGCAGTCCAAAACGCTCGCCCATCTTCTTTGCAGTTTCCAGCTTAATTTGCATCAAGCCCAACGCTCCAGAAAAAGCCCCCGACTGCATTCGCCCGCGGGCATTGGGATTGCCATGGCTTTCCTGGGCAACCACAGCCAAAATCAACAGAGGATCCGTTGCATAGGAACGTGAAATAATCCAAATCTGTTCTGTAAGTAAAGCCCTCTGCTCCTCGGTCAGGCGATCTTTAGACAGATAGGCAAGCGCCTTGTCTATTTTTACAAAATCAATGGTCCACTGCCCCCATGTAGAAAGTCGATTCAAGTCGTTGCGAAGTTCCATTTCCTGTGCTGCGATATTTGCAAGAGCCTTCTGTTGCGTAAACCAGCTAGACACAAAAAGGCCAAGCACGCCAAACCACAGGATTAGCGACAGGCCTAATAACCATGCAGGAACACGAACGCTGGTTTTCACAAAAACGTTCCCTCGACGCTATTCTTCACGTCTTGTATTTTCCAGATACTCCAAATAGCCCACCCAGTCCTGAATAAGGCCAAAAGAGCTGAGCATTGTGGTATCCTGCACCACGCCCAGCTTTCGCAAGGGGCCAATCGAAGATTCAAGCTTGTCGATTTCGCGAATATAGCGTTCCTTCTGATTTTGCAAAGCAATAATTTGAGCCTGCTTATCCGCCAAATCACGCCCCTGAGTCGATACGACAACAAATAAAGTAACGATCCAGCCTAGAATCAAGGCGAAAAAGGCGACCGCAACACCAGGGCTCACGGTAATACCAGACCGCAAACCATAATACAGTCCTATTTGTTGAAGCTGTTTTTTTGTACCAGACTTTTTATAGGCCAGTCTATTCTCGTAGATTTCAAAGATATTCTGGTATTTTGCAAAATACTGGTAAAGTTCCGCTTTGTCAAAAATTAAAACTAAAGCGGATTTCTGGGACTTTACACGATTCAGCAACGTCAGGAAAATATCCAGATAAAGATCACTGGTAAAGTGGCAGTTTTGCAAGTTTATAAAGTAAAAGCAACCAGGACCATCTACCAACATGGCCAATTTTTCCTGCACAGCAGAAAGCTGAGAATAACCTAAGGAACCCGAAAGTGTAATTTCAACATCGTTTCCGCTAGATTCCACTTGAATGTCAATCAAATCAGACTTCACAGTTACCTCTTGGAGAAACGCACCTTCATATTCAGGCATTCTTCATCATTTGCATCCAGAGCAACTTTCCAGAATGGGAACAGGCGTATGCCCTGTAGAGCTTCCGGTGCCGCCGATGCCGACGCACCAAACATCGGAGAAACAAGCAATGCCGCAGGCTTTTCAAATTCAAGCCTTATGCAACTGGTCGTTACCTTGTCCTGCATTTTTATTTCGGTCGCATCCGGATAAATCAACGGAGTCCTAAAGTCAAAGGACAGCGAAGAACCATTCACCAGAATGTCCTTCTTTCCATCACAAGCCAAAAGTCCAGTCTCAAGCAAGGTCCCAAAAAATCCCTTAACTTGAGCAAAGGCCGCATTGGTCAGTTTCAAACGTAACGTGAAGTCGGACCCCTCTGAAGAAAGTTCATAGAACTTTTCTACATGCAAAACTCCTGCTTGCTTACCCAAAGCAAAATGCTGCTCAGCCAGAAGCAAAATATCCGTTCCACCCTCGTGACGCTTCATCTGGTAATCATAGGGTTCGCGCAACGCTCCTTCCCGATATTCCAGCATCTGCTCAAGCTTAGCCGCCCCGAGTTCCATATTTGGAATCAAGAAATCCATAAAGCCAACAGCAGCTTCACCATCATCACGCCATGCACCAAGCAGGCTATTCTCAGAACTCTTGCCGTTAAGGATCCTCAGGATGCCGCCACCATAATAATCCAGCAAAAAAGAGTAAGAATGATTTTCTGCCCAAATAAGCTTGCGCCCCTCCAGCAAGAAGTCCATGACCGACAAACGGATTCCGTCAAAGGAAATGACATCCGCCATGCGATTGGCAGCTTGCACTAAAAATCGAGACCCCCACCAACGAACCATGGGAGATCGCATGCCCTCGCAATCCTGCATATCTCTATAATAGATAGGAGACATTACAGGCAAAAGCATTTCCAGATAATCGGATCTTGCCTTATCCTTCATATTGCCTACACAACGTCTATATAAAGACAGCAGGCTCTTATGGAGCAAGTTTACTTCGGGTCTACGAATCAGCAATTCACGACAAGTCTTGGCCGTCGCCGGCAAACCGATTTTACGCCCCGCCGAAAGCAGAGAACTCAAACGCCCCTCGGAATTTTGCTCGTTGACCATGCTGGCAACAGTCTTTGTTTGCAAATCATTAGTTTCGACAAAATCCAGGAGTCGCTCGAAAAAAGGAACTATATCACCAGGAGCAGGCGGAACATCCAAAAGAACAACGGCAGTCTTTCCGCCTCGGCAGTAAGGTTCCGCCAACTCCGCCCATCTAAAATCGTCATTGGCGATGGCATCAGAAACTGTTTCCGAAACAGGAACAATCCGCAAGAAAGACCCCTTGTCCTCCACAGAATACCAGCCGGATACGGGCGTATTGCGACCAAGCGCATCCTGCAAGGCGGATTCCTGCACCAGGGCATATTCAAATCTATGCTTTTCAAGAAGTTCGGTCATTTCCATCTCCCATACCAAGGAAGAATTAAAATAACCAGCAGGCTCTATTGAAAAGTGTTTCCAGAGTAAAGCCCCTTGCTTTTGTAACTGCATAGACTGCAGTTCTGTGGGAAACAAGGGAAGCATTGGATCATAAAAACCGCCCCCTAAAAACTCAAGGGAACCATCCTCGATAGCCTTACGGAAACGCCCAAACATCAAGGGGCGAGCAACACGACTAGCAGCCTCAAGGGTAGGCCCATCCATAAAAATCGAAAAACGCAATTTACCGGATTCAAGAACCTTGCTCATACCCGCAAGCAAATTTTCAGCAACAGCATCAAGCTTTGCATATGCCGTCGAAGGCGGTAATTGCAACACAATGGACAATGTCGGTTTCATAAGCTAAAGGATAGAAAATTTAGAGGAGGTTCGAGCAAAAGTCAGACGGTTTTACGTCCAGCGCCTGGCGATACAGGCGACATACTTTTTTTTCGCGCAGCGCCTAGCGATGGGAGGAGCCGTACCGTATTTTTTCCAGGGGCGAGCGGGACAAAGGAAACATGTCCGAAGGATGGCCGAGAGATGCAAGGTCCTCGCCCTATGTTTTGTACCAGGAACAAGTTCCTGACAAAACATGGGAACGACATCCTTCGGCGAACGGTTGGCGAAGCCAACCTCCTGCGC
>JAKSIG010000008.1 GCA_024398955.1 Fibrobacter sp. | reverse complement strand
TCACTAAGCACATCTCCGATTCCTTCAATCTTCCCGCCTGTCTCTCGGACTGGCGACCTTGTTTCCAAGGGTGAGGCCAATTATAGAATTTTTAAAAGTTATGTCAAGGGGTTTTTATAAAAAAAATTATTTTTTTTCATTTTTTCATAAAAACCCAGACAATACTAGGCCGCAATGCCCAAATCCTGACCGAATTTGGGCATCACCAGGTTACGGAGCCTACCCAGATAGTTATATGCCATGGCTCGGGAAACTTGCATTTTCTCGGCCACAAGGTCCATAACCTTCTTTTCGCCAGCATATTCCAGGTAGAGACCTACAAACTCCAGCAGTTTCTTGTCGCCCTTTTCAACGAGTTCACGACGGATCTTTGCCACCATATCCACCATTTCGCAATATTCCACCGGGTGGGTTTCGCTATCGATAGCCAGGGACTTTTCTTCGTAGCTCCTGTTAACGGCATTTTCGTAATCCGCCTGAGTCAGCAAGCGGACTTCTCCATCTTCACTATCGGCCAGGCGCTGACCTACCATCACGTGATGATCGTTCTGGCGGTCGCGAGTCCAGTCCATGGCTCGATGACGCAAGTCGTTGACTGCATAAGCACCAAAAGGAACCCCCTGGCTAGCGTCAAACCTACGAACTGCATTTCGGAATGCCGTATAGATGTCGCTATACGCCTCTTCAAAAGAACGACCGCTATAATTGTAGTCATAGCCGAACTTTGCAGGATACAGACCATCCTGGCTGAAACGATGCACGGATTCCAGCAAATTCTTCATGGAGTTGAAGAGCTTGCCGCATGCAATTTCGTTACCCCTTTTGGCCAAGGTAAGCCAGGACTCCTGAGCGGCAGTCCAGGGATACACCTGCTTGTTGTTCATCTTTTCATTATTCTTAGAAATATTGTTATTAGCCATTTTTCCCCTCATGGTTTTTGACAATCAAAAGTAAAGCTCGCGAGAAAGGGACGAGACAAAACGCACGCACCGCAGAAAAAAACGCGACACGAAACACGCCCTTTGCCAGGGCCCCCTCAAAAAAATTATTTTCGGATTTATACGGACTTCTTTATCATCACGCTACAAATATAGTCAATTTCGGGCGACAAAATATGACATTCTGAAATTTTTTTCATTTTTTTTTGAAACGTTCTTATTGAGAGTCAATATGTTACGGTTAGTCATACCGTATATATCGCAACAGACTGCAATTTTGTCAAACACTAAAAAAAAATTTTATAAAAAAGGGAAGTCCCCCGCATCTGCGAAGGACTTCTTATGCTTAAAGTTTCGGTTATAAAGTTTTTTGTTACTAATGACTCTTGTACGGAGTGTCGTTCCGTTACAGGAGCCATCGATTCGAAGGGAGCGCAACTGCGCGGATTCCCTGGCACTGTTGGCTACGATGGCCAACTTTTCCTTTTTTGCCATAATGATCTCCTTGCTTTGCAAGATAGCTAAAAAGATTAATGTTTTCAACTATCATTTTCTAACCAAAATAACGCAGTCCATTATAGTTGAACTTTACCACATCGATGGTCTTATCGGCCTGGCTGTGCAAGGCATTTAGCCACTGATCCATTGGAACGTTGTCTAGAATGAGCTGATTCACGCGCTTGCAGAAAAGGACCTCCTGTTCAGTAATAACATCGGCGGAACTTCCAATGCAGTTTTCCATATGAGCTTCGCGGATGTTGCTGATGAACATGGAGCTAAAGAATCCCTTTAGCTCGACACTTTCGGCAAATTGCGCCGCATGACACCAGATTCCGATTACACGCCTTGCCGAAATATGGCGGACATTGTCTTCGTCCAGTAGAAAATCGCCCCAGGTAGGCGATAGCAATCCGCTAGATGTTCCATGACCGCAGAACAGGATGGTGTCCTTTTCGTTGACCATGGCCTGCAGGACTTTTTTACGGACATTTCTGGAATCCCTGGTAATGCGAAGTAATTTTACATCGGGAAGGTTTTCCCATAGGGCAACAAGGACCTGTGTATCGGTATCTTTAAAATCAGAAAAGATAACGGTCATAGACATGAATTTCTCCTTTTTACTATATATCGTTATGAACGACGAACAAGTAAAGGAACTCCTTGATGACGCATTTACGCAACTACATTATATCCATTGTACTTGCAGCATTGACTTATGGCTGCAGTACTTCTACTACAGGCGCAACCACCGATGACGATGACAGTCCATCAACTTCGATAAATACCGCTATTCTTTATGAAGCCGTGAAGGAATCCCAAAGCTATACGACCCATGATTCCGTAGCCGCGTACATCTGCAAGTTTGACAAGCTGCCACGCAATTACGTGGGCAAAGATAAAGGAAAAAAACTTTATGAAAATTCCACGGGAAACACCTTCGGCAAGTGGAATTTTAATCCATGGGAAACCCTAGGCGTCATGATTGGCGGGGACACTTTTGAAAATAGGGATGGACTCCTTCCGGAAGGTACCTACCGTGAAGCGGATGTTGACTATGGCAAGATTCAAAGCCGCGGAACAAAACGGCTTGTATACCAGACCGGCTGCATCATCTACTATACGGCAAACCACTACGAATCCTTTACGCAGCTTAAATTTTAAGCCTCACTCAGCCAAGCTCCAGACTTTTTAAGATGTTCTTTCTACGGAAAATTTCTGCTAAAATTTTTGCAAGTGTCACCTATGGGGTACTTGTAACTACAGGCTGGAAACGTAAAACTGTAGAGGCGAACCTGAAACATGTTACGCAAGGAACGTTGGGTGGGGAGGGCGCTGGACAGGAACTGAAAACTGCAGGTCTGAATCCGCGCAGGCTCTACAGGCAAATGCTAAAAAATCTGACGTGTCACGTGGGGGAGTTACTGTTCTGCTTTGACATCTACAAGAATCTTCCCGAAGACTGCGAGTCCTATCCCTTTAGCGCTGGCGGCGAGATATTTGAACTGGCGGAAGGCGCGGGAGCGGTCATCGAAAAAATGCGCAAGGGCGGAATTTTCCTGACGGCGCATTACGGAAATTACGAGGCCAGCGGGGCATGGCTCTGCGCCCTAGGCGTCCCGCTAAAGGCCAGTTTTATCCCGCTAAAGCCTGGGTGGCTCAACCAGATGGTTTATGAAAAAATCCGATGCGTAAAAGGGCGGCCCTACTCCATAAGCGCAAAAACGCCTCGAGAGTTCCTGAACCTGCTGGATGGCAAAACACCTCCTACTCCCTACGAAAACAGCAGGTCTGGCTTACGGAAACCTGCACCGGATAAACTGCACGGGGACCGCCAGCTGTTCTGCCTATTGGCAGATCAGGATTGCAGAATCGGGAGCGCATTGGACGGAACATTCCTGGGGCAGCCCGCAAAAATAAACCCGCTGCCGGATTTCTTACTTGGACATCGTCCCAAGACTCCTGTATTTTTCTGCTGGATCGAGGAGACCCGCGACAGATTATCCGGCAAGCTCCATAGAACCCTGCATGCGAAGGAGGCTGCAACGTACCAGCCAGATACTGATCGCGGGTCGATTGTAGACGAAGCCTATCGCAACTGGCTGGAGGAGCGAATCCACGAAAATCCTGCCCTATGGTACGGATGGACCCATAGACGCTTCCGCAGTAAAAATCCTGAAATCTACTAGATTGACGCTACTTGAAGATGAAGGTCTTGGTAGCGTAAGCCGTTTCGCCACTACGCATCAAGACATCGATCTTAACAGCCTTTGACTTTCCGCGTGGAATCTTCAGCTTTGCCCTGTAACCTAGGCCAGACTTAGAGGGAATCTGTTCTACAGGGAAGGCCTGGCCACCTAAAGTCACAAGAATTGTTTCAACCTGGCTAGGATCATTGGCAGCCACATTGAGCAGATCGAACTCAACTTCGGGATAAATGGCAGCCCCCTGTGAAACCTTACGCTTTATGACAACGCTATTGCCATCACGAACACTGATGCGAATCTTGGTCGTAGGGAAACACTTCAACTCGCGGGTGATAGTGCCTGCAGCAGTAGTTGCGGAGTCCACATTCTGGGCGACCAACTTATAGGTATGCACACCAGGCAAAAGCTTGAACCTTCCCGAAATATCCTTGTCAATCGTTGTTTTCTGAAGCAGGCTATCGCCCTTGAAGATGGAAAGATCGCCCTGATTTTCGTTGAAGCCTTCTGTAGCGTAGTTAGCAACGCAGCTGGATTCGCTTGCCTTAGTCAGACGGACTTTTCGGTCAATGCGATAGGTAAAGGCAATACGACCGCATTCAAAAGTACTTCCCTCGGCGCTGCAGTTTACCAGGAACTTCTTGTCGCCAAATGCAGCCCTTTCCCAACTGGGGGTAAACCGCATCTTGCTACCATCGGACAGAATGCTTTCGGAACCGATGGACACGCGAACTCCTGCAGTACAGGTGACGCCAACTTCAACGCTGTCGCTGCTGACCAGAGCCGGCACAGAATCAATGACGCACTTGTACTTAGACTTCAAGTCCTCATTGCGGACTTCGATCTTCTGGTCCAGTTCCTTTGCCTGAGCCTGGATCGCATCGTCAGACTTTGTGGTGTCGTCGAGAACTTCGCCCAGCTTCTTTACGAACTCGGGATCGCTGGCATTCTTTGCCTCAACCACAACAGCGGGCTTATCCTTGCGGAATGCAACGAACTGCTGGGACTTCACGGTAACCTGCTGGCCATCATTTTCCATGACCATTTCACCCGTGTTCAAGGCGCCATATGGCTGACCACCTTCTGTCAGGCCAATGGTGCCATCGGTACCGCGGATAGATGCGGTCATGGTTCCGGTCCTAAATGCAAACGTACTGTTGCCCTTTTGCTTCTGAGCATCAAAACGGAGCAGGCCCTTTAGGATCTTAACATCGGAAATTCGGGTATCCTTGTCAAATTTTACCTGGGAGAATTCTACCAACGCATTTTCTTCGATAGAAATGACACTTGCATCTGGCAAGTTAATTTGAACACCAGACTCGGTATAAGTCTGGATCATGTAACCATCCTGGACCTTGGCTCCCACACGCAGAGCAGTCCAGTTAGTCTTCCCCTTTTTCTGGTAAGAGACATCGCCAAGTACAGAGCGAACTTTTCCACCCTGAAACGCAGCCATGGCCGACATTGCCACAACCAAGACAAAAACTGCGATAAACTTCAAGCGATCCATCGTATGCCTCTTCGTAATCCGCACCTAAACATATATTATATAATGCAGAAAGGCAAATGTTGGAAATCACTTATTTTCGACAGGATTTTCGGTCGATGCATTCTTTGCTTCACTCTCCAGTTTGCGTTCCCAAAGAACCTGATCCACCTTTGCCAGAAGCTGCTCTTCCTGGTAGATCTCAAAAAGGGCCTGTTCTTCCTTGATAAAGGAACTAAAAGATTTCATATAGCAGACAACAGAAATCAAGGAGAAGACAACTGTCAAAATTCCAGATATACTGGTTTCACGAATAAAGCCAATGCTACCTGCAAGCAAAGCCATAATGGCAAAACCATTCACAAAATTTTTATCCACAACCTGGACCTTCGACAGAATTTCGGCTGCAGTCCTGGAAGAAGACTGACGTCGGGCATTCAATGCGTCTTCAGTCTGTTTCACAAGGTTCTTGAAAATAAAATAATGAATTAACAAGCCTACATAGGGGAGAGCGCTACAGATGACCGCACCCCAAGGAGAAAAAGCTGTCGTCGTTACGGCACGCAAATTTCTGGTCGCGCGAAACATCCATGATAGCCAAAAGATCTGATAGACACACCATGAAATGAAAAAAAGAAATCCCAGAAAAGAAAGACCAAGAAAATAGAACATCATGTTCATGGCAACGTCCGCATCCACCGAACTGGCAGCCGGCGACTTCATCGCAAAACCGTCAATAGATGCAAGGTGCATGGCAAGTATGACCATCACACCCATTACTGCGGACAAGGCCAACGTAGCCTTCATCCAGAAGAGTGTACGGGTACCTCGAGATTTATTGCTTTCCATAAGCAAACTCCTTTGTAGGAAAGATACATTTTTATCGTTTTCATGAGAGCGCAAGGGGTTCTGCTATGCAGCTTTAGAACAGTGACCAAGCCCTTCATTGTGAATAGTTTGATAATAAATGTTTATAAACTGTTGATATATTAAAATAGAATCTTTAGCTTTATCTTCATATCAAACAATTTATCCACAAACAAAAAAAACAAGCCTTGTCGAATATATTTTAAGAATCATCTGAAAAATTGTTTGCGTTTTCTTCCAAATTATTGATTATCAATAATGTTTCACGTGAAACTTGCCTCTAAGAACAGCAATCTAAAAAAAATTACAAAAAACTGATGTTGACAATTTTATCCACAAGACGGCTTGATTGTTCCATGTGAAACTAAAAATGTTAATTCATTGTTTACAATCTATCCACAATGGACAAAAAAAGGTCAGCACAGAGCCGACCAAATTTTAGTGGTAATTTCTAACTTCCGTGAAAATTTTAATCCACCGAAATTAGAACTTCACCGTGCGGGGAGCAGCTGTGAAACTGCAGAAGGTAGCCTCAGCGTCCTTGAAGTAGAGAACCTGGGTGTTGGGATCTTCGGCCTTGTACATGGCCTTGAGGCTGGGATAGGCTTCCAGCATGTGAACCTTGGGCTCCAGGCGGTCATCTTCCACCAGGGTGCCGGTGATTCGAACCCATTCATTGCCAGCCTTGTTCATGGCACAGATCTGCACCTTGGGATTTGCAGCAATTTGCTGGGAAACGTTCTTGGACTTGCCAGTCTGAATGTACAGCTTGCCTTCGAAGATTTCTGCGGTGCCGAAGGGACGAACCTTGGGCTGATCACCATCGACGGTTGCCAGGAAATAGGCGCCACATTCCTTGAGAAACTTTACTACTTCTTCCATAATAATCAGGTCGGCCACTTCATGGCCTTTGAGGTTTGAGGTTGTTAGGGCACATCCTACGGATGCGTTGAGGATTAAGCACTACTAATATATATATGTTGTGGATTTTCCGCTATTAAATTTGAAAAACATCATTATTTTTCCAGATATAATTGCCGCAAACCTCCCACTTACTATATTATATAGTACTGAAAGCGTAAAACGCCGCTCTGTAAGCTCAAGGGAGCGCAAGCGACCGACCTCATACCTCAATGCGGCAAAGCCGCGACCTCGCACCTAATATGCAAATCCGCAAAGCTACTCCAGATGATTTTCCCCAGATGCTGCCCATTTTCCGCGAAGTGATTCAGGGCGGCGACACCTATGACTTTGAAGAAACTGCCAGCGACCAGGACGCATTCGACTACTGGTTCGGCAAGGGCGTGAACAGCTGGGTCATGGAAGAAACCATTTCTGACACAGACAAGGATAGCGCGGGCTCCAAGATTCTTGGTTTTTATAAGATCATCCAGAACCATCGCGGACGAGGCAGCCATGTGGCCAACGCCTCCTTCATGGTTTCACGTGAAACACGCGGAAAGGGAATCGGTCGTAAAATGGGTGAGGATTGCATCCGGAATGCCAAGGCCATGGGCTTCAGGGCAATCCAGTTCAACTTCGTCATCAGCACTAACGAACCTGCCATGCACCTGTGGAAAAGTCTGGGTTTCAAGGAACTTTGCCGACTGCCCGGAGCCTTCAACCACAAGAAGCTGGGTTTCGTGGATGCAGTAATCTTCTTTATGGAACTGTAGAATATCCACAATATAACGGGGGTTATATGAGGAAATTCTTTCTATTGTTAATAACTTTGGCACTGGCCGCTCCGATTTTCGCTCAGGAAAGCAGCCAGGAAGTGGCACCCTCCCACAGTCGACATAACATCAGTGTAGAATACGGCATACTCAATATATCCGACTTCGCCTGGGCTGTAGCTTCCGCTTTTAGAAATATCTTCGATAGTGAAGAGGATGAAGACATATTCCTCCCAGGTGATATTGGAATAAATTACGGTTATGAAGTTGGCAATCTGTTTGAAACAGGCATTATCTTCAACTTTGCCATACCCGATGGTAAAACACCATTCTTTACGTTCATGCCCAGGGCAAAACTTAACTTCAATCAAGGTGGATTTTTCAATCCCTATATGGAACTGGATGCAGGTATAACTGCATTTCCCGATGATATTACTCCAATGATCCACTGGACAGTAATTGGATTTGAAATTGGGTATTTTTATACTCAGCTTCTTGGATTTGGCCAACGCGGCCTGCTTTATGCCGGTGTAAAAATACCGCTTTAAGTTCCATTCACCATCCCCAATGTTTCACGTGAAACACAGCCGAGGGTGGAAAGCGAAAATAAACTTGTTTATTTTCATTTGACACCCGATGGGTGTAGGCCTATGCCGAAGGCTTAGGCCCAACATTCGAAGGGTGAGTGTCGCGACGAGGAGCTCGCTCACCGGCATGACCGAGCCCAAGAACGTAGCACTTGCTCCCGATGAATTATTCTGCTTTTGCAAGTGCCAACGTTGGAGGGCGAGAGAAGCAAAAACAAGCTTGCTTGTTTTTATAGCCAAACCGCAGAGTGTAGCATGCGAAGCATGCCAAACATTTACTATATTTTCAATATCAATTCACTGCGGCACTTAATTTAGCCGCGGGACAGTTCGAAAAACCATCCTGTCTATAAACAAAACTAGGTATCTCATGTACAGAATCATGAAGCGCTTCGAAGTATCGGGCGCACACAAGCTGGCACTGAATTACGAAAGCAAGTGCCAAAATCTTCACGGACACAACTGGATCATTACCGTCTACTGCCAATCCAAAACATTGGACGCCAACGGCATGGTCATCGACTTCAAGGCCGCCAAGGAAATCATCTCCCAGCAGCTGGACCACAAGTACATCAACGACGTGGTGGACTTCAATCCCACCGCCGAAAACTTGGCCAAGTGGATCTGCGACCAGATTCCCAACTGCTATAAGGTGACCATCCAGGAAAGCGAAAACAATATTGCCGAATACGAAGTTGATGTCTGACGACATCAACAATTACGATTTACTAATTACGAATTATGAGACTAGACGCCGAAGGTGTCTTTTTGACTTATGAAAATCTCTGAAATATTTTTGAGTATCGAAGGCGAGGGTATCCGCACGGGCGCCCCTGCCGTATTCATCCGGCTGTTCGGATGCAACCTCCGCTGCTCTTACTGCGACTCCATGTACGCTGTCGAAGGCACCGACTTTCGGGAGATGTCACCTGTAGAAGTTTTCGAAAAGGTAAAATCTTTCAACACCCAGTACGTCACCTTGACCGGAGGGGAGCCACTTATCCACAAGAACGTAGAAGTTTTATTGAAAATGTTGGACGATTTCGGCTTCGAGGTGAACATCGAGACCAACGGAACTCAACCCAAGCCCACCGGCTATAGACACATCTTCTGTACTATGGACTGGAAGAGTATTTCCAGCGGAATGCAATCCAAAATGAAACTCGAGAATATGATGACCCTCAGTGGCCGAGATGTTCTGAAGTTCGTAATTGGAACGGAAGAAGACCTTCAAGATGCCGTACGGGTTATCGGAGCCATGGAAGCAGAATATACTCGTAACGGAATGAAGCTTCCTACCTTCTATGTTTCTCCCATCTTCGGGACCATGAAATACGAGGACATGGTCAACTGGATTCTTTCCAATGAAACCATGAAAAGGAACAATGTCCGGTTCCAGGTGCAACTCCATAAAATTATATGGGATCCCGAAGCCAGGGGAGTTTAAATTGATTTTTTAATAACTTGAATTGCTCTTTGTGGAGCAATTTTCTTTATATTGGAAAGAAAGGTTATTTAAGGAAAATCCAAAATGTTTCACGTGGAACATATCGCCATCTGGGTTCAGGATATCGAAAAGGTCTGTGGGTTCTACCAGAAGTATTTAGGTGGAGCAGTCCAGCCGGAATATCATAATCCGACCAAAGGTTTTACCAGCAGGTTCGTTACCTTCGAAGATGGCGCCCGCATTGAAGTGATGCACCGAACTGATGTTGAATCTTCAATATCCTATCCACATTTTGGCTGGTGCCATGTTGCAATATCTCTTGGTTCAAAGGAAAATGTAGATAAGTTGACCGCCCAAATGGAAGCTGATGGAGTCACTGTCGTTGGGCAGCCTCGTACCACTGGAGACGGGTACTATGAGAGTGTGGTCCAAGATCCTGAAGGCAACCTTGTAGAATTGACTATTTAAAGTTCGCTTGAAAATAAATCCCAATAAGGTTTCACGTGAAACGTTCGTAGGGCGAGAGTCGCGACAGGGAGCTCGCTCACCGACATGACCGACCCCAAGAACATAGCACTTGCTTCCGATGGACATATTTAGATCTAAAATAATATAAAACAACATCACGCAATTTTTCATTTATGAAGCAGTACATCGTAGACGCATTTACAGATACTCTCTTCCACGGTAATCAGGCAGCAATTTGCGTCCTGGATAAATGGCCGGAAGTTTCCCTGATGCATAGCATCGCTTTCGAGAATAACTTCTCCGAAACTGCTTTCGTGGTTAAGATGGAGGATAACGAAACCGCTCCCAAGTATCACCTTCGATGGTTTACCCCCAGCGATGAAGTGGACCTTTGCGGCCACGCCACCTTGGCAACCGCCTTTACCCTTTTCAACTTCTATGAACAGAAGGCTGCAAAAATCATCTTTGAAACCCTCAGCGGCCAGCTTATTGTGAATAGAAATGGCGATCTTTATGAAATGAACTTCCCGGTATACGACCTGAAGCCTATTCCTGTTACAGATGAAATGGAAGCCGCCCTAGGCGTGAGACCCTCGGAAGCCTACATGGGTCGCGACATGCTCTGCGTTTTTGACTCCGAAAATACCATCGAAAACATGAAGCCGGACTTCGACAAGGTGAAGGAACTGCCAGGTCTTCTTGTTCATGTTACCGCTAAAGGCACCAAGGAAGACTGCGTCTCCAGAAGTTTCGGCCCCCGAATTGCCATTAACGAGGATCCGGTTTGCGGATCAGGACATTGCCACATTGCGCCTTATTGGAGTGGCAAGATGAATAAGCCAGAGATTATTGCAAGGCAGGCTTCCCGAAGGGGAGGCACTCTCTACTGCAAAATCGAGGGCGAAAGAATGACCCTGGCAGGAAAAGCTACCCTCTATTCCGTCAGCGAATTGAACTGCTAAACACCTTTGAATGAAAAAATCCCCGAGGTTTTCACCCCGGGGATTTTCCAACCATAGGAGAACCGTATGACTAGTACGGGAGGGTAACCACCCCTCACTCATTATATCGGCACTTCCAAAAGAATTGTCAAAAGATTTTTCACTTTTTTTAGTACAAATCTTGCGGGAAATTTTTTTTGTTGACACTTGCAAAACTGGATTAATACATAGGGAGCAAGCTCCCTGCCGCGACATTCGGCATTGGTTGGCATGCTTCGCATGCTACACCCTGCGGTTTGGCTATAAAAACAAGCAAGCTTGTTTTTGCATCCAAACCTTGTGAGTGTTTGTATTAATGCTATCGCATTAATACAACCTTAATCGGCTCGGAAATGGAAACAAATAAATTTGTTTCCGCTTCACTCGCCTCATAAGGTTTCACGTGAAACGTTTAGAGTTCAGGGCAATGCCTTGGGCTTTTTTCTTATATGGAATCTTTCCCAGCGTTTAAATCCACAATCCACATTAACCGTTGGATGTATTTAGGCAGGATATCGTGGATTAATGTTGAAGAATCATCGTCGGGGGTGAAGGTTTCCTCTTGCTCCATCATGTCGCTCATGACAGGAGGGAGGGCGCCAAAGAGATTTTCGACTTCTTCTGCAGTATATTGCCGATGAAGGATCGGTTCGCCAGATAGAGTCTTGACGGCGGCAAGTTCTTCTGCGGGGTAAAACTTGCAGGGTTTCCAGACTTCATTACCATGCTTGTCCCGAGATCCGGCAGCTCCGAAGAGACGGCAAATGGATGCCCGGCCACCATAAATAGTACAATGCCCTGGAAGATTCGTCCCCGAAATATCCTCCCGAAAGAAGGGGCAATGTTGGAATGTTGCAAAAGTTTCACGTGAAACATTTATCAAAGGAAACTTCCCTTCGGCAACATTCTGGGCTACGTCAGGCTGATTGCACAATAGCCAGGCGGCCATGTAAAGAGCTTCACTTTCCAGCAAGTCAGGCTCAAAATGTTCACAGCATTTGCCACAGCCATGAGGACAGGTGAACTTGGACTTTTCAAACCATTCCCGTTGCTTTTCTTCGATCCGGGAATAAACAGCATCCATCTCGACCAGGATGTCGTATTCCTCAGTACCCTCAGCTTTTCAAGAATGGGGGCAATTTCAGAAATCATAAATGCCTTCCTGTTGCTAAAAATCTAGCAAAGGAAGGCTCCATTGGTACGGATTTTCTTCAAATATTTTTCTTACTTTCAGGCGGTTCAAGACGCCATCATCTTCAGAACGTCCTGGTAAATCTTCAACATGTCTTCACCAAAGCAGCAGAAGATTACCTTCTTCACACTCTGCGTTGGGTATTCCCGAATGGTCTTCACCGCAATTTCGGTAGCAGCCTTTTTCGGGTAGCCATACACTCCGGTAGAGATTGCCGAGAAGGCTATCGTCTCGCAACCGTTTTCTTCCGCCAGCTTCATGGAGTTTTCGTAGCAGGATCGGAGCAGTTCCGGCTCCCCATGAAGGCCATCGTTATAGATGGGTCCGGGGGTGTGAATCACGAACTTTGCCGGCAGCTTGAACCCGGGAGTAATTCGAGCTTCGCCAGTTTCGCAACCTCCAAACACCCGGCACGCTTCCACCAACTCCTTGCCAGCCGCCCTATGGATGGCGCCGTCTACACCGCCACCTCCCAGCAATGATCTGTTGGCTGCATTCACAATTGCATCCACATTCAGCTTGGTAATGTCACCCTGGACAACCTCAATTTCTACCACAAAAAAACTCCTGTTTTTACAACGATCCACAAAGAAAATAACAATTCTTTCAAAACATAAATCTTTTTAATTTAACGAGTTAGCTCTTCCTAAAATTTTTTATCCACAAAAACCTAACACCAATCAAAAAACTATCCACAGATATTTTTAGAAAATTCAATGACCAAGGCAGCTTTTATTGATTTTAATTTTGAGCTTATCTAAATTTTCAAAGCATGTTTTAAAACGGATAAATGTTTCATGTGAAACATCCGATGGCGAGCGTCGCGACCAAGTTTACTTGGGCATGACCGAGCATGAGGATGTAGCATGCAAAGCATGCCAACAATATGAAGTACTCTGAAAACGAAGAACAGAAGAATCTTTTGAACCAGTTCCTGGCATCCAACGGGGTGGAACTGTCAGCTGACGTATTGGCAAAATTGTATGCCTTTGCAGACCTTGTGGTTGAAACCAAGGAATACGGCAACTTGATTTCCGAAAAGGATTCCCAGAAGTTTTTGTCTCGACATATCGCCGACTCCCTGGTGCCATATATATATATAGGTAAATTGCTAGATTCTCGCCTTCGCGAGAATGACAAACCGCTGTCTGGCAATGTTTCTGCCAGCGAAGTGTCAACTTCTTTAAAAGGTAAGCGTTGGGCGGACATGGGTGCCGGCGCCGGTTGCCCCAGTTTCCCTCTGGCAATCGTTATGCCCGAGGTTCAGTTCTACGCAGTGGAACCCCGCAACAAGCGAGTGCAGTTTATGAACTTCGTTAAAAATCAACTGCACCTGGATAACATGACTGTTGTGGGCAAGCGTTTTGAAACCTCGGGCCTGGCCTATCTTGACTTTGTCAGTTGCCGCGCCCTTTCTACTTTTGAAAATGACTGGGAACGCGCCCAGCCGGGGCTCGCCCGTGGTGGTCAGTTTGTGACCCTGAAGAGTTATAACAATATCGTTCACCTGGAAAACGATCCTGCAGTACACATATATAAATATGCACTGCCCCAGGAAGAACAGGAATACGCCTTAGTTACAAGAGGTAACGAATGAGTAAAGTGATCGCTATATGCAACCAGAAGGGTGGCGTTGGTAAGACTACCACCGCCGTGAACTTGGCTGCAAGTTTTGCCGCCCTCGAAAAGAAGACTCTTCTGATCGATATGGACCCTCAGGGTAACGCATCCCAGGGCCTGGGTTTCAACGAAATGCAGGATGTGGATATCCACGAAATTCTGAATCTTGCAGAAAATCCGGATAACGTTACCTACGAAAACCTCAAGGAAGCAATCCTTGACACAAGCCTCGACTACTTGAAGGTCATCACTTCCGGACCGGATCTTGCCGTCATGGAAATCGAACTGGTGAACGCAATGAGCCGCGAACGTCGTCTTGAACGTGTCATGAAGGTTCTTTCCCAGGCATTCGAATACATCATCATCGATGCACCTCCTAGCCTGAACTTATTAACACTGAATGTCTTGACCTCTGCTACAAGTGTACTTATTCCTGTGCAGTGTGAATATTATGCCCTGCAGGGTATGACTGAACTTTTCAAGACCATTCGTGAAGTCCAGAAAAATCTGAACGCTAATCTGAAGATTGAAGGCGCCCTCCTGACTATGTATGATTCCCGCCTGGGTCTCTGCAAGCAGGTTGCCGACGAAGTCCGCGAAAATTTAAGCGACACTGTCTTTAAAACAATGATTCCCCGTAATGTTCGTCTAAGCGAAGCTCCATCCCACGGAAAGCCTGCCATCCTCTATGATGTGCAGAGCAGTGGTGCACAGGCTTATATGAAACTGGCCGAAGAAATCCTAAACAAGGATAAATGATCCTTGTTTAGGATCCATATCCAATTCTAGGACAAGTAAGGTCAACTCCGCAAACTTTATAAACGAACAAGGAATTTTATTATGGGTAAGAAGTCTTTTTCTCTGGGTCGCAGTCTCGCTGATATTTTAAGGGATCACTCCGTAGAGCAGCCCACTAATCAACAATCCGAAACTACAGCAGCTGAAAATGCAGCTGCCCCTGCTGAAAGTGTTGATAACTCACAGAAAATTATTGAGATCGACGTCAATCTCGTCGACCCGAATCCGTTCCAGCCTCGTAAGTCCTTCAATGACGACGAACTGGTTGAGCTTGCAGAAACTATCGAAAAGCATGGCTTGATTCAGCCTATTGCTGTGCGCAAGGTCGGCGACCGCTACCAGATTATTAGCGGTGAACGCCGTACTCGCGCTACAAAGCTAGCTGGTCTTTCTACTATCAAGGCTCAAGTCTATGAGCAGCTTGACGACAAGATCATGGGCGAATGGGCCCTTATTGAAAATATCCAGCGTGTAGACCTGAATCCTGTTGAAGTTGCACAATCTTATCAACAATTGATCGATTTGCACAGCTATACCCACGACGATCTGGCCAAGACTGTTGGTAAGTCCCGCTCTGCAATTACCAATGCACTCCGTTTGCTGAAACTTCCCGAACAGGTTCTCGTCTGGATCCAGGAAGGCAAGCTGAACTCCGGTGCAGCTCGCGCCCTCTGTTCTGACAAGGTAGAAGATGCAGAAGCCCTTGCCCAGCGCATTATTACAGAAAGTCTGAACGTTCGCCAGATCGAAGCCATTATCCGCGGCGAAGAAAATGTACCTGCAGTGCAGCCTGCATCTGATCCGGCTGACGCTGCCGAGGAACTTCCCGAAGTGCATGCTGGAACCGAGGATAACAGTGACGAGTCCACTGGTTCAGCACCTGCTGTCGAAAAACCGAAGATTGAACTTTCTGCCGACATGAAGAACTTTGAGACGCGTCTTGAAACATTCTTTGGCACAAAGGTCCAGCTGAAACCTACCAACGCAAATCAGTCTCAGGGCACAATCGTTATCAACTACTACAGCATGGACGATCTAACCCGTATCCAGGAGTTGATGGGTGAAAGGTAAATACTACACCATCCAGATAATTCCTGAAGACTCCAAGGAAATCAAGAAGTTTCGTATATCCACACTCTGGTTCACGTTCATCAAGATTTTCCTTGTAGTGTTGATAGCCATTACTGGTGTCTTTATCTACAAGATGGGCCACGTTACCAAGACGCTCATCCGTTACGAAAAAATGCGCGTGACCAATGCCCAGCTTATTAAGCAGAACGCCAATTACGAAGAGCTGTTTAACCGTATGGACTCGCTCTGGGTACTGGAAGAACGAATTCAAAATCTGCTGGGAACGTTTGTAGAAAACGATTCCAATAAGATCAACAGTCTAATAGATCGCAATAAATTTGCCCACACCCCCTCCGAAAAGATAGATGTGGACTACGAAGGTATCCATGGCTGGATTCCCCAGGAAGAAAAGATCCGCCTGGAACGGATTCCAAATGTGCTTCCCGTTGTAGGCATCATCAGCAAGAAATTCTCCGAGGAGAACGAGCATCTTGGGACAGATTTTTCTGCCCCGGCAGGAAATCCGATTTTCGCATCGGGTAGTGGCACAGTTGAATTTGCAGGACCCAAGGAAGAACTTGGAAATACAATCGTTATCAACCATCAGAATGGTTACGTGTCCAGTTATTCCCACATGAAGGAAATTCGAACCCGAAAGGGTCACTCGGTCAGCAAGGGAGACGTAATCGGCACCATCGGAACCACCGGCAATACCAGCGGCCCCCATCTGCACTATACGATTACAAAAGACGGAAGGGAACTTGATCCCGAGACGTTCTTCAACTATTAAAACAAAGAGGAAACAATGGCATCCAAAGAACAGGAAATTACCCAGATTGGTCATAGCGTAACCATCAGGGGTGATATTAGTGGCAAGAGCGATGTTCGCGTTGCTGGCAACATCAACGGAAGCATTTCTATCGAAGGCGAACTGATTATCGAAAAGCAGGGTTATATCGAAGGCGAAATCAAGACTACATCTGCAGTGGTTGCAGGTTCTGTCAAGGGAAATATCGACTGCTCCGAAAAACTCATCCTGGAAAGCAGCTCTCAATTTGTTGGAAACATCAAGACAAAGCAGCTCATTATCCAGGAAGGTGCAATTTTCCAGGGTAACTGCCAGATGGGCCTTCCTCAGCAGCAGGCTCCTAAGGAGAAGCAAGCCTAATTAACACACTTACTAATAATTATCACTTATTTATATAAATAGTAATGATTATTGGCTGAGTGAATAGTGGATAGATTTTCAAACCCACTAATACAACAAATTGAAACTCAATAAGTTATGCAGATAAGTCTATTGAGCCAGTATGTTGAAAACTAAAAATCTATTCACTTTTTTCAACGTTGATAAATGTTGAACTTCAGTTTTCAATGCGAATTAACAGTTGTTTAACAAAAGTATGTTGAAGATTCGGTAAAGTTTAATGTTATCATGTTGATAATGCTCACAAATGGCTAAAAAATGTAAATTATTGGCCCTTGTAGCAAAACAATAAGTTATATTGTACGAACAGTTTGTATGGAAAAGAAAATTCTCAAAATAGGCCAGATCTCCGATATTCACATTGGAGAAGATGAAAGTCTGGTGCAGGGCATCGATGTCCGCGCCAACTTCATGCAGGCCTTGAACTCCCAGTCAATGAAGGACCTGGACCTCCTGGTTCTGTCCGGTGACTTGGCTAATGAGGATGCAGAACCGGGCGCCTATAAGTGGATTGCCGACGTTCTTAAGGATTATCCTGTTCCGTACTGTGTCATTCCCGGAAATCACGACCGCATCGAAGTCATGGAAAAGTTCTATGACTTGAGAGGCAAGATTCACAATGGTAAGTGCTACTACCGCTACGATATAGCCGGCAGGAGCGTTTTCTTCTTGGATAGTGCCTGCGGTGAAGTATCTTCCGATCAGCTTGTCTGGCTGAAGGAGGAGGCTGCCAAGGTTTCTGGCGAGATTCTGCTTTTTGTGCATCATCCTCCTTGTTTCTGCGGCCACCGCTTCATGGACCTGCGCTACCATATGCGCAATATGCTTGAAGTTCAGCAGGTTCTGGAAGGCATTCCCAATCTGACCCACATCTTTACTGGACACTATCATAGTAATTTTGATGTCAAGGTTGGTCGCCAGACGGTTCATGTGGCTCCGGCAACACAGATGCAGATTGACCCCAATTGTCCCTATTTTAACCTGCAGAGTTCGGCTCCGGGGTGGCAGGTAATCAAGTGGGGCGAAAATTTTGTAGAAACTGAAGTTAATTTTCACTAAACCCCTTGAAAATCCTTCGGTAATGTACTAAATTTGGTTCAACCTTTGGCGGCTTAGCTCAGTTGGTAGAGCGTCGGAATCATAATCCGCAGGTCTGTGGTTCGAGCCCACAAGCCGCTAGTAAAGGAAAGTCCAAGACCTAAAACTTTTGAGACTTTCAAAAAGAGGCAGTTATGTCTGAACGTATCAGAGGATTAAGCTTTAACCTGGCAACGTTTAAGACGGCTGCCTCTTTTTTTGCTTTTGTAGCTTTCGCTGCAATTATGACAGTGGGCTTTACCGCCTGTGGCGAAGAACAGCAGGATGTTCCGCAGATGACACAGATGCAGGTACCTACTCCCAAGACCCAGCCCATTGTGCCTGTGGATGCATTTACGGCACCTTCTTCTAGCGTGATTACCGCCGAAAAGGCCAAGCTCTACGCAAAGGCAAGCGCAAGCCTGCTGGAACTGGGTTTCCGCTGGTCTGAACGTATAGACAAGGCAAGTGAAACCGACAAGGTTCAGATCCTAAATGCCTACAGTGTCGCCCGTGACCAGCTCTGCGCTCGTGTTGGCCTGGCCGGCATTGCAGAATTCAACTGGATTACCTCTGTAGCCCTTCCTGACCCCAAGAACAAGGCTACGTTTGAATCCGCCGGCGTAAAGACTAACAACTAGTCTGTTTCCATAAAAATTGCACTTCTGAAATGCAGGCCTGTCAGCCTGCGTTTTTTTGTCGTCGTAATTTTATGGTCTATCGGTAAAGTATTATAGGATGTAATCTGGCATAGCGAATATTGTTAGATATTCAGCTATGAAGTCGATCTTTTCGGTATTGTCATTTTATCTGCTATTCGCTTTTTTTATTGCCAGTGCTGCAGCCCAGGAAGATGGCGAAAGAAAGGACTTGGTATTGACTACAAGGGCTATTGCCAGGTCCATGGACTCTGTGGTCAGTCTGAAGGAGTTTGCCGATAGTAGGGCGGTTTACAGGGCCATGGATTCGGCGAGGGTTATAGATTCCCTGAGGGCTGTGGGTTATGATGATGAAATCAATGAATACTTCGCTCGCGATACTGCTAAGGTAGACCCTGTTTTTGCACCTATAGTGGCCAGCGAAATCCTGGGTCAGAATATTTTTGTGTGGTCCTGGGATTACTATGTGCTGGACAAGAATTATGCCCATACGGGGCCAGGTATCTGGAAGCGGAATTTGAGGGAGGGCTGGAAATGGGACCACAACCACTGGGCCATCAATTTTTATGGACATCCGTATCAGGGTTCGTATTACTATGCCGCTGCGAGAGCGGGTGGTTACGGTTTTTACCAGAGCGTCGTCTGGGCTGCCCTTGGCAGCAGTACGTGGGAAATGTTTGCCGAGACGGAATATCCCGCTCCCAATGACCTGATCTCTACGTCTATCGGCGGCTCCATGTACGGCGAGGTTTTATATAGGCTTTCTCGCCTGGTCTACAATAATGACGGTGTTCCCTGGTATAGGCAGGTAGGTGCATTCATTCTGCAGCCTATGGCTTATGGTCAAAGAAAGATGTTTGGCGATAGGGACTTTAGGACGGGCTGGGTTCCTGTGGAACTTGTTGTTGCATTGGGCGGTGGATCCCGATTTGGCAGTGACTATCGTATCGGCAATCAAAATGCAGAAGAACTTGACAGGGACTGGAATGATCGTCATGGCATGACTGCGCTGTACCTGGAATATGGGAAGCCCTACACCAAGGTGAAGGAACCTTTCGACTATTTCAAGGTGGAAATGTTTAACGAGACTGGTCTCGAAGGCAATGTGCTTCAGCTTGACGTTATGGGCAAGTTGAAGAACGGTGGCATTCATGGGCGTGGTCACTGGCTCGACTTTTCAATCAATCTGGACTTTGATACGTTCTATGGGGACCTGGCGACAGTGAGTGCCATATCGCTAGGCGGCGCCATGGACATCGCATTACTGCTTACGCCGAATTTGCGCTTTCGAGTGATGAACCAGCTGTATTACATTATGCTTGCCACTGCCGACATGGGTTATGATGACCTGATCCAGATAGTACATCCCGAATACAGTTCTGATAAGGATAACTATCAGTACAATACGGGCGTAAAGTACAGCCTGATGACGGAATTTATATATGGAAAGAAATTGAGGGTCTACAACAAGCTAGTCGCGGATGTTCTGCATACCATTCCTGGATCTACTCCCCACTATGGGGCGAAGGGCTGGGATTTTCTGGTGATCGACCAGCTGGCGACAGAATACAGGATTCTGAAATGGCTTGACGTTGGTAGCCGTCTGGATACGTATTTGAAGTTGGCGGCGTATTCGACGGATCTGTTCGAACCTATGAGCCGCCGCATATTCAGTTTTTCGACCTACCTGAATTTTCACTTGATGAGTGACAGGTAGAAATCCTTAACGTCTTCCCAGCGGTAGTAGGGCGCCGCAGGGCATTTGACCGGCCTTGCTGGGAGCGTTACGCCGGGAGTTGCCTGGCTTGCTGTCGTGATTGCCATGCCTGGCCTGACCTGCTGATCGGCACTGGAAACTCCTCCACAGGAAATGGGTGCCGTAACTTCCCGTTCGTTGTAGAGGAACTTTACCAGGATGTCGCTGGCTGCAGTTTTTGCGGCGTGCTTTTTATAGAAGACTATCTGCAGGTTGGCTGCCATGGGAATGATTCGGAAGTCGGTCCACTGTTCATGAAGTTTACTGAGGTCTGAGACCTTCGCATTTGCAATGGAAAGCTGCATCAGCCCTGCAAGTGGCAAAAGTCCGGTATCGTGCCCGAAGCGCAATGTGGCGACTGTATTCGATGGATTGCCACTGTTTGTGGAGGAGGATACCGCATAGGCTATGGCCTTGTCCGCTTCTTCAATAATGTTCCTGAGAATGGGCTTTGCCGTATTGACTCCATCGTTGCCAGTAAGGGGGCAGGTACCGAGTACGCTGTACCACCATGCATTCTGTGCCTTCCAGCGTGCAATCTTTTCTTCCTTTGGAAAAAGGCGGTCAAAGATAATCAGGTCGTTATCTGCTTCCATTCCCTGGATGCTTCCGGAGATTTCGTACATCTTGTTGTAGAGATTCATGACGTCTACGTTCTTGCTTACGTAGGCTGAATCCGCAAAGAGCGTCTTTACGAAATTTGCGGTGGAAATGTCCTTCCAGAGTTTGTCGCTTTCGGCCTTATATTCTGCGGTTTCGGCATAGTTCCTGGTCATGTCGAAATTGAATGTATTGATGAATCCCATGAGGCTCTTGCCGGATTCCATGCGGATGTCGGCGGTTGGCACCTGGGCCTTGAGGCCGCCTGCAAAGGCGCCCATGCTGACGATGCAGCGGCCCGAAGTGCTGGCGAAGGCATCGATGTGGGGCGGAAGCTTTATGTTCCTGGTGACTTGCTTGCCTCTGTCGTTTGTCTCGATGATTTTGGCGTTACTGGCCTTGAATACATCGGTGAAGTTCCTGGCCATGCGTACTGCAATTCCTTCGTGCTGCTTCACGCCCTTTTGCGTAAGGTCTCCTGCGCGACTGGCGGCCCTGTCGGCCAGCAGCTTTGCAGACAACATAACGTACTTGCCCGTTACGGAGAGCGCCTTTGCTGAATCAGCCTTGGCCAAGGTTTCAAAAAGGTAATTGTAGTCGTCGGCACTGTAGTGATAGCGGCTGCCGTGGCGACCGTAATGGCTGATGTAGAAGGGTTTATATCCTGCAGGCGCCTTGGTGTACTTGACACTTTTATCGGGTTCCGGGTAGACACTGTACCCGCTGGCGGTGTATTCCGGATGGGCTCGAAGTTCGTCATCTGTGGTCTGGGCGATGGCGAAACCAGCCAGGGTTAGAAGCGCAAGGGTGGTAGTAGAAAAGAGTTTCCTGAATGTTCTGTCAAGTAAGCTGTTCATGTCAAAACCTTTTCTATAAAGATAGATTTTATATTTATTCTATGTTTTGCCGCCTTGCATTTGTATTGTCCCTTGTGCTTGCCTATGGCATGGTTATGGGGCAGGAGGCGCCTTCGGGGATGAAGGGCGGTGATAGCGCTGTTCCAGTTGAAACGGACCGTGAAGAAGGGATTGTCAATTTCAGGAGAAAGTTCCAGGTTCGATTTCTGTGCGACTATAATTTTGTCAGTTTCTGGAGTAGCGAATTTAACGATGGGGTAATGAATTCCAATCGCCCGGTGGATGTGGGTCTCGGCTTTGGCTATAAAGATTTCTATTGGGACTTTACCTATGCGCTTCCATTTACGGTGAACAACAAAAATTCAAAATCCGTTTCTTTCGAGACTGGTTTTGACTTCTTTCCCGGAGATTGGTGGGTCAAGGGCAAGTACCGCAGCTATAGCGGATTCGCTACCGATGTTGGCGATAGTAGTTTGTATGTAGACCTCTGGGAGAGGGATGTCTATGTATCCGCCCTGTGGCTAGGTACATCCAATGGTAAATTTTCTCCGAGGGCGGCGTTTTTCCTGGATCGTAGGCAGCGCCACTCTGCCGGGAGCCTGATTCTTGGTGGACGTATTCAGGGAACGAAGATGAAGGACAAGGATGATTTTCTTCCTTACTATCAGGAATCGAAGGAAATTTTTAGTAGCTGGGCGGATATGGGGTACACCTATACTTGGGTCTTTGACAACAACGCTTTTTTGAATTTGTGGGGTGTAGCGGGTGTTGCCGTGGGTGGCGATACGGAGGAAGATGACTATATGTTGCTCCCCGAAGTCATTGCAAAGGTTGCCTTTGGTTACATTGGCGGGATCTGGTCCTGGAACAATGTTCTGGAAACGGAATACATGCCCGTGGTTTTTGAGAGCCACTGGGAGCAGAAACTGGTATGCGCCTACAAGATTCTTGTGGTAAGAAGGTTCTAGCCGTTATCCCCAAAAATTGCATTTTGGCCCGCTGTTTCACATTGCAACTTTAATTTGTTGGCATAGGGATTGCTATTATTGTACCTGTATAATTTTAATCAGTGTCCGCGGGCAGAGCCTTCGGCCGTAAAAAGGAAACAAAATGAGCATTGTAGATACCGTATTGCACAAGATTTTCGGTACACCCCATGAACGTAAAGTGAAGCAGCTGCGCCCGATTATCGAGCAGATCAACGCCGCCCGTGAAGCCCTGGAGGCGCTGGATGATGCCGCCCTTGCCGCAAAGAGCGCGGAATTCCGCGAAAAACTGAATGGTGGCGCCTCTCTGGATGATATCCGCGTAGATGCCTTTGCTGTCTGTAAGGAAGCTTGCGACCGCCGTCTGGGTATCTTCAATATCTTCAAGCCTGAAAATAACTTTGACTTTAGCCTGCTGGGCCCCGAACTTCAGGACTGCGTAAACGATGCCAAGGCTCAGCTTGCCTCCGGCAAGAACGAGTGGGAAATTTACCTGCCTGCAGCCCTCTATGCAAAGGTCCGTGAACTTTATCCCAAGTCCGTGAAGCCTTTCCGCATGATGCCCTTCGATGTGCAGATGATCGGCGGTCTGGTTCTTCATGAAGGCGCCATTGCAGAAATGGCGACCGGTGAAGGTAAGACTCTGGCAGCCGCACTGCCTGTCTACCTGAACGCTCTTTCTGGTAAGGGTGTGCATGTGGTGACCGTGAACGACTACCTGGCTGGCCGTGACGCCAAGCAGATGGGAATGGTCTACAAGTTCCTGGGCCTTACTGTTGGCCTTATCGTAAACGGTCTTGATTCGGAACAGCGTCGTACCAGCTACAATTCCGACGTGACTTACGGTACCAATAACGAATTCGGTTTCGACTACCTTCGCGACAACATGGCTGTTGATCCCAGCCAGTTGGTGCAGCGTGAACTGAACTTCTGTATCGTTGACGAAGTGGACTCCATCTTGATCGATGAAGCCCGTACTCCGTTGATTATTTCTGGCCCTGCCGAAGATGCTACCGACAAGTATGCCAAGGCAAATGAAATTGCCCAGAAGCTTGTGAAGAACAAGGACTTTGGTGTTGATGAAAAGGACAAGGTCATTCAGTTGACTTCCAAGGGTGTGACCCATGTCGAAGAACTCCTCCAGGTGACCAACCTTTATGGCGAACATGCCGACTGGGTTCACTTCATTGACCAGGCCCTTAAGGCATGGCACCTTTACGAAAAGGATGTGGACTACATCGTACGTGAAGGCGAAATTGTTATTGTCGACGAAAACACTGGCCGTCTCATGGAAGGCCGCCGCTATAGCAATGGCATGCACCAGGCTATCGAAGCCAAGGAAGGTGTCCAGATTCGTCGCGAAAACCAGACTCTTGCAACCATTACCTTCCAGAACTACTTCCGCATGTACAACAAGCTTTCCGGTATGACCGGTACCGCCGAAACGGAAGCAACGGAATTCATCAAGATCTATAACATGAACACCTGGGTGATTCCCACCAACAATCCCTGTATCCGTAAGGACGAACAGGATCTGGTGTACAAGTCCGAGGCTGCAAAGTGGCGTGCCATTGTTGAAGAAATCAAGACTCGTCACGAAAAGGGTCAGCCCCTGCTGGTTGGTACCGCCTCCATCGAAAAGTCTGAACATCTTCATGCGCTCCTGGAAAAGGAAGGCATTCCTCATGAAGTTCTGAATGCAAAGAACCATGGCCGCGAAGCTGAAATCATTCAGTATGCTGGTCATAAGGGTAAGGTGACCATTGCAACCAACATGGCTGGTCGTGGTACCGATATCGCCCTGGGCGAAGGTGTAACTGAACTGGGCGGTCTCCACGTGCTGGGTACCGAGCGTCATGAATCCCGCCGTATCGATAACCAGCTCCGCGGTCGTTCTGGCCGTCAGGGTGACCCGGGTTCCAGCCAGTACTTCTTGTCTCTGGACGACAACCTGATGCGCATTTTCGGTGGCGACAACGTCAAGAACCTCATGAGCCGTTTCGGCGTGGGCGAAGACGAAGTGATTACTCACCCCATCGTTTCCCGCTCTATCCGTGGCGCACAGCGTCGCGTTGAAGGCCAGAGCTTCGATATTCGTAAGCACTTGCTGGACTACGACAACGTGATGAACGAACAGCGTAAGGTGATTTACGGTCTGCGTCGCCGTATCCTGAATGGTGAAGACGTACGCTCCGAAATCATGAACCGTATCGAGGACGCCTGCGATATCAAGGTTTCTCAGTACATTGCCGCCAAGAGCTATCCTGAAGACTGGAAGCTTGAAGACCTGCATGTGGACCTGCAGCGCTCCCTTTCCATGGAATACAATCTGACCTTGGAAGAAGCTACCACCAAGACTCCCGAAATTGTTCTTCAGGAAATCATTGATCTTTGCAAGGCTCGTTACGACAAGCTGACCCGCATTATTCCGGATGTAGACTTCCGCAACATTGAACGCCGTTTCCTCCTTATGACCATCGACCAGGTCTGGAAGGAACATCTTTACGCCATGGACCAGCTGAAGGACGCCATTCGCTTCCACGGTTACGCCCAGAAGGATCCCCTGATGGTGTACAAGAACGAAGGCTTCAAGATGTTCGAAGGCTGCATGGAAAAGATTGCAACCCTTACTGCCCTTCGTATTTTGAACATACGCATTACCATTCCTGGCCCTGGTGGCAAGCAGATCACTGTGTCTCCGGACCAGCTGCAGCTCCCGTCTCCTGAAGAAATGGAAGCACGTCGCAAGGCTATGGAAGAAGCAAATGCTGCTGCAGAGGCTGCAGGCGAACAGGTTGGTGCCGAAGGCGCAAAGGCTGCCGGTCTTGCCGGTGAAGCGGCCTCCTCGGAATCCAACGCCATTTCCGAAGAACAGCAGGCTCAGGCTGCTGCAACCGAGCAGTCTGGCGCCGCTCCGGAAGCTGCCGCAGAACAGCCTCGCGTACGCCGCACCTATACCGACCCCCGTGTTCTTGCCGCCCGTCGCGCAGCCGCCCAGGCTCCGAAGATTGGCCGCAACGATCTTTGCTGGTGCGGTTCTGGCCTCAAGTACAAGAAGTGCCACGGTAAGGATCTTGGCGAAGACTAATAGAGTATAGGGACTAGAATCTAGAGACTAGGGCTGCAGGATGCGAGTGCCTACAAATTAAGGCAGTTACATCTTCAAATTTCCCCTAGGGAGTATTCCCGAAAAATCTGACCTCTAGTTTCTAATTTCTAGTCTCTGGTTTCTACATCATGAAGACTGCAAAGCGTTTCTTTTCTCTAGAAGGTATTGATGGATCTGGCAAGTCGACGCAGATCGATATGCTCATTGCGGCGTTGAACGCGGAAGGTTACGAAGTGGTAAAACTTCGTGAACCGGGTGGCGCCCGTATTTCGGAGCGTATCCGCGAACTTTTGCTGGACCCAGCCTTCAAGGGCGTCATGGCTGATGACACTGAACTGTTGCTGTATAATGCCGCCCGCGCCCAGGTGATTGCGGAAATTATTCGTCCGGCACTTGCCGCAGGAAAGATCGTGATTGCGGATCGCTTTGCGTGGAGCACTTTCGCTTACCAGGGATACGCCCGCGGGCTTGGCGCCGACAAGGTGCAGCGCCTGACGGAACTGACCTGCGGCGACTGCTTTCCGGAATTGACCGTGGTGCTGGACCTGACTGTGGAGGCGAGCCGCGCTCGTACCGCAAAGCGGGGCGAGGCGCCTGACCGTCTTGAAAGTGAAAAGGCCGAGTTTTTCGAGAAGGTGTGTCAGGGTTACTTGGCCGCTGCCCGCGACTATAGCGATTGTGTTTCTGCGATTGATGCCGACCGCACTCCCGACGAGGTTTTTGCGGACTTGCTGAAGCTGGTAAAGGCAAGACTTTAGTTTGTTCGGGATTGCCGGCAGGCTTGCTATTTTTTGAAGGCTCGCGGTTTAGAACCTGCGGGCCTTTTTTGTGAGGGGGTATTTTTTTTGATTTTTCTAAAAAATGGACTCCAAAGCCAGTTTTTTGCCAACTTGGAGTCCATTTTTACGTACAAATTAATTTAAAATAGTTTTCATGCTCTTTCTTTTTAAGGTATTTGGACTCCATATGAGGTGTTATGTGGGTTTTGGAGTCCAAATTATTTGCCATAGTGGTATGGCGTATTTCATATAAATTAAAAATATGGGCTCCAAAGTCAATCAAACTGGAAGAATGGAGCCCATCATGGCCGCATTTTGCGTTTATTTTTCGCGAAAGTGTCCTAGTTGTTGCCTGACTTCGCCCTGTTCACGGTGTAGACTCCAGCAATAATCAGGGCGATGGCGGCTGCCTGGCTTAGCCCGAAGATTCCGATTCCCATAAGGACAGAGACGATGGTAGACGTGGTCGGCTGCACGTAATTGTACATGGCTACTACTGTGGGCTGCAGAGCTTTTTGTGCCTTGGCTGTAAGGATGTATGCGATGAACGTTCCGCCAAAAACCACGAAGGCGGTTTCTGCCCAGGTGACAGGGGCGATTTCAGCAAAGGGTATTTCTATAACGCCGCCCAATGTGAAGGGAGCGACCAGCAGCGTAGAGAAGGAGAACATCCATTTCATGCAGGTGATTACGCTGTACTTGCCGATAAGATTCTTGAAGAGCCCGAGGTAGATGGCGAAGCAGCACTGGGATGTCATGCAGAGCAGGTCTCCCAGGATGTTGCCCGCCTTGGCGTTGTTGGCGGTGGCGCTTCCGAGGACAAGCATGAGGGCGCCTGAAAGCCCGAGGGTGATTCCCTGCACCTTCATGAGGGTAATACGTTCACGCAGAAATATGGCCGATGAAAGCAGTGCGAAGATGGGAAGGCTGGTAGCCACGATGGAGGCGTTGATGGGGGAGGTAATGGAAAGTCCTACCGTAAAGCAGCACTGGTTGCAGACGATGGCAAAGAATCCCGCTCCCGCGAACTTGAAGATGTCCTTTTTGGGCGGCTTGGGCTGTACGGCCTCTGTGGCAGAGAAGAAGGCCTTTTGCACCAGCGAGGCGATCCAGAAACTGATGGCGGCGCCTGCCACCCTGAAGAACACCATGTCTAGCCCCGTAATGCCGTGGGCCATGGCTTCCTTGCCGATGGGCGCCATCAGTCCCCAGATGGCTGCGGCACCGAACATGCAGAGGTGTGCGTTCAGGTTTAAATTGTTTTGAAGGGAACCGTTCTTCATAAAATGGATCTTATAAGAACTGCATTTGGATAATGCAATTTTGTAGTGGCAAATTTAAAAAAAGCTGGCATGTTTTCTTAGGAAAACACTTATTACACTGTTCGCATTTTTAGTGTCGGTTTCATATATTACATTTGGAAAACAAAGTAATTTTTAGATGATTATGGAACGGGCCCTTGGCTCTCACTTTTTAACTCTGGAACGAGACATGCTGAAAAAGTTTCTGGCAATTTCTGCTTTCGCTGCCGCTGGCGCAGCTTCTTCCTTTGCAGCCCCACTGCTGACCAACGGTGACTGCAGCTATGGCGACGGTGGCTGGTATATCTGGAACAATCCTGATGGTCCTGCGAAGTATACTAGCAAGCTGTGCGAAGCTGGCTTTGGTACCGACGCCGGTGACGGTGTAGCCAGCGAAGGCGTCCGCATGGATGTGACCGACTTGCCCAACCCGGCCTGGGGCCTGCAGCTTCAGCCGCCCAAGTGGCTTGCCGATTCCGCCTACTATACCCTGACCTTCAAGGCCAAGGGCAATGTGCCTATCAACGCCATCGTTCAGGGCGGTGCTCCCGACTGGCGTCAGAAGGAAAGCGCTTCCTTTATGCTGACCAACGAATGGAAGGAATATTCCATGACATTCCTTGCCGACCAGAAGGGCTACGGCGTCAACAACATTACTTTCCATGTGGGTCTTGCCAAGGGCTGGCTCCAGATGGATGACGTGGAAATTACCAGGGCCGACAATATGAACGATACCACCTGGTATGCAAACAATGCCGCCCGTATCGATAGTCTCCGCAAGAAGGACTTCACCTTGACACTGCCGGATTCCATGAAGGGCGCTGCCGATGTAAAGGTGGAACTGATTCGCCATGCTTTCCCCTTCGGAACTGCACTTGCGCTGTACCCCTCCAAGGACAGTATCGAAACCTGGTACCGCAAGACTGCCAATAAGTATTTCTGGTACGGCGTTCCCGAAAACCAGTTCAAGTGGCCGGAATACGAACCCAAGAAGGGCAAGATCCGTCGCGACGAATTCAAGCAGTATCTGGATTATGTAGACGCTTACAAGTGGGGCTTCCGCGCCCACACCCTTATGTGGGGTATTCAGGGTTACGGTTACGACAAGCACTTCAGCATGAAGGGCAGCTGTAAGGAAATCGGCCAGAAGCTGAAGGCCCGTATCGATCGCGACCTTAAGGAATACAAGGGCCGCATCAAGGAATATGACGTTTGGAACGAAGCCTTCCATGAACCGTTCCTCTTTAACAAGTGCGGCTGGGATCTTTTGGATAGCGCCCATGTGTGGGCTCATCGCGCCGACCCCGATGCCCGTCTGTTTGTCAACGAATATCAGGTGGTCTCTGCCGGCGAAACTGAACGTCTCTATGACCTGGTGAAGGGCATGCTTGACCGTAAGATTCCTGTACATGGTATCGGTGTACAGTGCCACTTTGGCGACCGCGCCATCAATCCTGCCTTTATCCGTGCCCGTCTCGACCGCCTTGCCGAACTCGGCCTGCCCATCAAGGTGACCGAACTTGACTTTGGCGACTGGCAGAAGGGTCTTTATTTTGGCGAAGAAGAACAGGCACGCCGCTACGAAATCGTGCTCCGTTCCTTCTTCAGCCACCCCGCCATCGAAGGAATTCTGCTGTGGGGCTTCTGGGACAATCGTCACTGGGTCCAGAACGGCGGTATCATCGCTTCCGACGGTCGCGAAAAGCCGGCAGCCAAGCTGATTTATGACTTGTGGCACAAGGTGTGGACCACCAACGGAACTTTCAAGGCTGAAAACGATACGGTCAAGTTCCGTGGCTATCCGGGCAAGTACAAGGTAACTGCAAACGGCAAGTCCGCAGTCATCGAACTGAAGTAATATAAACGCCGCCGTAGAGGCGGAAATAAAAATTGCAGTAACACTCCGCAATCCTTATAGAATCGATTGGTAAGATCGGTCTATGGGGAGTGCATCCTGCAAAAAACGGGATTGGATATGAAAAGCGTTTTTGAACAGATCGGGAAGTCTCCCGCAGAAATCGAGGCCAAGGTTCAGGCGTCGTTCAGGCAGCTCTTTGAAGGCGACGCCGACAACGAGCGTGTGTGCTACACCCACGGCGACGACCTGGCCTACATTGTGGATATCGGCCATACCGACATCCGCTCCGAAGGCATGAGCTATGGCATGACCATTGCCGCCCTTATGGGAAATCATGACTTGTTCAAAAAGCTTTGGAATTTTGCCAAGCGCTACATGCGTAACAACAGCGGCGACCTGGAAGGCTATTATTCCTGGCAGGTTTCGGTGAAGGACTTTACCATGATGGATCCGGGTCCGGCTCCCGACGGTGAGGAATACTTTGCGGCCGCATTGATTTATGGTGCAAAGAAGTTTAACTGCGACGAGTACCTGCAGGAAGCGGCAAAGCTGATTCATGACATGTCCTACAAGGCGGAATCTGGCGACGTGTTTACCATGATGGACCGCAAGGCGGGCCTTGTGCGTTTCTCTCCCATGAAAGGCAACGACTATACGGACCCCAGCTACAACACGCTGGCTTTCTACCGCATGTATGGCGAGGCCTGCAGGGTGGCGAAAAATCTTGGAGCCCTGGAGGGTGACTGCGGCGCTGGCGTAAGCGCCGAAGAGGATGTGGCCTTCTGGAAGAAGATTGCAGCCAATAGCCTTGAGTATCTGAAGAAGGCTTGCCATCCGGTGACGGGCATGGCTGCCGACTACAGCGAATATGATGGCACTCCCCGCGCCACTCCCTGGCACGACGCAAGCCATTGTTTCTGCGGTGACGCCTGGCGTGTGCTGTGGAATATCGCCCTTGACGCAAAGAACCTGGAACGCGCCCAGCTGGCCGCTGCCGGGAATGGCGCCGCAGTTGGCGTTGCGGGTACCCAGCCTGACGATGTTGCCGCTGTCCGTGAATGGGAACTTGAGGAAATCCGCCGTACGTTGAACTACTTCAACAGCAACCGCCCCTATGTGGCTGACTCCTATATCGACGGTTCCGGATTCTTCCGCGAGCCTCGCCTTGCGACTACCGGCCTCATTGGCATGAACGGTGCTGCGACTATTGCATTGCCCGAAGGCGATCCGCTGATCAAGCCCTTTGCAGAAGACCTCTGGAATGCGGAAGTCCCCACGGGAACCTGGCGCTATTACGATGGCCTTCTCTATATGCTGGGCCTGCTGGCCTGCAGCGGAAAGTTCTACGTATAGGGATTGCGGCTATCGAGTCGCGTAGAACATCCTAGTTCATAAAATAAAGACCGTGCAACGTCATGCTGCACGGTCTTTTTTATGCGAGGGGTGGGAGTCGAACCCACACACCGAGGTACCAGATCCTAAGTCTGGCGCGTCTGCCAATTCCGCCACTCTCGCAGTTTTCCCACTGCCCGGCTTTTGTCGGGGCTATTGTCGCGGGAAGTCAAATATAGTTAAAAATAAGGGCGCGTGTGGCTTACGCGACTCCGGGACAGATTACAGAACTTCCTTGATGGCCTTTGCCAGCTGGTCTGCGCAGGAGGTGGACTTGCCGTTGCAGGTATTGCCATCCAGGATGGCTGCAATTTCTGCCATGTCCTTGCCTTCACAGAGTTTGCCGATGGCCTTGAGATTGCCGTTACAGCCACCTACAAACTTGAGATTGTACATCTTGCCGTCTTCGTAGTCGAAGGTAATGAGTTGGGCGCAAGTGCCGCTGGTTCTGAATTCTTTTGTCTGCATGGTGCAAATATACAAAAATAAAAAGGGCGGCTCCAGAGGAGTCGCTCCCTAATTTTGGAAAGTCGCGGGGACGCGACTCTCGGCTCTTAATAGTTTTCGGCATTCACTTCGAAGTAGGACTGGGGGTGTGCGCAGGTGGGGCAGACTTCGGGAGCCTTGGTGCCGACCACGATGTGACCGCAGTTGCGGCATTCCCAAACCTTGACTTCGCTCTTTTCGAACACGGCTGCAGTTTCCACGTTCTTGAGGAGTGCGCGGTAGCGTTCTTCGTGGTGCTTTTCGATGGCGCCTACCAGGCGGAACTTCTTTGCAAGTGCAGCGAAACCTTCGGCTTCGGCGGTCTTTGCAAACTCTTCGTACATGTCGGTCCATTCGTAGTTTTCACCGTCGGCGGCAGCCTTCAGGTTTTCTGCGGTGTCGCCGATGCCGTTCAGTTCCTTGAACCACATCTTGGCATGTTCCTTTTCGTTTTCTGCAGTCTTCAGGAACATTGCGGCGATCTGTTCAAAACCGTCCTTCTTTGCCTTGGATGCAAAGTAGGTGTACTTGTTACGTGCCTGGGATTCGCCTGCGAAGGCGGCTTCGAGATTCTTTTCGGTCTGGGTACCAGCGTACTTGTTTGCCATAATGTCTCCTTGCTATAAAGTTAAAAGTTTGCGGTATTCAATATACAATGTTTCAAAAGATAGGATTGCCTAAATGGCGGATTTAGCCCCTATTTTTTCTCATCGATTTTGCGGTGGGGCCTGCAGGGATTGCCGAAGGCTATTGTGTTTGCGGGAATGTCCCTAGTCACCACGGAACCTGCTCCAATGACGCAGTTGTCGCCGATGGTCACGCCAGGGAGAACCGTGACGTTTGCGCCTATCCAGACGTTGTTTCCGATGCGGATTGGCAAGGCCCTTTCCAGCCCCCTGTTCCGTTGTGCGGGGTCGATGGGGTGGGTTGCCGTAGAGAAGCAGCAGTTGGGTGCGATAAAGACATGGTCGCCAAAAGTCACCTGGGCCGGATCCAGGATGACGCAGTTGTGGTTGATGTAGAGAGAATCCCCTGCAGAGATATTGTATCCGTAGTCGCAGACGAAGGGTTGCTCGATGACGGGGTTCCTGCCCAGTTTGCCGAAAATTTTTCGTAGGGTCGCCTCGCGCTTTTCAAAATCGCTGGGGCGGATGTGGTTGTAGTCGAAGCAAAGTTCCTTGCACTGGGTTCGCTGCTTGATTAGGTCTGGATTGTAGTTGGCGTCGTAAAGTTCGCCGGCCAGCATTTTTTCCTGTTCCGTCATTTGAACATCCTGCTGAATTTTTTTTGCCCAATATATAATTTTTTATGCTATATTTCTGTTGAACCTTTATTTCGGAGTTGGATGTTCTTAATCCATAATTTCGGTTTCGGCCGAACTCAAAACTGGGACATTGTTTAGCGCGGGTTACGCCGGGTGGCGTGACTTGCTCTTTTTCATGAACCTGCGGCATTGCCTTCGTGATGGGGCTGCCGCAAAAAAAGGAAATAAACAATGTCTAAAAATTCTGAATACACTATCCGACAGGAACAGCCTGCCGATTTTTACGCTGTAGAAAATTTAACCCGTGAAGCCTTCTGGAACGTTTACCGTCCTGGATGTTCCGAGCATTACGTGCTGCACTGCTACAGGAACCATCCGGATTTTATTCCTGAGTTGAGTCTTGTGCTGGAAGGTCCTGCCAATAGCGGGGGTTCTGCAGGCGATTGCAGTGAGCTTGCGGGTGGAATGTCGGTTAGTTCTGCGCATGGTGTGTCTGCCGCGGGTGTGGAATCGCGTCGCGAAATTCTCGCCCATGTGATGTTCGCCTGGAGCGAAATTCTGGTGGACGCGGATGAGTCGCAGGCGTGTTCCGCGCAGGAACCGCGCCGCCTTCGCATGATGACCTTCGGGCCTATCAGCGTTCGCCCCGACATGCAACGCAAGGGCCTTGGCAAGATGCTGCTGGACTATGCCCTGGAACGTGCCCGCCAGATGGGTGCCGGATGTATCGCCATGTGCGGGAACATCCAGTTCTACGGCAAGTGCGGTTTCGTGACGGCCACCTCCAAGGGAATACGTTACGCCGACGATCCCGATGGCGACGCGCCCTACTTCCTGATTCGGGAATTGACGCCTGGCTTTCTGGATGGGGTTTGCGGAACCTATCGGGACCCTGCGCCCTATTTCGTTGACGATCGTGACGTAGACGCATTCGATAGGCTGTTCCCGCCTAAGGAAAAGAAAGTGCTGCCAGGACAACTGTTCTGACGTAGCGTGCGAAATGTAGAAGTACGAAAACGCTGAAAAGGTGAAAAATGGACTCCAAATGACAACATAATTGTTGTTTGGAGTCTATTTTTTAGAACAAAGTAATTGCTACGAGCTCAAAATACTGTATATTTTGTCTCATAGAACTTTTTTTTGCGAATTTACAATCATTTTTAACGAAAACTTGCCTAGAAGTTGCGAATAAACTAAAAATAAGGACTCCAATTGTTCGCGTTATCCGCACTTGGAGTCCATTTTTTTTCAAAAAAGGCTTTGCTGCCTTCCTTTATACAGCTGTTTTACCCGCAGGCAATTTTCTTGATGATTTTTACCACGGCTTCCATGGCTTCTACGGAAACGTGCTCGAAGGGGCCGTGATAGCCGTAGCCGCCGGTACCCAGGTTGGGGCAGGGTAGCCCCATGAAGCTGAGCTTGGCGCCGTCGGTGCCGCCGCGGACAGGTTCGCTGACGGGTTGCAGGCAGTTTTCCGCCTTGCCGAAGATTTCAGGTTTTGTGCGGGCCAGTTCATCGCCAACGACTTCGATGGCGGCGCGGGCGCGCTCCAGAACTTCGGGGCATTTTTCGATGACTTGCAGCATGTTGCTGTAGGAATGCTTGAGCTGAAGTTCAACCACGCTGCCGCCGGCGCGGCTCACACCAGAATTTTCTATGAGGTTCTTGTCCGCACTATCGTCTGCAAAAGAGGTACCGCCAAATTTTGCGTTGTACTTCGCTGCAACCTGGCGCAGGAATTCCTGACGTTCCTCAAACTTTTTCTGATCGTGGTCGCGGACGATGTAGCAGAGGGTAGCCTCGCTAACGTCGCCTTGCATGTCGGTCAGGTGGTAGAATCCCTGGTGGCCTTCGGTCATGGCGGGAGTTTCATCGGCGGGGAGCGCCATGGCGATTTCTGCGGCCATGAGGCTTGCATTCTTCATGATGCCCTTGGCTTCGCCGGGATGCACGCCCTTGCCATGGACCGTGAACTTTGCGCTTGCCGCGTTGAAGTTTTCGTAGGCGATGTCACCTTCGTAGCCGCCGTCTACGGTGTAGGCGTATTTTGCCTTCATGTAGTTAAGATCCACAAGGTCGGCGCCTCGTCCAATTTCTTCGTCGGGCGTAAAGCAAACCCAGATGTCGCCATGGCCAGAAAGATTCTCGTAGCCGCGGCTTTCGGCGTGTCGGTCGGTTGCTGCCAACTCTTCCATGGCGGTAACGATTTCTGCAATGCCTGCCTTGTCGTCGGCGCCCAGCAATGTGGTGCCGTCGGTGGTAATGAGAGTGCGGCCCTTCAAAGTTTTCAGCGTTGGGAAATCGGCGACCTTCAGCACCATTTTTGCATGGCCCTGTTCATCACGACCGGCGCCCAAAAGTTCCACATCGTTTCCGTCATAATTTTCAATAATCTGCGGCTTTACGTTCGCGCCGGAAAAGTCTGGCGAAGTGTCCATATGGCTAATGAATGCAATGGCGTCATCATTTTCGTGGCCAGGCGTTGCAGGCAGCAGGCCATACACGTAGCAGTGCTCGTCCATCTTCACCTGCTGAAGGCCGATTTCCGAGAGCTCCTGGGCAAGGAACTTGCCTAATGCAAACTGGTGTTCCGAACTGGGGCAGCTTTCGCAATTCTCGTCGGAAGTGGTGTGGAAGCTGACGTACTTTAAAAAACGATCCTGTACCTTCATAATGAAACCTATAAAAACAGCGGTTGTTTACCTGACTATAAAAATTAGCACGTTTAGGTCCAAAGGTGGAACTTTGGGGCATTAAAAGTTTATCTTTATTAGAGATGACGGAAGTAAAAGGCAAATCTTGCGGTGCCAGGCGTAAGGCGAGAAGGCGTAAACCTATGACCCGTTCCCAGATGATGGGTGCTGTACACTCAGAGGATACGAAGCCCGAGATAGTTGTACGTCGGGCGCTTTTCCAGGCTGGTTTCCGCTACCGTCTTCACCGTCGCGACCTGCCGGGTACTCCAGACATTTTCGTTCAGAAGTACGGAGTGGCCATTTTCGTCAACGGCTGCTTCTGGCACCAGCATGGCTGCAAGCTTACAACGCGCCCTAAGTCCAATGCGGCCTTCTGGAACAACAAGTTCGACAACAACATTGTTCGCGACATCAGGACCCAGCATCAGCTTTCGTTAATGGGTATTCGCGTTGCTGTTGTCTGGGAATGTTCCCTTCGCAATGATATCCGCCATGGCTGCCGCGATGTTTCCACAACTCCTGATGAAGTCCGCCGAGAGCCTCAGGCTGAAAACAAGATGGGAGCCGCACTCACTCTCGAACGCCTCATGAATTTTATAAGGGGCGATGAAGAGACTATAGAACTGTAACGGCAGATGTCGCAGAAACGGGAACGACGTTTTTACTCTCTTTCGCTTTTGAATCCGAATGCGCCGAGACTGTAAGTGGTCATGTGGGCGCCGGGACCAAGTCTGTCAAAAATATGGATGCAGCCATTTTCGATGGTGTAGTACACGTTGGTGTATTCTGCGATGGGCTTGTTGATTCCTGCCAGGTATATGGTAAGTTTGGCAGAAATATGGCGGTCGCCTGCTGCAATGGCTGATCCTGTGCAGAGGGCGATAGAAATAAGCAGCGTAATGATAATTTTCTTCATTTGAAGAATGTAACAAAAACTGCAGGGAGGATTCGCTGAAAGAAAAATCTTATTATATATTCCTGTAGGTAATGATACTGTAAGGTTTTAATTGTGAAATTTTTTTCCGGTACTTTTTCTAGGGTATTTTTACTCAGTGCTCTTTTTGTCCTTCTGTTTTTTGGAGTGTCTACAGCAAAAGGGGCCGACAAAGTTGTTACCCTGGGTTATTTTGCAAGCAAGAATTTTCAGGAAGGTGATTCCGATAGTTCCATAAAGTCGGGATTTGCTTACGAATATCTGCAGAAAATTTCAGATTACACAGGGTGGCAGTACAAGTATATCTATGGTGAATGGTCCACCATATATGATATGTTCCTGAAGGGTGAGATCGATGTGATGGCGGGCCTTGCCTACCGTGATGATCGAAAGAACTTGATGGAATATCCTGATTACTTTATAGACATTGCACACCACTACATTTTTATAAGTCAGAATGACACTGTCATGTCAGAAGACAATGTTGCCACAATTAATGGCAAGCGAGTAGGCTGTCTTCGTAACAACAATATGACTACCGGCCTAAAGAAATGGGCTTCTGAACACCATATCAAGCTGGAATTGGTTTACTACGATGACATGGAAGATTTGCCGAAGGCATTAAGCCGTGGCGAAGTGGAAGGGTTCACCGGTGCTGACAAGAGCATTGACATGAGCATGAATGTGAAGCCTCTGGTGCTTTATGCGGCTCCGAAATCCTATATCTGTGTTCGCAAGGGGGCGACTCGATTGCTTCAGGAGTTAAACGATGCCCTTTCGGATATTAAGGCCAATGATGCGACAAGTATCGAAAATCTCAAGAGAAAATACTACAGGAATATTTCTTCAAATACGAAACTGTCAGATGCCGAAGTGGACTGGCTGAGTACTCACAAGACGCTTCGTATCAGCTATGCGCCCGACCACCTGCCTTATTGTGCCAAAGACGAGAATGGCCAGGTAAAAGGTATTCTTAAGGATATTGTGGACCTGTGGCTTGAAAAAATGAACTTGAAGGATAAACTCCAGGTTCAGTATGTGACCAGTACCGACTACACCAGGGCTATTTCGGAATTGCACAATGGTGATGTGGATATCTTTTTTCCTATGCCTCATAGCAGGTGGTATGCCGAACAGAATGGCGTAATGCTGACTTCGGGACTGGTGGAAGTTCCGATGTCCATTATTTTTAAGGGCGAATACAATGACTCTACCCGTAGCAGAGTTGCCTTGACTACACGTCCGAAGCAGTCCCTGTTTATGCAGGAAATGTTCCCGAATAGTACCTGGGTGCCCTTAGACGATGTAGAGGAGTGTGCTAAGGCTGTAATAGATGGCCGGGCTACCAGTGCCGTAATGACAACTTTCAAGGCCAATTCCTTGATTCGTGAGGCCGAATATTCTCAGCTGAAAATTTTACCCATCGGTGACAATGCACTTTATGCCATGGGGATTCGAAAGGGGAATATCGCCCTTCAGGGGCTATTGAATCGCGGCTTTGCCATGATGGACTATTCCGCAATTAACAATGCACTGTATAGCTATACTGAATATCGCAGCCGCTATAGCCTGAGCGATTTTATTCGGGATAACTTTGTGGTTGTTATCCTGATGTCTGTTCTTGTGGTGCTAATCATTATTGCTTTCTTCATTCTCTATGTTTCTGGCATAAAGAGTGCCCAGCGTGAAACGCAGAATCAGGTTGAAGTGGCAGAAGCCTTGAGCCTGGACTATCCTTATGCCGTGATGGTGGATATTGAAAAGGGCTGTTCCATTACTATCAAGATGGAGGGAAAGGTTCTTAAGGAGAAGGATCGTATCTATCATGAAAGTTATGATGCGTCCTGGAAGTACTTTGTCAATAGGCATGTGATTGAGAATGACCGCGATGAAGTGCTGCGAGCATCGTCGCTGGATGTTGTTCTAGAAAACCTGAAGAAGCAGCCGGAATACGTATGCACCTATCGTGCCGAATGGGATGGAAAGGAACATTACACCCAGACAACCTTTACCAAGGTCCATTCCTCTACCTTTAACAAGGATGTAGTCATTGTAGGTTGCAAGACTGTGGACGATATTGTTGCCAAGGAAAGGGAACGCCAGGAGTTGATGGCCAATGCCCTGGCCGTGGCGGAACATTCCAGCCAGTCAAAGACAATCTTTTTGAATAATATGAGCCACGACATTCGTACGCCTATGAATGCTATTATCGGCTTTACCAATCTGGCCAAGAATCATATTGACGATTCTGAAGCGGTTCGCGGTTACCTGAACAAGATTTCCATTTCCAGCTCCCATCTGCTTTCCCTGATCAACAACGTTCTTGATATGAGTCGCATTGAAAGCGGCAAGGTCAAGCTGGCAGAAGAACGGGTCCACCTGCCATCGATGATTCGTGAAATACAGGATATGGTGCAGAATAGCGCTCAGTCCAAAGGAGTGGGCATCAGTTTTTATGATGCCCTGGCCAATGAGGTGGTGCTGGCTGATGATCTTAAGTTGAAGCAGGTACTGCTGAATGTTGTTGGAAATGCCATTAAGTTTACGTTGCCCGGAGGAAAGGTATCCGTGTCTGTCGTTGAACGCGGAGATGCTCCCGAAGGTTATGCCAGCTACCAGTTTACTGTTGCGGATACTGGTATAGGCATGAGTACCGAGTTCCGTAGTCATCTATTCGAGGCCTTCAGTCGCGAAAAGACTTCTACCGTTAGCGGAATTCAGGGAACCGGCCTGGGAATGGCCATTACAAAAAATATCGTAGACATGATGGGTGGCAATATCGTTGTTGAAAGTACACCCAACGTGGGCACAAAAATTACCATACTGCTTTCATTCAAGTTTGGAAAGGAATCCTCCAAGGTTGTCATGGCTAATATCCTGGAAGAGGAACCTGTGGAAAACCCGATTCAGAATACATCCTCTAATTTTGGAGGTACAAAGGTCCTGCTGGTAGAGGACAACCTGCTGAACCAGGAAATTGCAGTTTCCATTTTGCAGGAGCTGGGCTGCGTTGTAGATGTTGCCGCAGATGGATGCCTTGCTGTAGAAAAAATCCGTAATTCTGTCGCAGGTACTTATGATATCGTCCTGATGGATATACAGATGCCCAATATGGATGGTTACGCCGCGACACGTATTATCCGCGGGATGGCTGATTCTGCAAAGGCCCTGATTCCCATTGTGGCCCTCACTGCCAACGCATTTGAGGAAGATCGCCAGAAGGCCTTTGATGCTGGCATGAACGGCCATGTATCAAAGCCTATTTCTGTGCTGGAACTTATGGAAATTATGAAAAAGCTTGTTTAGGGAATATTCTGGATGCCAAGTGTAATTTTTGTTTGCCACGGCAATATCTGCCGCAGTCCTATGGCGGAATTCGTCATGAAGAAGCTGGTGAAGGATCGTGAAGAAGACCTTCGCAGGGCGGGCCTTACATCAGACGATTTTGAAATTGCTTCCGCGGCCACCTCCACAGAGGAAATTGGCAATCCGGTTTATCCGCCGGCACGACGCCTGCTGAATTCCAAGGGCATAGACTGCAGTGGCCATGCGGCCCGCCAGATGACCCAGCGGGATTACGACTATTATGATTACATCATCCTGATGGATCATAATAACCTGCGGAATCTCCGCTGGAACATTAGTGCGGCAGACTATGCTCGCGAAACCTGCCGCGACACGCAGGAGCGAAAGAAGGTTTCCCTCATGATGGACTGGACAAACCGCCCCGGCGATGTGGCGGACCCCTGGTACACCGGAAATTTCGAAGCTACCTGGCGTGATGTAAATGAAGGCTGTGATGGACTATTGGATTTTATTCTGAGTTCAGCTCGGGATCGGTAATCCTGACTTACGCCAAGACGCTTTTTTTTGTAATCCATTGCACAATGGGAATAAAAAATAGATAGGCCGCAAAGATTACGCTTAGGGTAGGTGCGCCCATGGCTCCCAGGGGGACAAGGCTCGCCATGCTCCAGGGGATAATGCCTGCAACAACTACGGAAGAGTTCTCCATGAAGAGGGCTCTTTTATTTTTGTCGGGAACAACGCTTTCGCACATTTCATTGGTGAGTACGATGCTCATGGTCTGATTGCAGCTGGTCATGACTGTAAGGATGGCGGTAAGCAGCACGCAGCCAAAAGGTGAAACGCGGTAGCTCATGCGGGATATGAGTGCCTTCACCTTTTCCATCAGGCCGGTTCCCTTGATGAGTCCTACGAAGGTCAGGGAGACAAGAATGGTTCCGCACATCTTGACCATCCCGAGAAGCCCGCCACCGGAGAGCATCCTTGAGATTTCTTCGGGAGCGGAATAGCCGAAAACCATAGTCTCGCAAATCGCCTGCGGGGTGACACCCTGCAATTTCCAGACAAGAACCGCGGATATCAGAATGCTTATGGCCATGTTCAGCTTGATATCTACCCGAAGGGATGCAAGAATCAGGATGGTGGCGGCAGGGGCCAGCAATATCCAGTGGAGTTCGTAGAACTGGCCGAAAATTTGAATCACGTCGGTTTCCGCAGGGGCGCCTTCCATCAGGTAGCCAAGAGCCGAAAAAATCCCTAGAGAAAGTACAAAGGGCAAAATGCTGGTCTTCAGCATCCCGCGGATGTTGTCGTAGATGTTCGTTCCCGTCACCTGGGCCACCAGGAGGGCACTGGTAGAAACCGGAGAACATCGGTCCCCGAAAAACGCTCCCGAAAGGACTGCCCCGCCGCACACCGCAGGCGAAATCCCCATTGCAGTTCCCACGCTCATGCAGATGGAACCCATGGTGGCCGCGGTTCCCACAGACGTTCCCGTCAGGGCCGAAAGCAAGGAATTCAGTACGAATGCCGCCGGCAGGAAAATGACAGGCTGCAGCGCCCCGGAAGTAACGCTCACGATATAGGCTACCGTTCCCGAGGCTCGCCACAGGGCCGTCATGATGCCAACCATCAGCATCACCAGAAAAACATTCTTCGCGACGCCAACGCCCGAAAGCCCCATGCGGAAAAGTTCCCGCAGGCCAAACCCGCGGACCAATCCGTAAATCAACAAGGCAGTCAATATGGCTAAAAGTGCGTATAACATTTTTCTATAAAACTGCGCATTTTTTTTTCAGCGTGTCATCCTAAACGCAATCCCATTGTCATTCCGAGCGAAGCGATATAGAATTGTTGAAGCTTTTGCTTCTTACAATTCTTATCCACTTTGTGGAAGAATCCAGTGAATTTTAACGGATAAAATTTTAGTAAATTGGGAATATGATAGCTTTTATGATTATCCCCGTCGTGGCAGTTCTCGTTCTGTACCTGAACATTCGTAAGGTTGCCGAGGGCTCCAAAGGTGTTCTTTGTGCTGGTCTTCCCATTATCCTTACTTTTTGCAGCTTCTTTTTGGCTAGGCATAATTCCGCCTTCTTTTCCTGGGTCCAATGCTTTATGGTCATCTGGCTTTGTCAGGCCCTATGGATGTATATTCTATGGAGCCTTTTCCTGGGGGGTCGTGCCATTTACCGCAAGACACTTGGAAAAAAGCCGGGGCGTCCTCAATACAAGACCAATTTCGTCCGCAATGGTGCGCGTGTCATTCTTGCCGCAACGGTGCTGTTGACCGCAGGTCTCCTTGCTTATGGCATTCCGAATCATTATGATTACAAGACTCGCACTATTGATGTCCCCGTAACCATTTATGGTAAATTCTCTGACCTGTCTCCCATAAAGTTCGAGGTGAAGGATTCCATGAATCCTGATGAAAAGGCTTTCGTGGAGTCACTCAACTCTCCTGAAACCCAGGCCGTCGTGGATTCCGTAGCCAAAGCCATGGTCGATACCCGTCGGGATTTCAATGCTGTATTTTTTAGCGACCTTCACATCGACCCGCTCTTCAGGCAGGAAAAGCTGGAACGCCTCATCGCCCAGTGCGATTCTATCAGGCCGGACTTTATCTTGTTCGGCGGCGACATGGCAGACGTTCACGATTCTGTCCTGACAGCGCTAGGTTACGACAAGCTGATGCAGCGCCTGTCCGCCACCGCAAAGGTTGCCGCCGTGGGCATCAATGGAAATCACGAGGCCTATATGGAAAGGTCCGGATCCGATCCCGAAGGATTCCTCCGCAAGGCTGGCTGGATTTTCCTGGATGATTCTACCGCCTGTGTTCCGGCGAATGCTCCTATAGCCTGCTTTACTGGCCGTCGCGATTTTCAGAAGGCTCGCGTCTTTGAAGAAGATCGCAAGAGCTTGAAGGAATTGACGGTCGAAAATTCCATGGCAGCCCATCTCACCACAAATAGGCATTTTGTTCCCTGGATTGTTCTGGATCATCAGCCTAAGGGTGTCGAAGAAGACTTTGGCGAATTCCGCCCTGACTTCGCCCTTTCCGGCCACACGCACGATGGGCAGTTCTTTCCGGGTAATATCCTAATCAACTGGATCTGGCCTCTGGCCTATGGAGAAGGCTTCTTGAGCGGCATTCACTGGCTGGTCAGTGCGGGCGTTGATTCCTGGGGGCCGCCAGTCCGCGCAGGCTCTGACACCGAAATATGGGTTATCAATTTTAAGGTAACCCAGTTTGAAAAGTAAAAATTTATACATTTGTGCAGTAAATTTCTCCTAAAGGAGTGGCCTGACGGTGTTAACGTCTCCCTTTGGTAGGTAGGCGAGCCGAAGGCCATTAACTATATTTGGGGCACATATGGCTTTATGCATTGAATCTGATCATTTGGAAACGGTCCAGCGAATCCTTGCCCTTCATTTTGAAGGTCTGGAAGTCTGGGCTCATGGTGCTCGTGTAACGGGCGTAGACCTTACGCCCAGTACAGAACTGGAACTGGTGGTAATTGCCGAAAGTCCCCTTTCCTTCGAGGTCATGACTACTGCAGAAAAGGCTTTTGTCGATAGCGACCTGCCTTTCCGCGTAGATATTATGGACTGGGCTAAGCTTCCTGAGTCCCTCCAGAAACAAATCAAGAAAGAACACGACGTGGTTCAGTCCGTCGAAGAATCCTAGTATGAAACGTCTTCTTCCCCTTGTTCTGGTTGCATCCCTCGCAACCTCCCTGTTTGCCCAGGACGAAATTGCTCAGGCCAAGTCCCTGATTCAGAACGGCCAGTGCGCCGAGGCTATTGCCCCTCTCCAGAAGGTCTACAAGTCCAGCTTCCGCAAATCTGCTGGCGAAAAGGCCGCAGTAATGCTGACTGAATGCTACATGCGTGCCCATAACCGCGACGAGGCCGAAAAGGTTTCTTCCCGCTTCCTGGAATACTATGTGAACACCGTCTACCGCGAACGCGTAGAGCTGGCCAATGCCATCCTGCAGGTAGAAAAGGGTAACGTATACGAAGGCGTAGAATCCATGCTCCGCATCCTGGCTTATTCCAAGAATCCGGCTGCCCGCAGCCGCACCAAGGATGTCGTAATCCAGACTCTGGCGGCATCCCTCCTGAACGCCGACCAGCTTCAGGCCCTCCTGGAAAAGTACCCTGTCGACAAGGACGTCATTGGCTGGATGCAGCTGCAGATCGGCCGCGAATGCCAGAACGCCAAGCGTTTCCGTGCCGCACGCTACTGGTACAAGAAGGTGGTTTCTACCGCCGACATTTCCGAAAAGCTTTCGAGCACAGCCCAGAAGGGTATCGAATCCCTTGAAAACTTTGGTGCCGGCATGCCCACGGTTCTGGTGTTGGCTCCCTTGTCTGGTGACTTTGCCGAATTCGGCGCCGCTGCCATCCAGGGCGTTATTCTTGCCCATGAACAGGCTGGCCTCCAGGGCAAGGTGAATATCCGTACGGCCGATACCCGCGCCGATGCCGCCCAGGCCCTTCTGCGTACTCAGCAGGCCATCAATCAGGATAGCGTCGTTGCCGTGATCGGCCCCATCATGAGTGCTCCTGCGGCTACCGTCGGTGCCTGGCTTGGCAGCAACTTCCAGAATATTCCCATGCTCACTCCTACGGCTACCGACGACGGCATTGCCAAGATGGGACCGAACATCTTCCAGGTGAACATCACCATGGACAACTTGGCAAGGAGCATTGCTGACTTTGCTACCAACTGCCTGAACATCAAGGAATACGCCGTTCTTAGCCCGCTGGGCGATTATGGCGCATCCATGAGCCAGAGCTTTACTCAGGCTGTCGAACGTCGCGGCGGTAACGTTGTCGCCTTCCGTAATTACGAAGAGGGCCGCCCCGACTACAAGACCGAATTCGACCTGCTTCGCGATGTGCGTTACAAGCAGCTGAACCGCCGCAAGAACATTGCCCGCGGCGCTTCCGACCTGGATGCCATCAATGCCAAGGAACGCAAGTCCTACATGGCAGACTCCACCTTCGAAATTCCTGGCGTGTTCATTCCGGCAACCAATCCGGCAGATGCAGGTTCCATGGTTAGCCAGGCCGCCTTCAACAAGATTTCCGGTACTTTCCTGGGCGCGTCCGGCTGGTACGGCCGCGAACTGCTGGTTCAGGGTAAGCGTCTGGTGGACAGCTCCTACTTTAGCGTTCCTGCCCTCGACATGGGTGGCGACAATGCCGACCTCAAGAAGTTTGTGGGCGACTTCAAGGAACGTTGGGGCGACGAACCTGGCGAAGACAAGGTCAGCGGTCTCAGCTACGATGCCGCAAACATCGTCTTTTCTACCCTGGCCAAGAAACCCGGCAGCCTGACCAATGCCATCAACAACACTGCAAACTTCAAGGGTGTGTATGGCGAAATCAAGTTCAAGCGTGGCGCCAATACCAATACCAAGATCGTGACTGTCGTTAAGGGCAAGTTCGAAACCCTGGACGGCTGCCCTGCCAAGTAACTTGCCTAGGCTCTAGGGCCAGTGCAAAAATAAAGAGACCCCGCAGCATAAACTGCGGGGCTCTTTGTTTCTAGGAGGAGAGAAATAAGATCTTCTGACTTCTAGTCGTCGTAACCGGCGGGGCAGAGGGCTGCCACCACGAAGGCGGGGGAGTCCCCATTGCGGTAGAAGGTCCTTAGCCCTTCGTCATCGATGACATCGTCCAGGTTTACACTGCCGGTGGCGTCCAGTTCTTCCTTGACTCTGGCCTTGAAGGCCTGGAAACCTGATTTTAGCAGGTAGAAGGAAAGTGCCGATGGTTTGCGGAAAAGCTTCATGTGAACCTCCACTAAGCATATCGCCTGAATTTCAAAGTTTGTAAATGCTACATGTTAACTAGTTTGTGGATTGTTGAAAAGTTGTTGAATTTCTTGTATACTTATAGATTTTTTTTGATTTGCAGACAATAGGCTTTACGTTTCGTAAATAATAAGTAAGTATTTGGTATTTTTCGGACGTACCCCTGTTTTATCCTTAATTTGTACGATTTTGACTTGTTAATATCTTGATTTTCATGGAGTTAGCGGTTTTTTGCCGCATTTTTTTATAGAAAAATCTGAAAATGCGTCCATATTCCACTTTGGATTAAAAATTTGCTCTTCTTCATTTTATTCCCGAAAGGGAGGCTCGTACATCATTGGTGTGAATAAAATGTTTATTGATTGGTGCAACTCACAATTTATCAACAGCCGACCGAGCGTGAGCCTTTTTCTGGGCTGTTCCTTTTTCTACATTGTAACCAATGTTTTTTAGAATTTTCTTTGCGCTGACCTTTACCCTTGCCATGGTTGCAGGGGCTTTTGCCGCGGAATCTTCCGAAGGTGGCAAGGGCGGCGACTTGACCCTGTCCTTAAGCGAAAGCCAGGCTTCCCTCTGGGAAAGGGCGACTGCCGCCACCATGGCCCTGCGCTATGACGAAGCCCTGAAGATCGCCAAGACTCTCCGTAACGAGAACAAGGGCCTGGGATGCATTTTGGAGGGTGTGGTTCGTATCAGCATTTATGATGACAAGGGCGATACGGCATCGCTGTTTCAGGCGGGTCGCAGTCTCGAAAAGTGCGAGGCTACTGGCTTATGGGATGCTCTGCGACGTTTTGAAATTGGATACGTGCAGGGCGAGACTGGCCATTCTGTAAAGGGTGCCATGACAACCCGTTCTGCCGCCAAGGCCTTTGAGGAATCCCAGGAGCAGGAAGCCCGGGCCTTCTTTGCCATTTACGCCTACTACATCGACAAGAGCTTCAGCTGGGTGCCCTTCAAGTCCGATAATCGCAGCCAGTACCTTGCCGTACTGGATAGCGCTTCCATCAACTCCAAGCGTTTCTGGCCGCTCTTCCTGACTCCGTTAGTTTGGATGTATTACGACAAGGAAGACTTCGCTACAGGTCTAAAGCTTGCGGAGCGCGGACTTGCTCGTGCTCCGGGGAACCCGGTAATGCTGCAGATTAAGGCGGACATGCTCTATCGCCTCAAGCGTTACGACGAGGCTGCAAAAATTTACGAAGAAAGCGCCGCCAGCTATCTGGACCGTACGGGCTCCTCCATTCGTTACTGGTGTTCTGTACTTAACCTGATCCGAATCCATAACGATGCCGGCCATAAGGAAAAGGCCGCGGAATGGCGCAAGAAGCTAGACGATCCCAAGTACAGGTCCCTGGAAAAGTGGATGCCCGGCTCCCTGATGAATGACCTGAAGAAGCGAGATCTTCTTTAGGTTCTAACAGTCCTCAAGAAAGGACTGCTATTCTTTAAATAAAATTTAACGGGTTCATTTTAGACCTTTTTGATTTTTCTGCGTGTTTATAGTCATCACTATAAAAACCAGGAGAATCTATGTCAGAATCCCTATTGCGTGTTGGCTTCTTTCTTGACGGATACACTCTCAAGAAAGTAAATGAATACTACAGGGTCCATCACCGCTTTCATGCTAATCTTGACTTCAGGGGACTCAAGAGCTGGGTTCAGCTTCAGATTAACAGGTACTTCAATAAGTCCCGTCGGGTGGTGGAGCTGGAGTCCCATTACTACCATCCGCAGCGCAATCCGCACATTTATAGCAGTTCTGCCAATGGCGTCTTTAAGCTTGAGTTCGAACTGCGCAATGCCGGCTACCAGGTGCATTACAGCGACCGCCTCGAAGACGATGGTCACCTGGGGCCGAACCTTTCGCTAATTGAGGACGCCCTCATGTTCGCGGTGTATTGCAAGATGGAAGCCGTGGTGCTGTTAAGTACCCAGGGGCAATACGCTCCATTAGCCGACAAGTTGCGGATCATGGGGATTCCGGTGCTTCTTCTGGGATGGAGTTTCGAGTACCCAAAAGAAGAGCGCAGTATCCATTGGAAGACAGATACCTGCCTTAGGGATAACTGCGCTCATTACGTCGCTATGGAAAAGGTAATCGATCGGGATCCTAAGGTTGACGTTCCCCCGGTGGGGTTCTTCGTTAGGCCCGAGGCCAAGACTAAAGCTTGTTCTCTTGCTTGGTCTGCCAGTCGCTGTGGAAAATCCAGGTAAGACGCAGGCCCAGGAAGTAGGTGTCGCCGCTATTGTCGGTGTCGTCGTAGTCGCTGATCTTGGTCTTGAGGAGGTCGGTACCTTCGACGCTCAGTTCGTTGTAGCGAACGAAGCGGTAACCGCCATAAAGGCCGATTGCCAGGTGGTCAAATTCCAGACGTGCTTCGATTTCGCTGTTCACCGTGGTTGCCATGGTGCTGTAGTAGCGGTTACGCAGGGTAACGCCTTCGTCAACATCGAAGTCAGATGCGAAGTGGATGTTAATTAGGTTGAAGCCAAAACCGACTGCGGGTATCAGGTTGAAGAATGTATTTTCACCGAATATTTTCCAGCCAAACATCCAGTCGGCGCCGTAGCTATACCACTTGACGTCGTACAGGGGGAACTTCATAGAGAGGGGGTCGCCATCGTCTACAGTTAAGGCAGTGTAGCTATCACTAGGGCGTTCGGAAATCTGGGTAGGCATGAAGTTCACGTCGATCCAGGTCTGGAACTGCTTGTACTGGGCACCGAAGTTCACATGGAGACCCAGGTAGTAATCATCAAACATACTGTATCTATTTGACTTGTTTGCAGAGAACTCTCTATCAACAGAGTCAACATGTACTACGTGTACGCCTTTGACAAACGCCAGGTTGTTCACATAGTCCTGGAAAGCGGTACGCATGCCACGGTAGTCGCCGCCAATAGAAATGAACCCGCGGATGTGGTCCTTTTCGTAGAAACCGGTTTCACCGTCGGCAAAAGAAGTGTTGGCCAAAGCCAGCACACTAAAAACTGCAGCAGTCAAGAAAGAGGCTATCTTTGTCTTCATAAAAGATTCCCGTTGATAATTTCCGAGCATATAAAATACATTATGTTTGAAAATTTTGCAGAGAGAAATTTCATAAATCGTTAAAAATCAATGATTTACGAGTATTTTGAGGCTTTTGAATGTTGACTTTTTGTGGAAAAATTGGGACAATTATTGCGTTAACCCTCCTTTTGGCGGCTTGCGGGGAGGAAAAACCTGAGGTCAGGGTGGACCTGGAGCCCATGAAGTACAGCCGGCTGCTGGCTTCGGGTATGGTGCAGGGGGAGAGTGTAGTGGAAATACGTTCCATTGTTGGGGCGGACACCCTGGTGAAGCGTTTCGTGCTGAGGGACTCCGTGGCCTTCGCCGGCAAGAAGCCCCTGCCGAAGGAACTCGAGGGGGCTTCGGTACTCCAGATTCCGCTGAAGCGTGTGGTTGTTCTTTCCTCCGCCCAGATCGGCTATATGCTCAGGCTAGGCGTGGCAGACTGCATTGTCGCCGTCGGTGAAGGTAAGTATGTCGCGGACTCCGCCCTTTACGCCAGGGCCGCCGCAGGCGAAATTGCTGAAATCGGTTACGGCAACTCCATGGACTTCGAAAAGCTGATGGCCCTGAAGCCGGACCTGGTCATGACCTTTGCCACGGGCGGTTCCCAGGACGACTATGCCCGCCTAGAGGCTTTGGGGCTGCCCCTGATGCTTACTTCGGAATGGCAGGACGAAAGCCCCCTGGCCAAGGCGGAGTGGATTAAGTTGTATGCAATGCTCTTTGACGATGGCTTCAATAAGCTAAAGGATTCTGCGTACTTGGATTTTGCTGTTGAAGCCGCGCGTTACGAAAACGAACATTCGGTGCTCAGGGATAAGGAATGGAACCGCGATTCATGCAATGGCCCAAAGGTTCTTGCGGGCATGAGCTATGGCGGGGTGTGGTACGCTCCCGGGGCCAACAGCTATACGGGCAGTCTAATCGCGGAAGCTGGCGGCTGCTACCTGTGGAGGGACAGTACCAGCCGCGAGCTGAAACTGTCCCTTGAAGATGTAATGCTTGTTGCGGACCAGGCCGACGTGTGGTTTAATCCTGGCATGTTTTCTACCCCCGAGGAAATCCTGGCTGCAGAGCCTAGGGCCGCCTATATCAAGGCCTTCAAGGATAGGAGGGTATTCCAGAACGATAAGCGAAAGGGCCCGGGAGGCGGTAACGATTTTTACGAGAGTGGGGTAGCCAGGCCTGATGAAATGCTTCTCAATGTACAATGGGGCCTTTCTAAGTGCCTTTCTGGGGGTAATATGTCGGATGAACATTCCATTTGGTATCGAAACATTTTCTAATATTTAAAGCATGATGAAACCCCATACAGGCATTGGTGACTGGATTGCAGCCAATTACGAGTTAGGAACACCGTTCTTGCAGCAGGTGCCCCGCGATTGCGCTGACTATTTGCTCTTGAACGCCCAGATTCGTGAATACGACAATGGCGAGATTATCATTAATGGTGGCACAGTAGGTGATTCCTTCTGCGTGCTCCAGAGTGGTCGTGCCTTTATTTGCGGCCAGATTCTGCCCGATGGTCATTACAACACCTTGGCCGCTGTCGAAGCCGGCACTTGCTTTGGTGAAATGTCCATCATCTGTAACGAACCCACCAGCAATACGGTGATTGCTGCCGAAGACGGCTGTACTGTCCTTCATATTCCTAGGGATGAGTTCGTTAAGTTCCTGGACAAGAATCCTAACATCATGGTTTACCTGTACAAGGTAGTCGCAGACCGCCTTCGCGCCAAGAACCAGGCCTTCGATGAGTTCGAACGCTTGTCCTTGCTTGCTTCTGCAAAGGTGCTCCCGTTTATTGATTTTGCCCAGACTATGGAAAAGAGCCGCGTCACTGGCACCGTGATTTTCGAGTGCAATGGCGAAAAGGGCTTTATCGCCTTCCAGGATGGTCGTATCTGCTGTGCCAAATGTGGCAAACTGGCAGGTCCAGACGCTTTCGAAAAAATGCTCTCCTGGGGCGACGAAACGCTTTACAAGCTGGATACTCACTTGATGCCTGGCATCGTGAATATCAACCAGATGACCGACACTACCAGTCTCATTCTGGATGCCTTAAGAAATATTGATGAGAAACAAAGCGCTCAGCACTAGCTGGGCAACAACCCTGCCCCGTGTTTGGGCAAAGGATTAAATAATGAATTACGCAGACGCTGGTGTATCTCTGGCCCGTGCAGACGAAGCTATGGTCGGAGTCAAGAAGTCCGTCCGTACCACCTTTAACGAAGGCGTTCTCGGTGACGTTGGCAACTTTGGTGGCCTTTTCACTCTGAACCACCTGGGCATGAAGGACCCCGTGCTGGTCAGCTCCGTCGATGGCGTTGGTACCAAGCTCAAGGTCGATATTGAAATGGGTACTCATACCCTGCCTGGCCAGGACATCGTGAACCACTGCTGCGACGATATTCTCGTGCAGGGCGCCCGTCCGCTGTTCTTCCTGGACTATGTGGCTACCGGCCGTCTGGAACCGGGGGTCATGGACCAGCTGGTTGCCGGTATGGCAAAGGCCTGCCGCGAAAACGGTCTCGTCCTTATCGGTGGCGAAACTGCTGAAATGCCGGGCTTCTACGGTCCGGGCGACTACGATATTTCCGGTACCATCGTGGGTGTCGTAGAACGCGAAAACATCATTGACGGTAAGAAGATCAAGCCGGGTACCATCATTCTCGGTCTCCCCTCTACCGGTCTTCACACCAACGGCTATTCTCTCGCCCGTAAGGTTCTCTTCGACGTTGCCGGCTACAAGGTGGATACCCCGCTTGAAGGCACCAACATGACCATCGGCGAAGCTCTCACCATGCCGCACCGTAGCTACTACCCGAGCCTTATCGATCTCTGCAACAAGAAGATCATCCAGGGTCTCGCTCACATTACCGGTTCTGGCTACCAGGGCAATATTCCCCGTATCCTCCCGGATAACGTTGACGTTGTTATCGACCGTACCTCCTGGGTTCCGCCTGAAATCTTCCAGGTCATCCAGCGCGAAGGTTCTGTCGAAAAGGACGAAATGTACTCTACCTTCAACATGGGCATGGGTATGCTGATCTTCATCGACCCGGCTGACAAGGCTGAAGTTGTTGCTCATCTCGAAGCCAAGGGCGAAAAGTGGGTGCAGGTCGGCGAAGTTGTCGAAGGCTCCAAGACCGTTAAGTTCAAGGATTAATTGATATGAGGTGAGAGAAGCGGCCGTGCTTGCACGGACATTTCCGAACCGATTATCAATGCAACAAAGTTGCAATTAAGATGCAGGGGGCTCCGCACGTCCACAAAGTGGATAATTCTCATTAAGGGCTAAAGCCCTAAGTGTTCATTTACCCTGGACCCCTTTCCCAAACTGAGAGAAGGGTGCATTTACTCTTAAAAGGGCTCGCGAGAGAATCGCGGGCTTTTTGTTATGTTGTTTGAAATGTAAGGGGGAGGGGTTGCTGTTTTTGGGCACACTTCGGGAACGTTTTCCGCTTTCATTTAACTTATAGTTGTTTGAATTTTGGCCTTATGAATATATTTTTACCTCTGTAATTTGAGCGCCGTGTTTGGTGTAGTGGCGCAAAAGAGGTATTATGAAACATCCTTTTACGAAAAGTTTTATTGCGATTAGTGCACTGACCGTAGCAGGTCTCGTTGCATGCGGTGACGACTCCTCTACTCCGTCCGTCCCGCAGATTCCAAGCGATCCTAATGGCGGAATTGAAAATCCCCTGCCGAATGATCCGTCCAATCCTGTGGTCGATCCTTCCGATCCGGGGGCCACAAATCCTGGCGTTGGCGACGTTACTACAGATCCCAGCAATCCGTCCAATCCTATCACTGATCCGACCAATCCCGGTGTTGTTGATCCGGGTAACGGCGAAGTGATTCCTGGTACAGACCCTGTTCTGGGTTCTAGCGCTTCTGTTCCTGGAACCGACCCTGTGGTTCCCGGTACAGATCCTAGCCTTAGCTCCAGCAGCGCAGAACCTGTAAAGACCACCGGCAATCCCGAAGAAGATATCAAGAAGTATCCGGTGCCTACGCTCAAGAACATTCTTGGTAACGGGACCTCTGGCTGGAACACTCGTTACTGGGATGCCTGCAAGGCTCACTGCTCCCAGACCAGTCTCGATGGTGCCGAAGGCAAGCCCAAGATTAATACCCAGGAAGAATACGCTGCCAGCCATTATACTGCTCGCGTCTGCAACATCAACGACATTGAAATTCCGACCTTTACCTACAGCAAGGGCCTGGAACGTTACTGGGTAGGTATCCAGAATACTCCTAACGCCTGTCAGGAAGCTGATCCTGCAAGCGGTGGCGGCTTCACCTGTACCGATATGGCTCCGGTGGCTGTAAACGATACCTTGGCATACGCCTTCGTTGCCGGTAGCGATGCAACTACTTCTTGCGGTAAGTGCTTCCACTTGCAGTACGATGGTAGCTTCAAGGATGCCGACGGCAACAACGCCCCTAAGGAAACTCACAAGGCCCTTAAGGGTAAGCACATCATCGTTATGGCCTCCAACATTGGTCACGATGTGAAGCCTGGTCAGTTCGACCTGATGGTTCCTGGTGGTGGTCCCGGCATCTTCAATGCCCTGCAGCTCCAGATTACTAAGCCGGGTATTGAATGGGGTGCTACCTATGGCGGCTTCCTGACCTATTGCCAGAATGGCGAACAGGTTGGCTACGACGGTTCCCTGGCTGATTACCAGAAGTGCGTAAAGAACTTGTGCGATGCAGCCTTTGGCGATTCCAAGTACCCGAACTTGCTCCGTGGTTGCCATTGGTTTGCCGACTGGTACATGACTGCAGATAATCCCACCTACCAGTGGGAAGAAGTGGAATGCCCCCAGTACCTGGTTGACAAGTACTCCACCACCATCAGTACTTCTATTGAAACTAAGATTTTGTATCAGTCCGACTGGTCCAAGTACAATGGTGGCGACTTTATCGAAACCGATGCCTGCAGCAAGACTCCCAATGCAACAGGCGAATACTGCGACCCCGATCAGTTAGCTGCAGACAAGGCTAAGACCTACTAGTATGAAACATCCGTTTAAGAAAGGCTTTATCGCGATTAGCTCGCTGGCTGTAGCTTGCTTCGTTGCCTGTGGTGACGATTCCTCCACCAGTTCTCCTCAGGTAATTCCTGATCCGACAAGTAGCGCAACCATTGCTCCTGGTGACAATCAGGTTCCCGCTTCGTCTGGTTCTATTCCTGATCAGGAGCTTCCTGGCCCGAATAGTTCTGCGGCTGTAGCCGATTCTAGCAATGCCGGTACTGTTGTGCCGGGATCCAGCGCTGAGGTAACTCCGGATGATCCGGGAACTGATCCTATGGTTCCTGGTAGTTCCGAAAGCCAGCCCTCTACTCCCGAGCTTGACGCCAATGGCTTCCCGACTATCGAATCCTATGGCGCTCCTTCTCCGGAGTACACCAAGGATATTTCTGCCACTGCAAAGCGTGGCTGGAATACCCGTTACTGGGACGCCTGCAAGCCTCACTGCTCCTGGCTTAGAGAAAGCCCAAACGACATCACTCGTGCGGATACTTCTTCCAACGAGGCTTTTGTGGCAAACCATGGCATTGCCCGTAATTGCAATATCCACGATGTGGAAGTTCCTGCCTTTACGCTTGGCAATGTGAACCCTTATGCGTTCAACTACGTAGGTACCCGTAGCGCTTGCGGTGATGAAAAGTCTGCTGGCGTATTCACCTGTACCGACATGGCTCCTATCGCAGTGAACGACACTCTTTCTTACGCTTACGTTGCTGGCACCGCCGACAGCAAGTGCGGTAAGTGCTATCACCTGCAGTACGACGGCCATTTCAAGGATGAATTCGAAATGAATCCGCCCAGGGACACTCACAAGGCCCTTAAGGGTAAGCATCTGGTGGTGATGGCTTCTAATATCGGTATGGACGTGGCTGGCGGTAATCCTAACCTGCCTGCAGGCCAGTTCGACCTGATGGTGCCGGGTGGTGGCGTTGGCGCCTTTGACGCTCTTTCTACTCAGGTAAACGGTGCTGGCATCAATTGGGGCGCAGGCTTTGGCGGCTTCCTCACGGAATGCCAGAACCAGCTGGGCTACGACAGCACTCTTGAAGCCTACCAGACCTGTATCAGGGACATGTGTGACGCTGCCTTCGGTAACTCCGGCCTGCCTAACTTGCTGCGCGGCTGCCGCTGGTTTGCCGACTGGTACATGGCAGCGGACAATCCCACCTACTACATCGAGGAAGTGGAATGCCCCCAGTACCTGGTGGATCACTACATGAGCCGCATCAACACCACCGTTGAAACCAACATCAAGAAACATGATGACTGGTCCACCTATAAGGAAGGGGATGTGCTGGATACCTTGCATTGCTGGGGACCTGGCGAAGGCCCTGACCCTTACAACCCTGGTCGTGGTTGCGAAGCCAGTGAGTAATTTCCAATAGCGACTGAGGTTCTAAAATTTTAAGGTTCCGTGGCATGGCTGCGGGGCCTTTTTTATTTCATTGTGATGTGGTCAACGGAGTCTACAAATAATGTTTAAAAAGTTTGCCAGACAGGGAAGATGAAAATAATTTTAAGGGGGCGATGCCGGAGTGTTTGGATGTAGGCGTCGCTGTTTTGGAGATTGGTTTATGAAAAAAATGATGTTTGGGCTGGCTGCCGCTGTTGCAGCATTTGCAATTACCCCTAATCCGAATTTGAGCATCGGCAAGAATCTTTATGTAGATGGTGCTGTCAATTCCAACTGGAAGCCGGAAGTGTTTACCGACGGCCATCTGGATTTTAACCAGGTGGCTTCTGCAAGCGACTTCGCGTTGAACGTAGGGGAAGGCCCGACCAAGCTTTTCATTACCTGGGAAACCCGCGGTGACGAGGCCTGGATCGGTGACCAGTACGTGCATGCCGCATCCTGCCAGCATAATCCCAAGGCAGATGCAAGTCTCCAGAATTTCAAGGTCATGACGTCTGCAAATTCTACCAACGGTGCAGATGGCGACTGGGAGACGGTGGCCGAAGTGGGCGAGAGCGGTGCCATGAGCAGAGGTCTCGCCATTGATTTTGCGGGCAAGTCCTGGTTCCGCATTGTGGCGGATTCCCCTGTTTCTAACCTTGAGGAAGTGGGGGCCTACGACATGAGCAAGGGCGGCGACGACACTTGGTTCTTCATGGGAACCAGCATTAGCCAGATGGGTATCAAGTCCATCGAGGTGGACTCCAACTTTGCCCAATTGATCCACGCCCGCTATCCGGATTACTACCCCGTGATGCTTCGTGGCGGTATCGGATGTGTAAATACCGACGGCGTAATCGATGGACTGCAGTTCTACAGCGAGTACGTGGGCAACGTAAAGTACTGGGCCATCGAAATGGGCACTAACGATGCCTGGGGTGATGAGACTGGCTGGAACGTGGAACATTTCAAGAGCAATATGCAAGACATTATTGACGTGGCAAAGCGCAATGGCGTCACTCCCATTATTGCCCGAATGATCGCGACCAATCCCGATGTGGCCAAGTGGCAGGTGCACCAGGGTTATCTTGATGCCATTGACGAACTGACCGAGAAGAACAAGTTGCCCAAGGGTCCTGACTTCTTCGGCTACTTTTCCAAGCATCCCGAGGAACTTTCCGCACAGGATGGCGTCCACCCGGCGGAAAAGGGTGCAGCCAGCATGCACCGCCTGTGGGCAGAGGCCATGGCGCCTCTTTACGAAGCCGGCGATAAGGGCGGCGAATCAAGTGAAGGCTCTGTAGAAGAGGGCTCCGGAAATGAAACGAATTGCATTGGCGGCGAGATGACGAACTGCGTTGGAGATGCCCAGGCGTTAGCTTCCCGCAATGTACGTTTTGCTGTGCCTCAGATCAGCGTCAGCGGAAAATCCATTCTTGTGTCCGGTGCAGAATCTGCGAAGGTAATGATTATGGATGCCATGGGGCATATGGTGGGCTATCGGCCGGTAAATGGGGATACTCAGGTATCCGCGGAACTTCCCGCCGGCAATTATGTTGTTCTAGTTCGCAGCAAGAACATTTCTTATCGCAGCAAGGTCATGATTAAATAAAAAATGTGAATTTGATTCCGCGTTTTTTATAAGTGAGGTCCTGCAGAATTGCGGGACTTTACTTATTTAGCTTATTTCCTTCTGGTTTGACAGTACGTACAGATTGTGTTAAATTTTGTCCGGGTTATTAAGCTAGGAGACAACCATGAACATCAATTTGAATAGAGTACGTGCAGCCGTAGTAGGTTGCGTTTTGGCTTTTGGACTTTCTGCATGTGGCGATAGCGACAGCGGTACAGATTCTTCAAAGTATGACGATGAATCTATGTCCTCCATGAGTGCGGACGGAAATTCCGATTCTAATGTAGAGTCGTCTTCCTCTGTCGATATGGGTTCCAATTCGGAAACGGCAGAGGAGTCCAGTTCCAGTTCAAAAATAGCAGAAGAAGCGGATTCCAGTTCTGATACCGTGGAAGAATCCAGTTCCAGCGAAGATGCCTGTAAGGTTTATGAACCTATTGCGGGAGAGCCTGTCTCCGATGAACCTGCTGCACCTGTGTACAAGATTGAAGAAACCTGCGAAGAGGTGGGTGCTTGTAATGCCATGGATGTTGACGATGTCTCGACTTGGCATTTTGTCCGCGAAGACAACTTTGGTGACGATGCGGAATACACTTATTCCGTCAGCGGTTCCAAATTGACTCTGACCATTGTCTATGCCGATGGAACCAAGGATGTCGATAGTGATTCCTACAGCTTCTACAATATGGACAAGGAATCTGGAAAAACTATGGCTTTCAGCGCAGTCAAGTCTACTTGCATTGACGGTAAAGGCAATATTCACAGGGTGAAGGTATGTACCAAGGACTCTATATTGGTTGATAGGGTAATGCTGTTGCCTGAGTGGCCCCTTGACGATGTTGAAGCCGGTAGCAAGTACGATGCCGATAAGAATACTCTCACGGATCTTCGCGACAATCAGGTCTACAAGACTACGAAAATCGGGAAGCAGGTGTGGATGGCTGAGAACTTGAACTATGCATATTTGCAGAACTCAATCACTTATAACGCTTGGGGAGACATATCAGAATATTCGTATGATTCCACCAGTTTTTGCCTCAATAACGTAGTTGCGAATTGTAAGAAATTTGGACGATTCTATACTTGGAGTGCTGCCATGGATAGCGCAGAGGTCTTTGAAAAGAATAGCGCTGGCTGTGGAACGTACGAAACCGCGGGACCGGGGTCTAGTCGCCCGAACACTTGTAAGCCGCAAGGGAATGTTCGCGGTGTATGTCCCAAGGGGTGGCACTTGCCTAGCAAGGACGAGTATAAGGAATTGCTGGCTGAGGTGGATAGTATTGTTGATCCAGAATTTCTTAACCGCTCGTATGCGGGTTACAGGCTGAAATCTGTATGTAGCTGGAGAGAAAAGAACGGCAATGATGCAGTTGGCTTTAACGCACTTCCTGCGTCTTCTGGAAAAATAGGTGATATTGCGTCGTTCTGGTCTTCTACTCAGTATGACGATAATAGCGGGGGGTTAAATCCTAGTAGTGCCGCCTATGCGTTGAGTATGCAGCACAACTATGACGATACTTGGATGCATGGATTATTCAAGTCCGGTAGTTCTAGTGTTCGCTGCGTAATGGATTAAAAGAACGGTCCCCTAAAGGGACCGTTTTTTTTTTACCGGATTATGCAAAAAATATAAACTACACCTCTTGACAATGTAGTTTATGTAGTTTATATTGTAGTATATGAATGAAATTGAAAGTATAGAAAATCGAATTGCCCTTTTGCCCAAGGGTTCTATCACCAAGAAGGTCATTCAGGGTAAGGATCGTTATTACCTGCAGTGGCGCGAGGGCGACAAGGTCAGATCCCGCTATGTCAAGGAGGGTGAGCTGCCTGGGCTTTCTGCGCAGATTGCCGAACGCAAGGGGTTACAGCAAAGGCTGGTGGAATTGCAGGTGGCGTCTGTGGAACGCTCCCTGGCGCAGGAGCTGTCGGCCGCTGAATTTCTCATGGGCAGCTTCGCTGCCGAAAAGCGGTCGTCCTACAATGTGGAACCTTACGAGTCCCAGGATCGTATGGCGAATTTCTTTCTTTCGCTAGGGCTGGGCTTTTGCCTTGAGGCTCGGGCAAAGCAGCTGCCCGTGAATGGCCCCGACCTATGCGTGGATTGGGTCTTTTACAACCGCATGCTTCATTGCCATGTGCTGGTGAACCTTAAGGATGGCGAATTCCGGAAGGCCGATCTGGATCAGTTGGGAATCTGCATTAGGCATTACCGGGATAAGGTCATGCAGGCTGGCGATAATCCTCCGGTAGGAATCCTGCTCACTACGAGCCGCGGACCCAAAATGGTGGAGTTTGCCACCTGTGTCGCCAAGAGCGATTTTGCCTCTGTCTATAAACCGAAATTGCCTACCAAGCACCAGCTGCTGGACTTCATGGAAAAAAGCGATTTGCTGAAAGGCGAGAGAGTGTAGGTGAGGTACTTTAAAGTCCGTAAAACAAACACGAATCTATTGACTTGAATGTGAATTTTGTTCTATATTCAAGTCATTAGCATTTCTCTTATTCACAGCTAGAAACTTCGACATTTCAAGACACGGTGAGTAAGACGAAACGAACGCGTCTGCCGCCAGGTTAACCTTGGCGCCATCGCTTGGCGTAATGCGTCTTCAATTTTTTGAATGTGCATTTGCTGGGTGACCAGAATATGGGGCGCGGGTCGTTCGTGTTTGTTTGTGTCGGGCTGTCGAAGGCCTCTAGCTGACAAATGCCTGCGATTCCGCGCCTTTTTTCTATGGCTTTTTTGTGGGAAATTGTTGTTTCGCCTAGAAAAATGTGCGCAGTGTTTAAATTACGCCTAGAAAAATGTAAATAGCGCTAAAAATTCGTCAAGAAAAATGTATATATAGAGTATGAAGCGTTTTCTTTATGAAGATCTACTGAAATGGAAAAACGGCGCGCACCGTAAACCCCTCATTTTGGAGGGGGCAAGGCAGGTCGGCAAAACATGGCTGCTCAAGGAATTCGGAAAGAACGAATTCGAGAATGTCGCCTATATAAACTGCGATACGGACGATTCCTCCAAGTTCCTGTTCGCGGACTTCAACATCGACAGGATTTTGCGAGCTGTTTCCGCCATTACTTCACAGGTCGTGGAACCTGGCAAAACGCTTATCATTTTTGACGAAATCCAGCAGCAGCCCCAGGGTCTGACTGCGTTAAAGTATTTTTGCGAGAATGCGCCCGGATACCACGTTGTTGTCGCGGGTTCCCTGCTCGGGCTTCAGGTCCATTCTGGCTCAGGGTTCCCTGTAGGAAAAGTGGATAGGCTTAAATTGAGCCCGCTATCATTTAGCGAATTTCTAGATGCCCTTGGCGAAAAAAATCTGCTTATGCACCTAAACGCGTTCAGGTTCGACGAATATGCCGTCCTGAAGGCCAAACTGATAGAACTTTTAAGACAGTATTATTATGTGGGTGGAATGCCCGAGGCGGTACTCGCTTATGTGGATCGCAAGAACATCCTTGAAGTCCGTGAAATCCAGAAACGGATTCTCGACGATTATCGGGATGATTTCTCCAAGCACATTCCCTCCAACGAACTTGCGAAAGTTTCCGCCGTATGGAACTCGATCCCAAGCCAATTGGCTAAAGAGAACAAGAAATTTATATGGGGAGCGCTCCGCAAGGGCGGTAGGGCGAAGGAGTACGAAAACGCAGTCCAATGGCTCATCAACGCAGGGCTCGTCCATAAGGTTTGTCGAATCAATAAGGTCGAAATGCCCGTCAAGTTTTACGAAGACATGGGGTGCTTCAAGCTCTTTGTAAACGATCTCGGGCTTCTCGGTGCCATGTCGGACATTCCCGCCAAGGAAATTTTGGCCGAGTCCAAGATGATAACGGAATACAAGGGGGCTTTTACCGAGCAATATGTCGCCCAGCAATACATTGCGACCATGAGGCAGCCCCTGTATTATTACACGAACGAAAATTCAACTTCGGAAATTGATTTTGTCTTTCAGCGTGGAGCCGTTTACCCCACCGAAGTCAAGGCCGAAGAAAACCTCAAGGCGAAATCCCTTTCGACGGTGCTGAAAACAAACGCGCAGCTAAAGGGCATCCGATTTTCCATGTCGGATTACCGCGAGCAGGAGCAGATGGTCAATGTGCCGCTCTACCTGGTGGAATTCTATTTGAAGTGGATAGCCTCGGAAGGACTTTGAAACTTGGGTGTTCCCCCGTACGGTCAAAACGGGTCAAATAAATATGGCCTTGGTTGACTGTAAAAGTGATTTTATTCTATATTCATCTCCATAAGAGTTCTCTTATTCACAGCTAGAAACTTCGACATTTCAAGACACGGTGAGTAAGACGAAACGACGTGCTTGCCGCCCGGTTTACCGGACGGCCATGTTTTGCGTTGTGTGCATTCTGGATGAATGTACGCTAGATTGTGCAATTGGGCGCGGATCGTCGTATTTATTTGTGTCAGGTTGTCGAAGGCCTCTAGCTGATAAATGCGTTCGGTCTGGCGCCTTTTTTCGTTGGTCCGAGCTGGATGAGGGCGCTCGGTGAGTTTTGTAGAAACTCTTGATGCTCGGACATGAATAAACCATGTAGACAAGTTTTTCTATGACTCTCGCAATGTGAGTTTTGCTCTCGTTCTCGGCTAGGAACTTCGACACTCTTTACGCACAAGGAACAGGACAAATCTCGGATGCCCATGAATGCCATGGGCGCATTGTACCCTGGGGGTCGTGTACCCAGCGGTCTCGACCTTCGCTTTTGTGCATGCGCGCCAAGGCGTTTTTGGTGTATGGCCGATTTGTTTTTGAAATATACAGTGTCTTAGTGAATTGCTCCGAACAAAGGGCTGAACTCAGGTTCAACCCTTTTTGATTGGAGCGAGTAGATGGCGTCTACAAAGGATGTTGCGAATGAATCGCAAGTAAAAGAGTTTCATTTATTCGCTGGAATCGGCGGTGGAATTTATGGAGGTGAACTTCTTGGACATCAGTGCTGTGCTGGTGTTGAAATCAGTGAGTTTTGCCAGAAGGTTTTAAAACAGCGTCAGAAAGATGGCTGGATGAATGAATTTGAAATTTATGGTGATCTTCGTGCTTTAGATGGCAAAGACTTTAAAGGAAAGTTTGATGTCCTTTGTGGAGGGTTTCCGTGTCAGGCATTCAGTACGGCGGCGCATGGTAAGAATATTGCCGAAAAAAATCTTTGGGATGAAATGTTCAGATTCGTGAAAGAATCCGATGCTCCTGTAGTTTTTGGCGAAAATGTTGTTTTACGTGCGATAAGCAAAGCTAAGTCTGACCTAGAATCAATTGGATATAAGGTTAAGTTCTGTAGATTAAGCTGCTCAGATTTAGGTGCCGATCATCAAAGAAATCGCTTTTGGTTATTGGCTGTAAAGAACGAAAAAGTTTTTGGAAAAGTAAAGGAACATATTCTTTCTTTGCCCGTTTTTAAAGGAAAGTATTGGAGTAAAAATCCTGATCTATTGGGAAATGATGTAGCTGCGACTGATCGTCGTGAACAATTGAAAGGTGTTGGTAATGCGCAGTCACCCTTTGTTGCTGCATCTGCATTTAGAATCTTAGTGAATCGCCATGTTGAAGGTGGGGATTATACGGAAGTTGTATCTGATGAGGAAATTGCAAAGGTTTTTGAAATTCAAAAAACATGGATTAAAGAAACTTTTGGTGAGGATATGGGCTTGGTTCATACTCCTACCACTATGGCGAATTATTCAGCACCATCTATGATGAAACATCAGGGCTGTAGAAATTTCAAAAAGGTTTTTGATAAACCGTCGCCAAAGAATGCTGAATATCTTATGGGCTTTCCGCTTGGTGCAAGTTCTCCAGAACCCCAGGGTAAGACAAATTTGAAAAAGTGGGGTGCGTGATGTTTGGAAAAAATGATGCGAATCAGTTGTTTGCGAAATATGGATTTAACCAAGACACAAAAAATGATGAAACTAGTTTAAATACTGCAAAGGCATTTGTTAGGTCTGAATACACTGTTGCCGGTAGTGGTAATGGAAGGAACAGACTAAATAGTGGCATTCTCAGGAATCAATTCATACTTTTGTTAGATTCCTTGAATGGACAGAATTTAACAGATGATATTTTTTCAGGTGTGTCTTTACTTCGGCGGGAACAATTTGTTCTTGTGCACGAAAAACAAGAAAGTGAATTGTGGAATGTGTATCAAGGCAATAGTCCGAGTATCCCTAAAAAAATTCATGAACACATTTCTTTGCATGTTTTTTTTGATGAGTTTTTAAAAGATAAGACATTAACTGAAAATTTTACTGAAGAGTCTATTGAGGACAGAAAGACCGATTTTATAATATGGCTTTCTCAAAATTGCAAGGGAAAAGTTGAATTTCAAAAGCATGTTGTCGATATAATTGAAAAATGGTTAGACGAAAAAATTCCAAATGCCAATATCGGAAATCTTTTTCGATTCGCGAAAAGTACTAGTTACGAAGTCGAAAAGAATCGTATTTTAAATCTCTCGACATGGAATGATGTAAATGAAAAAGATCAAAACGGTCGTCCTCTCACAGCTTTAAATCACTATTCAAATTTTCTTAAAGAATCAAATGCGATAGATTCGTCGTCAAGCAAACAGCCTGCTTACCCAGTATTCCCCCCCTCCCAGATCATTTACTATGGCGTTCCTGGCTGTGGAAAATCAAACACCATCAAGGAAAAGTTGAAGAGTGTCCCTGACTTCAACAAGGTCTGCGTTGTCTTCCATCCGGATTATACAAATTCAGAATTTATTGGCCAGATTCGCCCAAAGGTGAGAAACCATTCCGTAACTTATGAATTTGTGGCAGGCCCTTTTGCAAAAATTTTGCGCCGTGCTTACCTGAACCCGAATCAGGAATTTTACTTGGTCATTGATGAAATCAATCGCGGAAAGGCTTCGGCAATTCTTGGCGAAGTTTTCCAGCTGTGCGACCGTATAAAGCCGAATGATGAAAAGGACGAGTTTGGCTACGGCCCCGGCTGGAGTGTTTACGGCGTTGACCATGAAGATTTGAACGACTACATTCGCGATATCAAGAGCTTTGCAAATGAATCTCACGACGGTTGTGACACTCCGGTAGAATTTTCTGAAGAAGACGGAAGGGGCGAAGTTTCTGCCTATAAATCGATAGACATTAACTGGCTGGGTTTTGGTGAAAATGGAAAACTTCGTTTCACCGAAAATACAGCAATCCGCTTGCCGCCCAACCTGTCCATTTTTGCAACCATGAACACAAGCGACCAAAACGTGTTCACTTTGGATAACGCTTTCCAGCGTCGCTTCGGCATGGAGCTGGTCCGTAATGAATTTGCAAAAGGTGAAGTTGACGGTTTTAAAACCGAAGCTATCCGCAATCAGCACAATGCAAAAATTGTTGGGACAGAAACCACCTGGGGCGAATTCTGGGAATGGGCCAACAGCAAGATTACGCAGGTGCTCAAGGGCCTATCCAGTACCGAAGACAAGCGCCTTGGAGTCTGGTTTGTATGCAATGTGAATGGCGAAATTTCAGAAAAGGTCTTTGCCGAAAAGGTTCTGAAATATTTATGGGATGATGCATTCAAGTTCAAGCGCACGCAGATTTTTGCCGAAGGTTGTGATACGCTAGAAACCCTGATTTCAAAATTCCATGAACTCAAATTTGGGGTGTTTAAGAGTTTTGGGGCGTGATAGCTACAAAAATTAAAAATACTCTGCGTTTTTGCCGTTATTTTGATATAAAATACTTTGCGTTTTTAACATGAATAAGCAGTAGAATACCTTGCGTTTTTTATGTTTATTAAGTATATTATGAGCATCCGGGACTGATCTCATGATTACTTTTAGACGCAAGATTTATCAAGAACTTCTGAACTGGAAGGAAGAATCCAAAGGTCGAGAAGCCCTTCTTATAGAGGGCGCGCGTCGTATTGGAAAAAGTACCATCGTAGAAGAATTCGCGAAGAACGAATACCGTTCCTATATTCTGATTGATTTTAATGACTGCGAAAAGGCTGTACTTGATGCCTTTAACAGAATGAGCGATCTCTCTGCCTTCTTCAATACGCTTTCCTATGTGTACGGAGTGAATCTTCATCCCAGGGAATCCCTGATTATTTTTGATGAGGTACAAAAATTTCCGAAGGCAAGGCAATCCATCAAAAAATTGGTGAAAGACGGCAGGTTTGATTATATAGAAACCGGCTCACTTATTTCCATTTACGAAAATGTCAAGGATATTACCATCCCCTCGGAAGAAACATCAATCCAGATGTTCCCTATGGATTTTGAGGAATTTTGCTGGGCGATGGATAAGCCGAATATATGTGACTTTATCCGCGATGCTTTTTCAAGAAAGAAGGCGTTGGATGAACCACTCCATAAGGAGTGCATGCGTCTATTCAAGCAGTATATTTTGATAGGGGGCATGCCTCAATCCATTGCCGCGTTCCTGGAAAATACTTACAGCTTTGACTATAGCGACAAGGCAAAGCGCAAGATTATTGAACTCTACAAAAAGGATGTTCAAAAAATCAAGGGCTCGTATAAGGGGAAAGTCCTTTCGACATTTGAACAGATTCCTGCATTTTTGTCTAAGCACGAAAAGCGAGTTGTATTTTCAAAGATCGCTGGGGGGCTCGGTAGTGAAAATAGCTATGAGAATACCTTCCTGTGGCTTTCCAATTCCATGATTGCAAACAACTGTTTCAAGTGCTCCGATCCAAATATTGGCTTTGGCTTGAACGCGGACGATTCCGCAGTCAAGTGCTATATGGGCGATACAGGCCTTTTGTTCTCTATGGCTTTTGGCGAAAATCAGATTTCAAAGGAATCCTTGTACAAGGAAATCATGAACGAAAAGCTTGCGATCAATAAGGGTATGCTCTTTGAAAATGTCATTGCGCAGATGCTTGTATCTCAAGGACATAAGCTTTATTTTTATACCCATTTCAATCAGGAAAAACATCGCAACGATATTGAAATTGATTTTATGATTAGCGAATCTGATTCGGTAGGTTCAAGAATCATTCCAATCGAAGTCAAGTCTTCAAAAAATTACACAACCACATCGCTTGAATCGTTTAAGAAGAAATTCAAAAAGCGTATTAAGACTTCTTATATAATCCATCCGAAGAATTTTGCCATTCGGAACGATGATACTGTTTGCATTCCGCCTTATATGGCAATCTGCTTGTGAGATCACAAATGCAAAAGCTAAACGATTACTGCACTTGCGAAGCGAAATTGCGTGGCGATGAATTTGTCGGCATCCGTAATGACGGTTGTCTTGAAATTTGTTTTCCTGCTGGATACTTTAAGAATGATGACGCTATTGCGGAACTTGATGAAGATGAGCTTCGTCAGGATATTATGCAGTTGTTCGATGTGCTTTCCGATTCGGAGTTGTTTGAGGTTCGTGAGAATTCAAATATTATCGGAAAGGATGTGGAAAAGTCATCGTCGGATTTTCCAATGCGGGCTTATGTCAATCTGCTTCGGAATTTTATGGAGCATGGCTATTACTCCGAGCAGGAAGTTGTCTTTAGGCAAGGTGGAAGCGGCAAGGTCGACTGGAATCGAACTATAAAGACTTTGAAACCGGATGTCGTTAACGATAGTGTGGTCTATCTGGATCCTGTTACGCGGCAAACGGATAATAATGAACGGGAACTGATTTCGCTTATTCATAAATATTGCGTGTGGGATGCTTCAAAGAGAATCGGCTTCGTTTTTGGCATTGATATCCAGGAACCACCGACGCTTGATTTTGATTACGAGATTTTTTCTTCCGTCTTGATGACGAAGGCTTCTAAAACATTCCATGATCGCACACTTACACTTTTCCAGGATATGCAGCGGATTGTGGAATATCTCGGGAAAAATGTGTCTGATGAAAATGTAATTCCCGATGAATTTTATTTTGGGGTAAATTCATTTGCTCCTGTTTGGGAAGCGATGATTGAGCGCATTTTCGGAACAGAACATCGAGAAGATTATTATCCAAATTGCGGCTGGGTTATTGATGGTAAAAATGCGGGTCGTGTTGAAATGCGTCCTGATACCATCATGAAAGTGGATGACAAAATCTTTGTTCTGGATTCCAAGTATTATACTTACGGCATTGATGGTGGAACGTTGCCGCAGTCAGAATCTATCACCAAGCAGCTTGCCTATGCTGAATTTGCTGAACAAAAAACTGGCAAAACGGTTTATAACGTTTTCCTGATGCCTTACTGTGCGGGTGCGGTAACTGCAGAGAATTTTTTGTACCCATTTAAAATGAAATATCTAGGCTACGCCTATAGTGATTGGAAAAATACGGATGTGGCAAAAGGTCTTGTAAAACCTTACCACAAAATTCACGGCGTCCTGCTTGATATAAAAACTGTGATGCAAAATTATAGCAAGAGCAATGCTGCGCAGAAGCAGTTTGCGAATGTGATTACGACCGCAAATAAAAAAGGCCCGTAACATCGTTGGTTCCCCTATGGTGGGACAACTTCGTTACAGGCCTGTTTATACTCAAAGTATACATAAATGAAAAAAATGCGTCAAGAACAACTGTTTGCATTAATTCATAGGTTGCCAACAAAAGATTGTATAACTGGAGTAGTCTCCCTTTGATTTCAAAATACTCTGCGTTTTTAGCAAAAATAAGGGGTTAAATACCTTGCGTTTTTTCTTAAACCTTACCAAAAAATAAAAAGCAGCCTTTTTTCGAGGCTGCCTTTTTCGTGAAAATAAATTGCGGAGATTTACTTCTTCAACTTCAGCTTTCTCAGCACTTTTCCAAGGAGCTCGTTGAGGATATCGCCAGCGTCCTTGCTTCCCAGGAGTTTCTGGATGAACAGGGTGACGCAAAGCAATACGACGCCTGCGGCACAGCTGTAGATGACCAGTACCACAAGGCTTGTACTGCGGACGAATTCTCCTGTCACATGGTCTAATCCCAAGGCCGCCCCGATCATGATGCCGAAGGCTACAAGAGCGCGTGCCATGTTTAGGAGTGCATTTTTCATACCGTCGGTGCCGTTCTTGCGGGCCCACATGAAGATCATGGAAATCACCTGCAGAAGGGCTCCGGTGGCGCCTACGATAGGCACGCTCTTGATGCCGAGGGGTTCAGAGAGCAGGATGTAGGCGGGGATGGTGGCCGCAAAGATTCCGGTGTTCAAGAGGGTGGGCAGCCACATGCGTTCTGCGGCGTAGAAGCTCCGTACTAGAACCGCCTGCAGGCAAAGCCCCAAGCTTACGGGCAAATACCAGCGTAAAATCTCGGTAATGGCTTCAGTAGTTTCGCGTTGGAAGGCGCCGCGTTCAAAGAGGATTCGCACGGCAGGGAAGGAGAGTGCCCACACGGCCACAACTGCGGGAATCAGGATGCAGAACATGCGAGAAAGGCTCTTCCAGATTTTTTCGTTCAGTTCCTTGATCTGGCCTTCCTTTACCAGGCGGGCCATGTCGGGGTAGCTGGTGACGGAAACAGAGAAACCGAAGACAGCTACCAGCGTGTACATCACGCGGTAGGCGTAGTTCAGGCTGGAAATGCCGCTGCCGCCAAAGCTACTTCCAAAACTACGGATGATGAATTCAAGACCGAACATGGAGCCAACGCCTAGAGACATGGGCAACATCATCTTGAAATAGCGAACGATGTCGGGATGGGTTGGCTGCATGATCAGTTCGTACTTTACGCCGCCACGCTTTGCGCCAAAGATCTGCAGGGCGAAGAATCCGATGAAGGCGCCTACAGGAACACCCCAGGCAAAACCTTCCAGGCCGTAGTTTACGCCGCTGTACTTACCGAGAAGAATTCCAAGCAGGCCGCCGCCAACGATTGCCACGTTGTAAATCAGGCCGGTGAGGGAAGGAATGAGGAACTGCTTTCGTGTGTGCTGCACGGCAACGAGAATGCTTCCTACAAAGATGAAAATCTGGCCAGGTAGAATAATGCGGCCGTAGTAGGTGGCGCGTTCAAGAAGTTCTGCGCTTGCTCCGCTTGTAGTAAGGAGCGTCAATAGTTCCGGCATAAAGATGAATGCGGGCACCACAAGCACCAGCAAGATCATGCCGAAGGTGTTCAGCACATTGCTAAAGAACTTCCAGCTCTTTTCCTCGTCGCCGGCAACTTTATATCCGGTAAAGATCGGGATAAAGATAATGCTCAAAAATCCGGTACTTACCACATGATTCAGAATGTCGGGAATCATGAAGGCCAGATCCAGGGCGTTCTTTTCGAGAGAGACGCCGGCGGCATGGGCCAGAAGCATTTCACGGAAAATCCCCAGCACGCGGCTGAGCAGCATACTTACAGCAACAATAATGGCAGCTTTGTTCATCTTAAATTTCGCGCCTTGCGCAGTTATAAAAAATGCGGATATTTTGTGCAATAAAAAATAGAAAGTTGCCTTGGCGAAGAAAGTTCACGTTGTTTTAATGTTTGTATATTTATGAGCATGAAGAAGATTTTTACCGTTCTCGCTTTTGCATTGGCTGGTGTCGTCTTTGCCCAGGATGATTCCGCCGAAAATGTAACCACCGGGCCCTACGAACCGGTCGCCCGCGAAGTTACTCAGGCCAAGAATACCGATGACGATCCTTTGCCGGCTCCTAAGCGTCCTACCTACAACTTTACCAGCTATGGTCTTGGTATCAGTGTTTGGCACAACTACGAGAATTCCAGTAGTAATCCTAAAATGGACTGGGATCAGGGTGTCGTGTTCCACTATGCCCGCATTTGGGAAATGACAACCCATGGTGCAATTTCCTTGGTGAACAATACCAACTTCTCTTATGAAACAAGTTGGCAGTGGCACGAAACTTTGCTGATCGGCGGACGCTACTTTTTTGCCGATAAGGTTTTCTCTCCCTTCGTAGGTATGGGTCTTGGTATCGGTATTGAGTCTGATGGCCACTTCGATGACTTTACTCACGGTTTTGCCATTGGCCCCGCAGGTGGCGTAGAAGGTGGCCTTATCATCTTCCGTACTTCTACGACTCAGTTGGAACTGGGTGCCGCCTACGACATGCTGCTAGATGGTTTTGATTTTGGCCGGCATTTTGGTAGCTTTAGTTTCTACCTGGCCATTAATTACTAATCAAGTTCGCAGAAGCGATATTCAATTTTTATAGAAAAAGCAGGTCCTGGACCTGCTTTCTGTTTTTTAGAACTTGTGCGCCCAGCTTAAGGCAATGCGATAGAATGACCACTCGCCACCCTTTACGACTAGCAGTGGCTCCTGATCCTCGTCGTCATGCTTTTGGTTGTAACTGCGGTTGCGTCTAAAGGTAAGGAGCGTCGTCAGGTTGTCCCTTTCGCTTAAGGTAAAGCTGAAAAGACCGCTAAGGCTGACCGTGGTAAAGTCGCCGTCAAAACGATTCGCCACGATGCCGTAGTCTTCCTTGTCGAAATGTCCGGTGATTTCGGTCATGAGGCCGACCATGTTCAGGGCGATGGGCATCTGGTAGCCAAGTACTCCCGTAAAGTAGTACTGCAGGCCGTTTGCCATTCGCGCCGTTTCCTTCCACTGCCAGATTTCGCCATCGTCAACGCCAGTCATGGCCTCGTAAAAAACTTCATAGTTTGCGACCATCACCACATGGGACCAGTCCCCTTCTATAAGGGCTCCCGTGTCGAACTGGAACGTTGCCGATGCCCACAGGTCGTAGTAGTAGTGGGTAAAGGGCGTCAGGCTTTCGTAATCCGCCGTGTTAAAGTCGTATTCGGTCAGTCCCTCAAAAACAAGAACGTTCCAGCCGCTGCCAATCATGGCTCCTGCGCTAAAAACCAAAAAGGGGACAGGCGTAAATTCCGCCTTGATCTTCGGGAGCGCTGTTACTGGCGAAAGTTCGAAGGATCCCGTCAACTTTACGTTGGCACCCTTCAAAAGCCAGCTTTCGCCAAGAGGCGTAGGAATGGTATACCTTGCGTTAAACTGGGTCAGGGCTTCAACGCCATCGTAGGGCCCTGTCGGCTGCGAAAAGTGCTCGTCGCCGGTCTTGACCTTGTTCTTGATGTAGTAGGCCCCGTTTGTGGTTAGCGAAAAGTCCCACTGGGCAAAAGCGGATGCTGCAAGCAGGGGTACGATTGTCAAGAACTTTAGGTTACGCATAACATAAATATAATATGAATCTGTGCCATTGGAATTTTGTACAAAAAAAGGCGAGGCCTGCGCCCCGCCTTTCAAATGCAATTTTTATTGCGCTACGCGCCAATTCCTAAAAATGTGATTAATCGGCGTTCCAGAAATCGGTGGGCTGCTTTACGCCACATTCCTTGGCGATGTAGACAGGCTCCACTCCCTTCTTCTTCTGGTCCGTATAATTCTTGAGGGCCTTGATGGCGATGGGAGAAAGAATCATGATTACAGGAATGTTCACGATGACCATCAGGGCCTGGCAAAGGTCAGCTGTATCCCAGGCGAAGGCGGCACTGGAAATCGCTCCGATGAAAACGATAATTACCGCGATGATGCGGAACACCGTAATGGAGGTCTTGCCGGGGCGACGGTTCATGATAAAGCGGAGGCAGCCTTCGGTGTAGTAGTAGTTACCGATCAGTGTGGTAAAGCCGAACAGCATAATGGAAAGGGTAATGAAAACGGCGCCACCATTGCCCATCACAGCCTTCAGGGATTCCTGGACATAAAGGATTCCGGAACGTTCTGCAGTGGGTGTTACGCCGCAGGAAAGGCACATCAATGCCGTTGCAGAGCAGATGATGAGTGTATCCAGGAATACGGAGAAGGACTGCATCAGACCCTGCTTTACCGGGTGAGAGACGCTGGCACTGGCGCTGGCGTTAGGTGCAGAACCCATGCCCGCTTCGTTGGAATAAAGACCGCGCTTGATACCATACATGATGCAGCTTCCTGCAATGCCACCTGCTCCTGCGTCAAAGCTGAAGGCATCCTTGAAGATCATCATAAACATGGCGGGAACATTGGCGATGTTAAAGAGAATAATGCCAAGGGCTACCAGCACATAGATAACGCCCATGGTGGGAACCATGTAGCTGGTGATGCTGGTGAGCTTCTTGGCGCCACCGAAAATGCAGACACCAAAAAGGGCCGCCATCACAATGCCCACGATGATGGGCGTGGAGGATTCGCTATAGAAATTGTAGTTGGAAAGGGAGGTCTGGATGTTGTAGGAAGCAAGCAGGTTGTAGCCCACCACATAAGTCAGCAGAACAAAGCCCGAGAAGATGATGCCCAGCCAGCGCTGTCCCAATGCAGTCTGAATGTAGTAGGAGGGGCCACCGTAGGAATGTCCCGTCACTAAATCTTCGCGCTTGTAAATCTGTGCCAGGGTGGATTCCACAAATGCGGAGGCTGCACCAAGAATGGCGATAAGCCACATCCAGAAAACGGCGCCGGGGCCGCCAAGGCAAATGGCCGAAGAAACGCCAACGATGTTTCCTGTACCAACGCGAGAAGCGGTAGAAACCATCAATGCGCCAAAGGATGAAATCCCGCTTTCCTGCAGAGGCTTTTCACGAGCCACGCGCAATGTTTCGATCAGCAATCGCAGCTGGGGGAATCCCATGCGAATGGAAAGGTAGATACCCGCTACCAGCAGGAACAGGGGGACAATGAAAGGCTGATACAGGAAGTCATTCAGTGTCGTAATGATGGAGTGGAGGAAATCGAACATCTAATCTCCAGTGTTAATTTTTGGATTGAAAGCAAAAAGGCGAGGCGTAGGCCCCGCCTTTCAAACGCGATATTACACGTCCAGGTTGTAGGAGTGCAGGTACTTTTCCTGCTCGGCAGTCAAGACGTCGATTTCCTTGCCTAGGAATTTCAGCTTCTTGAGGGCCACTTCGTGGTCCACTTCGCGAGGAACGTCGATGATCTTTTCCTTCAGTTCGCCGGCGTGTTCCACCAGGTACTTTGCGGAAAGGGCCTGGATGGCAAAGCTCATGTCCATGATTTCTGCCGGATGGCCGTCGCCGCAGGCAAGGTTCACCAGGCGGCCTTCGCCCAGGACGAATACCCACTGGCCGGTGGGCAGCTTGTAGCCCATGATGTTCTTGCGCTGTTCACGGATTTCCACGGCGTTCTTCTTCAGCCATGCCACGTCAATTTCGCAGTCGAAGTGACCGGCGTTGGCGAGGATGGCGCCGTCCTTCATTACAGAAAGATCTTCTGCGTCGATAACGCCGTCGCAACCGGTAACGGTCACGAAGAAGTCGCCGATCTTTGCAGCTTCGCGCATGGGCATTACGTCAAAGCCGTCCATTACGGCTTCGATAGCCTTCACCGGATCCACTTCGGTGACGATGACGCGGGCGCCGAGGCCCTTGGCGCGCATGGCGGTACCCTTACCGCACCAGCCGTAGCCAGCTACAACAACCTGCTTGCCAGCCACGATCAGGTTGGTAGTACGGTTGATGCCGTCCCATACGGACTGACCGGTACCGTAGCGGTTATCAAAGAGATGCTTACAGTCGGCGTTGTTCACGCGAACCATGGGGAACATCAGCTTGCCGGCCTTGTTCATGGCTTCCAGGCGGATGATACCGGTGGTGGTTTCTTCGCAGCCGCCGATAATGTTGGGGATGAGTTCCGGCATTTCGTTGTGGACCATGTTCACCAGGTCGCCACCGTCATCGATAATGATGTTGGGGCCGCACTGCAGAGTGTGACGGATGTGGCTTTCATATTCTTCGTTGGTAGCATCGTACCAGGCGTGAACTTCCATGCCTTCCTTCACGAGGGCGGCAGCAACGTCATCCTGGGTAGAAAGCGGGTTGGATCCGGTTACGTACATTTCTGCACCGCCGGCCTTCAGCACCTGGCACAGGTAACCAGTCTTTGCTTCCAGATGGACGGAGAGTGCAATCTTCTTGCCGGCGAAGGGCTTGGTCTTTTCGAATTCTTCCTTCAGCATGCCAAGAAGGCTGCAGTTACGGTGAACCCATTCCAGTTTACGTTCGCCAGATTCGGCCAGGCTAATGTCTCTGATTTCACTTGCCATATTATTTTCCTTTAAGGTAGAGTTCCGTGCGGAACCCTATTTGGTTTGTGTTATCACCGCGGCACTACGCCACGGGCCAGCCGAATTTTTAGGGATGGTCGTCTGTCCTATCATCCGTTTTTTCAAAAATAAAAATTTAAACGTAATCCTTATTTTCCAGGCCCATGCGCTTGATGATTTCGTTCACCTTCTGGTAGACAAGCTTTTCATCGAGGGTCAGAACCTTGCGGCCTTCCATGGTCACCTTACCGTCGATAATCACGGTGTCCACTTCGGAACCGTTGGCGGAATAGGAGAGGCCTGCGATCAGGTTGTTCTTGGGCATCAGGGAAGGATTGTTCAAATCAAGGATAGCGATGTCTGCCTTCTTGCCTACTTCCAGGGAACCGATCTTGTCTTCCAGGCAGAGGGCCTTGGCGCCATTGAGGGTGGCCATGCGGAACACGTCGCGGGCGCTTACGCACTGGGGGCTCTTGTGGGTACCCTTGTGGATCAAGGCCATGAGGCTCATTTCGTGGAACATGTTCAGGGAGTTGTTGCTTGCGGCGCCGTCGGTACCCAGGCACACGTTGATGCCCTTGGCCATCATTTCGGGAACAGGGGCGAAGCCGTTACCCAGCTTCATATTGCTTGCCGGGTTAGAGACAACGGAAACGTTCTTCTTTGCCATGATTTCCATGTCGGCGTCATCCACCTGGACGCAGTGGGCGGCAATGCAGGGAACGTCGAAGAGTCCGTTCTTGTCGGCCATGACGATGGGGGAGTAGCCGTACTTCTCCTGGGTGCCCTGGATTTCGGCAACGCTTTCGGAAAGATGCACGTGAATGCCGATGCCCGCCTTCTTGGCTTCGTCGGAAACGCGACGGAAATAATCCTCGGTGCAGGTGTAGGGAGCGTGGGGGCCGAACTTGAAGGTAATGCGGTCGCAGTCCTTGCAGAATTCCATTTCGTCGTAAGTCTGTTGGATACGTCCGCCGTCGTCTTCGGCGCTGCCAACGAGGCCGCGGCACATGACGGCACGCATGCCCGATTCCTTGATGGCCCTGGTAGTCTGCTTGATGTTCATCATCATGTCGTTAAAGCAGGTGGTGCCGCTCTTCATCATTTCGATGATGGCAAGGCAAGCGCCCCAGTAGGTGTCCTCGTCGGTCATCTTCTGTTCGATGGGATCGATGGTCCCGAACAGCCAATCCATAAAGGAAAGGTCGTCGGCCACGTTGCGCATAAAGCTCATGTAGGAATGGGTATGGCAATTCACGAGACCAGGAATAGCCAGTTTGTCAGTTCCGTCGATGACCTTGTCGGCCTTGAAACCTGCGGGCTCTGCGCCAATGGCCACGATCTTGTCGCCTTCGATATAGATGGAGGTTTCCCTGACTTCGTCCTTGTTGCCGTTCGCACCAGCGGTTGCTGCGACTGGTACAATTGCCAGCGTGTTCTTGATAACGATACCCATTGTGAATCCTTTTTTGCGTGTCCAAAATTTTTTATAAAAACTGCAGAACCAAAATGCAATCCTTATAAAAATAAGATGGACCGTTCCGCACTATTTTTCGGGCATAAAATTTAGAAATTGAAAATTTTGCGCAAAGCGAAAATCCGCTACAAAATTTCAAGTTTCAAGAGTAGCGGCTGTCAGTTCCAAGATGGAATGTAAATTTCAAAACTTTTCGCGTAAATTCTGGTTTACGAAAATCGCGTTTTGTACCTTGAAAATGAAGCGACGGGGTTGCCGCTTTTAAACAGGCCCTGCGGCCGAAAAGGAGGCTCATCATGAAAACGCTGAAAATCACTCTGATCATTGCACTTGCTCTGATGGTATCTTCATCCTTCGCTTCCAAGATGGTCAAGTCCAAAATTGGGGACCTGGATATTATGGCCGCTCAGGGCAGTAGCAAGGTTCTTTGCACCATGGGGTTCAACGCGGAACTGGCGCTGCTCCGTGAGGCAGAAACCGAAGCTCTCGTCAAGGGTGATTGCACTGGCTGGGTTCAAAAATCAAAGATCGAGTACGTGGCTCAGGCTGCTGGCAACAGATCCTTTGACATGGGCGAAGTCAATGTGCAAAACTGGATTGATAACCCGTCTGCAACCTTTGTGTTAGAAAACAACATCGAGGATTTCGAGGGGGTGGAAATCAACCGTGACTTCAGAGAGTATCTGACATACACCATCGACCGTGAGCAGACCGAAATGCGAAACGGTGAAAACTAAAAGATTAAGGGTGGCCCGCAAAATACGGACCACCCTTTCTCTATCTGGAATCTTTTTCAATGATTCCCTTGCTCCCCAGCATTTTTATTTGCGGCAGTACGCCGCTCCCCTGGCGCACTGCCATTGTTTATCTGGAACGTGCCAAATGGTCTCCTTCTACCAGCTCTTTCCAATGACGGTCTACCTTTTTTCCTTTGCGGATGTCGCTCACGAATGCGGCCTGGGCGCAACACATCATGCTGATGCCCCTTTCGTCGTTTACATAATTGGAGGCACGGTCTTCACTGATACCATAAGCCTTGGCAGTTTCGATGGCGTCAATGTTGGCGCCTAGGAATATGAATTCCCAGCCGTATTTTTCCTTTTGGCGTGTAACCATCTCGCGGACTTTTTCGGCGGTGTATTTATGGCTTGAGTTTTCGTAACCGTCGGTAGTAATGATGAAGATGGTCTTTTCGGGACGGTCTTCGTCACGGGCGTATTTATGCACGTTTCCAATGTGGTGGATGGCACCTCCCATGGCGTCTATCAATGCGGTGCTCCCGCGAACAAAATACTGTTCCGGTGTCATGGGCACAATCTTGTCCAGCGGCACGCGGTCATGAAGCACTTCGCTTTCGTTATCGAACAAGATGGTGGAAACGTATGCTTCGCCTTCTTCCTTTTTCTGTTTTTCGATGGTTCCGTTGAAGCCGCCGATGGTATCGGATTCCAATCCTCTCATGGATCCGCTACGATCTAAAATGAATACGATTTCTGTCAGTCCCTTTTTCATATTGATCCTCTCCTGGTAAGGTGCACTCTATAACATTGCCCTTTTGATATGATCAATATAGCTGGAAAGGAATTACATAAGGTCGCCTGTCAGGCGACATTTTCAGAAGGCTAAATCGGCTTAATGTCCTTGCCAGCACCAAGAGTGTTTTCTCCGTGCAGCATTAGAATGTCGTTCAGGTTCAACACCTTGTACTGGTTCCTGTCTGGATTCTCGTGGTAGAACAGAGCCTTGTTTTCCATAAAGAACTGAACAATCAGATCGGTCTTGCTGGAAGGCGACAGCGCATAGCCTGCGTAGGCGAGGAAATCGACCGCTTCCAAATAATTTAGCTTGAGGCCAATGGCAATGGCGATGACTGCCCCCTTGGATGGTTTCACCTTGTTGCTATTGATTTTTGAGAAATGCTTGCGGTCGATGTTGCCGTCCTTCTCGATCGTCGCCGCGGAAATGTTTCGCTCCTGCATCAGTTCGTTCATTCTGTCGCGGAAAAGTTTCAGGTGCCTGGGGTCATCAAGAAGTTCCTTGATGCTTTTGTCGAAGTCAGCCTTGCTCTTGACTTGAGTGGCTTTCGACTCAAGCTTTGAATGGTTTTCCTCGCATACGACAAACAGTTCCTTGCTATAGTCTTCTTCCTGTTCAGAACAGGCTTCTTTGTCGGTATATGAATTCTCAAAAAAAACGTTGTCCCGGAAATAGTCCTGTTGACATTGATAGGACTGTTCATTTCGCACATGTTCCTCTGGAACATAATGAGCGTTGATATATTCCTGGATCTGGCTGAACAGCAGCTCCGAAACCTTGATGGCTTCGTCATCGTAAAGAACCAGCATCACGTTGATGCTTTCTTCGCTATCGTCAGGCGCATTTACCTTTAGATATTCCTCGATGGCGTCCTTGGCGATGGTCAAGGCCACATCCTTCGGGAATCTGTAGGCTCCGCTAGAAAGGAGCGAAAATGCTACGGAACGACATCCCAGTTCCTGAACCTGCCTAAGGACCTTCTGGTAGCATAGTTTAAGAGCGACCTTTTCGCCGGAGTGTCCGTTGTTCCAACGGGGTGCTGAAACGTGGATAATGTACATGGCGTCAAGCTTAAAGGCCGGAGTCAAGCCTATGTCACAGACCTCCAGATAGTCTACACCTTTGCGGGCCTCTAAAAGATCGTCATACCCGGCTGCCTCGTAAATGCAGCCTTCTGTACTGCCTCCGCAAATGGGATAGGGGTTTGCCGAATTTACAATTACATCGGCTTGAACCAGGGTAATATCGCTGTGTATGATTTTTAATGGCATGGGCTTTGCTCCTTGTTTTTAATCTAGCTTATTTTCCCGTATGACTTCTTTGTATATTTGTACCCATGAAGTTTTCTGCTTGCATGTGCGTATTGGGTCTTGCCGCATTCTCTGCAGCGCAAGATACCGTAGATCCCCTCCTGGGCGATCCCTTTCGCATATCCCAATACGATGCAGGCGAAAATGGAAGGTTCCATGCCACATTGATCAGCTATCCCTTTGGAACGTTTCAGACAAAGGCTGCAAAGCTGGATTCCGCATCCACTGATTCTGTTAGGATCCAAAATTCGGATTCTACACCTGCAGCCCTTTTGGAAAACGGTGGGGGAGTAAAGCGCCCGAAGGCCGCCATCCTTTACGTCCACGGATTTAACGACTATTATTTCCAGAAGCTTTCTGCCGAAAAGCTGGATTCTGCGGGCTATGCCTTTTTTGCCATCGACCTGCATAATTATGGCCGTTCCCTTCGCGAAGGTGAAGTCATCGGAGAACTTCGGGATATTGCGGATTACTATCCGGAACTGGATACGGCCCTGGCAAAAATCAATGCGACCGTGGGCGACTCGGTTCCCAAGGTCCTACTGGGCCACAGTACTGGCGGCCTCATTTCGCTGCTTTATGCAGGCGCCCGCGGTAACGGCAATAACCTAGACGCCATCATATTGAACAGTCCCTTCCTAGAAATGAATCAGCCTTGGATTGTCAGGTTCCTGATGCCGGTTTTGACTATGGTGGGCGAGGCCTTCCCGAACATTCCAATTCCCAGAGGCAGTAACGACAATTACAGTATCAGCCTCCATAAGGATCTCAAGGGTGAGTGGGATTTCAATACTTCCCTCAAAGTTCCAGGAAGCATACCTGTCGATTTTGGCTGGGGCGCCGCCATTCATAATGGCCAGGTGGTCGTGCAAGAAGGCATGAATCTTGTGCCTCCCATTCTTGTAATGCATAGCAATTGCAGCATCAAGGATAAGGAGTGGAGCGACGACGTCACGCGCTGCGACGTGGTACTGGATGTAGACGACATCCGTAGCTATGGCGCCCACCTAGGGTCCGATGTCCGTCTGGTGCAGATTCAGGACGGGCTTCACGACCTGTACCTTTCCCGCAAGGACGTCCGCGACAACGCCTACCAGGTGACCCTCAAGTTCCTGGATGACCTGTTTGCTTCCAAGTAGGCCTGCCTTGCAGAATGGCTTTCCGGCGGCCTAATTCAGCCTGCAGGATTCCAATGCAGTTTTTTTAGAAAGGTTAAAAGAAATAACCCCGACCGATTGGCCGGGGTTATTTGCATACTTTTGTGAATAGGGTTAGAATCTGCTAATGAGTTCCTGAGGACATTCCACTTCCTTATATTCAAGAAGCGGATTGCCTGCTGCTTCCATCCAGTTAGCCATGAAGAGGCAGCCTTCCTTGGCTTGGGGGTCCATAGAGAAGGACCTGTTGCACTTTTCGGTCAGGCAGCTCTTGTACTTGGCTGCGGCGTAACCCGTTTCCTTTTCACATTCGTCCAAGAGGCCGCCGTACTGAGAACCCTGGGAACCCCAGCCCATCTTGGCAGAGCATCCGTCAAAGATACCGAAACCACCGCCCGGAATCATCACGTCGAACTGACCGCCAGCCACGTCATAACCCACGTTGCTGGACATCACGATCAGGTGCTTTCCCACCAGCTTGGAGTGGTTGTCGGTTGCATACTTGCCCTTACCGGTGAAGGCAAGGTCGAAGCACTTTCCGCAGTTATTTTCACCACCCGGGGTGGCTGCAAATGCGAATGCCAGCTTTTCGTTGACGACGATGGGGAACTGGTTACGGCAGATACCGGCGTTACCGCCGTCGCACATGCTTTGGGAACCACCTGCGACCTTGTTTCCCTTGGCATCACAGGTAGAAGCCTTGCCGCCATGTTCAGGCCATGCGCAGTGAGGTTCGCAGCAGTCCCAGTAACGGGTTGCATAACCGGAACCGCTCTTGCCGCCGGCAATATACTTGATGGTATAGTTACTGCTTATCGTTCCGCCAGTAGATCCGCCAGTAGTTCCCTGGCTAGAAGAAGACTTTGGCTGCTGCTGAGAGCTAGAGGACTTTGCCTGCTGTTGCTGCTGCTGGCTAGAGGAAGATGCCTGCTGCTGGTTGTTGTTGGAACCAGTGCTAGAACCGAGTGAAGCGCAGTTCTTGCCCTGCGGATCGTAATAGCAGTTGATGGTGCAGTCTTCCTTGTAAGCGTAGGAGGCGCCATTCACATTGAGGTTTTCGTATGGCTTAACGTTCTTGTTGCTGGCCTTGTCAAAGCAGGTGCCGTCATTTCCGCCCTGCTGCTGTTGCTGCTGCTGGCTAGAGGAAGACTTTGGCTGCTGCTGGGAGTTAGAAGACTTGGGCTGTTCCACATTTGCACTAGAAACACCAGGCTGTGCGCTGGGGGAACTTGTGGTAGTCGTAACCGCAGAAGAGAGTGCAGGTGTTGCGACTGCAGAAGAAAGGCCTGTAATGGGTGTAGTCGGAGTGGTGTTCACGCCACCAATGCTTGCGCTAGAAAGTCCGACAGAAGGCGGGTTCACGGGAACAATTGTTTCGCCTTCAGCCTTCACGGGAAGGGCGTTCAGGTCAACACTGTTCACAATGGGAGTGCCTGCAGCATCCTTGATGGTCTGTGTTGCAGGGTCGTAAGTACCGATGGGGGCGCCATTAGCGTCGGTCACGATGAAGTTCGTGTTAATCAAGTAAGTCTTGTCTGCGTCCAGAACCCAGCATGCTTCGTTTACAACAACACCATTGCTGGAATCGGAAGAAATCTGGCCGATTGCATCAGCATTGGGAATCTGGTTTGCGATATTTGCGGCCTCGTCACCGCAGTTCATAAGCGCCAGCGCTGAACCAACAATCAGGGCGGACTTAACGAAAAAAGGGTATTTCATATGCATATCCTAAAAAGAGTAACTCTACCCAATCTAATCCCGAAACTAAAAATAATTTTCTAAAACAAAAATAGGTGTAAAATTTTGTAAGTCCTTGATTTATGAGACTTTACTCACACTTTTGCAAACCATTTATGTAAAAAGCTCCCGACTTATGTCAGGAGCGATTTTTTGAATTTGGGGGCCTAAGCCCCTTCTATTGTTAGGCTTGGCCTGTTAGAACTTTGCAGAAAGTTCCGGCGGGCATTCCACTTCTCTGTAGTTGTGGGTGGGGTTGCCTGCGGCTTCGTACCATGTGGCAAGGAACATGCAGCCTTCCTTGGCGGTGGCATCGTTCTTGAAGGTGCTAGCGCACTTTTCGGCGAGACATTCCTTACGCTTAGTCTTAATGTCGCCTGCGGTACCGGCAGACTTTTCGCATTCAGTCAAGAGTCCGCCATACTGGGCGCCCATATTGCCCCAGCCATAAGCGGCGCAACCGTTGAACAGGCCAACGCCACCACCGGGGATCATGATGTCGAACTGGCCCTGGGCCACGTCTTCGCCAATGTTGGATGCCATCACGATAAGGGTCTTGCCTGCCAGTGCCTTGTGGTTTGCCTTGGTTTCGTACTTGCCCTTGCCGGTAAAGGCCAAGGCGAAGCACTTGCCGCACTGACCGCCGTCCTTTGCCGGAACGGCAGCGTAGGCGTAAGCCAGGGTGTCGTTCACAACCATAGGAATCTGGCTAACGCAGGTACCTGCGCTGCCACCGTTGCAAGTGCTGGTTGCGTTGGCATCAGAAAGCTTGGATCCGCTTACGCTACATGCGGTAGCCTGCTTGCCGCCCTTTCCGGGCCATGCGCAGCTAGGCTTGCAGCAGTCCCAGTAACGGGATGCGAAACCGGAACCTGTACGGCCGCCGGCAACATTCTTGATGGGGCTGTAGGCAGCGGTGTTGCTGTACTTGTAAGAGCCGGTAAGGGGGGCCGACGTAGTAGAAGCGCTAGAGGCGGGCGTGACCGTAGCTGCAGAAGATGCAGGGGTCTGCTGGCTAGCGGAAGACTTGGGCTGGCTAGCAGAAGACTGGGCCTGCTGTTGCTGCTGGGAGCTAGAGGACTTTGCCTGTTGCTGAGAGCTGGAAGACTGGGCTTGCTGCTGGCTGCTGCCCTTTCCGGTAACATTCAGCACCATTTCGTAGTCCTTGCCTTCGATCTTGAAAAATTCAGAAACTTCGCCCTGTTCAAAATATTCGGGAACAGAAACGGCCTTAATGATGTAGGTGCCGTTGCTGTAGCTTGTTTCCAGGAAGTAGGCGTTCCAGGAAAGGCGGGTCGGTTCGTTGGTCAGTCCAGTAATCTTGATTTCGGCGGTCTTGGCGTTCTGGGCCACAGTCTGGGACAGCGGGCCAGAAATGGTCACGTTGCCGTCCTTGATTTCGGTAGCAACCACAGAAGAGGAACTTGCCGGAACTGCAACGGAGGAACTGGATGCGGTCTGGGCGGGAGTTTCGGTGGCGGCAGAAGAAGCGGGAACTTCGGTAGTAGCTGTTGCAGAAGATGTCGGAACCACAGAAGCGGAAGAAGAGGTGGGCTTCAGCACGGTAAAGCTTTCGCCTGCGGCCAATGCCTGAAGCTCGTTCAGGTTGACGTTCTGTGCCAGTACCTGGCCATCCACGGTAATGATAGACAGGGTTGTGGGGTCGTAGGTACCGATCGTTTCACCGCTTGCGTTGGTCACTGTAAGGTCTGTATTGATCAGGTAAGTCTGGTCGGCATCGAACTTGAAGCATGCCTCAGGTGCGGTCGCGGTATTGCCGCCTGTCACCGGAGAGGTGGAGGGGTCGACCAGGCTTGGATCGGTCACGGGAATCTGGGAGATGTCGGAAGGAGTTGGTTCGGTAGTAGCGCCGGAATCATCGCCGCAGTTCATAAGCGCGATTGCTGCACTCAGAATCAGAGCGGACTTCAAGAATGGATGCTTCATTTTGACCTCTTAAAGGGTTTCATAAAGTACGAAAAAAACTCGTAGCCTTCAACTGAAAGGCTCTTCCAATTCCATCCCTCAAAAAGATAGCTATTAAATCTGGAATTTTCACGTAAATTTTTGAAAGATATGGAGTTAAGAGGGCAAAAAATGGCAATATCTAAATATGCATGCCCCTGACCGAAACCTTGCTTCCCGCAAAAACAAAAATCCCCCGGAAAACCGAGGGATAAAAACTAGATTTTATCTACTGCAAGGGGTTCCAAAGGGCAGAGCCCTAACGCCAGAATCGCCCGAACGGTTATCCCTGCGATCGCTCCACAAATTGGAGCCTGGGGTTCCAAGGGGCAGAGCCCCTTGCGTCATTACTAGAACCTATCGATGAGTTCCTGGGGGCATTCCACTTCCTTGTATTCAAGAAGCGGGTTGCCGGAAGCGTTCATCCAGTTGGCCAGGAAGAGGCAGCCTTCCTTGGCTTCGGGATCCATGGAGAAGGACTTGTTGCACTTTTCGGTGAGGCAGCTCTTATACTTGGTTGCGGTGTAACCCGTTTCCTTTTCGCATTCATCCAAGAGGCCGCCGTACTGAGAACCCTGAGATCCCCAGCCCATTCTCTGAGAGCAGCCGTCGAAGATGCCGAAACCACCGCCCGGAATCATCACGTCGAACTGACCGCCGGCCACGTCGTAGCCGACATTGCTGGACATCACGATAAGGTGCTTGCCTTTCAGCTTAGTGTGGTTGTCGGTGGCGTACTTACCCTTACCGGTAAAGGCGAGATCAAAGCACTTTCCGCAGTTGTTTTCTCCGCCTGGAGTTGCAGCGAAGGCGAATGCCATGGTTTCGCTAACAACGATGGGGAACTGGTTACGGCAAATACCTGCGTTACCGCCGTCGCACATGCTCTGGGAGCCGCCTGCGACCTTGTTTCCCTTGGCGTCACAGGTAGAAGCCTTGCCGCCATGTTCGGGCCATGCGCAATGGGGTTCACAGCAGTCCCAGTAGCGGGTTGCGTAACCGGAACCGCTCTTGCCGCCCTGAATGTACTTAATGGTGTAGCTGCTGCCAGTAGAGCCTTGGCTGCTAGAAGACTTTGCCTGGCTACTAGAGGATTTAGCCTGACTGCTGGAGGAGCGTGCTTCAGAACTTGAAGATTTTGCAGTGGGCGTTGCAGAACTGATGTTTTCATTTCCGCCGTTGCCGTTAGAGTTGGAGCTGCTGATATTGGAGCCGTTGTCGGGGGAAGATCCGTTCTGGTTCTTGTCATCAGGGGTATCGCTTACGTTTGCGGTTGCCAACTGCAGGGTGCTTACGTCAACTCCGTTTACAATAGGAGCGCCATCAAGGCCGGTAATATCGCCTATAAAAGTTCCCTCTATAAACTGAATGGTGCCGACCTGGATGCCGGATGCATCGGTAACGGTGCCATCGGTGTAAATCACATAAACCTTGTCGGCGTTCAAGATCCATGCCGTGCTCTTGACTACGGTCGGCATTACGGGGAGCAGGGTGTTGAAGTCAACGCCAACAGCAATTACCGTCTGGTCGTCGGCCATGATAACCCCGTTGGCAATATCGGCCAGGCCAACTTTATTGCCTAGGGTATCCTTTACGATGCCGTCGATAGAAATGAGATAGTTGGCATTGCCGTCGGAATAGAGGTAAGACGGTTCGCTAACAATATAAACGGTGGAGTTTGCCTTTTCGGCGGTTGGTTCCATTTCGTCGGATGTGGCGTCGTCGCCGCAGTTGCAAACGGAAATGGCCATGCCTGCCACGATAAGTGATTTGGCAATCTTCTTGAAAAACGGATTCTTCATCTAAACTCTCTTTCTTGATCTCGTTAGCCCATAAACACGAACGAAAGATAGATTTATGTATATGGATATCAATGTAAAAATTATTTGATGTGATTTTTATCGTTCCTGGGATGTTCCCGGCTATGTAAACTAATGTAAATTTGTTGATTGTAAAAATCTTTTTACAAGAGTTGAAATAGGTCTAATCCGTTGAGTGCTTTTGAGTTACAGGAACGTTGCTAAATTGTTGATAAGTTGACTTTATAAGGTTTGCCAAACCTGTCAACCCTTTAAATTTTAATAAAAAAGCCGTTTTTGAACATCGGTCTGTTTAGAATAAAGATAGAGTGCGAAAGAGGGGGTTGGGGGTGTTGATAACCCCAAAATGTGGGTTTTTCGGCAAAAAACAAAGAAAAATCCTTGAAAATTTTCCTGGAATTGCTAAATTTACGCGACAAAAATTCGTAGAGTACCGCTTCCTATGCTCTGCGAAATAACAGGAATCAGGCTCTAACCCGCGCCGTTCCTAGAATTCGAAGCGATAAACCTTCTGCTGAAGAAGAGGAAAAAATGGCAAAAGAACATTTTGACAGAAGTAAGCCGCACTGCAATATCGGCACCATCGGTCACGTTGACCACGGTAAAACCACTCTGACCGCTGCAATCTGCACCACCCTCGCCGCTAAGGGCCTGGCTGCTGCAAAGCGTTTCGATGAAATCGACAACGCTCCCGAAGAAAAGGCACGTGGTATCACGATTAACACCTCTCACGTGGAATACACTTCTGCTGCACGTCACTACGCACACGTTGACTGCCCGGGCCATGCTGACTACGTTAAGAACATGGTTACTGGTGCTGCCCAGATGGACGGCGCAATCCTCGTCGTTGCTGCTACTGACGGTCCCATGCCCCAGACTCGTGAACACATCCTGCTCGCCCACCAGGTTGGCGTGCCCAAGATCGTTGTTTTCATGAACAAGGTTGACATGGTTGATGACGTTGAACTTCTCGACCTCGTCGAAATGGAAGTTCGCGATCTTCTCTCCAAGTACGAATTTGATGGCGACGGCGCTCCCATCATCCGCGGTTCTGCACTCAAGGCTCTCGAAGGCGACGCAGAATACCAGGACAAGATCATGGAACTCATGAACGCATGCGACGAATACATTCCGCTGCCCGCTCGTGAAACCGAAAAGCCGTTCCTCATGCCGATCGAAGACGTGTTCACCATCACCGGTCGTGGCACCGTTGCTACCGGCCGTATCGAACGCGGCGTTGTTCACCTGAACGACAAGGTCGAACGCATCGGTCTCGGTGAAACCGTTGAATACGTTATCACCGGTGTTGAAATGTTCCGCAAGCTCCTCGACGACGCTCAGGCAGGTGACAACGTTGGTCTCCTCCTCCGCGGTGCCGAAAAGAAGGACATTTCCCGTGGCATGGTTCTCGCAGCTCCCAAGTCTGTGACCCCGCATACCGAATTCAAGGCTGAAATCTACGTTCTTACCAAGGACGAAGGTGGCCGCCATACTCCGTTCATGAACGGCTATCGTCCCCAGTTCTACTTCCGCACCACCGACGTTACTGGTACCATCCAGCTTCCGGAAGGTGTCGAAATGGTGACCCCGGGTGACACCGTGACCATCCACACCACTCTCATTGCCCCGATCGCAATGGAAAAGCAGCTCCGCTTCGCAATCCGCGAAGGTGGCCGTACCGTTGGTGCTGGTTCTGTAACCGAAATCATCAAGTAAGGAATTTACAATGGCTGGTGAACGCATTCGTATTCGCTTGAAGAGCTTCGATCATCGCATGATCGACCGCTCTGCTCAAGACATCGTGAATACAGCTAAGAACACTGGTGCCCGCATTGCAGGCCCCATCCCTCTCCCGACGAAGATCCAGAAGTATACGGTGCTCCGCTCTCCGCATATTGACAAGACTTCTCGTGAACAGTTCGAATCCCGTACGCACAAGCGTCTTATCGACATCCTTGATGCTACGCCGCAAACTGTAGATTCCCTCATGAAACTTGACTTGCCCGCAGGCGTTGAAGTCGAAATTAAGGTCTAATAACAATGAACGGTATTCTCGCAAAGAAATTGGGAATGACCCAAGTGTTCACGGAACAGGGCGAATGCGTCCCTGTCACGGTTCTCGAAGCCGGTCCGTGCGTGGTCGTTTGCCACAAGACAGAAGAAAAGGACGGTTACACTGCCGTCCAGATCGGCTTTGGTCTCAAGAAGGAACAGCGTGCCAATAAGGCTGAAATCGGCCACTTTAAGAAGGCTGACGTTGCTGTTCGTGAACACCTCGCCGAATTTGACGTAGCTGATCTCGAATCCTGGCCGGTTGGCAAGGAATTCGGTGCTGCTGACTTCGCCGACGCTAAGATGGTGAACGTCTCCGGCATTTCCAAGGGTCACGGTTTCTCTGGTACTATCAAGCGCCACGGATTCCACAGCGGTCCTCGTTCCCATGGTACGCACAATATGCGCGAACCGGGTGGTACGTCCGCTCACTCCTATCCGGGTCGTGTTTTCCCGGGTAAGCGTATGCCTGGTCAGTACGGCAACAAGAAAGTTACCGTGAAGCACCTCCAGGTCGTCAAAGTTGATGGCGACCGCAACCTGATCTTCGTCCGCGGCGCAGTCCCCGGTGCAAAGAACAGCATTATCGTGGTGAGGAAAGACTAATGGCTAATGCAAAGCTTTTCGCCGCTACTGGCGATTTCAAGAATGATATTCAGCTCCCGGCAATGTTCGACGTGGAAGTCAATAAGGTTTGCATGTACTTGCATATCAAGGCTATCCTGAACAACAACCGCCAGGGCACCGCTCAGACCAAGAACAAGTCCGCCGTTAGCGGTGGTGGTCAGAAGCCGTGGAAGCAGAAGGGTACCGGTCGTGCACGTTCCGGTCAGAACACCTCTGCAGTTTGGGTACGTGGTGCTAAGGCTCACGGTCCTAAGTCTCACGACTACTTTGAAAAGGTGAACAAGAAGGTTAAGAAGATCGCTTTCCACTCTGCTCTCGCATCTAAGGCTGCAGAAGGCAAGGTGATGGTGTTCGAAGCTCTCAGCTTCGCAGCTCCCAAGACTAAGGATCTCCTTTCCGTTCTCGCTAAGGCTGGTCTCGAACAGCGTAACGCTCTCTTCCTCGTCAGCGACAAGGATCAGAACCTCTACCTGTCCTCCAACAACATTCCTTGGTGCCGTTGCGCTCGCGTAGCCGACGTTAACACCTATGATATCGTTCGTGCAAACAACGTTGTCATCTCTCAGGCTGCTCTCGCAGAACTTGAAGGAGGCCGCTAATGGCTGAAATTCACGAAATTCTCGTTGCTCCGCACATTACCGAAGACGCTGCCAAGGTTATGGCTGCATCCAAGGATGTGAAGAAGTACGTTTTCAAGGTTGCCAAGTCTGCCACCAAGACCGAAATCAAGGAAGCTATTGAAAAGCGTTTCAACGTTTCTGTTGACTCCGTCAATACCTTGATCAACCGTGGTAAGATGAAGCGTGTCCGCATGGGCATGGTTGCTGGCAAGAAGTCCAACTGGAAGAAGGCCTACATTACTTTGAAGGCCGGTCAGTCCATTGCTGAGTTCGAAGGAGTATAATCATGGGTTTGAAGTCTTATCGCCCGCTTACCCCGACGCTTCGTTACAAGCAGATTGGTGACCGCAAGGAAATCACTGCTGACAAGCCGTACAAGCCGCTTACCAAAGGTATCAAGCGTAGCTCTGGCCGTAACAACGCCGGTGAAATCACTTCCCGCCGTCGCGGTGGTGGTCACAAGAAACTGTATCGTCTCATCGATTTCAAGCGTCAGTTCGCAGGCATCTCCTGCGTTGTCGAAACTATCGAATACGATCCGAACCGTACTGCTCGCATCGCTCTCGTCAAGTACGAAAACGGCAAGCGCTGCTACATCATCGCTCCTGCTGATGTTAAGGTCGGTGACGTTTTGAATTCTGGCGAAGGTGCTGAATTCCGCGTTGGTAATGCTCTTCCGATTCGCGAAATTCCGCTGAACACCATTATCCACAACATCGAAATGAAGCCGGGCAAGGGTGCTCAGATTGCTCGTTCCGCTGGTGCCGGTGCAGAACTGGTTGCTAAGGACGGCAAGCTGTGCCAGGTTCGTCTGCCGAGTGGCGAAGTTCGCTACATCCCCGAAGACTGCCTCGCTACCGTTGGTCAGGTTTCCAATATCGATCACATGAATGAATCCTCGGGTTCTGCAGGCCGTTCTCGCTGGCTCGGCATTCGCCCGTCTGTCCGCGGTGTCGTTATGAACCCGGTCGATCACCCCCTTGGTGGTGGTGAAGGTCGTACCTCTGGTGGTCGTCATCCCTGCTCTCCTTGGGGTAAGAACTCTAAGGGTGCAAAAACTCGTAACAATAAGCGTACCGATCGTTTCATCGTACGTCGTCGTCAGAAGAGGGCCTAATTCATGTCTAGATCCCTTAAGAAAGGTGCGTTCGTGGATTCCCACGTTCTCGTCAAAGCTCAGGCAATGGCCGGTTCCGACAAGAAGCAGGCTATCAAGACCTGGTCTCGTCGTTCTACCATCATCCCCGATATGGTTGGACTTACTTTCTCCGTGTACAACGGTAAGCAGTTCATTCCGGTTTATGTAACCGAAAACATGGTCGGTCACAAGCTCGGTGAATTCTCCCTGACCCGTACGTTCAAGGGCCACCGCAAGACTGAAACTGTTGGAGGCAAGAAATAATGCAAGCTGTAGCTAAAGTGAAAAACGTCCGTTACGGTGTTCGCAAGCTTCGTCGCGTTGTCGACCTGGTTCGCGGCAAGTCCGTTGCAGAAGCATTCGCAATGCTTTCCATCCTCCACACGCAGACCAAGGGCGCTCCCCTGGTAGAAAATGCACTGAAGTCCGCTGTTGCTAACTTCAAGCAGAAGTCCGCTTCCGCTGTTGCAGCAGAAGAACTGGTCATCAAGACCATCACTGCTGACGGTGCTACTATCATGAAGCGTATTCATCCGCGTTCCCAGGGTCGTGCTTTCCGTATCGAAAAGCCGCTCTCTCACATCACAGTCGTTGTGGCCAACAAGGAGTAATTAAAATGGGTCAGAAAACTCATCCGAATGGTCTTCGTCTTGGCGTCATCCGCGGCTGGGAATCCAAGTGGTATGCCGAAGACAAGTTTGCAGATCTTCTGTATGAAGATATCATGCTCCGTCGCTACTTGATGAAGCGTTTCGAACATGCTTCCCTGTCTAAGGTTGGCATCGAACGTACCGTCAAGAAGGTGAATGTTAACCTCTTTACTGCTCGTCCGGGTATCGTGATTGGCCGTAAGGGTGAAGAATTGGAGAAGCTGAAGGGCGAACTCCAGCTCATCACCGGTAAAGAAATCTATATTAACGTCCAGGAAATCAAGCGTCCCGAAACTGACGCTAAGCTGGTTGCCGAAAATATCGCTCGTCAGCTCGAAAAGCGTATTTCCTTCCGCCGCGCTATGAAGCGCGCCATCCAGTCCGCTATGCGTATGGGTGTGGAAGGTATCAAGGTGCAGTGCGGTGGCCGTCTCGGCGGTGCCGAAATTGCTCGCGTTGAAAAGTATGCTGAAGGCCGCGTGCCTCTGCACACTCTGCGTGCTGACATTGATTACGCAACTGCTATCGCTAAGACCGTTTACGGTGCTATCGGTATCAAGGTGTGGATCATGCACGGTGAAAAGATTGGTAAGGACGTCATGTCCGATAACAAGAGAGAGAAGTAATATATGCTGAGTCCTAAAAGAACATTACATCGTAAGCAGATGAAGGGCCGTATGAAGGGCGTTGCCTCTCGTGGCAACTCCATCGCCTTTGGCGAATTCGGCATTCAGGCTCTCGAAAAGTGCTGGCTTACTGCACGTCAGATCGAAGCTGCTCGTATCGCCATGACCCGTAAGATCAAGCGCGGTGGCCGCGTTTGGATCCGCGTGTTCCCCGACAAGCCGATCACCCGCCATCCTGCTGAAGCTCGTATGGGTAAGGGTAAGGGCGCTGTTGAATTCTGGGCAGCCGTGATCCTCCCGGGCCGCATCATTTTCGAAATGGGTGGTGTTGAACGCGAACTGGCACTGGAAGCTCTCCACGTGGCAGCTCAGAAGCTCCCCCTCAAGTGCAAAATCATCGAAGAATCGGAGATCTAATGAAGGCACGTGAATTAAAGGAACTGGGTGTTGACCAGCTCAAGGAAAAGCTCGCTCAGTTGAATCTCGATTTGTTCAACTACCGTATGGCTGCAAAGCTCGGTAGCTTGGAAAAACCCTCTTTGATTCAGGCTACCCGTAAGGATATTGCACGAATCAAGACCATCCTCACCGAAAAGGCCAAGGCATAAGCCGGGCAGGAGAAGGAAATGGATAGAAACCTTCGTAAGGTTAAGCAGGGCGTTGTCTCTTCTGACAAGATGGATAAGACCATCACGGTTGTGGTTGAAAACCGCAAGCGTCACCCGA
>JAKSIG010000079.1 GCA_024398955.1 Fibrobacter sp. | reverse complement strand
GTACGGCTGTGGCAGGCCTTGCAGCAGACTCCATGACCCGCGGCCACGAATGGCGTTTCCTCGAAATGGGTCGTCAGATCGAAAGCGCAATCCGTACGCTGCAATTAATCAAGAGCCTTTTGAGCCGCGCCCCTGCAGACGAAATCACGAACCTGCGATTGCTGCAGGCAGTACTTGAAATCGGTGACGGTCTCATGACGTACCATCGTCGCTATGGCGGACGCCTGCAGGTCACTCCGGTTCTGGACCTGCTCCTTTCTGACGAATCCAACCCGCGAAGCGTTGCTTACCAGGTCGCCCGTCTCCGCGAAGAGACGGAACATCTGCCGGGAAACAACCAGGGTGAAGCCGCCTTCTCCCCGCTGGACCTGGAACTGATGAGATTGCAGGCTGACCTGCGTTTGGCCAATATCGAAAGCCTCGTTCAGGCAAACGGCAGCGAACGTGAAACTTTGACCAAGCTGGTAGACGAAAAGATCGCATCCATCGAGCATGTGGCTGAACTGATCAGTAGACTCTACTTAAACCATGCACCAAGAACTGGCGTTGTTCACGCCATGGCAACAGAAGTGTAAGGAGTTTAAGATGCCTATTTATCAGATCGATCACGAAACCGTCTACGACTATACACTGCCCGTATTGTATAGTAATCATTTGGCCTATATGCTGCCCCGCGCGGTACCTCGCCAGAACTGGATTTCCCACCGCATCGAGGTGGAACCCAATCCCACCGCAAGGCAGGAACGATTGGACATTTACGGGAACAGGGCTTTGGCCTTCAGCATTGAACAGGAACACGAACATTTCAGATTCAAGACAACTGGTGTCGTGGAAGTCAAGGCAGAAGAACCGCCAGCCCAAAGCCCCGCCTGGGAAGAAGTGGCAAAACTTTTGAAGTGCCCCTCGGATAGCGACACTCTGGAAGCTTCCATGTATGCCTACTCTTCTCCCTTTGCAAATACCGACGACTCTGTTCGGAATTATGCATTGGAAAGTTTTCAGCCCGGCCGCCCTATTTTCGATAGCGCCAAGGAGCTGATGACCAGAATTTTTACGGACTGCGCTTACACACCGGGCGCAACCCGTATCGGAGCCCAGCCCCAGGAAATCTTGCGTGGACGTAAAGGCGTCTGCCAGGATTTCGCACACCTGATGATCGGATGCCTGCGTTCGCTGCACCTGCCCTGCCGCTACATCAGCGGCTACCTGCGAACCCATCCACCCAAAGGTCAGCCGAAGCTGATTGGCGCAGATGCCACTCACGCTTGGGTCGCCACCTTCATACCAGGCCATGGCTGGGTTGAGTTTGACCCCACCAATAATGTTCTCGGAGGTGACGAGCATATTATCTTGGCCTGGGGACGCGACTTCGGCGATGTAAGCCCGCTAAAAGGCGTCATTACCGGAGGCGGAAACCCGATTCTCAAGGTCGGTGTAAACGTAGACGAGAGATAGACAATTATGAATTACGATGTACGAATTACGAGAAAAGCCGATACAAACAGTTCTATTGCAAATCGCCAATCTCATAACTCATAATTCATAACTCATACCTGTTCTCTTCAGAGAACCAAAACGCAAGGAAACATTATGAAGTTCGGTAACTATAACACAGAAGGATTCTACGATGAATTGTGTCTGCCTGACGGAACACCCCGTCCGTCGGCAGAACCGCTCATTACCCGCATTAACGAACTGCCGGAAGGTGAGCTGCAGCGTCGTCAGAAAGTTGCAGAATCGGCATTCTTCGACAACGGCATCACCTTCGCAGTCTATGGCAACAAGGATGGAAAGGACAAGATCATTCCTTTCGATGTCATCCCCCGCATTGTCAGCGCCGGAGACTGGAAGCACCTAGATGCAGGCCTTCGCCAGCGTACCGAAGCTTTGAACTGCTTCCTTACGGACATCTATAACGACCGCAAGATTCTCCGCGACAAGGTAGTACCCGAAAGCCTCATCAACACCTGCACCGCTTACCGCCCGCAGATGGAAGGCTTCGTGCCGCCCAAGGGAATCTGGGCACACATCACCGGTACCGACCTGGTCCGCGATACCGATGGCACCTTCTACGTGCTGGAAGACAACATGCGTTGCCCCAGCGGTGTTTCCTATGTGCTGCAGAACCGTCAGATTCTCAAGCGCACATTCCCCCAGGTGTTCACCCATTGCAGCATCCGCCCTGTGGATGAATACTGCACCCGCCTCCGCAAGGCCCTGGAATACCTGGCCGATGGCGTCGCAGAGCCCAAGGTCGTCGTGCTGACCCCAGGTGTGTACAACTCCGCCTACTATGAACATTCCTATCTGGCACAGCAGATGGGCGTGGACCTTGTGACCGGTAACGACTTGGTAGTGCAGGACAAGAAAGTCTACGCACGCACCACCCGCGGCCTGAAGCAGGTTCACGTGATTTACCGTCGTGTAGATGACGAGTTCCTGGATCCCCTGACCTTCCGTCCGGATTCCTGCCTGGGAGTGCCGGGACTAATCGACGCCTACAAGGCTGGAAACGTGGCTCTCGCCAACGCCCCTGGCTGCGGTGTTGCTGACGACAAGGCCATCTACACTTACGTTCCGCAGATTATCAAGTACTACCTGGGTGAAGAAGCCATCATTCCCAACGTTCCCACCTTCGTCTGCGAAAACCCGAAGCACATGCAGCATGTGATCGACCATATCGAGAATATGGTGGTGAAGGCTGCCAGCGAATCCGGTGGCTACGGCATGCTTGTTGGCCCCAAGTCTACCAAGGCCGAATGCGAAGCCTTCAAGGAAAAGATCAAGGCCAATCCCCGTAACTACATCGCACAGCCCATGATTTCCCTGAGCCGCGTGCCCTGCATTGTTGACGGAAACTTCGAAGGCCGTCATGTGGACCTTCGCCCCTACATTGTGCAGGGCAAGGAAACCTACATCCTGCCGGGTGGCCTCACCCGCGTGGCCCTGAAGAAAGGCTCCATTGTTGTGAATAGCTCTCAGGGCGGTGGCTGTAAGGACACCTGGGTCATTGCCGAAAACGAAAAGGCTCCTGAACTTGGCCAAGCAAAGCAATGGATGGAACAACAACAGCAGCAGCAGTAGAGATTAGAGACTAGAAATTAGAGACTAGGGATTTTGGGAATACTCTGAAAGAAAACTAAAGATGTAATTGCCTTAAAATCGCTTACACTTGCATCCATCTTCCCTAGTTTCTAGAACCTAGCCTCTAACCCCTAAAAATGCTAGCCCCTAGCCCCTAGTCTCTAGCCCCTTTAATTTTTTATTTCGGAGTTTAATAATGTTAAGCAGAGTTGCAGATTCCATTTACTGGTTGGGCCGTTACATTGAACGCGCCGAAAACGTGGCACGCGCCATCGATGTCAATCTTCAGTTGCAGCTGGACTTGCCCGGCGAAGAACGCCCCTGGGAACCGGTGATCCAGACCGCCGGTAACGCCGATGCCTTCTTCAAGAGCTACGCCCACGTCTCTACCGAAAACGCCCTCACCTTCCTTACCTTCGATAAGGAAAATCCCAGCAGCATTATTTCCTGCGTGGCTGCCGCCCGCGAAAACGCCCGCTGCGTCCGTGAAAGAATTTCTTCGGAACTTTGGATTGCCATCAACCAGTTCTATCTTAAGTTGAACGATCCCGAAATGCCCAAGCAGGCCTTGGCCGCACCCCACGCCTTCTACAACAGCGTGAAGGAATTCAGCCAGCTGACCGTAGGTATCATTCAGGGCACCATGACTCATGACGTAGCCTGGAACTTCGCGCGTCTCGGCACCATGATTGAACGTGCCGACCAGACTTCCCGAATTCTGGATGTGAAGTACTACATCCTCCTTCCGGATGTAAGCATGGTGGGCATGGCACTGGATACCGTCCAGTGGAATGCGGTTCTCAAGAGCGTGGGCGCCTACGAAATGTTCCACCGCAAGAATTCCAATGTGACGCCCCAGAACGTTGCCGATTTCCTGCTGTTGAGCGAGGACTTCCCCAGGTCCCTCCGCTACTGCCTGGAACAGGCCGAAATCAGCCTCAAGAATATTGCCTTCCCCGTAAAGAGCAACGCGGACTCTCTCCGTCTTCTCGGGAAGATGCGTTCCGATATGGCTTTCTCCACCATCGAGGAAATCATCAAGAGCGGTCTTCACGAGAAGATTGAAGAAATGCAGGTGAACCTTTGCGACTTAGGCACACAAATCTGGAAGGACTTCTTCTGCTAGGGCCGCGCGGCACCAACCCGCGCAGTTCCTTCGCGAGAATCTGCGGTTCCTAAAAAATTTGCTGATCCACACAGCAACAAAAGGCGCACTCCATTCCAAAAAAAGCGCCGCGGCAGGGATTTGGTAATGCACTTCCCTGCCGTTTTTATTTTTATCGCTTTTCCGAACAAAAACAAATTTTATCATCAAGAATTTTAAACCCAATACGATTTTTTTCAAAATTTTCTATTACAAAGACTGCTTTTTCGCAGATTTATTCCAACCTGGAGTATTCACATCATATAAAAAGGCGCATTACTAAAAGAATAAAATTTACATACATAGGGTGAAGCAGTTTCAATTTGAGTTTTCGGACATCGAGAAACTAAAACAGGAACTCGATAAGATCAATCAGTGGAGAAAGTCCAAGGATACTTTCACCACCGTTTTTAGCATATACGCCGAAAATACCGATAAAGAAACAATCATAGCCGCCTGCGAAACTCTCGAAAAGGAAATGCCGGACGCCCTGTACCTAGGGTGCACAACCAACGGCACCATTACCGAAGGCAGGCTTTCCGATTCGCCCTTTGTCGTAATCTGCACCCTTTGCGAAAAGTCATCGACGCAAGTTTCGCTTTTGCAGTACAACCTAACCGAAGCCACCGCCATCGAAGTCATCGCAAGCCTTAAGCAGGAACTGATTAAACGTCCCTGGGTCAAGGCGGTTGAACTTTTGGCAACCATCCGCGGCATGTCCATGACTCCGTTCTGCGAGGCATGCACCGACATCGACCCCAAAATTCAGATTTTTGGCGGTGGAGCCTTCAATATCGACTTGAACAATGACAACGCCTGCGTATTTTCGAAGGACAAAGGCTATTCCGAAAAGAGCGTTGCCTTTCTCTTGGTTGGTGGCGAAGACCTCAACGTTCAAGCCACCCACATTACCGGCTGGAAACCTTTGGGAAGAGAATTCCATGTAACAAAGGCAACGGGCAACATGTTGCAGGAACTTGATGGCAAGCCCGCCTACGACGCCTATTTTAGGTACCTGAACATCCCCAACAACGAAGATTTCTTCTACAACACGCTGGAATTCCCGTTCTTCTACAAGCATCATGGAATCAACATTTTGAGAGCGCCTATCGCAAGCAACGCCGACGGCTCCCTCACCATGACTTCGAACATTGAGGAAAACGTCTACGCCCGTATTGCCTATGGCGACCCGTGGACCATCCTGAACAGCATCGAAGAAGGCGGTCGCGAAATCGCGAAGTTCCAGCCCGAAATCATCAAGGTGTTTTCCTGTGCCGCCCGCAGAACCTTCTGGGGCAACGACGAAATCAGCAAGGAAACCTGGCCCTTCCAGAATATCGCCCACACTTCGGGTTTTTACACCTCGGGCGAATTTTTGCGCATGGATACCGAACTGATCCAGCACAACGTCACCCTGGTAGTGGCCGCCTTCCGCGAAGGCAATGTAGACGAAAGCGTCACCTTTACCATGGCACCCGAAAAGTTCTCGGGAAAAGTTTCCATGATCAACCGCCTGGCCACCTTTATTGATGCCGCCACCGCTGAACTGGCCGAAGCTAACAGAAAGCTTGCAATGATGGCTATCGCCGACAGCCTCACCGAACTTTACAACCGAGCCGAAACCCAACGCAGAATCGTAAAGGCTCTAGACGAGTTCAAGCAAAACGGGCGCAAGGTCAGCCTCATCATGATGGATATCGACAACTTCAAGATGGTAAACGACACTTACGGCCACAAGGAAGGCGACAACGTTATTCTTGGGCTGACAAAAATCATTCGCGAAGTTGTAGAAGGGTACAGTTCAGACGCCTCCTGCGGTCGCTGGGGTGGTGAAGAATTCATGATCGTACTCCCCAATACGGATTGTAGCAAGGCCGCAGAAATCGCCAACGAAATCCGATTAAAATTCGCACAGCAGTCATTCCCCCTGGCCCGACGAAAGACGGTTAGCGTAGGTGTGGTAGAGGCCCTGCGAGGAGAGAGTGCAGACATGGTCAGCGTGCGAGTTGACAGTGCCCTTTACGAAGCAAAGAACAACGGTAAAAACCAGGTATTTATAGGTTAATGGAGAGATAAGATGAACAGGCAACAACTTGACGCACTCTTTGAAGCATACTCCATTGCCGCCGATGGGGCGTACGTCTACGTATGTGACATTAAGAACGACTTTTCCAGATGGTCAAAAGCCGCAGTAGATTACTTTGGCCTTCCCGGCGAATACATGGATAACGCTGGTGGCATCTGGCTGGAACATATCCATTCCGAAGACCAGGATGATTTCAAGGCAAACATCGAAGATCTTTTTACAGGACGAGAAAAAAGCCACAACATTCAGTACCGTGCAAAGACTAAGGACGGCAAGTACGTTCTATGTTCCTGCAGTGGCGTGGTTCTCCCTGATGATGACGGAGGTCCTTTAGTATTCTGCGGCATCATTAAGAATCACGATTGCCTTAACTACACCGATTCCATCACCAATCTGCGTAGTCTCTACGGCTTTATGGATGACATCAAGGGCTTTCTCTGGAACAAGCAAAAATTCAGTGTCATCATGATCGGGCTGGAAAGTTTTTCTAGGGCAAATGACGTCTACAACTATGCCTTCGGAAACAAGATTCTCCGTAAGTTTGGGGCCATCCTTCAGCAAGCATTCAGAGGCACAGGTTGCACTTACCGTATGGACGGTACAAAGTTTGCCGTCATTTCTGAAAAAGCCCCCATCGAAGAACTGGACGCAATCTACCGCGACGTTCAGAATCTTGTGGCCCAGAATTTCTATGTAGCCTCCGACCGTATCGCCCTTTCACTTTGCGCAGGCGCCGTAACCATCAACGATTTCACGGTCAGCGCCGACACGGTTTATTCCAGCCTTAAGTACGCCTTTGCGGAATCCAAGAACGCCCATCATGGGGAACTGTTCCTTGTCAAGGATACTTCAAGCAACGGACAGAAGGACATGCTAAAGCGCCTGAACACCATCCGCAACAGCATTATTGACGGATGCAACGGCTTCTACATTTGTTACCAGCCGGTGGTCAACGCCGAGAACGAGGAACTGAAGGGAGCTGAAGCTCTAATCCGCTGGAAGAGCGAAGACTACGGCATGGTCCCGCCAATTCACTTTATTCCTATTCTTGAGCAAGACAGTCTCTTCCCGGAACTGGGTAGCTGGATTTTAAGGCAGTCTTTATTGGACTCCAAAAAGATTCTGGAAAAGCATCCTGACTTTATCATTAACGTAAATCTGTCTTACGCTCAGCTGGAAAAGAGCAATTTTGCAGAAGACGTCATTAATCTTTTGAAGGAACTGAACTTCCCTGCAAGAAACCTCTGCCTCGAAGTTACGGAACGTTGCCGCCTGCTGGACACGAACCTGCTAAAGCACGTTCTCGGCACCTTGCGTAACGAAGGCATCCGAATCGCCCTGGACGACTTCGGCACAGGATTTTCTTCTCTGGGAGTTCTCCGCGAACTGCCGGTAGATACCGTAAAAATCGACCGCGGTTATGTCCTGAACATAGAAACCGACGACAAGGACAGAAACACCGTAAGGTTCATTACGGATCTTGCCAAGTCCTTCTCTGCAGAAGTCTGCGTGGAAGGCATCGAAAGTGCCAACATGCGTACAGAACTGCAGCCCTTCAAGGTTCACAGTCTTCAGGGATTCTACTATTCCAAGCCTGTTGAAATCAACGAATTCCTGAAGAAGTACTGCTAGAAATATTGCAATAAAAAAAGAGACCCCCGGGCGGATTTCATTTACCCAGGGGCCTCGGTTGTACGGAAATTTTAAATTTGCAGAGATTTCATTCTGACATTTATTTCAGGAACAGGTATTCCACAGTTTCGGTCTGGATCTTGATTCCCTTTTCGTGCGCGTAAAGCTGGAGCAACGCGGAAGCGGCTCCCGCAGCACCTGCATAAAGGCCGGTGTAAGTTTCCACAAAGCCAGGAATCTTACGGGTCCATGCGGCGTACCAGCGACGGCCCTTGTCATCGTTCCAGGAATCGCCCAGTAACTTGTCAGCAGTGACCTTCGCCTGTTCAATGTAGGACTTGTCACCAAGAGCTTCAGCTGTCTTCACGAAATGTGCAAGAACGCCAGGAGCGCCGCAGCAGAGGCAGTAACTGTTCCAGTAACCCGGAGTATGTTTCAGCGGAGCACCAGCCTTCAGAATTCCCTTCGTCAAAATGTCAACCCACTGCAAGTTTTCCTTGTCGCCGGTAATATCATAAAGTTTGCGGAAGAGAATGGAAGTTCCCACGGGGCCGTGGCATGTGCTTAAATAATAGAAGTCATGGAAGCGCCCCAGTTCCGGATTGTAGAGGTACGGAATCAGAGCTCCGTTTTCATCGCCTTCTGCAATGGCTGCAAGGAACTTCACCACTTCATTTGCCTTATCCAAGTATTCCTGATTTTTGGTTTCTTCATAAAGAAGTGCGTTCAGGAATGCCGTACCTGCAGCGCCGTGACTAAAGTTGGGGAATGCAGATTCCTTGGACTTCCAGCCAACCAACGTGAGGTCAACATTCTTATAGTAAATGCCGCCTTCCTTGGCGTGAGTGATGCGAGTGTCCGTAAAGGCGACTACGCGCTTTGCGGCTTCCAAGTATTTTTCGTCACCGGTCTTGCGGTAAACATACAGGAAGAAGAAAGCGTAGGAACCGTCAGCCATCAAGTCCGCTTCCGTGGACCAGTGAAGGATCTTTCCGTCATCATGACCTGCAGCGATCGCATCATCGGCAGACTGAATCAAGAACTTGCGGTAGCGTTCATCTTTCACATGTGCGTAAAGCTGATCCAAAAAGATGGCCTGCCCCGCCGGAGACGCATAGACGCTGGTTCCCCAGCCCTTCACAGGCCAGATGCCGCCTTCGGCACCTTCCAAAACATCCTTGAAGAACTTTACACCTTCGTAGGTATTCAGAATGTATTCCGCGGCATCCTTTGCTTCCTGCAAATACTGTTCATCTTTCGTCACTTCGAAAAGCTGCAAGAAAAACTGGCCGATACCAGCCGAGCCTGCGTAAAGGCCCTTGGGGGTAATCATCAGATCACCAGCGTATTCGTTACCCGGTTCCGGGCTTACCTTCCAATACTTTCCCTGCGGCGTTACCACTTCGTTATTCTTCAGATACTTCACAATCTGGAGAACGGATTCCAAATAATCTTCAGTAGACTTCGCAGTCTTCAACGCAATATTCTGTACAAAATTCAATTTCATTTGATTAATTCTCCCATTAATAAGTAAGCAGTATTTAGTGGTTAGTACACAAAAATCAAACCAACCACTAGCCACTAATCACTAACCACTATTTTTGCTTCTTGTACAGTTCCGTAGAAAGGTACTTGTAACCGTTATCGGGGTAAATCACCACGATGTTCTTG
>JAKSIG010000078.1 GCA_024398955.1 Fibrobacter sp. | reverse complement strand
AGTCTATCGAAGCTTGCAAGAAGAACGCTGAATGGGTTGACGCTAACACTTAATTAGACAAGGGAAGGCTCCGCCCTCCCTAAGACCCTCCTAGGAAAATACCCTTGGTACAACCAGGGGTATTTTCGTTTTCAGATGAAAACTTTGGGTAGTCGTCCCCTGCTGAACAAGCAGGGGATTTTGCGTTATAATGGTTGACGCTAGCACCTAATAAAGACCGTTCGTGCACAATCAAGATAGAGTCTTTGGCGTAATGAATACATTTTTTCGCTTGTTAATCAAATCGTTAACCAATATCTTTATTTTTAGCGGGAAAGTGCCATTGTTAGTTAACGAAATCGTTAACAAGCGGTGAAAGTTGTTTCTGGCGCAGAGGCCATAGGCTTAGACTTGGGATTGGGCTTTGGCTTTGGCTGAGTTTTAGTCTGAAGTTTAAGTTGACATTCAGACTTAGATTTATTTTGTTGTAATTAAAAAATCATCATATTTTTTTATGAGAGTCGCCCATTTGGAAAATCTAGTGATAGATTTCCTTAAAAAGGGAGGTTTTATGACTGCTGTGATGATTATTCAGCTGTTGATTGTTTTGGCAGCTCTTTACGTGGGTTCACGTTATGGTAGCCTTGCGCTGGGGGCAATTTCGGGTATTGGCCTTGCCATTCTGGTGCTAGGCTTTGGCATGGCTCCGGGTAAGCCGCCTACCGATGTTATCTACATCATCATTGCCGCTGTGACTTGTGCAGGCATCATGCAGGCTGCGGGCGGTATGGATTGGCTGATCCAGATTGCGGAACGGTTGCTGCGTAAGCATCCGAATCAGATTATTTTCCTGGCTCCGCTTTGCACTTTCTTCCTTACGGTGCTGGTGGGCACGGGTCATGTGGTGTACACCTTGATGCCCATTATCTGCGACATTTCCTTGAAGAAGGGCATCCGTCCGGAGCGCCCCTGTGCTGTAGCATCCGTTGCTTCCCAGGTGGGCATTACCTGTTCTCCCATTGCGGCTGCGGTGGCATCCTTCGTAGTGATTTCCAATGCCAATGGTTTTGAAATCAACAACCTGCAGGTGATTGCGGTAACCATTCCCGCTTGCCTTTGCGGCCTGATGGCTGCCGCCGGCGTTAGCTACAAGCGCGGTCTCGATCTGGAGAAGGATCCTGTGTTCCAGGCAAAGCTGAAGGACCCGCAGCAGCGTGAATACATGTACGGTAACACCGCTTCTGTGCTGGACATGAAGGTTTCCAAGGAAGCGAAGCGTTCCGTGTACATCTTCCTTATTGCCCTTGCAGTGATTGTGATGTTCTCTTTGTTCCAGATTGCGGGACACGATATTCGCCCAGTTGTTCCTACAGGTAAGATTGTAGATGGCGTTGCCCAGGTGAAGCCTATCGGCATGAACATCATCATTCAGATTGTGATGATTTCTGCTGCTGCTTTCATGATTATTTTCTGCAAGGCTCAGCCCAAGAAGGCTGTGGCAGGTGCTGTTTGGCAGTCTGGCATGGTGGCTGTGGTTGCCATTTACGGTATTGCCTGGCTTGCCGATACCTATTTCGCCAACTACATGGACGTAATGCAGGGCGGCCTAAAGGATGTTGTGCAGCACTATCCCTGGGCAATTGCCTTTGCATTCTTTGCGGTGTCTGTGCTGATCAACTCCCAGGGCGCCGTGGTGGTGGCCATGCTTCCGCTGGCTTACAGCCTGGGTATCGAAGGTGCTGTGCTTCTGGGCGTACTTCCCAGTGTTTACGGTTACTTCTTCATCCCGAATTATCCTTCTGACATTGCAACGGTGAACTTCGACCGCTCCGGTACCACGGTGATTGGCAAGTACCTGCTGAACCACAGCTTTATGCTACCGGGCCTTACCAGCGTCATTGTTTCTACCATCGTGGGTAGCCTGATAGTGAAGGTATTCTTCTAGTTATTGCACCCTATAAAGGTGATTAAGCGCATATGGGGCTTCCGTAAATTGGAAGCCCCCTTTATATTTATGTTACAATTAGCTATTTTTGGAATGTGGAATCTCTAAGATCATTAATACCCAAGGACTCTATTGTTGAACAGCTGCTTTTAGTTGTTCTTGTAGTTGTTATAATCAAGTTGCTTGTATGGTCTTTTAGAAAATTCCTGGAGCGTATCACGAAGCGTGGTTTTGATCGTGCTGCGGTTCCCCTGGTCTCGGACCTTTTTAAGTACACCCTTTACGTAGTTGGCCTCCTGGTGTGCCTAAACATCCTTGGTGTAAATACCAATGGTCTTTTGGCAATGATTGGTGCCGCAAGCCTTGCTGTGGGTCTTGCCTTAAAGGATACGCTTTCCAATGTGGCTTCTGGTATTTTACTTTTGTTCCTAAACCCCTTTAAGGCGGGCGATTATATTGAATGTGGCTCTGTTAAAGGTAAAATTGGCGGAATCGGGCTCTTCAATACAACTTTTGAAACTATGGATGGCCTTTATGTTTCTGCTCCGAACAGTTCCTTGTGGGGCGCTCCCATTGTGAACTACAGCAGAAATTTGGTTCGCCGTCTGGATCTTTCTGTAGGAGTGTCTTACGACACGTCCTTAGACGTCGCATTTTGCGTCCTTCGTAAGATGGTGGCCGAAGAATCTCGCTTTATGAAGATGCCTCCTGCCAAGATTTTTGTAGAAGAACTGGCCGACAGTAGCGTAAATATCTCTATTTGGGTTTGGGTCCGTACATATGAATACCATGAATTGAGGCGTAAATACCTAGGCATTATAAAAAATGTCCTGGATGAAAAGAACATTGAAATTCCGTTCCCGCAGCGCGTGGTTCACTTGAAGAATGACGTTTCTGCTGCTCCAGTAGAAGAACCCGCCGACGAACTGGACGAATTGGCAAAAATGTCCGATCCTGATTTGTTCAGAAAAATCGGGCTACATTTAGATGACGATTCAAACCAAGAAAAACATCGCAATAATTAGCCAAACATCCCTTTAATAGCTGATTTTGAGCAATTTAGGTCTCAATTTTTTCTAAAAAAAACGAATGTACTTTAGTGCATTTTTAGGGCTTATTATGGATTTTTTGTCCACAAAATAAGCTTTTTTTTATTTCATTTACACTTTTATAGGTTTATCTTTAAGTTTGGGAATTTCTAAGAGTGTGTTATGAAAAAAGTTAAAAATACTCTTGTTGGGCTTTGTGTTTTAGGAAGTGCATCTGCATTTGCTGCCGACTGGTATGCAAAGGATAACTTGCAGCCGGGCCATGATCCTACCATGATCCGCTATGAGGACGGCTATGCCCTCATGACAACCAACAATCAGCTGTCCCTCTGGACTTCGGAAGACGCCTACAACTGGAAGGCTCATGGCAAGACCATGACCAAGTTTCCGCAATGGATTTACACTTACGCCCCCTCCATGGAAGATGTGTGGGCTCCCGATCTTTATGTGATGAACGGTGAATTCCGAGCCTATTATTGCGGCTCTGTTTTTGGCAAGCGAACTTCGGCCATCGGCTATACGGCATCCAAGTCCATCGTTCCTGGAACAGAAGGATACGGCTGGCAGGATCGCGGTCACGTTTTTCATACGGTGGCGACAGACAAGTATAACGCCATTGACCCCGATGTAATCAAGACCTCCAAGGGCGAATTCTGGATGGCATTCGGATCCTTTGGCCTTGGCATTCAGCTAATCAAGCTGGATCCTACTACAGGCTTGCAGGCGAATGATGATAAGACTGTCTACAATATCGCTCGCCGTACAAGTTCCGCCAGCGGTGGTGCCGAAGAAGGCCCTAGCCTTATCGAGCATAATGGTCAATACTTCCTCTTTACAGCCTGGGATAAATGCTGCCAGCAGGGGGCAAATATCGAGCAGACCACTTACAAGACTGCTTATGGCCGAGCCGACCAGATTACAGGTCCCTATAAGGACCGTGCTGGCTATAATATGGCAACCGGCGGAGGAACCATTGTTCTTGAACGTTACGGACGTTATGTTGGCCCGGGTGGTGGCGAACCCTTCCAGGACTTGAATCGTGTCCGCTTTGTCCATCATTACTATGATAACGCCGGCGACAAGTACAACCACATCCATATCCGCGACATTGTTTTCACCGACGACAACTGGGCCGAAATGGGTCAGCCTTTCCTGGGCCGTTATTTGAGTGCAGAAGCTGAACACGGTGTAATGACTCGTGCTGTTTCTGGAGACTTGGCTGTAACTCGTGGTACCAAGGCTTCTGGCAACGAATATGTTGGCTACGTGAATACCAAGGGTTCCAATATTCATTTGCCTATGAACATTATGCAGGCAGGCGATTACTTGCTGCGCTACCGTTATGCAAATGGCGGTACTGGAGTCGCAACCCATAGCGTGACAGTCAATGGCAAGGCACAAGAAGTAAAGCTCCCGGCTACTGGAGCCTGGGGCGAATTCCCCGAAACTTCAGTGGTCATGATTCCCGCTAAGCTGAAGCGTGGTGGAAACTTCATTGATGTAAGTCCTGTCCCTAATGGTGAAAACTTTGCGGAACTAGACCGCATAGACTTCCTCCGCATTATCCGCGATACCATCCCCGGTAACGGTTTCGATAATGGTATCCGCATTCGCTTGAATGAAAAGGATGAGTTGGCCATGAAGGACGGCGGCTATGCCCTCTTCGAAAACGTGGTTACCGATTCCATCAAGAGCACCGTCGTTTCTATTCAGGTAAAGAATGGCTCTGGTAAGCTTGCTCTGCGTGCCGGTTCCAAGTCCGGTGCAGTACTTTCAGAATGCGACCTGAGTGCAGCCAAGGCCGATGAAAATGGTTGGTCCGTTGCAGAATGCTCCGAAATGAAGGCTCAGAAGGGTGTTCAGGACTTCTTCCTCACAGCCTCTGGAGTTTCTGGCGAAGTGTTCGTGGGCAATATCATGTTCAAGGCTCCCAAGCCTGTTGAACCGGAGTCCAGCTCCTCGGAAGAAGTTGACAGTTCCTCCAGTGAAGAGGCTGAATCCAGCAATTCCGAATGCAATCCTGACGTTGATGAGTGCAGTGGCACTGCGATTCACACCGCAGTCATGCCAAGATCTGCTCGTTATACAGTAACCCGCATGGGCGACGCCTACAGCGTTCAACTGAATTCAACTAGTTTCCATCAAGTTTACCTGCTGAATTCCATGGGCCAGATTGTGGCGGTTCGCAACGTTCGTGGAGCCATGGCTGGTTCTGAAGTCCGCTTTGAAAACTTGCCCAAGGGCAATTTCATTGTAAAGGTAAAGTAATTATCTTAAATTACCGGAAATAAAAATCAGTTTGTATAAACTTAGCGCCTGAAAGTCAATATTTCAGACGCTATTTTTGTTAAATGAATTTGGCATAGTTGCCGAGAATTTCAGGATTTTTTATGTTTGTGCCATACGGGAGCTGGTAAAACCGGCTGAGAGTGCAATTGACACAGGTCTGATTGCTTACCGCACCTGATTTGGATAATGCCAACGGAGGTATAATGATTAAAGTCAATGGCATTGACATCGAAGCCGACGGAACCGTTTTTGCGGGTAAGACAGTCGCGGAATATCTTTCCACCACAAACTATGACTGCAAGCGCATCGCCATCGAAAAGAACGGCGAAATTGTGCCTAAGGCCAAGTATGGCGAAACCCTTCTTGCTGAAGGGGACTCTCTGGAAGTGGTCAGCTTTGTGGGAGGCGGCTAATGTCCGCTGGGTGTGAATGTTCTGCAGTTGGTGAACTGCGCACTCCCTCTCGTGAAGAGATGCTTGCCGCCCTTGTGGTACGACAAGGTGCCGAGAATGTTCAGAAATTGCAGGCGGCCACGGTGGCGGTTTGCGGTCTGGGAGGTCTCGGGTCCAATGTGGCAATTTCTCTGGCTCGTGCCGGCGTGGGCAAGCTGATCCTTATTGATTTTGATTGCGTCGACGTTACCAATTTGCACCGGCAGCAGTACAAGGCTACGCAGGTTGGTTTGGCGAAGGCAGTTGCCCTGCCCGAGAATTTGCGAGAAATTTCCCCTTACATTGAGCTGGAATCCCATCAGGTTCGCATCACCGAGGAAAACGTGATGGAACTGGTAGGGAAGGCGGATGTCGTGGTGGAAGCCTTTGACAATGCGGAAGCCAAGGCCATGCTGGTGAACGCTGTGCTGGAAAATGGAAAGACTCTGGTAGCGGCTTCCGGAATGGCTGGCTTTGGTGATGCCAATAGTATCCAGACCCGCCGCGTATCCAAGAAGTTTTATATGTGTGGCGATGGCGTCAGCGACGTAAACGACGGGGTAGGGCTTGTGGCTCCCCGCGTTATGGCCTGCGCCGCCCATCAAGCTTTAACTATAATTAGAATAATATGCGGACTGGAAAATATGACGACGAAAACGTCTGTAATCTAGCCCCTAACCTCTAGGCTCTAAAATATGGAAAACGATAAACTGGTTCTTGGCGGTCATGAGTTCAACTCCCGCTTTATTCTTGGTTCTGGCAAGTACTCCCTGAAGCTGATCGAAGCTGCGGTGCAGTACGCCGGTGCAGAAATTATTACCTGCGCCGTTCGCCGTGCCAATACCAAGGAACACGAAAACATTCTGGATTACATTCCCAAGAGTGCAACCCTGTTGCCCAATACTTCTGGCGCCCGCAACGCCGACGAAGCGGTTCGCATTGCACGCCTTGCCCGCGAACTGGGCTGCGGCGATTTCGTGAAGATCGAAATCATGCGCGACTCCAAGTACCTGCTGCCGGACAACTACGAAACCATCAAGGCTACTGAAATTCTTGCCAAGGAAGGCTTCGTGGTGCTGCCTTATATGCATGCTGACTTGAACGTGGCCCGCGACCTGGTGAATGCAGGTGCCGCCGCAGTGATGCCTCTGGCTGCTCCCATCGGTTCCAACCGCGGTCTTTCCGCCAAGGATTTCATCCAGATTCTCATCGATGAAATCGAACTTCCCATTATCGTAGACGCCGGTATCGGCAAGCCGTCCCAGGCTTGCGAAGCCATGGAAATGGGTGCCGCCGCCGTCATGGCAAACACCGCTCTTGCTACCGCCGGAGACTTGCCTCGCATGGCAGCCGCCTTCAAGTCCGCCATCGAAGCTGGCCGCAACGCTTACCTCTCCGGTATGGGCCGCGTGCTGGTTCGTGGTGCCGCCGCCAGCGATCCCCTTACAGGATTCCTCCGCGATTAGTCAGCGATTAATCATTGATTAATCACCTTTGTAAATTTGAATAATGTCTATTTTCTAAAAAAAAGAGGATTTTTGTGATGGCATAGCTTTTGCATAAACCATTGAAAAATGGAGATGAACTATGCCAACAATACTAACACTTTTTGGACTGCGATTTTTCTTTTATTCCATGGAACATGAACCTGTTCATATTCATGTCGAAAATGGAGACGGACAAGCGAAGTTTGAAATAGAAGATGGTGTTGTAACTTTAAAATCAAATGATGGATTGAAACCTAAAGATTTGAAATTGGCAGAATCTATTGTTGAAGAAAATAAGACTATTTTTGAATATGAATGGGTAAAATATTTTGGAACTAAAAAGAGCTGACATAAAGAACGTTGAAATACACGAAAACTGCATGGAATTCTTTGCTGAAAATGGAATGACGGCAAAGATCTACTTTTGTGATTTCATTCGTTTGAAAAATGCAGATCAATCTATTTTAAGAAATTATTCCTTAGGATTATTTGGCATTCGCTGGGAAAGTCTTGATGAGGATATTTCTTATGATTCAATCTTTTTTCCAGAACGATTTCCACTCTCTGGAGCTTTGCACGACTAAGGACTTTTATATGAATCGTTTTTCTACCGCTATTTTCGTTCTTACCGTCGCGGCTGCAGCTTATGCGACTACTTGTCTCGATGCATATCGCTACGCTGATATGGGTGTTCATAGTTACATTCAGGTGTACGATGCGTACGTAGATAGCTCGTATCAATATTGGGCCGATGATGACTTTGTAATGACAAAATATGAGTACGAGAATGGAACAATATCTAAGGTTACCAGGAATGATTCTGGTAAAGAAGTTGCTCAACAAAACAATATTTTTAATGATGATTCAAAGTTAAGCGGAACCGGAGAAGAATACTACTATCAGAAAAGTATCAACGGGGATACGATTTCGGTTTTATTCAAAATATTTGAAGACGGAAAGGAAATCGTTTACGACCTGGGAAAATATTTTACTTCGGGTAGTATCAGCTATTCCAAAGAGTATAGGGAAAAGTATTGTGAAGAAGGGTCTTGCTATACGGAGCTTAATGTTTACACATATATAAGCAATGATACTTTGTATGATATAGTGGTTCAATCTTTTGAAAATGGTGGAGTAGATACGACTCAACGTGAGATTGTAATTCTAGATTCTCAAGATTCCTTAAAATGTTCTAAGTGGTATTATTATGACGAAGATAGGGAATTCTACGAACACTCGAAAATAGAAGTCATTGACGGTGAAGGTGGATTTGTTGTTGCTTCTAGGCGATTACACGATGGGTATTTAAGAAAATATTTTTTGCGTTATGTAGATGGCAAAGTTCCTGAAAATGAGGGTGTAACTCATGTTGGACGTCGCGTCATTGTAAATCCTGCACCTGGTAAAATGTTCATGAGAGATCTAAAAGGTCGTAAGCAGAACAAACGCGTACCTTATCACGTTATCTTTTAAGTGGTTGATTTTTTATGTCTGAAAAAGAATATCACGACGAACGTTATTTTATTGATTCCGACACTTTGTCTCCGGAGGCTCTGGAACGTAAGCATCGTCTGGAAAATGACCCTAGCTCCCGTACCAATCACATGGAATACATGAAGGGCATGGAAGTCATCCAGTCCGACATTTATGGCAAGGTCATGGGGCATGTGGATTCCGTAGACTTCAGTAAGTACACGGCCCGCGATGTGCTGGCAGCTCTGGACCACCACACTTGTACCGTAGAAGATTTCAAGGCCCTCCTTTCTCCTGCCGCCGCTCCTTACCTGGAAAAGATGGCTCAGAAGGCTAAGCTTGAAACCAGCAAGCATTTCGGCAACACGGTTTACTTCTTTACTCCGCTGTACATCGCCAACTACTGCGAAAACTATTGCGTCTATTGCGGCTTCAACTGCTACAACAAAATTAAGCGCATGCAGCTGACTATGGAACAGATCGAGCACGAAATGAAAGTCATTGCCGACAGCGGCATGGAAGAAGTGCTGATCCTAACCGGTGAATCCCGCGCAAAAAGCAGTGTGGAATACATCGGCGAAGCCTGTAAGATTGCCCACAAGTACTTCCGTATGGTGGGTGTGGAAGTTTACCCCATGAACACCGACGAGTACAAGTACCTCCACGAATGTGGGGTAGACTACGTGACGGTTTTCCAGGAAACTTACGACAAGGTTCGTTACGAACAACTTCATTTGCTGGGCCACAAGAGAATTTATCCGTATCGTTTTGACTCCCAGGAACGCGCCCTCATGGGTGGCATGCGTGGCTGCGGTTTCTCCGCATTGCTTGGCCTTTCCGACTTCCGCAAGGATGCCCTGGCCAGCGCACTTCACGTGTTCTATCTGCAGAAGAAGTATCCGCACGCAGAAATGAGCCTGTCCTGCCCCCGCCTTCGCCCCATCGTGAATAACGACAAGATCAATCCTCTTGACGTTCACGAAAAGGAATTGTGCCAGGTGCTGTGCGCCTACCGCATCTTTATGCCCTTCGTTGGCATTACCGTCTCCAGCCGCGAAAGTAAGGAATTCCGCAACGGCATCGTGAAGATTGCCGCTACCAAGGTTTCCGCAGGTGTAAGTACCGGCGTTGGCGACCACGAGGAAAAGTACAAGGACAGCGACGACGAGGTTAAAA
>JAKSIG010000077.1 GCA_024398955.1 Fibrobacter sp. | reverse complement strand
ACCGGCCTGTCACGCCGGAGGTTGCGAGTTCAAGCCTCGTCTATCCCGCTTAAAAGAAGTCATCTATCAGGTGGCTTCTTTTTTGTATTCAGCCTTTATTCTTTTCTCCTCCTCGCTCACTTCCCTAGGAACACACCCCTCATTTCCTTTTCTTTCCGCCGATCTTACTTCCCTCGCAGCACTCCTCACGTTTCCTTTTCTCTCGTCGATTATACTTTCCATGCAGCATTTCGTTCCACGTTCACTTTGCGCACTTCGTTCCAAACTATACTTTTAAAATTTGCTTTTTATTTTGCTTTTGGCTACAAGTGGTTACTCTATACAAAAAGGTCCGCTAACTAGCGGACATTGATGGGTACAAAAACTGATTTGTCTAAAACAGCTTTTGGTATTTAGCCTGTTTGCGGCTTGGCCTAATGGCACGGCCCATGGCATCAAACCTTCTTGAAGAAGAATTACCAAACACCGCAGGTTTTACGTGATCCCTATTGTTCCCGATAAAAGTACCGTTTGTATCTGCAGCAGCAGTGTCTATGATTGCCGTGTCTGAGTCAACAACGTCTACCGGCGGAACAATTTCTAAAGTATCTTCTGGAGAAGGCCCTGCACTAATGGAATCCTTCGCGTCCATCAGAATCCAGACGCCAGAATCCACAAGGCGGCCGCGCTGGTCCTGAACAACATTCTTGCCATCGGGCAAAAGATACAGCTTGCTCTTGGCATTTTGCAGATAGAAGGCGTTGGGCGTATTTACAGGAGCCTCTTCGAACAAGGTCTTTTGATGTGCGCCTCCGTTCCAGTAGTAGGTTCCAAGTACAACTCCAGCTGCAGTAGATTCGTTGGGAACATCCAGTACTCGATCACCGAATTCAATTCGGTAAGCGACAGGATTCTCCCCTACGCTCCAGATTGTAGCCTTAGTCGCCTCGTTTGAGCAATCCATCAATTCAAGGCCATTGGTGGCAGTTATGCCCATGCATTTTTGATCGGTAAGAGACTTGATGCGTGCTTCCTTGAAGAAGGATTCCTTAAACATGTCCTGATACATGGCTTGCACAATCTTTGCATGATTGATCAGGTCCTGCTCAGATTTGACTTCGCTCTTTTGGTTTAGGCCATAGGGCCAGAAATGCTGACCGTCGCAATGGAGTTCGGCTTCGGGATTGTTTTCCAATTCTTTTAGCAGAGACTGAGCCTTTTCACCCAGGAACACGCCGCTGCCCTTTAAGTTCTGATATTCTGTGGTGGTACCAACGCCCATGGTATGGGCCATTTCGTGCATGGCGGTACCCACATACATGTAGGTGCGATTTTCGCCAAAGCGCAAGTCTCCGTTACTGCTCGCTTCTGCTGTGGGTACGCCAGGAGCGTAATACACGTTGATATGCTTAGACAAGTTCGTATACGTGTTGTAGTAATGAAGAGCTGAATCCATGACCGCCGTAATGCGATCGTAAGCATCCTGTTCATCTGCCGTGGGATTCGCCGACTTGTGCAGCACGTACTCCACCTTGGCGTGACTATTGACGGCAACGGTCAATGCAAAAATTGTAAAAAACGGAACAAAAAAGGCCTTTTTCATAACACTCCAGTCCATCACCAATGTAAAAGATATCCTATAAAGCAGCATTCATCAAGTAAAAATTTGAAAGGGCTTACGCTTGGCCATAAAATCAGCAACACCAACCATATATTTTTCCGTTTTAAGTTTCCAAAGCCGGGCTTTTTTGCTACATTAAGGCACGTAAATCTTAAACCGGCGGTGTAAGTCCGCCATAAACAAACAAGAGGTAAAACAATGGCAGTTTCTTATAAGGAACTCGGCTTGGTTAACACCAAGGAAATGTTCAAGAAGGCTGTTGCTGGTGGCTATGCTATCCCGGCTTTCAACTTCAACACCATGGAACAGATGCAGGCCATCGTTCAGGCTTCCGTCAAGCAGAAGTCTCCGGTCATCATGCAGGTTTCTAAGGGTGCTCGTAACTATGCAAACGGCACCATCCTCCGCTACATGGCTCAGGGTGCTGTTGAATACGCCAAGGAACTCGGCTGCGCAAATCCGCAGATCGTTCTCCACCTCGACCACGGTGACTCTTTCGAACTGTGCAAGGACTGCATCGACAACGGCTTCTCTTCCGTTATGATCGACGGTTCTTCTCTCCCGTACGAAGAAAACATCGCCCTCACCAAGAAGGTTGTTGAATACGCTCACGCTCACGACGTTACCGTCGAAGCTGAACTCGGTGTTCTCGCCGGTGTTGAAGACGAAGTTTCTGCTGAACACTCCAACTACACCAAGCCGGAAGAAGTGATCGACTTCGCTACCCGTACTGGTTGCGACTCCCTCGCTATCTCCATCGGTACTTCTCACGGTGCTTACAAGTTCAAGCCGGAACAGTGCACTCGCAACGCTGACGGCATCCTGGTTCCGCCTCCCCTGGCATTCGACGTTCTCGAAGCCATCGAAAAGAAGCTCCCGGGCTTCCCCATCGTTCTCCACGGTTCTTCTTCCGTTCCTCAGGACGAAGTTAAGACCATCAACGAAAACGGCGGTAAGCTCCCCGATGCAGTTGGTATTCCGGAAGAACAGCTCCGCAAGGCTTCCAAGTCTGCAGTTTGCAAGATCAACATCGACTCCGACTCTCGTCTCGCTATGACTGCTGCAGTTCGTAAGTACTTCAACGAACACCCGGATCACTTCGACCCGCGTCAGTACCTGAAGCCGGCTCGCGAAAACATGCAGAAGATGTACGAACACAAGATCGTCGACGTTCTTGGTTCTAACGACAAGCTTTAATAAGTTGCGAGCTTTGCTCGCCTAACTTAGTGAAGTTAAAAAGGACTCGTTGAAAAACGAGCCCTTTTTTATTTGCATTTAATTTCCGCCGGTGGTGCCTAAGCTACCGATAGCCAACCCAAATAAAACAACCGATCCTAAAATAACAATGCCCACGAAAATCAAGACATCATCGACTTCCGCGACCCCTCCATTTGCGAAATTCAAGGCGTCGTTAATGGCGACGGTCTTTGCCGAATGATTGTTCACGGACTTAGATGCAGAAGCGTACTGCACAGCAGATACTTGTGACCTGTGAGATACCGACGGTCCTACAGAAGCACACCCTACAGAGCTTATACAAAGAGCTAAAGCAAGCAGAATGGCGATAACAGTCTTAATCATCCTAACCTCACCCTTTAAATATAGCACACAAACTCCACCATAGTCTCTTTTTTTCGTAAAAGTTTCGTATATTGAGCAAAAAACTTCATCCATCCAACCAGGAGCCAACAAAATGATTTGTCCACATTGTGGTGCAGAACTAAAAGATGACGCCACCTTTTGTCGCCACTGCGGTAGCGACAAGAACACAGGCTGGAAAGATGGTGCTGAATTCGCCGACGAGGAACTTCCCGACTACGATGAAATCCTGGAAAATGAGTTTGGCGAAGACTCCCAGGGCAAGAAGAAGAAACAAGGCGGGATGGGGGTCATTGGCACCATTGCCGCAATTATTGTGGCTCTGGCCTTCGTTGCAGCCATGGCCTTTCATTAATTCATAAAAAGAGATTAACAGTAACGACCGTCTACACAATCGCCGGTCTTTTCCAGTATACTTTTTTTTGCTTGTTAACGATTTCGTTAACAACTGAAAAAAAGAAATTACGCCCGTGGCGGAGTACTTGTTTCTATCCCAGCGTTTTTTCTAGGCTTTCCAGAACTTCGGTAGCCTCGCTAAAGTCATAGTCTTCTACAAGTTCACGTAGCTTGCCAATAAGAACATCCTGGCTACTTTCGAAGGAGATTCCTTCAACTTCGTCTAGGCTACGTTTACAACGAGTTGCAGAACAAATGTCCAAGGCCTCCTTCATTTCGGTTACGAAGTTCTGGAGTTTTTCCTTGGCCTGAGGATCCTTCTTCTTTACCACTGTCACCTGATCGGACGCCATGCTAGAAAGTACTACGTCAAGTTCAGAGACGAGGGACTGAAGTTGCTTTTCGAATTCGTTGTACTCTTCAAAATTGCATTGTTTCTGCCTGAGACTTGCTTCGACAGATGCTCCTAGATTCTGCAGATGGCCTGCGCCAATGGTTCCGCAAAGTCCCTTAATGGTATGAACAATTCGCGTCGATTCTTCATAGTTTGCAGATTCGATAGTCTTGCGCAAATTAAAGGACGAACCACCGTAGTCGCGAACAAATCCCTGCAGAATTTTGAGATAAATGTTGCGGTTATTGTTGGCATGGTACAAACCGGTCTTTGCATCAAATTCATGAATCTTCTGGAACTGAACAACAAAGTCGTGATCTTCCTGAGACAAGTCGGAGCTTTCTTCGGTGGCCTTAGCAGATTCCGCGGCCACCGGCAAGAACTTGGCCAATTCTTCGTACAGAAGGCTAGGATCAATAGGCTTAACAATGTGGGCGTTCATACCGGCTGCAAGGCATTCTTCGGTATCTTTCTGGAAGGCTCGGGCACTCATGGCTAGAATCGGAACCTTCTTAAAGTATTCATCCTCTCGAGAACGAATTTCCTTTGTTGCAGTCAGACCATCCATAATGGGCATCTGGATATCCATGAGCACCAAATCAAAGGAATTCTTCTGAAGCATGTCCAGAGCTTCTTTACCGTTATTGGCAATCATCGTGGTCAAGCCAACACTGTTCAGCAGTGAAACCGCCAACTCCTGATTCATCTGGTTGTCTTCAACCAGAAGGATCATTGCTTCCTTGAAGAAGATCTTGCTGTTTTCCTTCTTGGTGGCCTTTTGATAGGTCGGCTCAATTCCGATGGCTTCTTCCATTCCTGTAAGCAGGGAGCTAATCTGCAGCGGTTTTGCAATCAAGCTGTTGTAGCCCATGGAAGTGGCGTTACTCAGGTCCTTTTCGTCAAAATGAATCGGGTGCATTAACACCTTCGGAATCTTCTTCATCTTGTCGGTAAGGCCGTGGACAAAATCAAAACCCGTCAGGATCGGCATATTATAATCCACGATGAACATGTCGTAGGGAGCCTCCCCCGCTTCTTCGTGGGCTTGAATAAGGTCTAATGCCTGATCCACAGAACTTGCTTCTTCGACAACGCACTTTAGCTTTGTCAGATAATGGCGAAGAACATTGCGAAGATTTTCGCAGTCGTCGATCAAGAGAATATTCTTGTTGGCAAATTTCTTTTCGTTCTTCCACTTCGGCTCTGCAGCCTGGGTGGCCACCGGCAAGGTTATGCTGAAGAAGAATCGTGAGCCTACGCCAGCAGTACTTTCGACCTGCATCTGGCCACCCATCAATTCTACCAGGGATTTAGAAATTACAAGACCAAGTCCAGTACCACCGTACTTGCGAGTCGTAGAACCATCAGCCTGTGTAAAGGCGTTAAATAGTCTCCCCAGCTGTTCTGGAGTCATACCGATGCCGGTATCCTTTACAGAGAAGTTCAGCTTGACACTGTTCTCGGTTCTGGATTCCATAGATACAGTCAGGGTAATATCGCCCTTTTCAGTAAACTTTGTGGCATTGTTGATGAGGTTTGTAAAAATCTGGGATAGACGTAAGGGGTCGCCCATCAGGATTTCGGGAATTTCAGGATCCACATTGACAATCAATTCAATGGGACGTCCTGCAATACGAACTTCGGCCAAGGCCGCCACATCACTGACGACATCTCGCAAAACAAGCTGTGTAATTTCGAGTTCCTGCTTTTTGGCTTCGATCTTGGAGAAATCCAGAATGTTATTGATAATGCCAAGCAAGGACTTTGCCGCATGACTAATGCGTTCAACAAAGCCATGCTGGTGTTCGTCAAGAGGAGTTTCTGAAATAAGGTGGGCCATGCCGATAATGGCATTCATTGGCGTTCTGATTTCGTGACTCATGTTGGCCAGGAATTCGCTCTTTGCCAGAGTGGCCTGTTCTGCAATTTCACGGGCGGCAACCACTTCGGAAATGTCGATCATGGTAAGCATGTAACCCACAACGGAGCCCTGCACCATCAGGGTACAACCTTCGCCGCGGTACCATGTTTCGCTCTTGCAGTCCTGAGACTTCAACACAAAGGAATCCTTCCAGACTTCGCGCTTGCTAAAAGATTCCTTAAGGGAGGTTATAACGTTTTCGGGTAGCCCCTGTTCCTTAAGTTCATCAAGAGACAGGCCAATCATCTTACGCCATTCCTTGCCCAGGAAATCTGCAAGCTGCTTGGACATGTACTTGACTCGCTTGGTACGGTCGAAAATAACCAGGATAGAATGATCCGCAGACAGCATGATCGTGTCTAGAATCGTATCCTTCTGGATGCCGCTGGTTTCATCGTTGATCATGAACAGATAACGCATTTCGCCGTTATCTTCAACCAGCACCTGAAAGAAAATGTTCCACCATGCCACTTCACCGGAAGAGCTCTTTACGGGAACAAGAATCTTGCGTTCGCTGGCGTGCATTTCGCCGCCCATAGCCACACGATGTACAAACTTATTGAACTGGTCCGACGGGAAGAACTTGAAAAGAATTTGCCCCTTCAGGTCTTCGCCATCATTAAGGAAATCTGCAATGAAGGCGCTGGCGTGCAAAATGTCGAAGGTGTCGTTCGTCAGAATGATCCTGAAGTTGTCACTCCCAAGAAGTGTATCAAACAACGTACTGGAGCTGACACTATCGTTTAAGTCTTTCTGGACAAATTTGCTGAAAAGTGTATGAGCAACAATTGCGGCTGCACCCATCAAGAGGAATACAACAAAGGCAACCAGCAAGAATGTCTTGGTGCTATTTTCATCAACACTGGCAACAATCTTGTTCTGCTGGCTAACGTGAACTACATAAAAGGGCATCTTCTTGATGGGAGCCACCATGAACACCAAACGCTGGCGATGTTCGTTAACCTGTTCAAATCGTAAGGTCTTTCCGTCAATTAAAGTGTCAGAGGAAAATTCTCCTTGCACTAGCTGGAGCAAGTTTTCGACGCTGTCCTGCATGACCTTGCCGCGATTTGTTTCGTAAGGGAAATAGGTAAACAGATTTTCGTTTTCTGTACCTACAAGAAGCGTGATACCGCCTTCTTCTTTTGCCACTGCGCCTAAGGAAAGACGAACACGATGCAGGTCTATATCTTCGGCAACTGCGCCACGAAACTTCTGATTCTTATCCCAGATTGGATAAGAAAGGGTCATTACCTGTTTGCTAAAGTCCTTGCGGATTGTTGGCCCAGAAATTGCCAAACCGCGCTTACGGGAAGCCTCTAGATACCAGGCCTTTGTACGGTGCTCTGTCAGGCCGCTTTCTAGCTTAAAACCTTTGGCCGAAATAAATTCGCCATCCTTGTTTCCGTAGTACACATCTACAAGGTCATCGCTAGACTGCAGCTGTTTGGTTAAAATAGGCTTTAAGGCATTTTCCTTGGCGTTCTGGATTCGCTTTATGGAGCCCAAAAAACGCTCCTCATCACCTTTGAAAAGGGCTTCTACTTCAGAAACTACCTTGTCTTGCAAGGCTGACTCCGTATTTGCATAAGCGGAGTCAATCATCATGTTCTTCACCGCAAGGGAGAACAGGAATACGAGTAAAATGGATGCAATAAGGACAGGTACCGCGTACACCGTCAAAATTCTGATTCGAAGTCTACGGCGTTGTGCGTTTAACGGACTATGGGTCAAAAGTTACTCCTTACTGAGCGCTGTCCCTGAATTTATCGTATAGATCTGGAAGCGAAGATTCTATTTCCATAAAGGCATCAACAACATCAGGGTCAAACTGAGTGCCCTTACCTGCAAGAATTTCGGAAACGGCCACTTCGTGAGGTAAAGGTTCCTTATAGGGCCTGCGGGAGACAAGTGCGTCGTAAACGTCGGCAACAGACATAAGACGGGCGCCTACGGGGATTTCGCTCCCCTTAATTCCACGGGGGTAACCAAGTCCATCCCAGCGTTCATGGTGATTCAGGATGATTTCGGCACAAATCTTGACCAAGGGGTGATTGCTAAGTTCCTTGGTCGCATTAACCAGCACATCGAACCCCATTTGGGCATGGTTGCTCATGATAGCGCGTTCTTCATCATTCAATTTTGCCGGCTTTCTTAAAATATCGTCGGAAATGCCCACCTTGCCAATATCGTGGAGAGGGGCTGCCGTAGCAAAAAAGTCAACGTACATTTTGTCCGGGATCTGCTGCTTGAACTTGGGGTTCTTCTGCAGTGTTTCGGCCAGCATCTGCACCAGCACCTGAGTACGCTTAATGTGCTCTCCGGTCTCTGGATCTCGGTATTCAGCCAAAGCACCAAGACTGGTAAGCAAAACCTTCAGGGTTTTTCGCAAATCCTGAGTCTTTTCTTCAACAAGTTCGTGGAGATGATCGCGTTGATGCTTAAACTCAAGCTGATTCTTAATGCGCAATCGCACCAGATCCGGATTAAAAGGCTTTGTAATGTAATCGACAGCCCCTAAGTCCAACCCCATCTGTTCGCTTTTTGCATCGGCCTTTGCCGTAAGGAATAATACCGGGGTGTTTTCTACAAGATTTTGGGCATGCATCTGGCGGAGCGTTTCGTAGCCATCCATTTCGGGCATCATAACGTCCAGAAGGATCAAGTCGGGCTTGACCTTTTCTGCAAGCACCAGAGCCTTTTTACCGTTTAAGGCCACAAAGATATCATAATCATTTGAAAGAATACCCTCCAACACTTCAATATTGGTCTTGGTATCATCAATAACTAAAATCTTTGCGCGGGACTGTTCCATGCTCCATAATATATGTTTAGATTTTGGAATAAAGCAAACTATTTTATTCCAAGTTGGAACAAAAATTTGCTTTTTTACATCAAAAAATGCAATATGTAATCTTTTTGTATTAAAGAGAAGGGCATATGTGATTAGACGCACAACCTATTCAGTTTAATAAATGCATTTACAGAATCTGCATAATTCCATATGCCACCAATAACCGAAATCCCCGAGATTCCCAATTCCTTAGGCAGAGACTTAAAGGCGTTGACATTTTCTTCGTCAATTCCTCCAAAAGGAATTATGGGAATTTGATTTTTTTGTGAGCCATTGGGATTGGACAGGGCAGAAAGGAACGAATCAAAACCGATAGTTTGCACTTGTTGCAATGCAGACTGAGGTTGGTAAATGGGGCCGATCAATGCTCCAGAAACCCAGCCCGGCAACTGGTTTAGCTGATCAAAATTGCGACAGAAGGCAATACAATTTACCCGTTTCCAGGATTCGGGAACCTCCCCCATAAGAGTCTGTGCCTCGGCAACGCAACCTCGAACGTCCAATTGTTCGGCTAAATCCGGAGTACCTCGTACCCAGATGCGGTCGCGGAATTCCATTGGCAATGACAAGAGCCAACGTTCGTAAGACTCGGGAGTATTACGGCGTTTCTGAAGGATTAAGCGACCGAGACCGCGCTTGAACATTTCCTCGATGTCGTCATATTCGCCGGCAAAGTCGTCGGGGCACGTGGTAAGCCAAAGTCTAAACATAAGGTTCGTCGGGTCGGATTTGTCTATGCAGTTTAATCAGGTTTGCCGCTGCGGAAGAAGTCGGGTTTGTCGCTGCGGATTACAGCGCCAGGAAGGCGGCCTTCAGTTCGCGGGCGGCAGCTTCGGGATCTTGGGCCTTCTGGATTGCGGAAACGGCACAGATTCCAGCAATTCCGGAGCCTGCCAAAACATGGATGTTATCCTTGTTCAGGCCACCGATGGCGTTCACCGGAATAGGAACAGCCTTTACGATTTCCTTCAGGGTATCCACGCTTGTAAGGATGGTGACCACCTTGGTGGTTGTTGGGTAAATGGCACCCACGCCGCAATAGTCTGCGCCCTGTTCATAGGCTTCAAGAGCTTGGGGCACCGTCTTGGTAGTTGCACCCACTATCTTATCTGGGCCCATGAGTTTGCGGGCTACGGCAACGGGCATGTCGGTCTGCCCCACATGAACACCTTCGGCACCAATAGCGAGAGCTACATCCACGCGGTCGTCGATAATCAGAGGCACGTTATAGCGGCTGGTGATTTCGTGAACGCTTGCAGCCAGTTCCATGTATTCGCGGGTGGACTTGTTCTTTTCGCGAAGCTGGATGATGGTTGCGCCACCCTTGCAGGCAGCCTCCACAGAAGGCAGGAACTTTTCAGCGGGAACAGTAGAACTATCGGTAATAAAGTAGAGGGTGGTATCAAGATTCATGGGCTGCGCCAATATCCTTTACATATAAATACAAGGTCTGGTTTTCTGCGGTGTAATCATCGGAGGGAATCATTTCCATCATCACACGGCGGTAACCATCGGCAGAGAGTCGCCTATAGAAAATGCTCAGAGAGGTGTTACCC
>JAKSIG010000076.1 GCA_024398955.1 Fibrobacter sp. | reverse complement strand
CTTTTCGTAGACGGACTTGAGGTAAGCATTCTGGATTGCCATAATAATTATCTCCGATGAGAGTTAAGTTTTGATTTGTTTTAAACTTTCCTGCCCTACTTTTCCATTTTTTTAAATCATCAAGCAAGGCATTTCTGTTACGTTTTTAAAGATAACAAATAATGAAAAAAAAGAAGGGGTTTTATACAAAAATCGTTAATTTCTTACATTTTTGTAAGTTAGTTTTTTAACATTATTTAAAATTGCTTTTTTTGACAAAAAATAAAGGGGTTTCATGTCAAAAGACTACATTTTTGTAAGTTTTGCAATTCATCCCGAAACAGTAAATTAATTTTTACACAAAATTCTCTTTTCCAACCCATTCAATCTCGAAAAACAGTTCATTTATGTAAAAAAAATCCCCCTCTTTCGAAGGAGATTTTTCAACAATGTTTTCAATTTGCTTTCGCTTTACAGATTCTTAACAGAGAATACCTTTTGGCCCTTGTTAGAGGAAACGCGAACCTTCAGAACACCCTTTTCCTTAGGCATCAGGTATACCTGATTTTGTACACTCTTAACATTGTGAAGTCTATTTCCCTTCAGGTCAAAAACTTCAACCTTGAAAGAGCCTTCTCCATAGACAGACAGCACTCCAGCGTTCATTTCTGCATGGAAATTACCTGCAATACTGGGTAAAGCCTTAATTCCCACATCGGAGGAATCCTTAACAAAAGTTGAATCAATAATCTGAACAACTTCTTTAATGCCAAGGTCAGCATCAGTCTTAGGAGCCTTCTTGGAAAGGATGTAACCAAGAGCGCCAACCATGGGAGCATTGATATCCACGCAGACTTCGTTTTCGTTCCAGGAGGAAACGGTGTTGTTGTGGCCGGTGTTGTTGAAGGCACCTGCAATCATAGCGCCAAAGTACTTGTTCTTTTCGGGAGCGCGAAGTCCAGAATCCGGATCGCGACCTTCATCCTCGTTGGCATAGTAACCGCGGTGATGCACAGCAGTCGGAGCCTTTGCGCCGTTGCGGTCAAAGCCTGCCACATAGGACTTCTTGTTGGCATTGTCGCCAAGCAGGTAAGCCACGTTCTTCTCGATCATTTCATCGTAGTCGGTATCGCCCGAGAACTTGGAGTACAAGGCATAAAGGAAAGCTCCACCAGACGGGGTTCGCACAGAGAAGGAACCACCGCCGCCAGTTTCCTTAGTAAAGATTCCATCCTTCATGTTGTTCTTGTAGATGTTGTCCAGGAACAGCTGCATATCGCGATAGGTGCCGCCCTCGGGAGTCCAGTCGAATACACCCTGAGCCATCACCACAGACAGCGGCACAGCGTTGGCATAGTTCAGACGGGAATAGCTACCAGATTCAAACTTGAGGTCAGCAAAGTACTTCTGCGCATCAGTCTTGTAGGACTCGTCCTTCGTGGTGCGGTATAATTCCAAAGCTCCGAGGAACGGACCATCTGCCCAACGGCCATCCCACCAGCTTTCAGAATAGTAGGAGCCGGAACTGGTCACGCCCTTATGGGCCTTGGCATAGGCAAAGGCATTCTTTGCTGCGGTAAGGTACTTGGTACGGTTTGCCTCGTCAGGATCAACACGAGCCATAACAGCCATCATGGCGGCCACCATACCAGGAGTAAAGGCATCGTTGGTGTTAGCCTGCATAGGACGAGGATCGCCTCCGTTTTCAGTACCCATGGTACTCATTTTGCCCGGAGTTACCCACTTCATGTGGTCATAGTCCCCGTTCCCCTTCACAGCAATAAACGTGGAGGAATTGGGAGCAGCCTTTACCCAGAAGTCGGCCTCGTATCGGAGTTCTTCAAGAAGGTCACGAATCTTGTTGGGCTTACCGCCCTTGCGCGAGAAATCGTTTGCAGCCTTGTAGTCGCTATAGTCACCTGTATAAAGGTCGTAGAAGCCTTCGGTAAATTCTGCGTAGGCAAGGGCCAGCATATAGGAGGCAAAACCCTGTGTCTGCCCAAACATCACATGGTCACCACAGTCGAACCAGCCGCCAGAGACATCCATACCCTGATAACTGTCCTTCAGGAAGCTGGTGGTATAGTTGGTGCCCATAGAAAGCCAGTTGGGACCTTCGCCAGAACGCTGCGCACCAAAGAAACGGGTGGTCATCCAGGCGGCTTCAACGTAGTCATCGTCACTAAGTGCCGCAGATGCGGTGGTAGTGGCAAGGCCAAAAAGAGCAAGGCCTGCCATCAAAGTCTTTTTAAAGAACATAAATTCTCCGCAGATAAATCTCTAAATATTACCAAAACCCAATCCACTCTAAATTTAACTTATTACACAAAAAACAAAAAGCACGCAAGTGCAAAACTTGCGTATTCTACATCAATTCGTTAATAAAAATCACCTAATTGCGGAACAGAGCTTCCCGCAAATTAAGGAGCAACGGTCTTTACCAAGACCTCGTGCAGCAAGCCGTTGCTGAAGATAACCTGTTCTGCGTCCACAAACTGCATGGGAGAACCATCAATATGTGTCGAACGCCCGCCAGCTTCCTCTACCAGCAGAGCAATGGCGGCAATGTCCCACGGATAACTCATGGTCATTACAAAACAGTCCAGACGGCCGCAAGCTGTAAAACAGCCTTCAATGACCGCAGAACCAAAACATTTGACGCGTTCAAAGGTTTCCGCTTCACGGGCAAAGTTCCTGGAATTCTGAGCATTGATCTTGAGAACCTCCCCTACATTGAAATCGCCATTGCTTACGATAGCATGAGTGGGATTGTCTTCGCGGCTCACATGAATTGGCCTACCGTTCATAAAGGCACCCTGTCCCTTGGCAGCAACAAACATTTCACCCAGCTTGGGTAAATTCACAACCGCAACCAAAGGCCTACCTTCAAAATGCAAGGCAATCGAAATTCCCCAGAACGGAATTCCACGACTGAAATTTACCGTACCGTCTACAGGATCGATAATCCAGCGATAGCGAGAATCCTCCCCTTCAATGACGCCGGCTTCTTCGGTACGAATGGAATGAGTCGGGAACGCCTTACGAAGGCCGTCTACGATAAGCTTTTCGCTGGTAACGTCGGCAACAGTCACCACATCCTTCACGGACTTGTACTTTACATCACCAAGATTACTTTGCAATTCAAGACAGACTTCACCGGCCTTGCGGGCCAGGTCTTCTGCCACTTTCAGGAATTCAGAAATTTCATTCATCAAAAAAACTCCACCACGCCCTTTGAGCAGGCAGGAACTCTATTCAGGATAAGCGCAGCAACGGAAGCCAATGGCAGGAGACTTGTAGAATGCAGAAGCCTTTCGATAAGCCACGCGTTCGCCCGTCAGGAACACGACTTCAATATGGTCGGGAACATACTTCATTCCACCACCAAGCGATTCCAGCCACTCGTCACCGCCCTTCCTGTATTCCGCATAGGGAGCATAATCCATTCCAACAGAATTGCCACTGGAATCCTGAACATCAAAGAACTGCAGGGAATCCTTGAAATCCTTTGCAGTCAGCTTCTTGTACAGAGTTCTTGAAGTATCCACTTCAAACACCGTATCCACTCTGGTTCCTTCGCGATAAAGATACACAGGGTCCGTCGTATAAGCCGGACGAGTATAGTACGGGAAGCTACGGTTGGTACACAGGGCCAGAGATTCACGATCTAGCCCGCCAAAGGCCTTATAGCTGCCACCCTTGACCACAGCGGCAGTGTCTTCGGAACGGCCCATCACCCACTCCTGGTACTGACCCGCAAGGTCAAATACGCCCATCGGATTCATGCATCTGGAACTGCGGGTCGAAATCGATGCAGCAGAAGCGGAATCATTCGTAGACACGTTGCAATTGGCAAATAGGTATTCGGAAGCGTCCGTCAATTCTTCTTCGATGACTCCGTAAGAAAGTACGCCGCCAGACAGGCAGACCAGTTCCCAGTCGCGTTCATTACACAGGCCTACAGTAAAGCCGCTAGCGGAAATTCCGCTACAGGCCTCAACCGCCTCGGAATGCAGAACGTTCACCATAAACTCCCCTGAATCATTACGATGCTCATAACGTTCCATGCAGAACGCATCCGTCGTATCTGAAGCCTTCACCGCAATGAACCCCTCAGGGCATTCAACTTCCTGAGCCAATGCTCCCGGAGAAACAGCAATCGTATCAATCAAGGCAACCGAGTAGTATCCGGACTTGTCTATGGAACGGATTCGCAAAATCAGGGTATCCCCCGGGGCAACCCAACGGATTGTATCTGTAACAAAGGCCGAGACTCCATTGGTTGACTGCTCTTCGGCAACAACTTCCATAGTGTCGCCGCTAACCTGATAAAGTTTTGAGAAGCGACCGGAACCGCCTGCATAACTATAGGCGACCCAGGATTCCGAAGACTTGTCGTAAGATTCAATCAGATAAGAAGCAACAGTATCGTAGCAGATCTTGAAGGGGCAGCCGTAGTTCGCCGGGAAATTCAAAACGGAATCCACCTGGATATTATGATCCTGCTTTAACGGGTCCACACTTCTGCTCCAGAAGATACGAAGACGATTGTTACTATCAAGCCTTGCCATTCCTGGGAACAGGGTATCCTCGATAGTGAAAATAGATGTTGGCATCAAGGGAGCGATGGAATCTGTTGTAATAAACAGCAGATTTGTAGTAACCGACGACGTTCCCTCTGTACCAGAAGAATTGCCGCAAGAATCCCAGGAAGAAATACCAAAAGTGTATTCACTTTCGGCCCTTAGCCCTTCTACAATAAGTCGATACCTGTTGTTGTCGTAATTTTCCTTGTCGTACCCCTTACCATCGGCAATAGTAATGCGCAGATAGTTCTTGGTGTTGTCGCCATGAGCTACAGAATCCACCCACACAGAATCATTATTGGAACGGATTCGAGCATGCCGGCGATAGAATTCAGAACCTGTAGAATCGATGCCATCGGCAGTTTCAAGCTTTACCTTCAAATCGCGAATATCTTCATCCTTGTCAGAAGAATAAATCACGATGTTGTAGCCAACAATGGGGCCAGACAGCTCATTAGGTGAATAGTAGTCTGTCTGGTCTGTAGGACGGGACCATTCAAAAAGAGCTCCCGTTGTCCATACGGAATCGTAGATAGCCACAAGCGAAGGCGGAATATCGTCGCCAAAATGTAGGTATACTCGTTGAACGGAACCCGGATCGTCATGATCGTCGTATTCGCAATAAACAGCGATCATCAGGCTGTCGCGTTCCTTGACAAACTCCTGAATATAACCAGTCAAGTCGATTGTATCGTAAAGAGACTTCGTAGCCTTAAATTCAAAGGAATCCGTAGCCTTTTCAAGCTTATCATCATCGACTGCCCTAGCCGTATCGCCCACCACGGTAGAATCGACCCACAAGTAAATCTTGGAGAGACGTTCTGTATCGATGGGATAATGAAAACGAATCTGATAGCAATGAGCTCCGCTATCGGCATCAGCGGCACATTCCCTAAGTACAGAAAGTTCCGAGACTTCCCTGTCAAAAAGGTACTCAATTTCACTATCATCATCAGAGCAGGCGGCCAAGAACCACCCGCAACAAACAGCCAGGAGCGCAAAGGCAACGAAAGACCAAAACTTCTTTTGCATACATGACCAAAATAGCAAAAAAGCAACCCAGACAATTTAAGGGGGCCTTCCAGGACCCCTTATTAAACGACAAAAATAAAGACCCCCTTGCGGGAGCCTTTATTAAAAGCATTTCAGCTTGCTTATCCTGAAGAATCAGACCGTGACCACTTTCTAAAAGACTCTAGGAAGGGGTCCAGGGGGAACCTTAGGGGTCCCCTTGAAAAAATAAAGGCCCCCTTGCGGGAGCCTCTATCAAAAGCATTTTAGCTTGTTTATCCTAATGAATCAGACCGTGACCACTTTCTAAAGGATTCTAGGAAGGGGTCCAGGGGGAACCTTAGGGTTCCCCTTGCATCTTAATTCTCTTCGGGGTAAACGGAAACCTTCTGACGCTTTGCATCGACGTATTCAAACTTCACGACGCCATCAACCAGGGAGAACAAGGTGAAATCCTTGCCCATGCCAACGTTGGTACCGTTGTGGAAGTGAGAACCGCGCTGACGGACGATGATGTTGCCAGCCTTGACAACTTCACCAGCATACTTCTTAACACCAAGATACTTGGCGTTAGAGTCGCGACCGTTACGTACAGAACCTTGACCTTTCTTATGTGCCATGGATTAAGCCTCCTTAGCCTTACGCAGAGAGTTCTTCTTAACCTTTGCAGGCTTCGCGATACCCTGAGCGATCTTTTCCTTGCGAGTGAGCGGCTTGTTTTGAGCCTTCTGCTTAGCAAGGGCAGCCACGCGAGCGCGGTTGCGGGTAATAACTTGAGGATCTACGACTGCAGATTCAGCGCCGGAGCGGAGTTCCGTGACGAGCACCTCGGTATAGCCCTGACGATGACCGTTACGACGTTCGTAACGGGTACGACGCTTCTTCTTGAACACGATAATAGTATCGTATTTGCCGTGGGCGAGAACTTCAACCTTGACAGAAGCATCATTCAGGACAGGGGTGCCGATTTGCACTTCTTTTCCTGCGAAAAGAAGAACGGACTTGAGCTCCAGTGTAGAACCAACAGCGGCGTCGAGAGTCGGGACCTTGTAAGCCTTGCCGAGTTCGACTTTATACTGGAAACCACCTGTTTCAACAATAGAATACATTTTTGTAATCCTTTTTAGGTTGCTATTGGAGCCCCAAATTTAGTAAACAACTTGTTGATTTTAAAGGGTTTATCCACACAAAATGAACAATTTTTTTCTTTTTTCTCAAAAAAACAGCATTTTTTAAACGCAATCTTTATAAAAAAATCAGTTTGAGCCCTCCACCACCCATTTTCAACCCATTTTTAGCCCTAAACCGGCACATCCGCCAAATTTTGGGCAGTTAAAAATTCTAACTTTGCTCCCGTATTTTATAAAGGATTCTCTAATGAGTAAAATAATGAGCCTTAATGGCGACTGGCAGATGATATGGGACACCGAAGACACCGGTATCTCTAACCGCTGGTACGCAACTTACCCTGCAAACACCGAAACTGTCCAGGTACCCCACGTTTGGGAACGTGCTTTTGACAAACTTTTGATGTCTCAGGACTGCGCTTACTATTTCAAACGTTTTACTATCGAAGACGAAAAGCAGGTAACAAAGCGAATTTTCCTGCATTTCGACCGCATTGCCACTCATGCCACCGTCTGGCTGAACGGAAAGCTTTTGGGCACCCACTTCGGCGCCTACACCCCCGTTGATTTTGAAACCCAGAAGGCTCTGAAAATTGGCGAAGAAAACGTACTTTGCGTACGCGTCGCCAACATGGGCGCAGCCAACAGCCGCATCGACTTCGGCCGCGAATCCAAGGAAGGCGCAGACGACCGTTACGCCCGCCCCGACGAAATGCCCGTGGGCCAGCCCTGGAACCAGTACCCCTTCGGAGGTATCTTTGGTGATGTCAGCCTGATTCTCGGAACAGCAGCCTTTATATCCGACGTTCATGTAGAACCGGATCTGGACCAGGACCGCATCGCGTGCGACGTCAGCTTCAACAATCCTCGTGGCTTTCAGACACGTCTCCGCGTTCTGATGAAGAACCCCGACGGCGAAGTCTACGAACATTTCATTGAAAACATCAAGCTGGACAAGGAAAACGCAACCCAGCGTTACGTATTCGAAGTCAAGGAACTGAAGAAGGACCATTTCCAGTGGAGCCCCGACCACCCCAACGTGTTCGCCATTGAATTCCAGATGGAAATCAAGGCAGCCAAGGAAAAGGACGGCAAGGAAGTAAAGCGCCCCGAATACGCCTTCCCCGTCGTTCGCACCTTCGGTTTCCGCAAGTTTGACTGCCTCAAGGGCGACTACTACCTGAACGACCAGATTCTCAAGATTCAGGGTGTCAGCTACAACCAGCAATGGAGCGAAGGCGGCCTCTGGACCGACAACAACAACAAGCTGGAAAAAGACCTTATGGCCGTGAAGGCCGCCGGATTCAATGCCATCCGTTCTTGCGGCGCCCCCCTGACAAATGCCGCCCTCGACATTTGTGACAGGATCGGCCTTATCGTGTTCCAGGAATTCCCGATTCACACCATGCGTTCTACCCCGCAAGGTCTTGAAATCGCAAAGAAACTGATCAACGACCTTGTCAAGGAACAGCACAACCATCCCTGCATTGGCGTATGGGTTCTTGGCTCCGAAAACGGCACCTTCCTGTTGCAGAACGGCAACAAGATGCTGAATGCCATTAGCCCGGTAGACATGACCCGTCCGGTTATCAGCAACCTGAATTCAATCTATCTGGATAACGAAGGCAACTTCCGCAAGGATACAGGCAAGCTCCTGCCGGTGACAGTGGACCGCATTTCCACCTACGCCACACTCCGCGTTAACCCCCGCATGAGCCCCAGCGCAACCTACACCCACTACCTGGCCCACAGCTTCGACCGCGATAACGAAGAACTGATGGTTCCGGATGCAGGCCTTGGCGATGCACACTTCCAGGACGAAGAAGAAAATGTGGCACAGGATATTACCAACAAGATGCTGGTAACCCTGAAGAACCACACCCTTCTGCCCAAGGAAGCAACCACCATCAAGGGACCGCGTTGCTCCAAGAACCAGAAAGCAATCAAGGCAACAATCAAGTCTGTCGAAAACTTTGTGGAAAGCGACCTTTCTGTTTGGAAATCCTATGCAGACTTTATCGCAGACGCCAACAGCATCGCAATAAAGAGCAAGCTGGACCAGCTGACCGCATTCCAGAGCAACCCGCAGATTTCTGGTTTCTTCTTGGACCAGTGGGCTGACTACAACACTGATTTCTGCGGTCTTAACGACGAAAATCGCGAAAGCAAGGGCTTCGAAGATTTCGCCAAGGAAATCACCACCCCCAGCCGCGCACTTGTAAGCGAACTGGAACACGTGGTTGCCCCCCAGAGCGAAGTCAGCTTCCAGATTACGCTCCTGAACAACAAGCGCCTGGAAGAAGTTTCTGTAGAAGTCAAGCTTATTGACGAAAAGGGCAAGGAAATTTCTACCCAGACCATGGAACCGGAAGAACCGGCAGGCAAGACCAGCTTGACCCAGCTTGGCATTTGCACCATGATGTCCCCCCGCAATGTTGGCAAGTACCAGTTGCAGGTGACCTTGCTGGACAACGGCAACGTGATTCACAGCTCTACCGAAGACCTGATTGTCATTGATCAGGTAGACGTTCGCTCTGCAATGAAGCAGGTTTGCTTCCTGGACGAAAGCGAAGAATCTAGCGATGCTCTAGCAGCACTCACCGGCAAGGAACAGGTTATCTTTACTGCGAACCTCAGTTCCTGGCCCGACGAAATTCTGGACAAGCTGGTAGATGTCGTGAAGAACGGCGGCAAGACATTGCTCCTGTCCGACATGACTCAGGAAGATATCGACTACCTGAACCAGAGCCACCATTTCGATTGCTCCATCGAATCCCACTGGAGTACAGGTGCAAACGAGACCAGCCTTCATTACCTGCCCAAGGGTTCTGCATTGGCACCGGTCTTTGGCGAAACCGCCGTTCTGGACCACAATGCGGCAGCGGTGATGCCCAGCATCTCCCTGAACGAACTGCCCGGCGCACAGGTATTCGCCCGTTCAGTCTCTCTGAAGGATGGCGAAGTAAAGACTGGATGCGACCTGCAGCTCTACCCCTTCGGAAAGGGCAAGATCATGTTCAACCAGTTCAACGTCTTCGAAGGCCTTGAAACCAACGCCCTCGCCGACGCTCTGTTCACCAAGATCGTGGAACTGCTGTAATAGCTGTATAGATAAAACTAAAAGAGACCGCGGATATGTTCCGCGGCCTCTTTTAGTTTGTATAAAAAAGACTCGGTGCCGTTTGAGAGAGAAGGCAAGCACCGAGTCTAAACACCCAAGTCCGATACCCTAGCGACTACCCATTAATGTCGCGGATAACAACAAACCTGTACTTTTTTAAACTATACAAAAAAGTGACGAAAATCAAGTCATCCCGAAATTTTGGCGGGAGATGATTATTCCAAGTTGGAACACAGGAATGTTCAAAAACTATATTTTGCATTATGAACACTATTGATTTAGAGAAATATTCCGACCTTCTGGCTCAAAACGCCCGTAAGGCAAGCAAGAAAATCCGCACCCTCAGTGCAGAAACCCGCAGCAAGGTTTTGGCCCGCGTGGCAGAACTGCTCCGTTCTAGTAAGCCGGAAATTCTTGCGGCAAACCAGATTGATGTGGATGCCGCCCGCGGTAAGATCAGCGACGCCATGCTGGACCGCTTGACTTTGAATGACGCCCGCATTGAATCCATGGCCAAGG
>JAKSIG010000075.1 GCA_024398955.1 Fibrobacter sp. | reverse complement strand
TTTTTATACATGAAAACCCCGAAAGTTTTGTCCAACTTTCGGGGTTCACATCAAACTCAAGCCTTTTTCTTTTCCAATTTTAGAACAGCGTCTTCACGCCTACGCCAACAATTCCGTCCAGGTAGCTTTCGCCATTGCGGAGGGCGTAATAGAAATTGACGCTCCAGTTCTTGCGATACTGGGTAAAGGCAAGGCCGTATTCCTGTTCACGTTTCCAGCCATGATTGGGGCGGGGAGCGCGGTATAGGCCGGGCATGTAGAAGCCTTCGATACTCATGTCGTAACCATCCTGCCAAAGCAGGGCAAACTCGGAATAGCCATAGGCACGACTCCGCAGGAATCGGTAATCCATTCCGCGGAAATCATTCATACCACCTAAGGCAAATAAATCCTGGCGTTCCAATTTTGCGTCGGGAGCAAAGATGCCGCCAGCGGCTCCGCTAAATCGAGAAATCCAGTTGCCATGCACAGGCACATAATGCACTAAGGTTCCGCGAACTTTTAAATAATTATCCAGGGAATCGGGGCGGTCAAAATTCCATGAGGCAAGACCTGCAAACTTTGTACCAGAACGCGGCAAGACAAAGCGATCTAAAGAGGTATAAGTCAGTTCCAGGGAAGACGTCTTTTCGTTATCGCCAATGCCAACAAAGACGCCGACAGAAAAATCAAAACCGATGTCGCGACTGATTCCGATTTCGCCATAGGCCTCCCGAGTGGAGGAATCCTCGTCAAAGTAACCGCGGGCAATCACGTTCCAGCTGGAGCCGAAAATCCAGGGTTCCTTGTAAGAGGCTTCTAGACGGCGAGAGTCTTCTGCCGTAAAGCCTTCAATTTGCAAGTCGCGGGCGGTACCTAAAATGTTATACAGAGAAACGTTGATGTTTCCTTCCCACAGGCCGCTTTCGCTGGAATAAGTCAGCAAGGCTTCGGCTTCGGACATGGTTGCAGCTCGCATATTAAATACAGGAATAATGCGATTGCGGTTGGCATCCCGATACATTCTGGGGGAATCTATCTCCTCGAAATACCCCATGCGGGCTAACTTACGGCTGGAGCGTTCCAAATCCAGAGGAGAAACGTAGGCACCGACTTCCAGGTTCGTCAGCTTGCGGAACACTTCGGGCCTGGTTCCTGCAGAATCAAGATTTTCGGCGGGGCCCCAGACCCAGGCACTACCGCGGTTCAATTCCACCAGAAGAACCGCGGCACCTTCCTTCCCTGCAGATTCAACAGCAGGATTTTCTAAAATCTCGCCAAAAAGATTTGCGGCCAGGAACCCGCGATTTTCATATCGATCCTGTATTTTTCGAACTGCACTATTCCAGACAGGGCCGTTCCAGTTTTCGCAAGATTCGCCCACAAGGCTTGCCATCGCAACCTCATCAGCCTTTTCATGTTCGCCATTCCATACAACGTCGGAAATTCGGCATTCGCCACCAAAGGCAAATCCCATAAAAAGCACAAATATCGCAAGACAAAGGCGACTCAATCTCATAACCAATAAACTACACTCTCATAATTCATAATTCGTAATTCATAATTAATCAGAATACCGCCTTGGCTTGGGTACTCAACTTCTGGAAAACATTTTCTTCGGAATTGCCGAAACGCAAAACATAATGGCAGCCCACCGAAATAAAATCATTAATATCAAGGTCCAGGGATAATTCAAATCGATAGGTGCGTCCATCGCTGTAGCCCGTCATTACCTGATACGGAACCATTTCGCCACGACTATCCACCTGGACTACAGAAAAATTGGCAAAGCCATCAACCTTCTTAGGCTTACTGTACCCCACCTTAAAGGAGCCTTCCCAAAGATCCGCTTCAAAGTCATTGTCAAATTCATCTGCGCCAGAGCCTACACGATAACGCCCAAGCGGCTGAATAAAGAAACCATTCAGGAATTCAAAGCGATATTTTAAGGATCCTTCATAAACATTCCAATTCCAGACTTGCAATGCGGAAAGTTCGTCATCTTCTAACAATAAGGAGGCGCCCACAAAATGGTCAGGATTTATCTGATAACCGCTTTCGATTTCATGAGAATACACGGTCTCGTAATAGGAAATAGAAGACAATTTCTTGTCGAACAAGGCTCCCGGCTTATAGGACAAGCTAACGCCCGCAGGATGGTTCCATTCCACCAACCCCTCCATATCGATACGTCCAGATGTAGCACGATGCAAGGCGCCAATCGTTACCGGCGGAAAATACAGGACTCGCCCCGTGGTATCGTTCCCTTCTCCACTCCAGGATCCGCCAAAGGTTACGTCTCGTAGCAGGCCCCGCTTAATGCCTAGCGAAAGCCCTGGATTCCAGCGGAAGTCCGCCCCAAAGGAGGCTTCCGACGAAAGCACCGCTCCCACGGAATCGTTACGCCCCATGCCGTCATAGACAAAGTCGCCATTGTCTACGCCCTCGATAAACGTACCTGTAAGGCTGTCATAGCGAACGTCGCCGGTACCAGGCGCCACCGCCTTGTAAACCGCCGTATAAATCTGTTCTTCGGTCAGCCCCAGCTTATAGGAGACGTTTCCTGCAAGGCCAATTTCATCGCTTCCCATTCGGGCGTTCAAGTCCCCCACCCAACTGTTTTCTCCCGCAGAAGAATCTCGGGCGACGCGTTCATACTGTAGCAAGTGACTTAAGGTAAAGTAACGGCTACTGTAGTTAGCCTCCTGCAGCCAGGTGGCGCTGCGCAAGGAATCCGCCCACTCTTCGCCATAAGTATCGCCCCTGCGGCGTGCAATGCGACCACCTACGGACTCCTTCACCTGACCGCGGTCAAAATACATCCCAAAACCGCCGGTAGACTTTCCGTAGAGAACTTCATTGCGAACAGACCCGCGGGATTCTCCATCGGCGCTTTCGCGACGATTTCCATCTTCGCGACGGTTCCCTAAGGATTCATCAATCTGCGTATAGCGCAAATCGCCACTACCGAAAGGCCTTATAAAGCCCTGCAGAAATTCTGCAGAAGCCGTTCCCTGGTAACGTTCCATTTCGCGGTCAGAAACACTGGCCACACGAACAAGCGCAATCTCGCTAGAAGCAAGGCGGTTTCGATGCAGCAAGGCGATTTTCGCCCTAGAGGAATTCCAGTCTTCGTCTCCGTTACGGCGATACCCCCACAGGGCATCGCTGAACCAACCGCCTCCTAGACGCGTCCTGAATTTCAGTTCGTCATAAAGCAGGTCGTCATCAAGGGAGAAATTTTCACCATAGGCCAAGTCCCACTGGTCCTGCAGGGTATACGCATCCCAATCCGAATTCGCCCCACGGAATTCAGCAACATCATAGCCTTGCATAACGCGATTGCCGTACACATCCATGGCCAGCGGAAAATGAAGCAGGTCCCTGGTAGAATCTGTTGTTACAAACCAGCGAAAAGCCTTGCCTTCGGGGCCATTCACTTTGTCGGAGACCGTATTGGAATCGCTCTTGTTTACAGCCATTTCCAAGTCAACATAGAACTGCTGATTTTGCTGAAACCGTAATCTTGCTCCCATGCGCAAATCCTTGTCAGGCCGATGCAATTCGCCTAAGGAATCCGCACGGTCAAACTTTTCGCCACGGTCGGCCTTCAGCATTCTGTAATCATCATCAGTCCACACGCCACGACGTAAACGCTCTACGTCATTTTCCAGCTGGAACATGGAAAGGTCCAAATACAGATTCGGATGTCTATAGCTTGCAGAAGCCCCTTTCAAGGTATAAATGTTATCATCCTCATAGGCATCGTACTCTACTCGAATTTCATCATCAAAACTTGGGACGAAGGACCCTTTAAAATCAAGCAGGCCACCCGCATAATTCACAACATAATCTACACCGCGCGTAAGCTTTACCCCATTCAGCCACACCGATTCCGACTGAGGAACAACAGAAACGAAATTTCCTTGTTCATTCAGGGAATATCCTTCGCGCTGACCGCTAACGCCATTCATGACCCGTCTAAAATGCTGGACTTCGTCGGTGCCAACAACGCCACGAACTTCTGTTCGGCCACCGCCAAAGTTCCCGCGAATTCCGCCCATGGCCCCAAGACTGCTACGCTCTATTGAATACAAATTCATAGAATCGTCAATCCAGGTAAGGTCCCCCAAATGCAGAAAATAGTTTGGAGATTCCACACGAAAATAAATTTGGTCGACCTCCCGCAGAGTGGCGGTAGTCTGGTCTCCAGCCCTGCGCCCCACGTCAGAAAGCAGAGCGTCGATCCACACGCTGTCGGTAAGGCGCCCCGTAATCGATAGGCGAAGTTCCTGGTCAACCTGGGTTCCGCCATCACCCACGGTAATCTGCATGGTCTTGTAACCATGAGTTTCAATGGAATCGCGTCGCTGATCATTCCCCAAAGTTTGCACATTGCTAAAAGCGGCATCTGCGTTCTGGCCCCGCACAAGAATCGACGGATCCCATACCGGCAGTGAATCCACGTTCATGCCAAAGGCGCAAGTCACAAGGACCGATAAGAAAAATAGAAGGCCTAGCCGTCCCAACCAAAGATGCCGGGACATGAGCATTACCTACGAACAGGCTCTACAACAAACTGCTGTGTAGACAAAAGCTTTCGGCCAGCAGCCAAATCAACGCTCCATTCGCCAGGCTTCAAGAGCGCAGGAACAATGGTTGTGTGGCAAACGCCTGCAGACACATCGCAAATTGATTTTTGAACCGTATCAGCCCCGTTATACCAGATATGCATCAACGTATCGGAACCATACTTTACCGACGACGACAACGTAGAGTAATAGTAAAGGCGAGTGCCTTCTTCAAAAACGCTATCTACGCCAAAAGGGGATCCATTTACAATATGGCTGCAAATCACGCTCTGAGCCAGGGTCAGTTCCGCGTCAGGAGTAGACTGAATCGAAACATCCTCCATGCAAAAGGCCACAAGACGATGTACCAGGAATCCGAAAAAGACGGCAACCACAATGATTGTCGTCTTTCTCAAATTACGTAGCGTCGAAACCTTTGCCACGGAAATCCTTAGGGGAAGGCCGTTTTAACTAGCGCACCAAGCGGCTGGTGTTCTGGGTAAAGGCGGGAACGGCATCTACCAGCTTTTCGACCAACAGGCGGTTGAAGTCTTCGATGCGATTCGGCAGGCGATTGCCCGGGAAAATCTGCACCAGGAGCAAAGCCTGGTCTACAGGAGCAATGTAGATGGAGCGGTTATCGCCAATGTAAGACACAGCGTTAAAGTTTTCGCCGCCCAGCATAAGGCCAACCTGCTTTGCCGAGTCAAAAGATGCGGTGCTAAGCACAGCAAGCGGAGTTGCGTCTATACCAAGGGAGCCAACTTCTGCAATAATGGAACCATCGCGATGGCAAAGCACAATATATTCGGCCTTGATGCTTGCCTGGTAGGCAGACATCAAACGACGGACTTTGTCGGCATCATCAGAATAAATGGTAAAATCACTCATTAGCAAGCCTCCTTTAGATTAGTCCTTTTTCTTCGGAACATACGGACGCAATTCGATTTCGTCATCAGCCTCGGCACTGGGCTTGGCTACATCACGACCGAAGGTGGGCATACGGGGAACCGTAGCTGCTGCACGAGGGCGTCCAAAAGGTGAAGACGTAGCCCCCTTCTGAAATAAACCGGCACCGGCAGATGCAGGTGCAGCACCAGCAGCACTAGGCGGCTTGGCGGCAAAAGAAGGCATACGGAAAGGAGAAGCGGCTGCAGCCGGCTGTGCAGGAGCGGCAGGTGTTTCCTTAACAGAAACGCCATCCTTGGTAAGGGAAACATCGTGAACGCCAGTGTTGTTGACGTTTGCTGCAGCCTGACGCAAGAAGCCCTGCTTCACATTGAACTTTTCGATCACCAGCATCGCGATTGTTTTCAGGGTAGTCACCACGCCCTTTCCGTTATGGGCAGTTGCCGGGAAGAAAGGAACGTTACGCTGGTTCAATTCGGCGTTCAATTCATCAAGAGTGAACACGTTGTCCATATCGCGCTTGTTGTACTGAAGCACGAAAGGCATATCATCGAGATCCATGCCATAGTCCTGAAGGTTCTGGCGAAGGTTCTGCAAACTTTCAATATTTTCGGCCTGACGGGAACGCTGGGAGTCGGCCACAAAAACGATTCCGTCTACACCGCGAAGCACCAGCTTACGGGTGCTGTTGTAGTAAACCTGACCGGGAACGGTATAGAGCTGAAAACGAGTCTTGAAACCCTTAATGTCACCCAGATTCAACGGCAGGAAGTCAAAGAACAAGGTACGGTCACCTTCGGTAGCCAAAGAAACCATGTCGGTTCGTTTGTCTTGCGGCATCTTCTGATGGATTACCTGCAGATTGGTGGTCTTGCCACTCAAGCCTGGACCATAGTAAACAACTTTACAACTAATTTCACGTGTAGCAAAATTTATTGACGACATTACAAAACCCTGAAAACGCAGATTTTTAATGATTCTTAACTAATCATATATAATTTAACAAAAAAAAGTTTGTTTTTTTTTCGAATTTCGCCGTTTTAGCATTCCAAATGCTAGTATTTCACAGATTTTTCGCAAACTCCAGTCTACGCAGGAACGATTTCTGCCGCCCAAGAGAATTCCACGTAAAAACAGGAAAGGCCGATACAGTTTCCTGTATCGGCAAAACCTTTTCAACTAGCTTAAATAGAATTAAGCGAGGCTATTAACGACCTTAGCGGCCTTTGCCTTGTAGTTGGCAGCGCGATTTGCGCAGAAGCCAGCGCGATGCTTTGCAGCAGCCTTGTCCAGCATGCTAAACAGTTCCGGCATAACCTTGAGGGCTTCTTCCTTGGTGGAAGCATTACGCACAGCCTTGAGAGCGGTACGGATTGCGGAACGGGTAGAACGGTTCATGGCATTGGCCTTTTCGGCCTGAAGCAAACGCTTTTTGCAAGATTTGTGTTGAGGCACCTTAATATCTCCGGGTGAAAACCTACTTAAAAATGTTGGCACAAAGTTAGTAAATAATCAAAACTTTTCAAGGGGTCTTCAAAAATTTCTACTTTTGAGGGCATGATTCCCTTCGTAAACCTGCAAAAACAGCGAGATTTCTACAGAAACGAGCTTGCGGAAGCCGAAAAGGCCGTACTTGATAGCGGTTGCTTTATCGGAGGTCCACAAGTCGCAAATCTAGAAAAGGAACTCGCAGACTACATCGGCTCCCCCGACTTGCAGGCTATTTCTTGCGGAAGCGGTACAGACGCCATAACCATCGCCCTGTTGGCGCTGGGACTTCAACCTGGGGACGAGGTCATCGTTCCCGACTTTACGTTTATCGCACCTGCCGAATGCGTCGCCCTGCTTGGGGGCGTACCCGTTTTTGCAGATGTAGACCCCTGCACTCTGCAGATCGCCCCCGAAAGCGTACGGGATCTTGTTACAGACAAGACCGTGGGCATTATCGGGGTAGACCTGTTCGGGCAGTGCGCGCCCTTCGAGAAGTTGAAAGAAATTGCAGAAGCCCGCGGGCTCTGGCTGCTGGAAGACGCGGCCCAGGCCTTTGGCGCCAAACGCGGAAACCAGATGGCCTGTACCCTCGGGGACATTTCCATTACCAGCTTCTACCCTACGAAACCCTTGGGATGCTACGGCGACGGAGGTGCGGTGTTTACCCGCAACAGCCAGCTGGCAGAAAAAATTCGGATGATCGCCAACCACGGCAGCAAGGGGCATTACAGTCACGAAGTTTTAGGCATAAACAGCCGTCTAGATGCGTTTCAGGCTGCAGTTCTTCGCGTCAAGTTACGTCATTTGAAGGAAGAACTCGAAATCCGGCGGAACAACGCCTGCAAATACAGCGATTTTTTCGACAAGTTCAGCCTTTTAAAAAAAGATTGCACTGTAAAACCGCAATCTTTAGACAAAATGAACGAAAGCACGGTAGCCCAGTACACCTTGCTCATCGAAAATCGAGACAAGTTCATTGAGATGCTGAAAGCAATAGATGTTCCCTACTGCATTCACTACCCAAGTACGCTTTCGCAGCAGAAATGCTTCCGGGAAATCCTCGCAGGTAAAACCGGCAACGGCCCAGTCTACACGCCCAATGCAAACAAGGCATCCACCCAGGCGCTCAGCCTTCCTGTCTGCGCCTTTACCGACGTAGACGAAATCATCAGCCGCATTAAAAATTTCTAAATTTGCGGCGTGCCGTTTTATTCTGATGACATCATCCGAGAGCTAAAAAGCCACGCAGACATTGCGCAGGTCATTGAAAATTTTTTGCCTCTCAAACGTTCCGGCAACGGCCGATTCGTAGGACGATGCCCCTTTCACGACGACCGCTCCCCCTCTATGAGCGTAAACCCCACCATAGGCATTTACAAGTGCTTCGCCTGCGGTGCCGGTGGCGACGTTTTTAAGTTCGTTCGCGAGCACGAAAAACTGGATTTTAGAGGCGCCGTCGAATGGGTTGCCAACTTTGTAGGCTTCGCCCTACCCAATTTAGGCAACGAAAATGCTGAAGTCTCTGAAGAACGAGCCATGGTCCGCAGGCTCAATGAACTGGCCTGCGAATGGTTCGAGAGTCAGCTTTCTATGAGCCAGAAGGCCCTGGAATATCTGGCCAACCGCCACATTACCGAAGAAACCCGCAAGTTGTTCCATATCGGTTACGCCCCCGATGGCCGCGAAGGATTTATCGGTTACGCCGTAAAGAACGGCTTTTCGCCCTTGGATTGCGTTAAGGCAGGCCTTGCCGTAGAACGCGAGAACGGCGGCGTCTCGGACAAGTTCCGCGACCGTCTGATGATTGCCATCCAGAACCAGTCGGGCATCGTGGTGGCCTTCGGAGGCCGCGACCTTTCGGGGAACTCCCCCGCAAAGTACATGAACAGCCCTGAGTCTGCCACCTATCACAAGAGCGATATTCTTTTTGGCTTTAATCATAGCCGCGTTAGCATTGCCAAGGAAAAGGCTGTCATTATTGTAGAAGGCTACTTTGACCTTATGAGTCTTTACCAGGGAGGCGTTACCAATGTGGTGGCAGCCTCCGGTACCGCACTGACAGAGAATCACGCCAACATTCTTTCCCGTTATGCAAAGACCGCCTACCTAGTTTTCGATGGCGACGCCGCAGGTAAAAAGGCAACCCTACGCAGCCTAGAAATTGTCTTGCCCAAGGGAATCGCCCCCCGCGTATTTGCGCTGTCTCGCCCCGACGGAACAAAGATCGACCCTGACAACTTTGTTAACGAGCAGGGGCCCGACGCCTTTAGGCAGGCACTGACCCAGGCCGACGACTGGCTGAACTATCTTGTACAGGAACGCAACCCTCGCACACCCGAAGAAAAGGCTGAATTTGTCAGCTACGTTAAGAGTCTCGTAAAAAGCATCGACGACCGCGAGTTGCAGAATCAATATCTGAAATTGATTTCGGAACGCTACAACACCGACCGTTCCCTGGCACACGTCAAGAGCATCAAGCCGCTGCCAAAGGCTCGCCCCACCATGAGCAAGGGGGCAGAGCAAGGCGAAGTCATACCGCAGCTAGAGCAGGCGGCCCATATTGACTGGGCCATGATTCCGCCCATGGAAGTACGATTCGCCAACCTGATTCTGCGAAACCCCACCTTGATGGATCGCGTGGCAGAATATTTCGATATGGACTGGGCTACCAGCGGCATCCAACTTTTTGAGTCTAGCGTTGTAGAAGACTTTGTAAGCTCGACCGTAGCGGTTTACCTGGAATCTGGATATCATTCTCCCCAGCTTTTGTACGAGAACTTTTCACCGGAGCTGCGGTTGTTCCTAGAGGGCTTACCCGACGAACAGTGGAAATCGCCCCAGGAGATTAAGGAATTCTACCAGACATTGACGGTTCTTTCTACAAAGCTCTGCGACAGACAAAAACGCATGATTCCACTGAATTCCAACGACGCTGTGGAAATCAGAATGCAGATGTCCAAGTTCACCCAGGGCATGCAAAAAATCAACCAGCTTTACAACTCCGAAAAAATTGACATCAATGCCTTTGCCGACCAGGTCGTTAAAAGCAGAGCGCAGTTGATAAAATTCCAGGCGGCAATCCCCGACAACGGGTTCTAAAAGTCACTCATAAAGACTGCACTTGGATTATGTAGATTTTATAGAAAATGAAAAGAGGAAATATGTTAAGCATCAAGAATCTTAAGGCAAGTATCGAAGACGGCACCCAGATTTTGAAGGGCATCAACCTGGAAGTAAAGCCGGGAGAAGTCCACGCCATCATGGGTCCCAACGGAAGCGGCAAGAGTACCCTTTCCAAGGTGATTGCCGGCCACCCCGCCTACACCGTGAACGACGGCGTCGTAGAACTTGACGGCAAGAACCTCTTGGACATGGAAATCTGCGAACGTGCCAACTCCGGCTTGTTCATCAGCACCCAGTACCCCACCGAAATTCCCGGCGTGAACAACGTGGAATT
>JAKSIG010000074.1 GCA_024398955.1 Fibrobacter sp. | reverse complement strand
ATGATTTTACCTTCCTTAATAAGGTGTTGAAAAATTTACGCCATAAATATAGCACTATTTCAGTAAAGAAACAATGAAAACCGCCTACGCACTGCCGAAATAGCAAGTTCTTAAGAAGCCAAACTGCCCCTGGAGGCTCTCCCCAACGATTTATAGCCATAAAACACCCAAAAACTTATATTTGGGCGCAAAAATTGCTTTCAGAGACAAAAACCGAGATAAACACAACAAACTTAATCTCGGACAAAAAATGGAACTAGTCATTATAGGCATACTTTTGGGGATGAGCTGCATGGGCAGTTTTATCCAGCGAGTCAGTGGATTCGGGTTCGGCATCTTTGTCATGACCGTATTCCCTCATATTCTACCCAGCTACGGTGAAGCAACGGCTCTATCCGGAATGTTAGCTGCGTCCATGTCCATTGTAGTTGCCTACCGCATGCGAAAGTTCATCGTCTGGAAGCAAGTCCTCCCCCTCCTTGGCATTTTTACCGTCGTGAGTTTTTTTGCCGTGGGTGCCGTCGCAAGCTTCGATGACAGATTCCTAAAACATGTCCTCGGTGTCATCCTCATCGCCATTAGCATTTACTTTTTCTTTATTAGCGAAAAGATCAAGTTGAAGCCAACCCTCCTTGCGCAGGTCGGGCTGGGAACGCTGTCTGGCATCATGGGCGGACTTTTCGCCATGCAGGGGCCTCCCTCGGTGCTTTATTTCTTGGCCTCCTGCGAAACCAAGGAGAAGTACATCGCCCACAGCCAGGTGTACTTCGCCCTAGGCAACCTGATGATGACATTCTTCAGGGCAGGAAACGGATTTGTAACAACTTCCGTGGGAATCGCCTACGGCTGCGGCATCGTTGGGGTAATCATCGGAACGGCAATTGGCGGAAAGGTGTTCAAAAAGATTCCCCACAAAATCCTCAGGAAAATCGTATACGTATACATGGCCTTCAGCGGCATCGTGGCCCTGCTTGCCTAAATAAATTATAATTGCATTCTACCGCCGAACAATTTTTTCACAATTCATCATCCGTATCTCATAATTCGTAATTCATAAATCATAATTAATAATTAATTCCCATGCGCGCACTAATTCTTTCAGACATTCACGGTTCCGCAGACGCAGCCCGAAAGGCCATCGCCCACTTTGAGCGGCTTCATTGCGACAAGATTTTCCTGCTGGGAGACACCCTCTATCACGGTCCCCGAAACCCGCTTCCCGAGGGGCACGGCCCTATGGGCGTCGTAGAAGCACTGCGCCCCTATGGAGACAAGATTGTGGCGGTCCGCGGCAACTGCGACGCCGATGTGGACCTGATGATGCTGGACTTCGTAAAGATCGAAGACGAATACGCCGTTGTAGAGGATTCCTTTGAAACGGCTAACGGCACCTGCACCTATCGACTCTTCCTGAGCCATGGCCACATTTTTATGCCGGAATGCTTCCCCGTCAACGCACTGGACCAGCTAGAGCCCCGCGTATCCACCGGCAACGCAAGCACGACCTCGACGGATTCAGATGGCAAAACTTGTACGCGACCCGTTGATGCCTACCTTTATGGTCACACCCACATTTACGACCTGAAAAAGAACTTCAAGGGCGTTCAGATGTTCAATCCCGGTTCCACAAGCCTGCCTAAGGGCGGCAATCCTGCAACCTTCGGCCTTTACGAAAGTCCTACTGCAAAAGAAAATGGCCCCAAGTTCAGCGTCTATGAACTTGAGACCGGAAAGCTTCTTGATCAGGCTTAATCTACCTTATCAACAGCAGGCAACTCCACCTGCGCTATTCCTTAATGCAGCGAACCGACATTGCGGAAGTCTTTAAACCGACGTAGGAACCAATAAAGTCCTGATTTGCAAAGTAAAGATTCCAGTAAGAAGCCCGGTCTTCTCCGGGGACTTCTTGTGATGTCCAGAAGTTGGCTTCGCTACCTACAGACACAAAGTTTCCGCGGTAATCGCGGTAACCTGCAGGCTTGGCAGCAAAGCCAAATTCATTCGTACCAACAGGAGTGATTCCATCGTCATCCTCTTCCCAGCCAGTAATGGTCTTAAGTGCGGTACCTACGCCAGACTTGCCTGCCAATTTTTTTTCGATATGACTTTTGAGTATCGTAAAATCTTCCATAGAAGGTAAGCGCCAGCCCACGGGGCAGGAATTCGCCACATTCCATTCGTAAAGGCGTCCATACCGAGCACAGCCTTCGGCATTTCCGTTAACGCACCAGCTTCCATCTACCTTGTACGCCAGATTCTGAGACATCCAGGTCTGCTTGCCAATTTTTACGTAACGATATCTTTTACCATCGCGCATGTCGCAAATCTGAGACGCCCCTACATCGCTACATAATGCCTTGGCAACAGAATCCTTTGCAAGTGAATCCTTCACAAGAGAATCTGCACGAGCAATGGCGGCAGAATCAATCGCGGGTTCCTTTTCCACCGGCTGTTCTACAGGTTTAGCAACCCGACGAGGAGCGGGTTTAGCCTTTTCTGGTACAGACGCAGGTACTGAATCTACAGCCACAACAGTATCCTGAGCAACAGAATCCTGCAGGGAATCCTGAACCAGAGAATCAACCGCGACCACGGTATCTACAGAATTTTGTACAGGATTTTCAAAAGAATAATCTTCGGGGGAAGAAAAATTTGCTGTGGACTTGGGAGTTTCTTTCGAGGGACTTTCGTTTGCAGACTGTTCGTTGCAACCTAGAAGAAATTCTGTACAGACCACAAGGACGGAACTCCACAACAATTGCCGAGCAACGCAGAAAACCGATTTTGTGAAAGGACAAAAATTCAATGATACCTCTATTTATCCCAAAGACCTTATAGAATATAAATTCTTAAATTGCAAATGAACTCTTAATCGTTTCCAAATTGCCTATGTTTCAGCCCCGTTTTTGACCAGGCATAACTATTTGACAGTAATTCGGCAGGTAGTCGCCCCTGCTCGAACAATGTATGTTCCCGCATTAGGCAGGTTCAGCACCATGCTATGCAAATAAGCCCTTGGCCTTGCAACAACCCTGCCCTGGATATCAAATACGGCAACGGTCTTGCCAATGGCTAGGCCTTCAATATGCAGGCTTAATCCCTCGGCGTAAATCTTTCCGGCAAATTTCTTGGCGGCAACTGGAACGGCAACAGGATTTTCTGGGTCCGGTTTATCCGTTGTATCCTTATCCAGCGTGTCCTTTTTAACAGGATGCAATTCAATGCCACTCATCCAGTCTAGAACCGGGTATGCATCAACACCGACTTCCTGCTTCCAGACACCGCCATAATCAGGATGTCCCTGCAAAGCCTTGAATACGGTACCATCGGCAAAGTCCTTCGAGGAGACTTTGACAGCACCCTCAAATTCTTCGGATCCATTGCTGAAATATACGGCATCGAATTTTACAACAGGCTCATACTTACTGCCTACGATGGGGCCCGCCCGCAGTTCACCCGAAACAGATCCGAAATTGAAAGAGTTTTCGATCACAAGAGGATTTGTGGAAATTCCCACGAGGCCTCCAATTTCGTAACGTCCCTCGATATCAGACACATTGTAGGAATTCACAATATGCAAATCACCAGAGTTTACGCCAACAAGCCCTCCCACGTTACTACTATGGGAAGCATACATCTTTCCTTCATTAGCGCATTCTCGAATGGTTAGATTTCCTTTATTTCGACCAACCATACTTCCAACCTGAAATGATGAAGGATTAACAAAGTTGATTCCGCTAAATACCCGTTCAAATTCCAGTACGCCGGAATTAATTTCAACAAAGCCTCCGTTATCGCCATAAATGTTGGAACCATAGTAGTCGTAGTTCATTGAATTGACGATGCCGATATTTTTAATGACCACCGGTTTTTCTGTTGAACCTCCTTGAATTTCATCAAAAAAGCCCGACATCATATACAAACCAGAAATCGTATGATACTGGCCATCAAGAACGCCTTCAAATCCACGAATGGGTTCCCAAAGTCTAAGAGAATCCTTCACTTCGCCGCTATCCAGTTGAGGAATGTACGGATTCACCTCGATGTCAGCAGTCAGCTTGGCACATTCAATAACAATACCTTCTTCATAAAGATTGCTCCAGTGCATGAACATCTCAGAAAAGCCAAACAGTTCTCCCCTGTTGGAAATCTGGTAGCAGCCATCGTCACCCTTTGCAGGCTTTACAGGAACACCTTCCCACTTGGCATAAAATTTCTTGCTGCCCGCATCGGTGTCAGAAATTTCAGTCACCGGTTTTCCTTCAAATTTTTCGTTGGTATACCAGCCTTCAAAACCAAAGCCGATTTTACTTAGAACAGGAAGTGTAACCTTTTTGCCATAAGTATAGCTCTTGATTTCTGACAAGGTATCTACAAAGGAATACAGGCCAACGTCAAAGGAATAGGATCCATAGGGATCGTTTAAGAAAGGAATCACACGAAGAGAATCCTGCCCCCAGATTTTTCCAGAAATTCCATTCTTGCTGTAGTTGTGCAGTTGGACCGTTGCAGCCCCCTTTTTCAACTCAAGTTCATCCACAAAGGTTCCCTTGGATTCAGGCCAGTTTCCGCAATAGAAACTGTTCTCCACTTCGTAAGAGCCCATGTTCAAACCTACAAAAGCCCCTTTGTCCTTATCTTCTGTCTTTTCGCGATAACTGTCTGCATAAGAGTTGATCAAGGTGAAGGAGCCTTCATTTAAGCCAAGGAATCCACCAAGGGCGTAATATCCTCCAGAAGCACTTCTTGTTTCTGAATTGATCACCTGCGCAGTTGCATTTTTGGCGTTGTACCCGATTAGGCCCCCCGAAATGGTATCGCCCCAAACACTTCGAAAGCCGCCATCCGTAGCTAAGATTTGCAAACTAGCACCTGTTTCGTTCAAGCCGACCGCACCACCGGCAATTGAATCTGCAGTAAACAAGCAGTCATCAAAAAACAGGTTTTCTACAAGGAGATAGCCTTCGTTTATTGCCACAAGACCCACATTCTTATGCCCCTGGAAATAGGCGTCCAGAATCACAACATTTTGAACAACAACGGGCTTATCCTTTGTTCCTCCAACAGATTTATTTATAAAGCCGACATTGTCTGTTGCTTTGTCCCTAAGACGAAATCCTTCGATGGTATGTCCCTGTCCGTCGAATAATCCGGAAAACTCCTTGATGGAAATCCAGGTTGCAAGGGAATCCGTAGTATCATTGAATTCAATATCTGCAGTCAATTTACCACAGGCGGAAATCTCGGGCTTACGGCCATCGGCATAGGTTCCGTTTACAATGTGGGCAAAACCGTAAAGTTCGCTACGGTTAGAAATCTGGTAGCAACCATCTATTTTTTTAGGCTCTGCAAAATCGGTGGGTATGTAATACTTGGCCCCAAAAGAACAAACTGACAATAGTAGAACTATTGCAGCAAGAATACGACTATTCATGTTTCCTCCCAAATAACATTCTAAATCCCCGACACCCTACAAAATATAGATACTTAAGTCGCAAATGAAACCTTAATCTTGCGTGCATTTAGTTATAATTTTAGCATGAACTACACTCCATATCGCGATTTACTGTTAAAGCTTTTCCCAAACTATCTCAAGGTGCGAAAACTGCCCTTGAATGGAGGTATGAGCTGCCCCAACCTGGATGGCACCAAAGGTTTTTCGGGCTGCAGCTACTGCAACAATCGCAGTTTCAGCCCCGTTTTTGACCAGGCAAAGGTAAGCATTCAGGAGCAATTGGAAAAATTTGTGCCAAAGTTAAGGGGAAAATACCCTAACGCAGGAATCTTGGCTTACCTGCAGCCCTACACAAACACCCATGCTCCCCTGGAGCACCTGAAAGGCATTATTGACCCGATTATAAAGCATCCTGAAGTGGCAGGGCTCGCTATCGGTACCCGCCCCGATTGTCTGGAGCAGGAGAAGGTGGATTACCTGGCTTCGCTGAACAAGAAGAAGCCCATTATCGTGGAAATCGGTTTACAGACCGCCAATGACTTGACTTTGGCTGGCATCAATCGCCGCCACACTTTGGCAGAGTTCGAGGACGCAGTCATGCGTTGCCAGGCTGCGGGACTCTGTGTGACCACCCACGTGATCGTCGGTCTCCCCGGCGAAAAGATGGATGACTTCAAGAAGACTGCCCAGGTGGTTCGCGACTTGCATCTGGCCGCCGTCAAAATTCATCCCCTGCATATTGTGGTGGGAACCGCCATGGCAGAAGACTTTGCCAACGGAGAAATCAAATTGCTGACTTTTGAGGAATACTGCGAAGCTGTTGCCGAAATGATCAAGATCATCGGCATGGAAACCGCCATCGAACGGTTCAGCGGTGAAAGCCCCAGCGACCTGCTGCTGGCCCCGAACTGGTGTGGCGAACGAGACAAGATTATCTCCACCGTAGAAAAGATTCTCAATGGATAAGAAAACTATTCTTTATAAAAAACGGGTCCCTTTCGGGGCTCGTTTTTTTTGAGGAAAACTTATGGTAAGATTAGTTCTTATTCTTGACACAACGGACGGGATAAGCACTAGATAATAAACGATCAAATGATTTTTTTCTTAATTCTTCAGTTTCTGAATCAAAAGCCCATAAGAAGCCATATGGTTCTCCATTCAAATATCTACTAAAATTGGCATCACTTGACCAAAAGCCAACATCGAGAATAGAGTAATAAACACCACTTGTGGGGAAATTGCTTTCAAAACCAGAACCCGCTGGTAAAATAGAGAAACCATATTTATCAGAACCATTCCATTTTTCAGACGATTTCAGATGAAAAAAATTCGAACCATCTTCAGCATTTTCACCAACATATGACTTCAGCTTGTTAAAGTCTGCATCACGAGGAATGATCCATCCTTCTGGGCAAACCCCACGAATAATTGACCACATAAAATCAGGATCATTAGTTTTACAACTAACACCATTACCACAATTTCGACCTTCACCATTCCTGGAGATAATTCCAGCACTATCCATAGCGGCACTCCAAAAATAGAGGCGTCCATATTTGGCACAGCTATCAGCACTTTCATTAAAACAAAAACTAGAGGAATCTCTGTCATGAGTCGGTTGAGTGTATCTGTAATTCAAATTTTCAGCCATCCAGATATCATCACCTATAGTGACCATTGTGTATACATTATTATCGCGAGCATCTCCAAAGACCAACTTTCCATCGCGTGTCCAGGCGGAACCATTGCATTCATAGGTACGGCCCCTATAATCCATAGTTTTTCCTGCAGCGTTGCAACCTAAGTTCATAACCTCAGCGGCATTCAACATTTGATAAGCTCCATCTTTACAGGAATATATGTTGCTATCGTAGGTTAACAAACCTTCCCTACTTCCTACACATTCTTCTAAGCCAAGTTCCTTCTGATAAAAATTTCGGATATATTTCTCAAATTCAGGAACAGACTCTCCAAGATTCCAGCCTTTAACATGGCTGCGAATTTCACTCAAAAAACCGGAAGCGTCCTTTTCTAGAGCCCATGTTGCAATGGCGGTACGAGTCAAGGAATCTCTATTCCACTCGCCATCCGTTTCAATATCATCACTGATTTTAGAAAGCAGCGCCTTCAGGTCGGCAGTGGTGCGATCTCCTTGCAGTAAAACGCTTATGGCTAGCAGAATGGCATTCTGTTCTGTATTCCCAAAAATCGTTAAATCTTCAGACATCCCATCCAAATTTAAAGCAGTTGTATCCACATTAAAGGCGTTCATAATTTCTTTCTTGGCCTGACGTTTTGCCATAGCCACAGATACGTTCTTTTTTGTAACCAGATAACTGACACGATTGTATTCCAATTGAGTCAACAAATTCACATTGGCGTTCTTGCGCCCCTTAAGGTTTGTTAGCGCACGAAGTTCCAAAGAGTTATCACTATTCTTTCCGGTAACTTCATTGCGGTAAACGCCATTGACTTTAATAATGGCATACTGACTAGACAGCTTTACGCTCTTAATATTAAACAAGCCGTCATCTGCATAAATTTCGCCACTAAAGCTTTTACCTGTCTGCTTTAGCGTTCTGCCATTCAACAATTCATAGGCTAAAACAGCAGCGCCGCGCAGGAAGGGTCCCTTTTCGCTAAATCCCGAAATATCAGCTTCCTCTATGGAACATTCCGAATCAGTTCCGTCAACACTTTCGTCGCAAGCTTCGTATATTTCTTCTTCGGTATTTTCGGGTTTAGAACCTAAATTATAATCAAAGTTGTAGGTCTTTTCGCCACACTGCATGGTAATGCTAGAATCGGTCGTTTCCGATATTTCGCACCCTAATCCATCTTTACCATCGTTACCATTCTTTCCATCTTTACCATCGTTACCGTCTTTGCCGGCAGAACCGTTCAGAACCACACCAATGGAATCGCCATTGCATATAATCTTGATTCCACTGTCGTCCGATAGTGTTGCTGTTTTGCAACTAACTTCAGCTTTGATTTCAGATTCTGCATTACCGGAAGAACCAGAAAGAGAATTCCATTGACCATCAACGCATAAGTACGCAGTTCCTTCCTTTTTTACCCAAAACTGGTCACCATCAGTTTCATCATTGCATTTGGGCAAATCTGATTTTGTAGAAACAATTTCTACGGAATTTGAATAATTATTTGTAATCTGCTCCGTAGTTCCTTCTTCCCCACAAGCGGAAAGAAAAATCATTGTTCCTGCGGCAAAAATTAAAGATTTAAAAAATTTGAAGTAATTCATAAAACCTGCCTGTTTCCATATACCCCCAAAACGATTAGCGATTGGAAATAAATATAGACACATCGTCAATAATGCAAACCTGGGGACAACTAGAAAATGAACTAATTTCTATATTTTGATCGTTATTTTTAGACCTTTCGCAAAAGGAAATTGTATGGCAAAGACTTCTAAGGCTGCAGCAAAACCCGCTGCAAAGAAAGATTCCAAGAAGGGAACCCAGACCAACATGTGGACCGGCCGCTTCGCCAGCGGTATGGCGCAGTCCATGGTAGACCTTTCCTTCAGTCTCCAGTTCGACGCAGAACTCATTGAAGAAGACATCGAAGGCAGCATCGGTCACGGCAAGGGCCTGGTAGAATCCGGCGTTTTGACCAAGGCTGAATACAAGAAGATTTGCGACGGCCTCAAGACCATTCTCGACGATTACCACGCAGGCAAGAACCTGTGGCAGCCTTCCGACGAAGACATCCACATGGCCGTAGAACGCGTGCTTACCGAACGCATCGGCGCTTTGGGCAAGAAGATCCACACCGGCCGTAGCCGCAATGACCAGGTCTGCACCGACTTCAAGCTTTACATGCGTCACCGCGCTGCAGAAATCCGCGCTCTCGAAGTCGAATTGATGGAAGTGGTCCTGGACCTTTCCAAGAAGTACTTCGGCAAGCTGATGCCGGGCTACACCCACCTGCAGCAGGCACAGCCAATCTACTTCAGCCATTACCTCATGAGCATGTTCTTTGCAGTGAGCCGCGACGTAAAACGCCTGGACAACTTCCTGGAACTGCACTCCCAGCTGCCTCTGGGTAGCGGCGCCATGGCTGGTTCCGCATTCCCCTACCAGCGCGCCCTGGTTGCAAAGGAACTTGGCTTCAAGGATGTGAGCCCCAACTCCATCGACGCCGTAAGCCACCGCGACATGATGCTGGAATTCAACGCTGACCTCGCCATCATCGCAAACACCATGAGCCGTTACGCCGAAGATTTCGTGAACTGGAGCACCAGCGAATTCGGCTTCCTCACCTTGCACGATGCATTCAGCAGCGGTTCCTCCATGATGCCCCAGAAGAAGAACCCCGACTCCATGGAACTGATCCGCGGTAAGTCTGGCCGTATGCTGGGTAACTTCAGCGCCATGTACACTTTGGTGAAGGGCGCTCCCCTCTCCTACAGCCGCGACCTGCAGGAAGACAAGGAACCGGTATTCGACAGCGTTCACAACGTGAAGGTGATCCTCCGCGTCATGAAGGAAGCTCTGGAAACCGCACGCTTCAACTTCGACAAGATGCAGGCCAAGATGCTGCCGGCGCTGCTGGCTACCGACCTGGCAGACTTGCTGGTGGAAGCAGGCGTTCCGTTCCGCGACGCACATCACGTGGTCGGCAGCCTGGTCGGCGAAGCCGCCCGCCAGGGTAAGGAATTTACAGACCTGTCCGACGAATCCTGGGCCGCCGCCGGCGTTCCCGATGTTGCCCGCATGAAGAAGACCCTCACCTTCGAATACAGCGTAAGCCGCCGTAACATCGAAGGCGGTACTGGTCCCAAGTCCGTGAAGCAGCAGTTCGTAAAGGCAGACGCTCTTCTTAAGAAGTTTAAGAAAGCGTAAGGCTAGAGTCGCACCGCACCCAAGCTTGCTTGGGTAGCCACATTTAAAAACCGCAGCCTGTGATGTGAACCCCGAAAGTTGGACAAAACTTTCGGGGTTTTCATGTATAAAAAAC
>JAKSIG010000073.1 GCA_024398955.1 Fibrobacter sp. | reverse complement strand
GGCGAAGCCCGTGGCAGTCCATAGATGAACTTCAATGGATTGCTTCGCTACGCTCACAATGACGTTGTCCACGGCAGTCCATTGCAAAATTCAAAAGACCCGCTCTATGAGCGGGCCTTTTTTGCAGACAGTAAAAAGTGATTCTACAAGCAATGCTTCCGGATTTCTTCGACGGAAAGGCCGGTGCCCTGGGAAACTTGCTCCAGCGAGAGGCCCATCGCAAGAAAGTTCTTGGCGGACTGAACCAATTTTGCCAAACCCTTTGCGAGACCAACAGCTTCACCCTTTGCAAGGCCAACAGCTTCGCCCTTCGCCAGGCCAGCGGCTTCGCCTTCAGCGCGGAGTACATCAGCAACGGACACGAAGCCTTTGCGCTTACGTTCTGCCATGATTTCTGGACGGTCCATGATTGCCTCCTTGTATTCCGAGTCCTACTTTAAATTTTCAACAAATGAATTCAAGAGAGCCTCGCTGATATGCCTTTTGGACAATCGAAGAATTCTAGCGCATTCAATTGCATCTGCTTTACACAATAAGCCTTTTTCATTAGCAACGGTCAAAATGCCTATTGTACCGGATATTCGTAATTTCATGGTTGTAGCCACATGCCGAGCCCGAACCTCATCGACAATTAAAAGATCGCACTTGTTTTCATCGGAATAGACAATAGCTTCGCTTTCGCCAAGGTCCAATCCTGTCATGCGCATCAACATGTTGACCGTATCGCTATTGGCTATCGAAACTCTCTTGAAAAAATCGCAAGACCTGACTTTGTCGGCCTCTACTTGAAAATTCAAGTTTGAAGTTAATTCTTCATATACCGCATCGGGAAGGAGAACCTCACCAAAAAGAGTTTCAAGAATGTCAAGTCGGTTGATTTTAAGAAAAGAAATTATTGGAGTGGCATCAGAAACGACAATCATTCCTACCTCTTGGAAAGCAACGCCTTCACATTGGCCGCATCTTGTTCAACTTCTTCCCAGCTTTGGTCAATATAAGGGATTCCCTCGTTTCCGTACAATTCAATCAGTTCCCACTTGGAAATGCCCAAAATTTCTGCGGCACGGCCATGCGAGATGGTCTCGTTTTTAATGAAGGGGTACAGCAACAAAGCATTACGACGGAGTTCATCGCACTTGTTATTACACACCATAAAATTCAAGATGTCTTCAGGGATGTCCATTGTGATCGTAGCCATAAGACGCCTCCACCTCCAAATATACACTAATGGACAGGAAAAAACAAAGTGCCCAATATCGGTCAGCAAAGTTTTCAATAGCGACGCGGCGTGTTTTGGGTTCCTGAAGGCGGTCTTGAAGACACCGTCGTGTTTTTTCGTATTCATTTTCATTCCCTTCCTTGCAAACAGGCGGAAGCTGCAAGGCTTTTGAGGTTAAAACGTGCTGTTTTCGCACGAATCGTAATCTAGAAATATTCGGGTGTCAAAAGATGACATTTTAGCAGTTAGTATGCAGGCGTTGGTGGTTAGTGATTGGTGGTTAGTGATTGGTGCGCAGAAAGGGCCTTTTTAAGGCGAAAAAGTGACTAAAAGAGGCAAAAAATCGGCAAAAATCGGTTAAAAGTGACTAAAAAAACGTCAAACACTCCTTTTAGTCACAAAAAAATTAGTTTGTGCACAATGGAATTTCATCAATTGTGACTAAGACCACCACGAAGGCGGCGATTTAGTCACAATTTCATGGGGAAACGGCTTTCCCATTGGATTGCGAGGCCAGGCTCGGTTGTATAGGGAGTCAGTTCTGGAGACAACGAACAGAGAAGCCGCTGAGCTTATTGATGTCGTCCATGAAGGCATTCTCGTAGTTGCAGTACAAGTCCATGCGGTAGGCGCTGCCGCTACTGTACTCGCTAGCAGACCAGAAGCTGGCGTAGTTGCCGGCATAGATGAAATTGCCATCGCTGTATCTGTAGCCTGCAGGGAGCGCGGAGAAGCCGTAGGCATCCCTATCGGCAGCATCGCCCGTCTGCGAATACCAGCCGGTCTGCGACTTGAGTGCCGTACCCGCCTTACTAGAGCCACCCACCGCTGTGAACAAGGTCTCCCATTCATCATAACTCGGCAGGTGCCAGCCTTCGGGGCACACGCCTTGAACAACTGTCGGCAGCGTACAGGTCTTACCATAACCGCAAGTCTGAGGATTGTCTGCATCGTTTGCCAAGGCAACGGAGTCAATGGCCGCAGCCCAGGTGTAAAGGCGACCGGTTACATCGCAGTTTTTAGCCTTATTGTCATAGCACCAGGACTTACCCTTCAGGCTCGGTGTCTTTGTAGAATCTGCGTAGTTCAGGTTCTCCGCCATCCAGATCTGGCATTCCGACTTGTCCTTGTTGCAGATTTCCACAGTCTTGTACTTTTTATAGTCGCGTTCGTCAGTCATCTCGCCATACGAAATCTTCGGATTCAAGAATTCATCCTTCGACATCTCAAAAAGGCCACGACTGCTGCTGGAGGATTTATTGAAACTGCTGGAACTGACCAGTTCTTCAGAAGAACTACTCGCAATGACGCTGGAGGAACTGGCACCGCCACCCCCTTCGCTGCTGCTGGACTTAGCCGTGCTAGAGGACGAGGACTTGCCATCGTCATTACCATCGCTGCTGCTGGATTCCGGGTCGGAGCCCGGAATGACACTGGAACTGGATTCTACGCTGCTGCTGGACTTCGCCTTGCTAGAGGACGAGGACTTGCCATCGTCATTACCGTCGCTGCTGCTGGACTTGCCCTTGGAGTCGGCGGACTTCGCCTTGCTAGAGGAAGATTTTTTGTCAGCGTCGTCGCCGTCATCATCGCCTTCGTCGAGAGTTTCGCCGGCGACCACCCAGTCGCCGTCAGTGCAGACATAGATTTCCTTGTCCTCTTTGACGAATACGGTCTCGCCCTCGTGCTTCGAGGTGCAATTTATGAGGTCGTCAACGGACTCGGAAATGGAACCAGTAATCCAATCTCCATCAACGCAAACGTAGGTCGCTTTTTCTTCCTTGATGTACGCCGTTTCACCCTCATGCTTCGAGGTGCAATTCAGAAGGTCGTCAATAGATTCTACAGTCGAATCCACGCCTGTCGCGGTTTGAGAACCTTCCGCACCACTGCTGCTGTCATCGCCGCAGGCGAATAGAAGTGCAGCACCTGAAATCGCCACGCCCGCTTTAAGCATATTCAAAGCAAATCGCCTAGTTTTCGCATTTCCGTTCCGAGCCATGGGAATCTCCATCATTCGTGTAAACTAACTCTCTAGCAAATCCCGCTAAAAGATAAATAAATTTGCTAGTTACGGCACAATTTTTTGCCTACCTAAACTTAACCATATCCACCAACTGCATGCGCTTTGCGCCCCAACCCCTTTTCGAGTCAGTTTACAAAGGTCCCGCCTGCAAAAAACTCAAAATGATTGCGTAAGCCTATTAAGGACGTTTTTGGTCTATACAGGCTGTCAAGGAACATTATCCGACGATGTCCATCAAATCAAAGTACATCAGTCGTGTATAGGGGTTATTTTTGTCTGTTTCGTTCAAGAACACAAATCCATTTTTCTCGTAAAACGGAATTGCGGCAAGATAGGCGTCAACCGTCAAAAAACGGCACCCCGTCTTGTTGCTTACAACGAACATGGACTTGATGTAATCCAGCATCCAGGAGCCAATGTGAAAACCTCTTGCAGAGACATCGACTCCGAGACGGCACAACTTCACGGCGGGGTAACTTTTGAGCCGTTTCCCTTGCGGGAAACCCTGATGCTTCCGAAAACGGTTGTATTCTGTTTTGTCGTTGAAGTCGCTAATGGAGACCTTGTCGTTCGCGAGGCTACAAAAGGCAAGCGTTTTCCCGCACGTTGAATCAACGCACGCGTAACTCACCGAAAGCAAAGCTTTGGCGAAAGAATCAGCCTGATTTGTAATAAAATCGTTTAGGTCTGCGTCTCCACAATCAAAGGATTCCACAAAATCCGTGGAATCAAGGCGCACAAACATAAGAGACGAGTTGTCTAACGATGACCAAACCATGGGTCCACACCTCCGTTGGCAGCTTCGCGGGCGCGCTTTTCACGCATTCCCTCTTCGAACGCTTTCTTCATGAATTCGTAATGCAGTAAGCGTTCGGCGCGAGCTTCTGGAGTCTCGGTCCTTTTCACCTGCATACGGGCAAGGAAGCGGCGAGCATCCTCGCCGTACAAGATTGGAGTCTCTCGGATTTCTCGAGCCATTTTATCCTCTTGTATTTTCCATATAAAAAACGCCCGTAAGGCGGCAGGCGACCGACCAGTGGTCCCTATGGCTATAAATATATAAAATCTGTCACCGTGAAGTCAAGGCTATCTAAACTTGCCAAAAGCCATAAAAAATCAGAGATTTGGCAGAGTTAACCATGAACTCCCTTGGTTCTACACTCTAAGACAACAGCTACGCAAGACAAATTTCAAAGGCGCTTACCCTAGGTGACCTATTTTAGGTCACCTATTTTAGGTAAAGTTTAGTTGGAGTGGCGTTTCAGTTCTGGAGGCAACGTACCGAGTAACCGTGGTTCTTAAAGTCGTTGTCCAGGTCGGCAGACGCGTCGTAGTAGTCCAAGTACAAGAAGTAGGCGCGGTCACTATCGTCCTCGACCTGAGAGGCAGACCAGAAGTCAGCGTAGCCACCGGCATCGTTGAAATAGCCACTGCCGTAGCCATTCCTGTAACCTGCAGGGAGCGCGAAAAAGCCGTAGGCATCCCTATCGTCGGCATCGCCCGTCTGCGATTTCCAACCGGTTTGCGACTTGAGTGCAGTACCGGCCTTATTAGAGCCTCCTACTGCATTGAATAAGGTATTCCATTCCGCATTAGTCGGCAGGTGCCAGCCCTCGGGGCACACGCCTTGAACAACGGTCGGCAGCGTGCATATTTTGCCGTAGCCGCAAGTTTGGGGATTGTTTGCATCGTTTGCTAAGGATGCAGAATCAATGGCGGCAGCCCATGTGTAAAGGCGACCGGTTACAGCGCAATTAGCTTCTTTGTCGTCGTAACAATAGCTCTTGGCCGTTCCCTTGTTGTAATCGTAGTTCAGGTTCTCCGCCATCCACACCTGGTCACCGATTTTTACAATCTTGTATTTTTGACCATCGCGTGCGTCAGTCATCTCGCCATACGAAATCTTCGGATTCAAAAATTCATCCTTCGACATCTCAAAAAGGCTACGACTGCTGCTGGATAATTCATCGGAACTGCTGGAATTGGCCCATTCTTCAGAAGAGCTACTCGCAATGACGCTAGAAGAACTACTAGAATCGTCTTGCCCCTCAGACGTAGCCGAGGATGAAGACTTGCCATCGTCATTACCAGCGCTGCTGCTGGATTCTACGCTGCTGCTAGATTTCGCCTTACTGGAACTGGATTTCACACTGCTGCTGGACTTGTCCTTGCCGCTGCTACTGGACTTCGCTTTGCTGGAGGATGAAGACTTGCCATCGCCATTACCAGCGCTGCTGCTGGATTCTACGCTGCTGCTAGATTTTGCCTTACTGGAACTGGATTTCACACTGCTGCTGAACTTGTCCTTGCCGCTGCTACTGGACTTCGCCTTGCTGGAGGACGATTTTTGGTTGACGGAACCGTCATCATCGTCTTCATCGCCTTCATCGCCACTTTCGCTTACCACCCAGTCGCCGTCAGTGCAGACGTAGATTTTCTCGTCCTCTTTGACGAATACGCTCTCGCCCTCATGCTTCGACGAGCAATCCAAAAGGTCGTCAATAGATTCTACAGCAGAATCCATGCCCGTCGCGATTTGAGAATTATCCGTTCCGCTGCTGCTGTCGTCGCCACAGGCGAATAGAAGTGCAGCACCTGTAATCGCCACACCCGCCTTCAGAATATTCCAAGTCATTTCCCCTCCACATTCGTGCAAACTTACTCTCTAGCAAATTTCGCGGAAATATAAAAAAAATGCAGATTTCAGCACAAAAAACTTTGCAAAAGCACACGTTTTACGCCCCAAAATCCTTTTCGAGTCAATTTGCAAATGTTCCGCCAGCAAAAAAACAGAGAAGCTTTATAAAGGCAAAAACTTTATCGCTCGTTTAAAAAGAATTGGCAAGACGTTGATGACGACCATTGCTTAGTCCCGAAGGCAACGAATGGATAGGCCTAAATTCTTTCTATAGTGACCAGCATTCACAAACTCGTTAAAGAAATCGAAGCGCACATCAAAAGCGGTAGATGCATTATACTCGCTAGCAGACCAAATGTCGCCAACAAGGCCTACACTGGTAAAACCGTCATCACCGTTCATGACGCCCGCAGGAAGCACCGAGAAACCGTAGGCATCCTCACCCTTCGTGTCGTTCGAATAAGGTTTCCATCCAGCCTCATCGTTCGCCTTGAGTTTGACGCCAGCCACGTGGAAATTCCAATAAGCATTATTTTCTGTTTCGGGTTCGCCGGAGCCTACGGCCTTAAACAAGGACTGAAATTCATCAAAGCTCGGCAAATGCCAACCCTCGGGGCAAATGCCCTGAACAACTCCAGATAAGTTACATTTATTGTCATAAGCGCAGTCTGCATTATTCACGGCAACTTCCCACGTATAAAGACGGCCATATTTTGTGCAGTTGTCTGCAGAATTTTCGTAACAGCCACTCCAAGAATAAACACTCATGCCAGAGACATCACCAGGATCGTAGTTTAGATTCTCGGCCATCCAGGTCTGCCCATCAATAACGACAGTTCTGTACACATGACCGTCTCGTAAGTCCAAAAGTAAATTCCTATTGGCATTGAACGCACTCAACGCCCCACTTTCCATGAGGAACATACTTTCATAGCATTCCAACTTCTCCGGGTCATACGGCATATTATCACAAAAGGCCTTATAGAGGATTACCGATGAAGCGTCAGCATCTTTACCACAAGTGAGAGTCACCGTTCCCGAACCATTATCATCCAGGGTGCAGCCGGCACCAGCTTCACCGCGTTCACCGTTTTTGCCATTCCAAACAACCCCCACAAGAGTATCCGCGCAAATCACTTTTACCCCCTCCACGTTGGCTGTGAGGTTCATCGTATCTGCAAACGAGCAGTTCATTACCGAAGCACCATCCTTGCCCGGATTACCTTTTTCACCCGGGTCGCCCATTTCACCTTGCTCGCCTTGGTCACCTTTTTCACCCTGTAGTCCCTTTTCACCTGGATTCCCTTTTTCACCTTGATCGCCTTTTTCACCTCGGTCACCTTTTTCACCCTGCGAGCCCTTCATCGTCCGCCAACCTTCGCCAGTACATATAAAAACCATAGCAGAGTCCGTTACAAAGAGGATTTCCCCTAGATTATTCGCACTACAAGTTTGGTTCGAGAGTTTTTCGCCAGCCTCAAGCACGGCAACGCCCGACTGGTGAGCGTCCGTCGCCACGTCACCACAAGCCAAAAGAACAAAAGCCATTGTCACCAATAAAAAAGATATGGCAACACCACTCAGCCAAGATATTTTTTTGTTATTCACAAGCCCCTCCTTAAATGCAACTTACAAAAAGCCAAGCCCGTTAAAATAACAAATTAAATACAATTTGGCAATTTTATCGGGATTTTAAAAACATAGGCAACATTGCAATAGGCTATTCTACGCAAAATTTGCGTAGAACAAAGCTTTCTAATTTAAAGGCAATACATCAGTCGTCACCATTTTCATATCGGTAGTTGCCAACTTTTCCTTAGGTGGCGAAACATTTTGCGATTCCATATAAAGGAATATTCAATATTTTCCCGTTATCGCAAAACGGAAGCGCGGATGTTTTCACGGCACGATCGGGCTTGAAGTTTTCGCAGAACAGGGTGAAACTGCGGGACCGCAGATTTTCACCGGACTTGACTTCGATGGGGATAATCAGCCCATCTTTTTGCAGAACGAAATCTACTTCGGAGGTACTCCGCTCGTTGGTCCAGTACCCAAGATAATCGGGAGCTACCGTACAAAGTTCCTGCATCACGAACTGTTCGGCCATGGCCCCCTTGAACTCAGTGAAAATGCGGTTTCCGTCAATCAATGTTTTTGTGTCCAGTCCGACGGACGCGCCAAGCAAGCCCACGTCCAGCATGAAAAGTTTAAACACGTGCGTGTCCTGGTAGGATTTCAGCGGCATTCGCGGTTCCTTGATTCGGTGGGACTTAAGAACCAGGCCGCAGTCGCAAAGCCATTCTATGGCTATTTCAAAATCCTTGGCGCGAGCGCCTTCACGAATAATTCCATACACGAATTTTTTGTTTTCCTTGCTGAGCTGTGCAGGCAGGCTGTCCCATACCATGTTCAAGCGCGGAATCTGCTCCCTCGGCGCATGTTTTGAAAAGTCCGCCGCATAGGAGCGCAGGATTTCCCGCTGGATTTCTCGAGCTTCAAAGAAGTCGTTGGTTTCTACCCATTTTTTTACCACCTCGGGCATTCCGCCCACAAACAAGTAGGTCCTGAGCAAGTTCAGCAGTTCCTCGTGAAAGGGGACCAATAAGTGCCATTGTCCGTCGCGAATGGCGTCACAAAGCATGTCTTTTTGGGCGGCACGCAAAAACTCGAAAAAAGAAAGGGGCGCAAGGTCAAGAAACGAAACCTTGCCGACGGGGAACGAGAGGCCCGCATGTAGCGCAATTCCAAGAAGCGAACCCGCGGCAACAATGGCGTACTGGGGGGCGTCCTCATAAAAGTACTTGAGAGACGTCAAGCCGCCTTTTGCCGCCTGGATTTCGTCGAAGATTACGAGTGTGTTTTCGGGATTGATTTTTTTCCCGTAGTTCAATTCGATAGTGGTGATAATTCTACGTACATCGTAATTTTCAGAGAATATGTCCTGAAGGCGTCGTTCGTTTTCAAAGTTTATATAAACAGTTTCTGTAAAGGCGGTCCTACCGAATTCCTTCAGAAGCCATGTTTTGCCGGTCTGCCTAGCCCCACGTAAAATCAGCGGTTTGCGATCCTTGCGCATTTTCCACTGAACCAGTTGTTTCATAGCAAAACGTTCCATAAAACCTTCCTTTTATCATAAATATACAAAAATAAACGAAAAATACAAAAATATCTTGATAAAAATGTAAATTTTCAACACTTTTGTCAAGATAATACGTTTTACGAACGATTCGAGTACATCGATTTTAGCGATGCAAAGAAAGACACAAGCATCACCAACGATAGATTGGGATAGTTTTTCTCTACGCAAAAAAGGGAGTCGCGGTAAACGGCTCCTTTGAGATATTTTCTAAGCTAGCTGGAGTGGCGTTTCAGTTCTGGAGACAACGCACTGAATAACCGTAGTTCTCGTCGCTCCAACTGGAGTCCACGCGGCCGTCGAACCAGCGGAAGCACCAACTGTCCGCGATGCCGCTACCGTCCTCTGCAGAACTCCAGAAGAGCGCGTGGGCGCCCTCGCTGTAGAAGCTGCCATCGTCGTCGCGGTAGCCCGCCGGCAGAACAGCGAAGCCAAAGGAATCGTCATTTGAAGTTCCTTCATTCCACAGGTCAGAGTCAGCCTTCAATTTTTGACCGGCATAGCTAGTACCGCCAACTGCCGTGAATAGCGCATTCCATTCAACATTGCTCGGCAGGTGCCAGCCTTCGGGGCAAACGCCGCGGATATCTCCACTAGGCAAGTTGCAAGTTTTTCCATACCCGCATTCATCCTCCGACTTGCCGAATGCAGCGGCCCAGGTGTAAAGGCGACCGTACACGGAGCAATCGCCTTCGTTTTTCGTTCTGTCTTCGCCACCGCCGCACCAGCTCTGCTTGCCCGGGTTCACGGAGTAGTTCATGTTCTCGGCCATCCAGGTCTGGCAAGTCGATGTTTCGTTGTTGCAAATTTCCACGGTCTTGTAAACCTGGTTGTCGCGGGTGTCAGTCATAGTGCCGTAGGTAATCTTCGGATTCAAGAATTCATCCTTCGACGTGCTGGAGGAGGATTTTTTGTCAGCGTCGTCGCCGTCATCATCATCTCCGTCGCCTTCATCGCCGGTTTCGCTGTCGGCTACCCAGTCGCCGTCAGTGCAGATATACGCGATCTTTTCGTCTTTCACGTAGGCAGTAACACCTTCGCGCTTGCCGACACAACTTGGCAAGTCATCGAAAATAGTAACAACGATATCGGCTTCTGCAGCAGAACCGCCTTTTGCAGATGTTCCAAAACTGGAATCGTCATCGCCGCAAGCGAATAGAAGTGCGGCACCAAAAATCGCCACACCCGCTTTAAGCATGTTCAAAGCAAAGCGCCTAGTTTTCGCATTTCCGTTCCGAGCCATGGAGACCTCCATCATTCGTGTAAACTAACTCTCTAGCAAATCCCGCTAAAAGATAAATAAATTTGCTAGTTACGGCACAATTTTTTGCCTACCTAAACTTAACCATATCCGCCAACTGCATGCACTTTGCGCCTCAACCCCTTTTTGAGTCAGTTGGCAAAGGCCCCGCCACTTACCCTCCCAAAAAAGTTTTTTCAAGAATTAGAGCCAAAATCAATGTGCAAAACCTTTCGCACAATGTTACAATTATTCGTGGATAACTCATTTTTTTTCATATTTATCCACAAAAAAACACATTTATTAATATATGTTATCATAGACCGCACCGACAGCTGC
>JAKSIG010000072.1 GCA_024398955.1 Fibrobacter sp. | reverse complement strand
CCGAAGGCAAGGTTTCCGTCAACAAGCGTAAGGAAGGCGATAAGGGCGCTATGACCGTCGCTGAGTTCCTCGCTATGACCGAAGACGACCGCAAGGTTGTTCGTTAATCTAAATCAATCTTAGGTTCATAAAAGCAGACTTCTTTTGAAGTCTGCTTTTTTTATTGCGTTCGCCTGTGTAAAAATTTCATCTATTTTACACACCTCTTACACACCACTATAAGCAAATAAAAGGGATTGCATTTGCAAATCGTGTAAAAATATTTAATTTAGAGGCATGAGCATTGCACTAGAACGTTTGTTTGACTACGATGACTTCCGCAAGTTTCTTCAAGACTACTTTGAGGAACAGAAAAAAATGCGGGCGGTTTTCTCCCATCGTTTTTTTGCGGCAAAGGCAGGATTCAGCAGCAGTTCCTACTGCCTAAATGTCATCCGCGGACGATTCAACCTTACTCCGAAATCTATCGAGAAAATCGCCAAGGCCATGGACTTCAAGCCCCTGCAGAAGTCCTACTTCGAAGCGCTAGTGCAATACAACCAGGCAAATCAGGTGGACCAGCGCGAAAACGCATGGGAACAGATCCAGCAGATCCGCAAGCAGATTGAATTCACACACATCACCACCCGCGAGCAACTTTATTTTAGCAAGTGGTACTACCCCATCGTAAGAGAACTTGCCGTAAGTTCCAAATGGGGCGGCGACTACATGACCCTGGCCCGCCTGGTAGACCCACAAATTACAACAGACGAAGCCCGCGAGGCCATCAAGAATTTACTGGAGTGGGGGTTAATCCGCGAGCTCCCTGACGACGGTAAGAGCGGTACCACCCGCTACGAAGAAACCGCTCAGATGCTAGACGCCACCCGCATTCCACCCATGGCCCTGCGTCAAATTCGACGTGAATACATACAGCATGCAATCGGAGCTGTGGAATCAAAGCCGAAAGACGAACGGTTTGCCGCCTTCACCACATTGGCCATGAGCGAAAGTTCTTATAATTACGCAGTGGAAGTGTTGGAAGAAGCCCGCAAAAAAATTATCTCCCGAGCCTCCAACGACACCAATGTGGAAAAAATTTACGAACTTATGGTGGTTGCATTCCCCATGAGCAAAAAGGTGAAAAAGGAGGTTTAGGTATAATGAAATTGCAGAATACAAACCGCAGTTTTTTTAAAGGCCTGACGGTCCTGGCAAGCCTTTTTACAGGGCTTATAACAGCCTGTTCTTCGAACAGTTCTTCAGACATTGGACCTACTGCTGGTGGCGTCACCGACATTGGCAATTCCATTGCATCGGGTGTCGTTCTCGACGTTACAGGCAATCCAGTCAAGGGCGCTCGTGTAGTAGCCTATTACGACAGCTGGCGCAACAGTTCCATTCAGGATTCCGTAGAAACTACCGCCGATGACAAGGGCAAGTACGAACTCAACGTCGACAGCTCCGAAAGTTTCGTGCTGTATGCGTCTGCAGGAGAAAGCGACGGCTTCGCCAACAGCGAACACCAGGCAGCAATCATCGTTGACGCCCGCAAGACCTACTCTGGCCGCATTGCAGGACGTAACTCCGGCTTCGTCCGCATTATCGGTAGAAACCTTAAGACTGAGTTGGATAGCGAAGGAAACTTCTTCTTTAAGAACATGCCGTCTGGCGACATTACCATCGCCTATACAGATTCATTAAATCGTCCCGACTATTCAAAAAGTGAAGTGTTACAGTCTCGTGTAGAATTCACCACATACGGATCACAGACTTCATTCGAACTCCCCACATTAAATTTCTATGAAGGAGACACAACCTGGCTTGTCGCCGATCAAAGCATCTACTACGAGGGCGGCAACGAAGGCATCCGCATTTTCACACCTGATGTCGAAAATTGGGAACCTCCCACCAGTGTTACAGACACAGCCGTTGCAGACACTTCATCGGAAATCGACACCATTCCCGAAGACACCGTAGAAACGCTGGTCAGCCTTTCGCTGGAATCCGACGTCCGCGTATTTGACAACGATTCTACCGAAGCTACCGATGTAGAATATGTTGACGGCATTTCTGGCAAGGCAATCCTCCTAAAGCCGGGGCAGTTCATCAGTCTGGATTCTCTTGACATCTGCGACGGAGACTTTACCATTTCGCTATGGACCAAATGGAATGGTCCCAACGGAGAACATCAGATTCTAGTTTCGGAACGAGCCTACTGGAGCGACTCCACTTCTAGATTCCAATGGCACTTTGAATCCAATAAGGGCCGGTTTACAGTCATGAAGAGCATGCCCGCTTATCCCTATGCAGTTAGTTTCGGCGACTCCTCTGCAGTGCCCGTAGGCGAATGGGCAAACCTTGTTTTGGTCAGTAAAGAACACAAGGTCAGCATGTACGTCAACGGAAAAGTTCTTACCACCCAGGATGAAGACGGCAATGAAATAAGCGAATACAAATTTGAGCCCAACGACCTAGACAGAAAAGTACCGCTACGCATCGGCGGTAACGAAGTAGATACCGAAACCTGGAACGGCGTTATCGACGAAGTGGTAATCGAAAATGTAGCTCGCAGTGCCGATTGGATAAAAGACAACTACAAGAAATTCGCCGAACCCTAAATCAGCCATCCCCCTTTCAAACAAAAGGCCTCCCCAATTCTAGGAGAGGATTAGACTTTTCCCGACACGGGGAGGAGAGCGCGAGCTCTCCCATGCGTCATAATTAAGCTTCTGGACGCCTTCGGCGTCAATCGCTGCGCCTCGGCAATAAAAAAAGACCCCGGGAGGGGTCTTTTTTTGCAGCCTCCACCTAAAGGTGGCCATGGATCACGTAAGCACTAAAGTGCTAAGTGACCAAAGGTCGGCTTGCAGATTACTCAAACTTAATCACGCCAGCGGGGCAGCCTGCAGCTGCATCCTTGATAGCGTCTTCGTTTGCAGCGAAGTCAGCGGATTCGTTCACCTTCATCTTTTCGGGAACGGAGAAGACTGCGTCGCAGGTAGCTTCGCAAGCACCGCAGGAAACGCATTCGTCGGAAGATTCGTCGAGCCAAACCTTAGTAATAGCCATGTTATACCTCTTTTGGGGTTGTTGTACTTGTGTTTGCGTTAAATATAACAAAAACCATTGTGAACGCACAATGTTTTTCTAAATTTTCTTGCATGGATTAACCGCCGGCGGCCCTAATTTTACACCCGCCGGCATAACCAAGTGAGGACATCACAGAAAATGAAAAAAGTGGTTGTAAAAATTGGTGGCAGCCTGGCTATTGACGAAGCCAAGTTGGCCGATTTTGTGGCAGCAGTTTCCAAGCTTCCGGCTATGGGCTGCCAGGTCGCCGTTGTACACGGTGGTGGCAAGGACATTAACGAAAACATTTCCCTGCTGCGAGAACAGCCCACTTTTATCGATGGCCTCCGAGTAACTACACCCGGCATTATGAAGATGGTGGAGATGACCCTCTCCGGCCACGTGAACAAGAAGCTGGTCCGCATGCTCCTGAACAACGGCGTAAGCTCCATCGGCCTTTCCGGTGTAGACGGTAAGCTGTTCGAAGTGGTCAAGAAGCAGGGCAAGGTTGACCTGGGTCTTGTGGGCGAAGTCAAGAAGGTGAATCCGAAGATCGTGGAAGACCTCTGGACTGCCGGCTGGGTTCCCGTAGTGAGCCCCATTTCTTACGGCCCCGACGAAAATGGCGAAGGCGTCAGCTGGAATGTGAACGCAGACACCGCTGCAAGTGAACTGGCCGTGGCACTTCAGGCCGATCAGTTTGTGCTGGTAAGCGATGTTCCGGGCGTCATGGATGAAACCAAGACCGTCATTCCCGAACTGACCAACGATGCTGCCGAAGCCCTTATCGAGTCCGGCGTCATCAATGGCGGCATGATTCCCAAGGTTCGCGAAAGCTTCAAGTCCATCGATCGCGGTCTCAAGTCCATTCATATTGTGGGCTGGAAGGATGCTGAACATTTCGTGAAGCAGATCAACGGCGAACTGAACTACGGAACTATTTTAGGATAATTTGCATAGCGCAGAAGGATTTCGCGCAAGGAATTTAAAATGTCTTTTATTGAACAGGATAAGAACGTCATTGCCCCGCTGTATGGCAAGGCTGACATTGAAATTGTAAAGGGCGAAGGCTCTTACCTCATCGACTCCAAGGGCGACAAGTACCTGGACTTCGTTGCTGGTATTGCAGTGAACGCCCTGGGCCATCAGAACAAGGCCATCAAGGAAGCTGTGGTAAAGCAGATGGATTGCTTCAACCACATCTCCAACCTTTATGTGAACAAGCCTCAGGTTGAACTGGGCAAGAAGCTTCTGGAAATCACTGGCTTCGACAAGGCTTTCTTCTGCAACTCCGGTACCGAAGCTAACGAAGGCGCCATCAAGTTTGCACGTAAGTATTTCGACCGCAAGGGTGAAGCCAACAGGCAGAAGATCATCACCTTCGTGAACAGCTTCCACGGTAGAACTTTCGCTGCCCTTTCTGCAACCGGTCAGCCGGCTCTGCGCGATGGCTTCGGCAACATGCCGGGCGACTTCGTTCATGTGAAGTGGAATGACTGCGCCGCCCTCAAGGCCGAAGTCAACAAGGACACCTGCGCCATCATGCTGGAATCTCTGGCAGCCGAAGGCGGCGTCATGACCTTGTCTGCAGAAATGGTGGAAACCATCAACAGCCTCCAGAAGGAATTCGGCGTGCTGGTGATCGTCGACGAAGTCCAGGCTGGCTGCGGCCGTCTCGGAACTTTCCTCGGCTTTGAAAAGTATGGCCTGAATCCGGATCTCGTTTCTCTCGCCAAGGGTATCGGTGGCGGCCTTCCGCTGGGCGCTGTTCTTCTCCGTCAGAAGATTGCGGACGAACTGAAGGCTGGCGACCACGGTACAACTTTCGGTGGTAACCCCATCGCTTGCGCTGCAGGTCTCGCTGTAGTGAACCAGGTTGCAGAACCCGCTTTACTTCAGAATGTTGTGGATAGGGCTGCGCAGATTCGCACCGCTCTGGCTGACATCAAGGCCAAGTACAGTGTCATCAAGGAAATTCGTGGTGAAGGCCTTATCGTTGGCCTCGCTCTGGATGAATCCTTGCCGGTGGGTAACGTTGTGGCTGCCGCCCGCGCAGAAAAGCTCATGGTGCTCAGCGCCAAGGGCAACGTGCTCCGTATGCTTCCGCCGCTGAACATCAGCGCTGCCGAAGTGGACGAAGCCATGGCAAAGCTCGCCGCTGCATTCGCAAAGGTCGCAAAGTAGCAGCAGGCTCACAGCCGCTGTTTGCACATAAACGTATCGTGCAGAACAGTCCTGCAAGCAAATCAGCGTCTACATAAATTTAAAGAGGAATCTGCAATGCGGATTCCTCTTTTGTTATAAGAACTGCTCTTTTCAATTTGACAATTTCTTTCTTACCTACGATATATACTTCAAAAGGAAACAAAAGAAATGAGAAGTGTACCAGAAAACATTCAGAATCAAATTGAAAACCTCAAGCATCAGCTAGCCATGGAACGTTGCCGTCTTGAGGCATACCAGATCATGGCACCCAAAGACGAATTCCAGCAATCACTCATTACCCGTGTAATCGCCTACAGCAAACTCAATTTAGAAAATACCCAGAGACGCCTTAACGCCCTGCTCGGCTGCTAGCCATCCCACACAACGTACATATAAAAAAGCCAGACCTTTATGGCCAGACTTTTTTTTCGCAAACGGAGTCCAGAGGAAAGCCTGCGGGGTTTCTCCTGCGAGAAAAAACGTTCTGCCCTGCAAACCGGAAAGGGGTCTAGGGGAAAACCTGTGGGTTTTCCTCTACGACTTATTAGTCGGGGCCTGGCGGGCTACGGGGGCCAGCTGGCCATGCTTGCGGAACAGGTGCTTAACCAAGGTGCCAAAGCCGCGGAACACGCGATAACGTTCGCGGGGGTTCTTCAGCGCCATGATACCCTGATGCCAGATATAGCTGGGACGCAGGTAGAACTCGCGGCGAGCCTTGTCACAGAAGTCCACTAGAGCCTGGCTTGTAAGTTCACCACGCTGGATGGTAGTACGGTGGAAGCCATCCTTGTCCAGCCACTGGTTGTAGTCCTTTGTCTGCAAGGCGCCACTTTCAAGAGCTTCCTTGTAGGCTTCGGTACCAGGGTAAGCCATAATCGGGTAGAACTGGGCGGTATTTGGATTCAGTTTCTTGGCGTAGTCCAAAGTCATGCGCAAAGTCTGGGGAGTATCGCCGGGGTTACCCACCATAAAGCAACCGTGAACCAGGAGGCCTGCCTTGCGGGCGTTCTTGGTAAACTCAATAGCCTTGTCGGTATTCTTGATTCCCTTGCGGATGTTCTGCAGGACCTCGGGAGAGGCGCTCTCGAAACCGACGCACATTTCGCGGCCGCCAGCCTTCTTCATAAGCTGGAGCAGTTCCAGAGGAACGTCTGCGCGGGCGTTGCAGCTCCAGGTAATCTTGAGGCCGCGTTCCAGAATCAGGTTGCAGATATCGCGAACATGCTGATGGTTGGCGGTAAAGGTATCGTCTTCAAAGAAGACTTCTCCAAGATCCTCGAAGTTTTCCTTGATGTACTGCAGTTCGTCTACAACATCCTTGGGGTCGCGCATACGGAACACGTGGCCATTCAGAGTCTGGGGAATCACGCAGTAGCTGCAGCGGTTGGGGCAACCGCGACCGCTCAAGATTACAATAAGCGGGTTCAGGTTGGCGCCATAGAAATACTTCTTGTAGCAGCTATAAAGGTACTTGCGGTAAACCTTGGAAACCCAGGGCAGCTCGTTCAAGTTCTCGATCTTTGGTCCCTCAGGCTGGAAGTCGGTGGTACCGTCTTCCTTGCGGTAGGCAAGACCGGGAATCTGGCCAATAGGCTGGCCATCACCACGAAGGCTGCGGGCAAGGTTCCTGCAGGTGTAGTCCGCTTCGCCAATCACCACGTAATCCAGACTGGGTTCCATTTCCAGGGATTCCAAAGGTTCAGCGGTAGCGTGTGTACCCATAATGGCCACCTTGGCACTGGGCATAGCTTCCTTAATGGCGCGGACTACCTTAAGATCGTTCAAAATGCTAGGGGTACTGGTACTGCAAATAACCAGCTCCGGGGCAAATTTCTTCATGCCTTCCAGAGTCTGTTCCAAGTTCAGTTCCATGGCGGGGCTGTCGATGAGCTGAATTTCGTTACCATCGGCTTCTGCGGTGCCGGCGGCATAGCTCAAGAACATGGGCCAGTAAAGGGTACTGGATTTGGTCACACATGGGCTGCGAGATTCGCGGCTGAACATGGGATGGAAAGGCGGATTTAAAAATGTTATGCGCATAAGCCATCGCAAAATACATAATTATCGCGGTTTTAGCTACATTTAATGCAAATGAAAACATTAAATCTGTTGCAAAAATTGAGTTATATCACGCTTTGGGCCTTTATGCTAGGTTCGGCACCTGTTTTTGCACAGGAAACAGCCTCTGCAACCATCGCCCTGGACACCATCCGCGAAACCTTCTCAAACGGAAACGTTTCCCGAGTTTATACGGTACAGCACGGGACAGTCGTTCGCGAAGGTACAGCCATCAGCTATCATCCCAACGGCAATGTCGCCATAGAAGCCCCCTACGTCAATGGTAAACTCGACGGAGTATTCCGCAGTTTTTTTGAAAACGGTAAGGTCTGGCAAACCATTGGCTACAAGGATGGCATCGAAGAAGGCTTTACCACAACCTACTTTGAAAACGGCACCAAGAAAAGCAAGGAAACCTACCGCGCAGGTATCCTTCATGGCGATGTAGAAGAATACTACGAAAGCGGAAAGGTTCGCAGACTCCTCCCCTACGTTCTTGGACAACTTAACGGAGTGGCCAAGGTGTACGACGAATTCGGTGCTGTCATCGAGGAAATGACCTTTGAAAGAGGTCTACGCCATGGCCCTTACCGCAAGTACAACAAGGGTCTTAAAGTCTTTGAGGCTAAATTTTCCCGAAACCGCTGCGTCGAAAACTGCGACTTCTAATACCCAGCCCATTCAGCAGCAATGCTGGGACTAGACTCACGAAGCTTGCGCGCCTCGGGGCTATCGTCGGCGACAGCAATATCTCCGCTGGCAATGCGGTCCTTAATGTCAGAGAATGTCTTGGGGCGTTCGCCTTCGGGAAGCTTATCGCCGGGCACCATGCAGGGAGCGTCCAGGGCAGTCTTCGCCTTGTCCTTCACAGGAGAATATTCACGGGCAGCGGGCACCACGTAGAACTTGTCTTCTTCGGGGCACCAGGCAGTCAGCTTCTTTCCGTAGACGCAGCCTGAATCCAGGCCAATAAACTGCGGACGACGATCCACAAAGCCCATCTTTGCCCAATGTCCAAAGACAACAGTCTTCGGCCATGAGACCTGATCGAACCACGGGCGATCATCCCAATAACGTATAGAAAGAATCACCTTAGGGTCCATGTCCTCGAGACGAGTCTTGCCCGGTTCCAGGCCTGCGTGAACCAGCAGCGCATGGGGCGTATCCCGCCAGAGGGGCCAGTTCCTGACCTCGTTCAGAATGTAGCGCCAGTCTTCCAGCGGGAGGCGGGCAAAGCGGGCACGCTGCTTGTCGGTCCACTCGCTTTCGTCGGTAGACATCATGCGGATCAGGTGTTCCTCATGATTCCCGCGAACCGTAAGAATGCCGTTATCCTGAATGAACTTGATTGCCCGCAACATGTCGGGACCCTTGTTGATGATATCGCCTGTCTGGTAAAGCGTATCCTTGCCGCGGACAAACCCGAAGGCGTCTACAATGCGTTCCAGTTCATCGGCACAGCCGTGAACATCCCCGATGTAGAGGGTGCGGGCGCCATTCTGCGGCACCTGCATGGCATCGGCCTTTTGCGAAGTCTGCGAACTCATACGTGGACAGCCTGACGAACCTTGTTCATTTCGTCTGCGGTCAGCTCACGGAACTCGCCTGCAGGAAGGTCGCCCAGCTGGAGGCGGCAATAGCTGACGCGCTTAAGGTCGCGGATTTCATAACCTACGGCGCGCATCATGCGACGGATTTCGCGGTTCTTGCCTTCGATCAGTACCAGTTCGACGAAACCATTTTCCAAGTAAACATCCGTCGCAAAGGCAATTTCTTCTTCGGTGGCATCGTCATCGCGGATGTCAACACCGTCAACAAGTTTCTGGGCGGCATGCTCACTGAGGGGGCGGTCTGTCCACACGAAGTAGCTACGGGGAACTTCAAAGCTAGGGTGGGTCAGGCGGTGAAGCAGCTCGCCATCGTCGGTAAACAAGAGAAGCCCACGGCTCTGCAAGTCAAGGCGGCCCACATACTTCAGGGACTGGTAGGCGGGCGGCAGATAATCGTAAACCGTGCGACGTCCCTGGGGATCATCCTTGGTGCAAACACAGCCGGCCGGCTTATGGAACATGATGGTTGTCGTCTTGCGGGGCAATTTTGCCAACTTACCGTCAACCACCACCTGGTCCACATTTTCATCAACCTGATGGCCCAAATCCTTAATGACCAGGCCGTTCACTTCTACGCGACCATCGGCAATAAGTGAATCAGCCGCACGACGGCTAGCAATACCGCACAGAGAAATAAACTTGTTTATTCGCATGTTCTTCAATTCTTCACTTTTCTATAAAGACTGCATTTTAGACCCGCAATCTTTAAAAAAGACTTTGGCTTAATTCTGTTCGGCGACCTCTTGAGGTGCCGCGGTTTCAGCTGCGGTTTCCGTTGACTCAGCAGCCTTTTTCATCCAAGGAGGAACTCGCTTGGCCTTAGGCTTTTGTTCCGGCTCTGCTTCGGGCGGGTACAGCAGGCCAAAACGCAGGCCAGCAGTACTAATGCGGAAGCTTTCGACACGAAGTTTTTCAAGCAGGGACTTTAGCCACACCAAGCCGCAAATGATAATTTCATGGCGTCCGTTTTCAAGGCCGGGCAGCATGGCTCGCAATTCCTTAGAAAGGTTGCTAATGCGAGTGGTCACGGCATCCAGGTCGTTAATAGAAAGTTCAAGACCTTCAATAGCCTTGTAGTCAAAGATCTGCCTGTTCAGGAACACCATGGCAAGAGCAAGGCCTGTACCGCCAATCAGATAGGTCGGCTTCTTGGTCATACCCTTAAAGCTAACCTCCTTAAAGGCCTCCTTGGCAAACTTCTTGTATTCCGGTCCGGGAATGGGGCCCATCTCCTTGAACATCTTAAGGGCTCCCACGGGAATAGAGAAAGAGGATTCGCCGTTGGATAGTTCCGTAGAGCCACCACCAATATCGATAGTCACAAGGTCGTTGCCATGCCATTCGCGAACAGAACGGAAGGTTAGCTTGGCCTCTTCTTCACCAGAAATTATGCGGGGCCGCATCCAGATAGCCTTTTCTACGGCATCGCAGACTTCATCGGGATTAGCAGCCTTGCGCATGGCCTCGGTCATTACAACAGCCTGCAAGTCTGCCCCGAGGGCATGCAAGTCCATGCGGAACTTGGTCATAATACGAACGAGATCCGCAATTTTCTTTTCGCCAACAGGCAGCTTTTCGTCGGGATCGTCTGAATAGACATCATCGCCCAGGCGGCAAACTTCAACCTTCTGGAGTTTCGGCACGAGAATCTTGCGCGGCTGCTGGCCAGACTCTGCAGGAGCGTCTTCAAAAGCCGCAATAAGCATAATGCAGCTGTGGCTTCCAATATCTACAGTGGCTAAAAGCTTGTTCTTCATAAAGGCCTCGGGGGCTTAATTTGCTTCGGCGGAATCTGCAGCCGTGCGACCATCGGCAGGCGTTTCTACTGCGGTTTCGGCAGCGGCACTTGCAGCAGCATTTTCAGCAGCCTTTGCGGCGGCCTCGGCCTCATCAGCCTTTTTCTTAAAGCCGGCCTTCATCTTTTCTACGAGGGCTCCGGGATTCGTCAAAAATTCCTTGGCAGAAGCGATAGCTTCTTCTACAGTCCACTCAGAATACTTGCCCACCCAGCTTGCCACCAGGTCACCAGATTCGGACCCCAGTTCCTTGCCCTGGCGAAGTTCCTGCCCCATCTTGAGAGCCAAAAGCAATCCCAGTTCAAAAGGACGAGGCTCGGATTTACCTTCTAAAAGTTTTTCGACACGGGCTATGCGTTCCTCGTAGGGAATGCCCTCTAAATCAGCAAGATCTTTTTCTGAAATCATAGGGTGAAAGATAGCAAACTGAATAAAAACAAAAAGGACCCTGGAACAAGTCCAGGGGCCCAAAGATCGAATGAAGCAAGAATTACTTCTTGGCAGCCTTCTTAGCAGGAGCCTTCTTGGCAGCCGGCTTTGCAGCAGCCTTGGGAGCAGCCTTCTTGGCAACCGGCTTTGCAGCAGCCTTAGGAGCAGCCTTCTTGGCAGCCGGCTTTGCAGCAGC
>JAKSIG010000071.1 GCA_024398955.1 Fibrobacter sp. | reverse complement strand
ATATCCATTTCGATCAGAGTGGGGATCTTGGTGGGAACAGCAGCCAGCTGGATGTAGCGGTTCTGCTGAGCGAAGGTACCGCCCTGAGTCTTAACGCCAACCGGAAGACCGTTCAGCTTGACGGGAACGCGAACCTTAACCTTGGTGGTTTCGTCGATCTTCAGGAAGTCGATGTGGATGATTTCCTGAGTCAGAGGATCCTTCTGATAGTTGTAAACTACAGCGGCGTTGCCTTCCTTGCCATCAATGACGAGGTCGAGAAGCGTATAACGCTTACCCGGGGCGAGGACCTTGCGAACGTCGATAGCGCTAACGCTAACATTCACTGCTTCCTGACCCTTACCATAATAGACAGCCGGAATCTGACCGGCCTTGCGGAGACGCTTGCTATCAGCGCTCTTGCCCTGTACTCTCGAGGTTGCTACGAGCTTAGTGAGTTCCATAATTACTCCATTTGAGTTTATGATTAAAGAAAATTCATTGGGATAGCTGGACTCGAACCAGCGAATAACGGAATCAAAATCCGTTGTCTTACCACTTGACGATATCCCAATGGTGGCGCAAATATAGTATTTACGACAATTTTTTAAAGGGTCGGCACCCAAAAGCGGGTGACTTTTTGATACCGAGAGATAGATTTCATGGCATCTGCAGCGGTTTCGGCCTGTTCCTTTGTGCTAAAAATGCCAAAAACAGAGGCCCCGGACCCAGACATCAGGGCAACTTTGGCCCCAAGACGACTAAATTCGGCCTTCATATCGGCAACCAGAGGGTGCAGCGGAAATACTGAGCCTTCGAAAGCGTTAAAGAAGGATTCCGGCTTTAGAAGGGCTGCAGAATCTGCAATGCAGCCCCCGTTTTGCACATCTCCAGAAATCGCAGCGGCCTTATAGGCGTCCCAACGGGCAGGGCCGGACTTTGCTACACCGGCATAGGCATCCTTAGTGGGAACAGCATCCAGCGGAGTGCAAATCAGCAGATATTCGCCCTCGGGCAGCTGCAAGGGTTTTGTAAAAGTCAGCCTTTCGCCGATTCCTTCGGCAAAGGCTGTACCACCACGAACCAGGAAGGGCACATCGGCGCCAAGCTTTGCACCAATGCCCTCCAGAACTTCGGGCTGATAGTTCAAATTCCACAGTCGGTTCAGCAGACGAAGCGTTGCCGCAGCGTCTGCACTTCCACCGCCAAGGCCTGCCCCAAGAGGCATTACCTTTTCAAGATAAATATCGGCCCCGAGGGATTCCGCACCGGCAACCCCCTGTTCCGCAGCGTAGGCCTTGAGGGCGACTGCAGCCTTGAACACAAGGTCCTTTTCTACAGGATAGTCCTGAGGATTGTTGTAGGTCAGCACAATCTGTCCATCGGCACGAACTTCGGCAGAAACTGTATCGCCAGCATCCACCGTCTGAAAAACGGTACCCAGATCATGATAGCCATCTTCGCGCTTGCGAATGACATCTAGAAACAAATTGATTTTCGAAGGAGCATATTCACGCATAATATTACCGTAGAAAAATTATGAATTATAATGTACGAATTACGAGACATTTTATCGCGGCATCGTCGCCCACTTATTTTGCGAGCAGAACTCGCCATTTTATCATCTCGTAATTCATAATTCAAACATCATAACTGTTTACCTAAAGGCTCCAGAGCGTTCCAGCTGCATTAGTTCGTCCATAGAGACAAGCATGGCGCGAGGCTTGGAATTGCCCTTGCTGGGGCCACAAATTTTAAGGCCATAAAGCTGGTCAACAATCTTGCCCGCACGGCTATAGCCTACACTAAAGTGGCGCTGAACAGCAGAAGTGGAAAGCCCACTGACTTCGATAGCCCAACAGGCCACATCAAAGAGCAGCGGATCCAGCTTGCCCAACTTCTTGCCGCCATCCCCATCTTCATCTTCGCCATCAACACCTTCAGAAACATCAAAGGATTCCACCTGAGGGTAAAAGACGTTCTGATTGGAACAGGCATCGGCAAGTTTTTCGGCCTCTTCATCGGAAAGGAAGGCGCCATGAACGCGAACCGGATCAGGATCGTTCACAGCCTTGAACAGCATGTCGCCACGGCCCAGAAGCTTTTCGGCGCCGGCATGATCCATAACGGTACGGGCATCAATCTGAGAAGCCACCTTAAAGCTGATTCGAGTAGGCAAGTTAGCCTTGATGATACCCGTAATCACCTTTACAGACGGGCGCTGGGTTGCAAGAACCAGATGTATACCCACGGCACGAGCCTTTGCAGCCAGGCGAGCCACGGACTTTTCAATTTCCTTGCCGGCCACCATCATAAGGTCTGCCATTTCATCGATAATAACAACAATGAACGGCATGCGATGGCCCTTGTCTTCATCAGGGATATCGTCGGGAAGTTCGCCGGCTTCGTACTTGGCATTAAAGCCTCCGATGTTACGGACCTTTGCCGTAGCGAGGACTTCGGTACGGCGGTCCATTTCGTAACACAGCCACTGCAACGCCTGAATTGCAATTTCGGGCTTGGTAATCACAGGAGCCAGAAGGTGCGGGATGCTTTCGTACATCTTGAGTTCCACAGCCTTAGGGTCTACAAGAATCATGCGGAGTTCGTCGGGAGTCTTACTGAACAGCATACTTGCCATAAGGGCGTTAATGCAGACAGACTTACCAGAACCCGTCTGACCGGCAATCAGCAAGTGCGGAGCCTTGGCCAAATCCATGGAGAAAGCCTCGCCCGTAATGTCTTTGCCCAAGGCAACCACAATCTTTTCGGGAGAAGGATTGAACTTGTCGCTTTCGAAAACATCCTTACTGAATACAGTCTGGAACTTACGGTTAGGAATTTCGATACCCACCGCGGCCTTACCAGGAATCGGAGCAAGAATACGAACAGAAGACACCTTCAAAGGCATTGCCAGGTCTTCTTGCAGGGCGGTAAAGCGGCTGACCTTGACACCAGGCCCCGGTTCCACTTCGAAGCGGGTAATCATGGGGCCAGTTTCGCAGCCAATCACACGACCCTTTACCTTGAAGTTTTCCAGCTTTTCTTCTAGCATCTTGCCGATTTCGTTCAGTTCTTCTTCGGTATAGTCTGCGGTCTGGGCCTCGTGAGAATCCAGAATGTCCTGAATCTTTGGGACCTTGTATTCGTCGTATACTTCGGTAGGATCCGGCTGAGGAATTGTGGCGGCCTTGCCTGTAGCAGATTCTCCAAGGCCAGCAGAATCAATCGTTCCGCCAAAGGTTCCGTTGTCGTAGTCCACAGCGTCGTCAGAAGATTCATAGGAAGATTCTGCATCGGAAGAATCGTAACTAGCGTCTGCCTTAGATTCGGAATCGCTGTCGGCACCATAAATTACAGGAGCCATGGTTTCGTCATCCTGGGAATCGTAACCGGCGGCAACTGTAGCATCGACGCTGCCAGCGGCAACAGTTTCGTCGGCAACAGCAGAAGATGCCGCCCCAGCAACAATAGTCCGTTCTTCGGCAGGAGCGCTTTCTGCAACCACCGTATTTTCGGCAGCAGGTTCAACCACAGGCTTTTCGACAGTCGGCTTTTCGGCGACATCATCCCTACGGACTTCGCCCTTGACCTGCATCTTACCCTTTCGATCCTTTTCCCAGGCAATAAGGTCGCGAGCTCTGCGAAGAGCTGCAATACGTTCCTTGACTTCGACAATTTCAAGGGCATTCATGTTGCGACCGTTAACCCGCAGGAATTCTTCAAGACGACGAATTTCGGGATCGTCATCCATATTGTATTCGCCAGCAACATTGGCGGTAGCTTCGGCGGGCTGTTCCTGATTGGACTTGGCCGCTGCGGAGGCTATGGGAGCCGCTGCAGCATTTGCAGCATTTGCGGCACCATCGGCCATCGTAGGAACGCCAGGTACATTATCTACACTAAGTCCATTGTCTAGCCAGTTGTTGCGACCGCTAAAGGGAACCACCTTCCCCTTTCTGCGGATCTTGAATTCTTCGGGTTCCAGCATGACGGTGTTATCGTCCATATAGGCACCGCGGGGCAATTCCAGGGCAGGGTCTGCAACTCGGGAATCTGCAGCCTTTGCGCCCTTGCCACGCTTTAAAGGAATGTTCGTCTGAGTTTCGGTAACATCGATTACTTCACCTTCTAAAGGTTCCTTTTTACGGAATGCATTTTTCATCCACTGGGTTCCCTGGACAACAAAGGCAAAATGTCTGGGTCGAAGTCCAAAGGCCAAAACCAAAATCAGAACCAGAGCCAACAGCAGCAGGCAAAGAGGCGCAATGCAAGAGGTCGTTCCAAAAATAGGGATGGCTATATTCTGGGAGAAAAACTGTCCCAGAACGCCTCCGTTCATCTTTAAGACATCTTTAGAAACCTGGGCGACACCGTAATTCTTTAAGGAAAGAAGGAACGAAATATCCAAAGAAAGTAGGGACAAGCCCAAAGCATACCGTATCAGCCGGCCGCGAAAACCTGAAAAAGCCAGCCCCAGGCCCCACAGAATCAGAGAAACCGTAAAGAACAGCACCGCAACCTTGCCAAACAGCAAGGTAACCGCGTTAGGCAGCAGTTTGCCCATGTAGGGGCCAAGCCAGTTGCCGTTTGTTCCGCTATATACTGAACTTATACAGCCTAGCAGTAAAATGACGCCAACCGCAAAAAGGAACCACCCCCCAAGAACGAGACCAAAACCGAGATCGAGACCTTCGTCGTTCCCAGTGCCCGCCTTTTTGCTCTTGGAAGAACCCCTCTTGGAACTGCTAGTATTTTTCTTTTGTGCTGCCAAAATGCCTCCACAACTTTATCAGCCCAAATATAGCCTCTTTTTTTGACACTAAAGTGACAAACCTTACAAACTTATTATCTTTATTAAGCACATCAAGAAGAGAGCATATGCAAATCAAAATTTCTAAGAAGGTTAAAAAAGTCGCTTCTGGCTTTGGAATCTCTGCGCTTATCGTGGTTTTGATTCTGATTTTTGGAAGTACCCAAAACGACATTACCGGACTTACCCGAAACGGGGCGGAATCACTGGAAAACATTTTCTACGATCTGTTCTTTAAGGGCAAGACCAGCACAAACGACGAAGAAGATCTGGTCGATGAAAAGGTTTCGCTCGAGAACAATTCCGACCCCAACATCATCATTGTCGATATCGACGAACCGTCTCTTGCAAAGCTTGGCCCCTATAACGAATGGGACCGTTCCATTCACGCAAACGTGGTTAAGCACCTGAACGAGGGTGGCGCAGCTGCAATCGGCTTCGATATTTTGCTGAAAAATGCAGACTTCGGTTCCAAGAAGGCCACCCAGGTCGACACTCTCCTAAGCAAAATCAGCCCCGACAACAACTGGGACACTCTTAAGCCCAGCATCAAGGCTTTCTTCAACTACGACTCCATGCTGGTATCAGCCATTCAGGATGGCGGCATCTCCATCGTGTGCAACATGTTTGACGACGCCAAGTCTTACAAGCATGAATCCCAATGGCGCCCCCTGAGTTCTCAGGACCGCGTCGAAGAAATTGGCTACGGTTCCGTCATCAAAAACAGCCAGGTAGACAAGGTCAATCAGATTGAACCCAAGGACCTTCTAGACAATATCTTCCCGGAACTGGCCCGTGCCGGCGCAAAGATGGGCTCCGTGAACGCCTATCCTGATAACGATGGCGTTGTCCGTCGCGTTTCGATGCTGTACCGCTTCCCAAGCCCGGAACTCTACCCCGACGAACCCAGCAACGTGTATTCTACCATGTCTCTCATGACAGTGATGCACCTGTATGGTCAAAAGCCCGAAAATATCGAAATCAAGATGGGGCAGTACATCAACCTTGGCAAGCCCTTCGGTATCTACCGCGATGCCAAGGGTGAATACCACACCACCTACCCCAACTTCAGCTACCCCATGTTCCAGGCCCTTCGCGAAAGACTTAAGGCCAAGGACATCCAGAAGAACGCCTCCAAGGACTTCATTGACGTATCTTCCAAGATTTTGGTCAAGAAGAACGACAGCGGCGAAATTTCGATGGACATTTTCGAAGGTCAGAGCCTAAACAGCAAATTCACTCAGGCCTTGATTGAACTTGACGAAAAGACTCTGGACTCTCTAGAAAACAAGATTACCCTACCCAACGGACTGACAATTGGATTCGACGAAGACGACGATTCCAAGAAGCGTTTCGTACTCGCCGACCCCGAAGAAGACGAAGAAATCATCTTCAACCGGTACATTCTGAATACGGTCCACTACTTCCAGGATTCTATCCAGAAGATTCCTGCGGGCAAGTGGGTGCACCTGTCGCTGGACATGGACCTGAGATACGACAAGTCCCACAAGCGCTGGCGTTCCAACCAGGTCATTCTTTCAGACTCTGTTATCCGCGACATCCAGCAAACAGAAGACGCAGCCATCGAAAGTCTTAAGGCTGGCGACGAACTCCGCTTTGGCCCCGTAAAAAAGATTCCTATCGACAAGTACGGCCGCTACCAGGTTAACTACAAGGGCCACTACAAGACCGCCGTTAGCCAGCGTACCTTCCAGCATCTTTCTTACTACGACGTTTCTTACGGACGAGTCGACCCCTCTATGTACCAGGGCAAGATTTTTATTCTGGGTTCTGCAGCGGCGGCTCTATTCGACTTTGTGCCGGGTCCTCATGAAGAAAACTACCCCGCAGTGTTGATCCATGCTACCATCATCAAGAACATTCTGGAAGGCGACTACGTTGTTACTCTAGAAGAACACAAGCAGCAGATTATCGTGATTCTTCTGGCCCTGTTCAGCTTGCTGATCGGTCTGTACTTCAAGAGCAACATTTCTGTGCCCATTTCTGTAATCGTCATGATTATATATACAGGCATTGCGTACTACTACTTTACCCATGGCCTGTACATTGGCGTTTCGAAGCCGTTGGCCGCAATGTTGCTTATCGACATCACAACTCTAGTGCTGCAGTTCTACTTTGAAAACAAAGAAAAGAAGTTCATTAACGATGTGTTTAAACAGTACATTTCTCCGGAACTGATTGACGACATGGTGAAGAACGAAATTATGCCGACCTTGGGCGGTCAGAAGTCCAACATTACGGCATACTTCACAGACATCGCAAGTTTCTCTACCTTCTCTGAAAAGATTGGCGACCCGAGTAAGCTGGTTGAACTTCTGAACGAATATCTGACTGCCATGACCGACACCCTCCTTGGGAACAAGGGAACACTGGATAAATACGAAGGCGACGCAATCATTGCATTCTTCGGTGCACCTATGCCCCTGCCCAACCACGCACAGAGCGCTTGCGACGCCGCCGTCGGCATGCAGAGCAAGTTGATGAAGCTCCGTAAGAAGTGGGCCAGCGAAGGCAACAAGTGGCCCAAGGTCGTTCACGATATGCACATGCGAATCGGTATCAACTCTGGCGACATCGTGACGGGTAACATGGGTTCTACCATGCGTAAGAACTACACCATGATGGGCGACGCCGTGAACCTGGCCGCACGTCTCGAAAGTGCTGCCAAGCAGTACGGCGCATACATCCAGATGAGTGAAGACACCCAGAAGAACCTGGAACCGGGCAAGTTCATCTACCGCTCCCTGGACACCGTCCGAGTGGTGGGTAAGAGCCAGCCGGTAAAGACCTTCGAACTTCTGGAACACTCCGGCTGCGCCAACGAAAAGCAGCTGTTGCAGCTGGTAGAAATCTGGGAACAGGCCCGCCAGTGCTATCTTGACATGAAGTGGGACGAAGCCATTCAGCTCTTTACCAAGTGCCTTGACTACGAGCCTCATCATCCGGATCGTGACCCCGGTAGCAAGAGCTGCCCCAGCCTGGTTTACATCAAGCGCTGCGAAGACTACAAGCAGAATCCGCCGGTGCCTGCCGGTGAAAAGTGGGACGGTATCTTTACCGCAACAAGCAAGTAACGCAGAGGGGTTACCACCCCAAAATCAGGATAAAAAAAGGACTCGGTTTAAAACCGAGTCCTTTTTTGCGAGCAAGGCGGGAGCAGTCTTACTGCCTGCGACCCTGCGCCCTAATTCAGTTCGATGTTGTCGATCAGGCGAGTTTTTCCGAAGAATGCGGCAACAAGAATTACAACCTTGTCTTCGGGGCCCAGCATGCCTGCTGCAAACTTCTGCAAATTGGTCTGGTTAACCACTTCAACAAACTGCACTGTACCGCGAGCCGCAAGAATGGATTTCAGCACCATGTCGCGGATTTTAGCCACACTGCGTTCGCCGGCATCGTAAGCATCCTTGGCCTGCTTAAGGCCGCCGCTAATGCCCAGTGCACGAGCACGTTCGTCGTCGCTCAGGTATTCGTTACGGCTAGAAAGGGCCAGGCCGGATTCTTCGCGAACGATTTTAACGCGGTGAATCTGGATATCAAAGTTCAGATCCTTTACCATGCGTTCGATCAGGAACACCTGCTGGTAATCCTTTTCGCCAAAGTAGGCATGATGAGCGCCAGAAATCAGGAACAGCTTAGAAACAACCGTAAGCACCCCGCGGAAGTGACCGGGGCGGTATGCGCCGCAGTACATGCTTTCTAAAGTTTCGTCGCGAACCATGGTCAGCGGGTCGCCATCCGGATACATTTCTGCAACGGAGGGGGCGAACACGTAGTCTGCGCCAATGGATTCAGCCAGCTTTGCATCAGCCTCGAGACGCTTGGGATACTTGTCCAAGTCCTCGTTCTTGCCAAACTGGATGGGATTCAAAAATACACTGACAACCGTTACGTCACATTCCTTCACAGAGGCCTTGATCAAGGCGCCGTGACCATCATGAAGGGCACCCATAGTCGGCACCAGGCCGATGGTCTTGCCCTGCTGAGCCAGCGGCTTCAGGGTTTTACGTAGAGTATCGATTGAAGTGATGACTTGCATTATTTACCTTCTGGAACAAAATAAGTCGTTTGTCTGGGGCATTGCGCAATTGCGTTCAGCACCAGCTGTAGGTGGGATTCGTTATGTACAAAATCGATATTGTCTGTATTGATGATCAACACAGGCGCATAGGGATAATTCCAAAAATGCTGGTCGTAACGGTCCATCAGGGACTGGAGGTAAGAACCTTCGATAGTTCTTTCCATGGCACGACCGCGGCCCTTGATGCGGTTTAGCAAGGTAGGCACGCTGGCCTGCAAATACACCACCAGGTCTGGGCGGGGAATGTCCTTGTTCAGGGCCATAGCCACCTGTTCGTACATGGTGAACTCGCTATCCGTCAAGTTCTGGGCAGCAAAGATGGGGTCTTTGTCGTAGGTGTAGTCACTGACCAGCAGTTCATGGAACATGTCGCTCTGCATGGCGCAGTTTTGCAGCTGCTTGTGGCGTTCCAGCAAGAAAAACAACTGCGTCTGAAAGGCGTAGGCGGCCTTGTTCTGGTAGAACTTTTCCAGGAACGGATTCTCGGCAAAGTTTTCTTCGATGAACATGGCCTTCCACCTCTCGGAAATAATCTTTGCGAGAGTGGTCTTGCCCACACCAATGACCCCTTCAATGGCCAAAAAATGCACACCTTTTTCTACTAGCATATTATGCTTCCTCCGAGGTGATTACGCGGAAAGGAATCTTCTCCTCTTTTTGCAGGAGATTCGCCAAAAGTTCAGAAACCTTGGAACCCACCTGAGGATCCTCCCATTCAGGAGCGACATCGTTCAGCGGAACCAGCACGAACTGGCGATTAACAATCTGCGGATGAGGCACCGTTGGAACACCCCTACGAACTTCGTTTCCAAAGTACAGCAGGTCCAGGTCGATTTCCCTGGAGTTCCAGTGCCCGCGAGGCTTGCGCCCCAAAATAAATTCCGAACCCTTCAGGTAATTCAGCAAACGTTCTGACGTTCCCGAATACCAGAACGAGACAACCTGATTCAAATACGGCCCCTGACCTTCCGGACCGACCGGCGGGGTTTCGTAAATGGGGCTTTCTTTCCAACCGCCAGAAGCAACCTTCCGGAGCATTTCACGCCCCTCACCAAGGTGCCTAGAGCGGTTCGGAATATTGGAACCCAAGGCTATAAAAACTCGTTCTAGTGAATTCACGACCCTAAATATAACTATTCGGCCTGACACGAGTCTGACACAATTTTTAGAAACAGCAGTCCTTTTCGCAAGGATTTTATTCTTTGTAATTTTTTTATAAAAACAGCTGTTTTTTATGACAAGTTTTATAGAATTAGTTATAATTAGACTCGCTATGGCCAGATAGGCCAAATTTTGTAAATTATTTCAAGATAAATACTTACACCCCCTATGCGTATTTTTGGCGTTCATTTCGTCAAAAAATATGATTCTTTAAGACTATAATATCTACTCAATTACAGGACACAAAAGTGGCTCCCACAAAAAAATCGACAAAGAACGTTCACTTGGCAGACCAGGAATCCACAGGCATCGAAGTACCTGCAGAACTCCGCGACGGAATTGAAATGACAGCAGAACAGCCTGCAGAAACCAAGGCAACAAAGCGAGGCCCTCGCGCAAAAGCCCCAAAAAATGACGACGAGAAAAAAGTCGTCAAAAAAACCGACCGCGTAAAGGAACGCAAGGTAGCCAAGGCAGAACAGCCAGAAGTCACCCCAGAAGCCGCACCTGTTCAAAGCGACTTTAGCGCAAGCGAACCCGCTATCACCGCAGAAATTGTAGACGCAGCAAACGTTGCAGCCCCTGCACAAAATGCAGAAACCGGCAATGTTGAAGCCCCTGCAGAAGGCGACACTGCCGCAGCAGAAGGCGATGCCGCAACCGCCGAGGGCGACCAGCAGAACCAGAGGTTCGACAAGCGCGACAGATTCAACAAGTACGATAAGCGCAACAAGTTCAACAAGTACGACAAGAACAATCGCAACAACAATAACAACAACCGCCAGCAGCAAGAAGAGCAGGAAGACGCCGTGCCGCTGCCGGAACCGGATTCCGAAGCCTGGTGCAAGGCTCGCGACTGCTGGGCCAAGTACCGCAAGATGACCATGAGCGATCTGCAGGAACTGGCAAGCCAGAAAGAAAACCTGGACTTCCGCCGTTACCGCAAGCAGTCCCTAGGTCTTTTGCTCCAGAGCCTGGAAAACGAAAACAACATCGTTTACGCCGAAGGCCTCCTGGAAGTCACACCCCAAGGTCACGGTTTCCTCCGCAATACGGAATTCAACTACCAGCAGGGCCCCGATGACGTTTACGTGAGCCAGAACCTGATCCGCCGTTTCGGCCTGAAGGTTGGCGACACCGTTGCAGGTCTTGCACGCCCGCCCCGCGATGGCGACAAGTTCTATGCCTTGCGTCGTGTAGACAAAGTAAATTTTGACGATCCCGAAAAGATCAAGCGCCGCGTAGCATTCGAATACCTGACCCCGATTCATCCTAACGAAAAGATTCGCCTGGAACACGATCAGGAAGAATTGACCACCCGCGTCATGGATTTGTTCAGCCCCATCGGTAAGGGTC
>JAKSIG010000070.1 GCA_024398955.1 Fibrobacter sp. | reverse complement strand
CTGGAATTTGATCTTTTTCATGTGTCATCCTATGGGGCATAGCCCCGTGTGTATTCAATGTTCTATAAAATACAGGCATAAAATAAAAAAGTTTATGCAGTCTGTTTTTGAAAATTTATGGATATATACGGCTTTTGGCTTCAAAAGAGATTAGCTTTAGGGTAGGATGAGATTCTGGATTGTTTTTGGCTGCTTAATGGCCGTTTTTCTATGTGGATGTTCCGATTCAAGGGATTCCATTACTGTTTCTAATGTCGAATATCCTTTGAATCAAGACGTTATCCTTGATTCAACACAGGAAAATCTCTCTGATGTGAAGATTGATTCCTCTTTAGAATCTTTGATGAATCTTGAATCTCCTTCTATTTTTGAGCCATTGTCGGACTTGGATTCCCAATATCGGATTAAGAAATGCCGTACGGAATTCAACGAAAAGTTTGTTCCTGGTAAGGCTGTCTTTATGGGTAATTCCCTGCTTTTGGGGTACGGACTTTTTGGCATGGATGCATCTTCCATTGACAAGGATTATTTCTACAGAGTTAGGCAATTCTTTGAACAAAATGAAATCCCCTTGGAAGTGAATCGTGTCGCGAGCACTTTTGAAAGCATGAAAAGCATAGAAGAGCAGACCTCATATCTTGAAGAAAACCTGTACCCCCTGCTGAGCGATTCCACTGACTTGATTGTATTGCAGTTGGGAGACAATATGGATCTTGGACGTGATCTGGATATGGAAGAAAGCGTTTCGCATCTGATGGAGAATGTCTGCCTGCGGGCTCCCAATGCAAGAGTTCTGTGGGTGGGAATGTGGTACTCGTCTCTTGTGAAGCTGGCTTTGATAAAGCGACTTGCTGCAGAATATGGCATAACCTTCGTCGACATTTCCGATTTGAATGCGGAGGGCTATCGTGGCTATGTAGGGCAGGTTATTGAATTTTCACAGGTGGGTGAGTTTAAGGTAAACTACGAAACCTATAGCGCAGATGATGATACTTTGTCTGTAACATTCAAGGTAGAAGGCGTGTCCTATACGTCATCTGTTGTAGTGGAATCCTATGTAGACAATCCCGAAGATAGGGAACTTACCTGGATTGGCCGGGAATTCATAGTGGCAAACTATTTTGTGGCAAGTCACCCTAATGATGCGGCATTTGCCGAGATTGCATCTAGAATTTTAGGGGCGCTTGGCTATTCGCTGTAGAGTACGAGACCTAATATTTCGTATATTTAGGACATGAGTATGATAAACACCATTGTCGTTGCCGGAGGCACTCACGGTAACGAACGCACCGGTGTGCGTCTTGTCCAGAAATGGATGGATAAGCCTGAATGCTATAACAACTTGTGTCCTAGCGCAAAGATTGATTTAGTTGTTTCCAATCCGGAAGCCATCCGGCTGAACCGCCGCTATCGTGACCATGATTTGAACCGAGCCTTTTCACAGACTTGTCTGGATGTTGAGGCTTCCTTGCAGCAGTACGAATTCCGTCGTGCAAGGGAATTGAACGAAATTTACGGCCCCAAAGGTCCCGATACAAAGACTGATCTCCTACTGGACGTTCATAATACGGGTTCCAACATGGGCCTGTGTCTGATTCTGTCTGCCAGGGATCCGTTCTGTATGCGAGCCTCGGCCGTGTTGACTCAGGAGTTCCCTAATGCCTGGATATACTACCAGCCCGAAGAACGCAGTGCGTCTCCTTATTTTGGAACTATTGCCAAGGCCGATATCTGTGTAGAAATAGGCCCTCAGCAGCATGGTACGCTGGATGCCGCCATTTTTGAGGAATCGGAACGTCTTGTGAAACGCTACCTTGAGTTGGCCGATGAATGGAATCGTGGCGAACTTCAGAAGCGCCCGCCAATTCAGGTGGATGTGTATACTCAGTTCAAGGATCTTGGCTACCCCAAGCCTCAGGGCGGTGGCCCTATCAGTGCCATGATTCACCCTAATCTGATGGGGCATGACTATTGCGAATTGAGGGATGGCGACAAGCTGTTCCGTACTTTCGATGGCGAGGATATTCTGTACCATGGCGAAAGTCCTGTATATCCCATCTTTATCAGTGAACCCGCCTATTACGAAAAAGATATTGCCATGAGCCTCACCACAAAAACCGTCGAAGAATGGTAACTTTATAGCGAGACTTTGGAGAATTTATGATTGATGAAAACGAAGAACTGAAAGAAATTAACGGCGAAGAACGTCTGAAGAACTTCATGGAACTGGTCCAGAAGCAGAAAGGCGAAAAGTGGAATTCCCGCCTGACGGAAATTCTAGATGCCTTCGAAGACTTCTTGACCGTGCGTCCGGAACCGCCGAAGGAATGGACCGATACCTACGCCGAAAAGGGCAAGGAATTCGATTACTATCAGGTGGTGCTTCCTCAGGATTTCCAGGACCCGTATGAAGATGATCTTGGCAATATTCGTCGTCTTCGTAATGAATTTGAACGTACTCCCAGCACTATGGCCTTGGAACACGAACTGGTGAGCCGCAATTACTTCATCTTCGAGAACGGGCACGCCGATCCGATCCCCGCTCCTCAGCCTATGCTTATGCTAGAAAGCAAAGACCGCGATGACGACGAGGAAGAACAGGAAGGCGACATCACCTGGGACTGCTGCATTTCTATTTTCCCGGATGGAAGCTACGTAGCCTACAATCTGGCTCATGACGATGAAGAAGTTCTGGGTGAAGATTTTAAGGCTGAATTCGATAAGCATATTGATGTGCTTTCTCGTTTACAGCTGGTGATTCCTGTAGAAGGTCGTGACTACGGCATCTTAAGGAGCGACGCATAATGGTAGGCCTGCTCTGGAAATTTGTTGCTGCGATGATGCTGCTTTCGAGCAGTGTTTTTGCTGCCTTCATCCAGAGCCCTATTCCTCCGTCTTCTCGGGAAAACTATCTGCAGGACTCCGATCGCGATGGTCGTCTTGACCGTGTTGTTATCAAGTTCCTGGGAACCGTTACTCGCGAGTATCTGGACCAGATGGTGGATAGCCTGACCTTTAACTGGGTCGATTTGAACGGAGAGCGGGTTCATTACAGGCGTCTGGCTAAAGACCTGAACCTGGATCCTGTAGTCAAGCGTCGTATTTTTGTGGATCTTACGGATGTTCAGTCAGACTGGATGGCTTGCACGGGCCTGCGCCTGGGTGAACAGGAAATAGGCAACTTCCGTCTTTACCTGAAGGATGGCTCGGAATATGCTGTTCCCATGCGGGAACGCATGGCTCCTGTGGTTCGTTCCGCGCATTTAAGAAGCCATTTGCCGCAAAAGCAGAAACGTAAGGAATCTCCGGTGCGCGATACCCTGAACGTGGTAATGTCTGAAAGCATTGGAATGAAGTCTGGATGCGTTGAGTTTTTGGAATTCAAGTCTGATGCCAGCGGTGATGTCGAAGTGTTGTCGCCTCTTAATGTTATCTGGAATGGGGATTCTTCGGCTGCCTCCGTTATCCTGGATGTTGATGCTCCGCACCGCCTGATGCCTCGGGATTCTGTTCGCCTGCTGGCCAGTTGCGTTCTGGATTCTTCTGAAAACAGGGCTTCGGACTCTGCAAGATTTATTCCGGTCAACGGATTCTACCCGCTGGATTATGAAACAGGGGATATGGTTACTGAGGTAACGTCTCAGGATATTCCTGCGGACGCCCCAATTTTCCAGTTGCTCTTTAAGGATATAGATTCTGGCTACCCCAATAAGCAGGAGTGGGGCGTGGGCATGAACGTGCTTTCTGTTGAGTTCATCAATGCCGTTAAGGATGTTCTTGGCATGAAGGATGTTGCTGTAATCGACGCCTCTAAACTGCGTGTGCAGTACGTCGTAAAAATTTACACGAACTTAGGTGACTTTGTTGTTGGGACAACTTCGGATGTGTATGGTGATGACGAACGCTTTGAAGGGGCTGCCAAGCGCCTGTTCCTTAAATGGAACCTGATGGATGGCAGTCGTCGCAGGGTGGGCACTGGAGCCTACATCGCCAATGTGGCAATCACCGTAACTTACGACGACCAGCTGGTCTATCGAAGCGACGTCCATCATGGCCCAACCACAAAAATTTTTGGTGTAAAACGCCGCTAGCAAGAAACATTATTTTGTAACCGCACGCATTCGCATGGAACTTTTTGAAAAGGACGTATATAAACGCTACAAGGAAATCCTGAAGTTGTCTGGTGCCGCCTGCAACTCGGGTGACGGTTCTTGCGCGAATCCTTCAAAAGTTTCTTTTTCGGAACTTGTGGATAAGTACGACGCCTTCTGCTTTGACGGCTATGGAACCTTGTATAACCGCGGGGACTTTGTATACCCCGGCGCTATGGAATGGTTTGACGCCCTTCGCAAGGCAAGAAAACCGGTGCGACTGATTACCAATGCCGCGTCTGATGTTGATGCCGTTCTTGCGGCGGATGCTGCAAAACGTGGTTTTGACTTTACTGCAGAAGAAACCATTTCGTCGGGAAGCTTGCTGAAGGATCTGGTCAAGGAATTGCGGGGCGAGTCGGATAATGGCCTGCAGATCGAAAGTCCCCTGACGCTTCGTGAAGTTTACTACATCGGGCGTGAAACGGGCAAGCATGTGCTTGAAGCCTGCGGCATCAAGGCCGTGGACCCCGAAGGTTTCCCTAGGGAACCTGTTGTGGCGGTTTCTTCGGCGAAGGAAACTGCGGAAACGTATGCCAGGGCTGTGGAAATTTTGCAGCGACCGGGCGCAATCCTGCTGGTGCTGAATTCTGATGCCTGGGCCCCGAAAATTGATGGAACCCGCGAACCTGTTTCGGGAGCTTTGGGCGAACGCCTGCGTCTTGATTCCAGATGCGAAACGAATAATGGCGAAGGCTGCAAAACTTACTACCTGGGAAAACCCTTTCCTGCCATTTGGCGTAAGGCTCGCGCGTCGCTGCCGATGGATGCGAAGGTCTTGATGATTGGAGATACCTTGGGTACTGATGTTTTTGGGGCTCGTGTAGCAGGATTCCATAGCGCCCTGGTGGTTGGTCGCAATCAGCCGGCGGTAGAATTGGAAGAAGATCAGAATGATCTTGGTGTTTTCCCGGATTATTATTTGTAGTTCTTATAAGACAGGTTGGTTTGGATTATGAGTAAATTAAATGGAAATCAGTGTGAGGGCTTTAGTCTCTATTATAATGGGGAATCGAGCTGTGCTAGTTCCGATGGCTATGAAGCCTGTGTGTGGGCTGCCGAAAAGCTTTCTGTAGAAAAGAAGTCTAAGACTGCTCCTTCTTTTTTGGCAAATGTTGTAAAGAATCTCGTTGAGATTGACGTACTTCATGGGGCCATGTACATTGCGGAATACCCCTTCTGTACATTGGACCAGCGAGTGAAAATTGCCGATAAATTTGGAATAGCCGATCAGGTTTTGTTTGCAAAACCTAAGGGCCGCACTCTTTTTGAATTTCTGTGGGAAGGAACCTTTGTTCCTGAACGTGGGGGACGCCTGCTTTACCAGGATGGACGAATTTATCGCATGTTTGGCTGCTCCTTTCCTGAAAGCGATAATTCCTTTATTTTAGAAAAGACAGATAAGGATCTTGCCGACCGGGTAAAAAAAGAGATCTTGGACGGTTGGGATGAAATTAATGCTCTGCCCTCTAAAATTGATTGCGACGGTATTTTGGATGGTGGGTTCTGCCATTTTAAATTTTCGAGCAAGCGCTGTGGTGGTTACGAGCCCCTTCTTGCCAAGGAAGGAAAGGCTTTAAAGAAGTGGGCGAAGAAGATTGCTAAGCACTTCAAGAAAGTAGGGATTGATTTGGAATTGGAATGATACTCATCACGATTTGCCGAACCCTCTTCTCGGGTTCTCGACCTCATCTAACTTGAAAACAAAAAAGACACCATAAAGGTGTCTTCTTTGTTTTAGAGCGGAAAAAGGGTCTCGAACCCTCGACATCGACCTTGGGAAGGTCGCGCTCTACCAACTGAGCTACTTCCGCATTTTTCTGTAATGTAGTAATTTTCTATCATTATGTCATCATGAAGTGGAAATTATTTTTGTCCGGAAAAGCCTTTTTTGGGGGATTAGCCTGCATTTTATTTGTCGCTGGTTCTGCATTTGCAGAAAAGTCCATGTGGCAGAAGTTCAAGGATTTCTTCAATCCCGGAGAATCCATTGACTGTGAAGGTCCTGTTTGCGATGAAATTCATCAGCTTGATGGAAAAATTAGCAAGGTCGAAGGCAAGTATTCCCGCGAGCGTCGTCCTGCAAATAAGGATCGCTACAAAAAGGAACTGGATAGCCTGAATGTCATTCGCGACTCTCTGGTGGTTATTGTGATGGAGCAACAGAAAGCCGACAGCTTGAAGGCCCTGTCTTCGACTGCCGGAATTAAATCCTCTGCTGCTGTTGCTTCTATTTCTGCGGCATCGTCTGCAACGATTGCTTCGTCTTCTGCGGCTGTTGTCGTGTCTTCTGCGGTGGTTGAAGCTTGCATTCATGATACCGTATACGTCCGCGATACCATTGTGGTTCATGATACTCTATATGTTGTTCTTGCGAACAAGCCTGCTGAAACGGCTCCTGCGCAACCTGTGGCGCCGGCCTTGACGGATTCGTCTGCCTCTGCGGATTCTATAGCAGTTCCTGCATCAAGTTCCAAATAAAGAATGCAGTACGCCAATATCGTTTCCGGTAAATTTATCAGTCGCCCCAATCGATTTATCGCTCATGTGGAAATCGATGGCGTGGATACGGTTGTTCATGTAAAGAATACGGGGCGCTGCAAGGAATTGCTGGTGCCCGGTTGCACGGTGTATCTGGAAAAGTCTGAAAATCCGGCTCGCAAGACTCCCTATGATTTGGTTGCGGTAGAGAAGGGTGTTCTTTTAATCAACATGGATAGCCAGGCGCCCAATAAGGTTGCCGCTGAATGGATTCGTTCCCATACAGAACTATTTCCGGAGATTGCGTTTTTAAAACCGGAATTTACTTATGGTAATTCTCGTTTTGACTTTTATGTGGAATTCAGGGGCGTAGGGCGCACTAAGGCGGAGAAGGCGAAACTTCACAAGATGTTTATTGAGGTGAAGGGCTGTACTCTGGAATTTGAAGGTCATGCAAAATTCCCCGATGCGCCTACGGAACGAGGTGTCAAGCATCTGACGGAACTGGCGGATATTCTGCGAGAGCAACGTGCTGCAGAAGATGGCACGGAATACGAATGCGGGATATTGTTCTTAATACAGATGAAGGGCTGCCATAAGTTCTCGCCTAACATTGCGACGCACCCGGAATTTGGCGAAGCACTCCGCATGGCGCAAGATGCCGGCGTTAGAATTTTTGTTTATGACTGCAAGGTTACGCCGGACACCTTAATCGCCGACGTTCCCGTTACATTAGAACTTTAACTCTGCAAAATGTTTCTGTATAGCTTAGTGGGGTTTCCAAAGGGGTGGCAACCCCTTTGCGTCATTTATTTCGGAAGTTTTCAATGAGGCAGCAGCTGATGCTGACGTCAGTTTCGTAGGGCGGAATGTCCTCTCGCTTCACCCACTTGGCTTCGGAAAGTTCCGCTTCTTGACGGTGAATAGTGTCGTCGCCGTCCAGTTCTGCGGTCCAGCCGGCGATTAGCGAATCACTGAAGGGCCAGGGCTGGCTTCCGAAGTATTTCAGGTTCTTAATCTTGACGCCGGCTTCTTCCATGACCTCGCGGTGTGCAGCCTGTTCCAGACTTTCGCCGATTTCCACGAAGCCAGAAATCAGGAATAGTCGCGGGTTGGGATTATCGATGTTGTGAGCCATCAGCAGCTTGTCGCCATTGCGGACTGCTACAATCACTACCGGAGAGATGCGGGGGTAAATTGTATTGCCGCACTTGGGGCAGATGATGCTGCGTTCCTTGTCTCCACGGATGGTGACGTTGCCGCACTTGCCGCAGAATTTGTTCAGCGATTCCCAGTGGGCGAGGTGTGCCGCGGTTGCGCTTCCCAGACGTTCCAGCGGGCTCATGGTACGAAAACTGCGGTTGCCTACAAATTCATAACCCTCGGGGGCGGTAAAGTCCTCGGCGACATGCTGCAAAAAATACCCGCAATTGTCAATGCAAAAAAGGTAATGCCCTTCGAAGTCGGCGATTGTCTTGCCCGAAATCGCAAGTACTTCTGCTATGGTGGGGAGCGCATGTCCTTCGCCAGATTTCTTGAGTAGAGTCTTATTGCCGTTATAAATCAAGCAGTAGTCATCTAGCTTGGGATCTTGAATCTTGAACTGGTTATCCAATACGTGCGGGGCAATTTCGTGAATCATATTTTATTTCTTTCCAACAATCTGGTTGCGGCCGTTGCTCTTGGCTGTATAAAGCCTTTCGTCTGCGACTGTTAAAAGTTTGTCGTAATTGATAAATTCAGGGTTGTAACAGTCTACAAGTCCACCGCTAATGTTTACGTGAACATTAGGCTGTTCATCAAACTTCAGCGCGGATACATTGTTTCGGAATATCTCTGCCTTGACCATGGCCTTGTTGTAGTTTTCAGAGCGGAGTAACAGGATGAATTCTTCGCCGCCGTAACGCACCGCCATTTCGCCATCATCGCTGCAGGTTTCCTGTGCAAGCTTTCCGATGGATGCAAGAACCTGGTCTCCAAAGATATGGCTGAAGTTGTCGTTAATGCGCTTGAAGAAGTCTATGTCGAACATGAGAAGGTAATAACCGGCAGGGCTTACTAGCACTTTGTTTCGCACGACTTCGATAAAGCTACGACGGTTGTAAAGCCCAGTCAGCGGGTCGTGGGAAGAAAGAAAGTCCAACTTTGCAATTACTTCATCTTTGTCATGGCGTTCACGGCTGTACGCCTTCAGCAAGTAGGATACGATGGTGAACATGAGAATTGCCATGAACACAAAGGAAACTGCCTGGTCCACAATGCCGTCAAGAGGTTCCAATGTGGGGGACATGTCTGGGTGAAACCAGTCGTAAAAGAAAATGCCCACATTCAGGATGACAGAATAAATCAGCATGGCCGTGCGGGTCTTGAAGTTGGTAATCAGCGAAGTGACAAGTATTGCTGTTAAACAATAGAATGGCATGCCGCTGTCAAAGGCGCCGCAGATAAAGAACATGGGCGGCACAATGAACGTGTTAATTGCGAAACACATGGCTGTGTAGCAAGCTTGGTTTTTTCCGGTGGCAAACGCTACCACGCCCAGTATCACAAAGTACAGGGAAATCAGTGCCGTATAGGCGATAGCCAGTCCACCTAAGTCTTCAATCGCCGTAAAGATGGTGGAGGCTATGGCTGCCAAAAAGCAAAAGAAGAGAACGCCCCAGAAAAGGACGTTTTCAAAAGAACCGCGAAGAGGAATTTTCTCCAAGATTTTCTTGATTTCCATCAACGCCAAATATAAACCTTTTGCTTTAGAAAAAAAAGAAAGCCCCGTCACACTGCGGGACTTTCCGTATTACAAATTGAATGAACTGCGATCAACAACCGTTCGTCAATCATCAATTATTCCAGGTAGGTGTAGCCATAAAGTCCGGAACGATAGATGTTCAGGAATTCCTTGCCTTCCTTCACCGTAATCTTTCCTTCCTTTACAGAACCGGTGACCCAGTTTTCCATGGTCTTTACAAGAGCCTTGTCGCTGAAGTTCACGTAGTCCAGTACGTCTTCTACGGATTCGCCATCGATAATCTTGTCGATCTCGTAGCCGCCCTTGTTGTCGCAGACAATGTGGACGGCGTTGGTGTCGCCAAAGAGGTTGTGGAGGTCTCCAAGAATTTCCTGGTAGGCGCCCACCAGATAAACGGCGATGTAGTAAGGTTCGTCCTTCTTCAGCTTGTGCAGCGGAAGAGTGCGGGACACATCGCCACCGCGAACGAACATTCCAATCTTACCGTCGGAGTCGCAAGTGACATCCTGAATGGTGGTTTCTACAGTAGGCTCTTCGTTCAAGCGCTGGATAGGCATCACAGGGAAAATCTGGTCGATGGCCCAGCTATCCGGCAGACTCTGGAACAGGCTGAAGTTGCCGAAGTACTTTTCTGCAAGCAGTCGAGGCAGTTCTTCCAGTTCGTAAGGCGGATGACGGAGGTCGCTTGCAATCTGGTTCACTTCCCGGGCAATGCTCCAGAACAGGCGTTCGCTCATGGCGCGGGTAGGCAGGTCGTAGTCGCCCACCTTGAAACCGCTGAGAACGTCGTCGTTCAACTGCATGGCGTCATGCCAGCTTTCCAGCAGGTTCTTGGGAGTAAGACCCTTGTAGATGCTGTACAGGTCCTTCAGTGCGTCCGGTGCGTCCTCGGCAATTTCGTGTTCTTCTTCGTCGAAGAATGCCTGGCCGGCGGTTTCCAGAATGTTGAATACCAATACGGAGTGGTGTGCAGTCAAGGCTCGGCCAGATTCCGCAATCACGTTGGGATGGGGAAGTTCTGCATCGCGGCAGGCTTCGTACAGTGCGTACACAACGTCGTTTGCGTATTCCTGAATAGAGTAGTTCACGGAACTTGCGTTGGAACTGCGGGTACCATCGTAGTCTACGCCCAGGCCGCCGCCTACGTCAACGAATTCCAGACCCATGCCCATCTTACGAATCTGGACGTAGAACTGGGATACTTCACGAAGGCCGCTCTTGATGTGGCGAATGTTGGTAATCTGGCTACCCAGATGGAAGTGGATCAGCTTCAGGCAGTCTTCCATTCCTTCTTCCTTGATGTAATCAAGGGCTTCCAGAAGTTCAGAACTGTTGAGGCCGAACTTACTGTGGTAACCACCGGATTCTTCCCACTTGCCGCTGCCGGAACTTGCCAGCTTAATGCGGACACCGATGTTGGGGCGAATGCCGATTCTGCGAGACAGTTCCACCACCAGGTGGAGCTCGTTCATCTTTTCGACCACGATAAAAATCTTCTTGCCCATCTTCTGTGCAAGGAGAGCCAGTTCAATAAAGTCTTCGTCCTTGTAGCCGTTACAGATAATCAGTGCATCCGGATTATCCATGTTGGCAAGCACTGCATGAAGTTCGGGCTTGGAACCTGCTTCTAGACCGATGTTGAACTTCTTGCCATGACGGACAACTTCTTCCAGCACGGCGCGCTGCTGGTTCACCTTGATGGGGAACATGCCGTAGTAGGTGCCTTCGAAACCGTATTCCTTGCGGGCATTGTTAAAGCATTCATTCAACTTTTCAATGCGGCTGTCCAGAATATCTGGGAAGCGAAGAAGCATAGGAGTAGAAACGTCGCGGATGGACAGTTCCTGCACCAGATCGTAAAGGTCAATTTCGCAACCGTTGTCCTTCATAGGAGAAACGGTGGCATGGCCCTTGTCGTTAATATCAAAATAGTTGACACCCCAGCCGCGAACGTTATACAAGTCGCGAGAGTCGTCGATACGCCATTTCTTCATTTTTTCCTAAAACCTCAGGTGAATCTAGTCGAGTGAAAAAATAATTATGAGTTATGAATTACGAATTACAAGAGTATAATCGCGGCGAAGCCGCCTATCTAAATCTCATAATTCATAATTCGTACTTTATAATTGTGGACTAGTCCACCAATGTCGGGTTGAAGTCTTCCTGCCAGGGCAGGCCGTACTTGTTCAGTGCGTCCATGTACGGATC
>JAKSIG010000007.1 GCA_024398955.1 Fibrobacter sp. | reverse complement strand
GACTTGCGGCTCACACAAGAACAAGCAAGCTTGCTGCAGCGACACTCGCCTTACCAGTCATTGCGCTCTCCGAGCGCAGGACTTGCGGCTCACACAAAAACAAGCAAGCTTGCTGCAGCGACACTCGCCTTACCGGTCATTGCGCTCTCCGAGCGCAGGACTTACGGCTCGGTCATGAAAATGTGCAAGCACATTTTCGCGACGCTCGCCTTACCAGTCCTTGGCAGGTCTTGCCTGGCCGCGGGCTGGTTTCCAGGGTTTACGTTCACCATTCTGTTCGTCAAAATCCTTCAGCAACTGGCTAGCTTCTTCAGGACTCATCTGACCAAGCGGAACTTCCTGAGGTTCTTCGGGCTGTTCGCCCTGGCTATCGCTAGACTGGCCTTCGGGCTGCTGCGGCTGATCAGATCCGCCGTTGCTATCGGAACTCTGGGCCTGGCTGTCGCTGGACTGCCCGCCACCATTTTGATCCTGGTCCTGCTGCTCATCCTGACTAGAACTGGATTCCCCAGATTTCTGATCTTGATTCTGATCGCCATTCTGATTCTGCTGATCCTTGTTCTGATCTTGATTCTGGCCCTGGTTATCCTGGTCCTGATTCTGATCCTGATTGTTCTGAGGATCCTTCTTCTTATTTTCGTTCTTCTGTTCGTCCTTGGCTTCGTGAATGCGATCCAGGAGCATCTGCAGCTTCTGATCGTTTGGGTAATACTGCAGGCCTTCATTACAGGTAATTTCTGCAGTAGGCAAACGATTCTCAATATACTGGAAGGCCGCATCACTATAATAAGCGCTTGCAGACTTGGGTGCAGCAAAAGCTGCGATGGCGCACAGCACCAACCCGATTACAACTCGCTGAAGCATTAGATTACCTCCAGGTCATTGTCAGTGTTACTTGCGTCAATCTTTGCCTTGGGCTTGCGACCGGCCTTGATTTCGATAACGTCATCTACACGCTGTACGTAGGCATTCAGCTGTCCGGCGGTTTCATCTTCGGCAATGATATTTTCCAGAAGCTGCTTGGCCTCCTCATACTTACCGTCTTTACTCAGCTGAAGTGCGCGAGCCAAGGCTTCCTTAGCTTTTTCACTTAAAGGCGGCTGTTTCTGGTCATTGTCCTGATCTTGATTCTGGTCCTGATTCTGCTTTTGCTTATCCAGTTCTTCCTTCAACTTGCGCTGGACAATCTCCACATTCTTCTTGGCATTTTCAAAACCGTTGTCCAGGTCAATCGCCTTTTTCAGATAGGCTACGGATTCACGCCAGGCCGCAATACGTTCACTAGGTTCAGCAGCCTTTTCGCCTACACGAAAATGGGTATTGGCCAGGTTATAGGCTGCCTTTGCCGCCATCTTCTTGTCTGGCATACGAACAGCACTTTCCAATTCCTTCTTGGCCTCTTCATAATTGCCAAGGCGATACTGGCAGGTTCCGATATTATAAAAAAGAACAGGGTTGGCAGGCTCCGATTCACGGGCCTTCATATACTTTTCCAGAGCGCCAGCATAATCGCCTGCCGCAAACAGCTTATTGCCTTCGTTAATAGGCCGAGCAAAAGTCACCGACACCGAAAGCAAAACAATCAACAAGAAAGACAGTCGCATATCAAAAATTCCTAGACGCACACCAATATACCAAAAAACAGTCCGGAAAAGTAATCCCTATTTTGTATATACAATGGGGTTTACCCAATCTGCATGGTCAAAATTCTTGGAGCCAACTTCGTCTGTCACCAAAGAAATCTTCCGGGCACCGCGAACATCAATATCCGCAGTCGCTACCTGACGGCCTTCCATGCGGCCACTTCGCCAGACTTCACGTCCATCCAGCAAGATGATAAATTCTATAACGCCATTGCCCGATTCATCGTCAACGCCACAAGAAACAGTAAAGCGTTTGGCGTCTTCCGGTAGCCTATATACGTGCTTCGACGGAGAATGAGTTCCAAGGCCAGCAACATAAAGTTCGCCGCCAATGTGTAAAGGATTATTGTCAATAGACTTTCCAATGTGAGTATTACCGTAGCCCTGTTCCTGGTGAATCAGGGGCAAGTCATAAACAAATAGTTCTCCGTCCTTCAACTTATAGGCGGATGTCGCCATCTGCGCAAAAGTCCCGCCAATATCCAGGCAATAAACAACAAAAAGTAGAGCATAAGGAATGATTCCCGGCGCAGGAACCTTCTTCAGGAGTCTGCACAACTTTTCATAAGTTGCAGGAGCCAAGTTCAGCATCAGGAAATAGGCCAGCGTGACAATTCCTGCAATAGAAATCCAGAACCAGAGAGCGTCACCGCGGGTAGACATCATCATAGAGATATTGATGAAGGCCACCGCAGAAATAGCCACAACGCCACCCACATTAGGTTTCTTCTGACACGCCATTCCTGCAATGCACATGGAGGCTGCCGCAAGGGCATAACGTTCATGCATACAGGGCAGCAACATAAAGAAAGCCAGCGCATTCAATGTGGCAATCATCATCAGGCGTCCCATGTTCAGGCGCTTAAAGAAGGTCACCGCCATCACAACCACAGAAACGACTACAAACAGGATCTTGCCTAAAAGCCCAGGATTCATGAACGCGGGAGCCCATTCAAAAATGGGTCTGGAATCAGGCGTCATATTGCCTGCAAAAACCATCCAGAGATTGCCTGCATTCATGGCCGCATAAGGGTACTGCCCCACAGAACTCATATAGGCCTGGGCAAATTCCTTGGCAAAGTTTCCTGCAAGAATAAAGGGCAAGAACACCAGCACGAATACCGCAACGGCGGCTAGTAGCCCCTTCCACATAATCTTGCGATAACGCAAGGCTATTGCTCCAAAAACGGGCAGGAACATGATCATCTGGAACTTTGTCAAAAGCCCAAGCATAAACAAGCCCACACCCAGGGCAAACGTCCTAGGCTTTGCCGCATACCACAAGGCCCACACACAAATAGTCACCGGCAGAACATCCACCTGGCCCCACACGGGCCCGTCCAGGTAGAACATGGGATTTGCCGCCACCATAAGCATGGCCACCGTCTTTACGGAGTCATCCCAGGATCTTTTCTGCAGGCGCAGCCACACAAAGTGCGCAAGAGAAATGTGAGCGAGAATTACCGGGAAAAGGCAGAACTGTTTCAGTTCGTAATCCAGGTCCAACGAAAGGTTCGTCACGTTGTAGAATGCAGCCACCACGCGGAGCCACAAGATATACAGCGGCGGGTAGTCTCCGGTAAAGTTACCGACCCCCATTTCCAGCGACTTGATCCAATGGCGCCAGAATTCCAGGTCCGACGCAAAGCCCTGACCATGGAGCATCACAAAATTCAGGAATACAATCAGCAAACCCCAAAAGGCAAATGACTTCCTGTTCAGAAATGCATCATAAAAACTGCACTTGAAATTTTGAAAAACTACTTGTATGTATTTTAACAGAGGCATCGTGACTTACTCCATAAAAGCCTTCACCAGATTGATCATGTCCTGGTGATCCTTGACAGCCATCATCTCGCGAATGCTATGCATGCTGAGCATGGGTTCCCCGATATCCACCGTTGGAATTCCCAGAGCCGAAGAAATTGTCGGCCCAACGGTACTGCCACAGGGCATATCGTTTCGGGTAATAAAAGTCTGGCAGGGTACAGCAGCCTTTTCACAGAGCAGCTTGAATTGAGCCGACGAAATCACATCGCTGGCATAACGCTTCTGTGAATTTGTCTTCAAAACGACACCGCCGCCCAAAACAGGCGCATGATTGGGTTCGTGCTTCTGGGGGAAGTTTGGGTGTTCCGCATGGGCCATGTCTATAGACAAGGCGAAGGAATCCGAAAGAACTTTGGACAGGCTAGGCAAATCGGCATCCGCACACATTGCCGCACGGTTCCACGCATCCTCCAGCGTAGCCTTCAAGAAATTTCCGCCGGCGCCTTCACGCGTTGCAGAACCGACTTCCTCATTGTTCATGAAGGCCGCCACAATAAAATCATTTTCCAGAGATTCTGCCGCAACCATGGCCTCGGCAATAGCGTGGCAGCTACTCAGGTTGTCTAGGCGGCCGGAATAAATCCACTCGTCATTGAAACCGCCCACATTTGCCGGCTGGGCATCAAAAAGCTGCACATCAAAATCCAGCAAGGATTCCCCCGCCGAAAGTTCAGCCTTCAGAACTTCAGCAAACTTTGCAGATTCCGAACCGGCACTGCACCACAGGGCATCCAGATCCGTCTGGGGATTCACCTTCAGCCCGTCCTGGTTCACACCGCGGTTCAGGTGGATCGCAAGCTGGGGAATCCTGAACAACTTCTTACCGCGGACAAGCTTGGTCTGCACCCTGCCGTCCCGTTCAAAAGCAAGCATGCCGGCATAGCCAAGATCACGATCCAGCCAACTATTGAACAGCAGGCCACCGTAAACTTCCACATGGAGCTTATTTACGCCCGCACAGGCCTTATCCGGATTGGGAGAAATTTTCAGGGCCGGAAAGTCCGTATGGGCAAGGGCAATTCGGAATCTGGAATTTTTATTCACTTTTTTCGGGAAACGGACTGCAATTAGAGCCCCGTTTCGTTCATAGATGTCCTGGGCCGCGAAACCTGCATCCAAAAAAGCAGTCCTTAACTCAAAAACAGTATGGTAGGGGGTTACAGCACCATTCAGAAACTGCAAAAAATCCATGATTCCTCCCGAAATCTTCTTTTGTACTAAAATAGCAACATAACGAAGCATACTTTCCTAGGGTCAAATAAATATTTATATATTTCTCAACATGGCATTCAAACCATTAAAGCGCATCAACTGGATGGAAATTTCCGGCCTTCTGGTCGGCATCTTCTTTACCCTTGCCATTATGATTTTTGGCATCGTGCTTTATGCCAAGCTGTTCTCCACCGGCATGATCGGTGTAGAAGAATACAAGCTACACAGTACTTTTGAAAAGGCTTTCGGCCTTCGTCCTGGCACCCGCGTCCAGATCAGCGGTGTGGATATCGGTCAAATTTCAGACATGGAAATCGAGGGCGACGGCGTCAAGATGGAATTCGTAATCCGCAAGCAATACCAGGACTGGATTACCGACAGCGCCAAGGTGTTCGCCATGCGTGACCAGAACATGATTTCTGCACGTATCATCAACATCGATGTTCGCCGAGGCAAGGGCCGCATTCTGCAAGATGGCGAGTTCCTGCCCCCGGGACAGGCACAGGATATCGAAACCGTGCTCGAAACCGCAAACGAACTTCTGGGCCGCGTCAACAACCTGATCGATGCCGCCGACACCCTGCTGACCATGGCAAAGGATACCGGAACCACCGTAGGCGCTCTGTTCGGATCCCGCGGCCTCTACGACAACCTGAACCGCCAGCTGAACCGCCTAGACGACATTACCTACGTGGGCAAGAAGGTCCTGTTCCAGACCTCCGGACTTTTGGACACCTTGCAGATCCAGATGCCCGGACTGCTGACGAAGGTCAACACCATTACCGACGACGTATCCGAGATGATGGGCGAACTGAAGCCCCTGCCACAGAAGGTGGACAATCTTATGGGTAACGTCAACGGCATGATGGGCAAGCTCGACAACACCTTCGGAAAGGTGGACGGACTTCTCAACGACGTCGGCCAGCTAACTTCTGGTCTTGGCGACTTCATGGAATCTACCGAACAGACTTTGCAGAACGCAGACGAACTGATGTCTAGCATTTCTAACATGTGGATCATTCGCAGGTCTATTCCTTCTAAGGATAGCGTGCCCTTCATGGTGGAGACCTTATGGTAACAAAGCAGCCTAAGTTCCGCCCCCTGCAAGGCATTATGCGCGCCGCAGCCACTGCAATGGGAATCGCCCTCATGGCAACGACCTTTGCAAGCAGCGCAACCGAATCCGGCACCCTTTCGTACCGCGCCCAGCGCTCCATTGCCAATGGCAGATACGCCAAGGCATACAGCCAGCTGGAACGCGCCCTTCTGGCCAGCCGCAAGGAATCCGACCTTCTGTCAGAAAGTCGAGTCCTGATCAGCATGGCCCAGATCCGAACCATCAGCCTCGAATTCAATCTGGCAGATTCACTGCTGGCCCAGGTCCGCAGCGAAATTCTTGACGAAGGCACCAAGGTGCACTTCTCTATGGCAAAGGCAGCAGTTGCAAATGGTCGCGGCGAATACAAGAAAGCCGCCAAGATCTGCACCAGCGTTGTTCCCGACAGCATCAAGAGAGCCAGCGAAGAAGCCCAGGCGGCCTTCTACAGCGAATGCGCCATTGCACTTGCCGGAGACCGCCAGATGGACGCCGCCAACGAATCCCTCAGAATGGCAGGCAAGCGCTCTTCCAAGAAAGGCGGCTTTTACGCCTTCACGGCAGCCCGCATGGCAGACCTGTCTGGCGCCCCCGAAGCGGACTCCCTGTACCGCGTTGCCGAAGCCAAGGCCATCGACGCCAACAAGCCTTATAACACAGCGACCATTCTTTACCTTCGCTCCAAGCTGAAGTCCACCCCCAAGAAAGAAGCCGAAGAACTGAGACTCCGCTGCAAGAACGCTTTTGAGCTGATTGGTCTCCCCAACAACGCCAAGCGCTGTGCAGAATAGCCAATAAAATACAAAAGCAATTTAGTCCTGCAGACTTTATAAAAACAGCATTAGAAAAGCCTTCCCGACGGAAGGCTTTTCAATTTCATTTTCCTGTTTAGCGAATGGAATCTGCCACGACCGTATCCGCAGCTACAGAGTCCACGGCAACAGAGTCCTGGACCTCTTCGATCCTGGGCACTTCCTTCTTCTTTTTGGAGAGCAAGTAGAAGTATGCCTGCTGGAAAGAAATCTTTCCCGCAACCAGGTCGTCAATGGTATTCTTGATCATCTGATAGATTTCATCAGTGTCCTGATTTTCGATCAGGTTCCTGTAACCGAGAAGCCTGTAGATCTTTCCGTAAAAGCTCTTGCGGTAAGTCTTGAAGTTCGGCTGCATCACATCGTTGAGGGCTGTTTCCAGGGCGATTTCTGTCTGCATGGTATCCAGCTCGAAAATGCGATGGATGGTCCTGATGTGATCGGGAATAGTCGTATCCTTGCTTGTCAGGTAGGGGCGCATCACGTCGGCAGCGGCCTTCTTGTCGGGATAGGCGCCCATGGCAAGACGTAGCGAAAAGGCAAGAGCCATGCGCCAGTCGTCAGGATACATGCGAATCGCCTTACGCATCACCCTGTAGTCAGAAGTATCCGTTGCATCCTGGGGAGTCAGGGCTCCTACAAAGTAATATGGCGTATAGAACAGGGAATCCAGATCCGTGCAGATTTCAGCCACGTGGCTCAGGTAGTTGTACTCCTTGCCCGTAAAGTAGCTTTCGCCAAGATCCGTAAGGCCCATGATCCAGAAGAGACCTGCCACAGAATTGTCGTGTCCTGCGGCGATGTAACGCACGTAAGAGGCCTTGGGCAAAAAGGTTTCATCGAAATTGGTACTGGGCAGCGGCTTCGCAAAATGAAAAGCCGCAGCCACAATGGCAATCGCAACAGCGAGAACTGCAACAAAGCGCCAAGACCGCATTCGTGGACCTCTAGGATTCCTTAAATCTGGCAGGCTTCAGCCAGACGTTCCAAGGCATCAACGCATTCGCTGGCAAAGCTTTCGGGATTGCCGCTGCGCTGGTAGGCGAAGTTTAGACCGCTGGAGCTGTTCAGCACATGGAACTGACGCTTGCCGCCGCCGTTCTTGATGGCAGTAAGCACGGTCTTTGCATCGCCACCCTGGCCGCCGGGCACGCCAGGAATGGACACGCCAGGAATCAGGAAGGGAATTTCGTGCTGGTGGGCAACGCAGTAGGCGGTAATCTTTTCGAGTTCCTCGGGATGGGTTGCGCCAACCACAGCCCCAAAGAATCCCTTGTCGCCGTCCCATTCAAAGATCTTGTCGGCAACAGAGTAGAACGCTTCGTTTACATCGCGAGGATCGTCGCTACCGATAACAGGCATGTCCTGAAAATCGTGGGCGCCCTTGTTGGAAGTGCGAAGCAGCACGTAGGCTCCGTTCTCGGAATTTTCGCGAACGAAGGGATTCACGGAATCGGAACCCATCCAGGGGGAAACTGTCACAACGTCGGCCTTGTACACGTCAAATGCTGCAGTTGCATAGGCAGCACTGGACTTACCGATGTCGCCACGCTTGGCATCAAGAATCACAGGAATGCCTGCGCTCCTGTAATCAGCAATGAGCTGCTGCAAGGTAAGCATGGCCTGCACACTGACGCATTCGTAGTAGGCACTGTTGGGCTTGACCACTGCCGGCTGCACATTGCGCTTCAGGCAGCATTCCAGAATTTCAGAATAGAAACGCTTGATCTTGTCTTCTGCAGAACCTGCAGAAATGCAAGGGTCAATCAGTTTCATCACCGGGTCCATGCCCATGCAAACCGGATTGCCGCACTTGGCAACGCGCTGTTCTAGACGTTCATGAAAGTTCATTCTAAACCTCGTTTCCTTTCGCAGATTACTTCAGTTCGTCCTGGATCTGGGCGGCTTCGTAAGAAAGAATACCGTGGGCAACAGCAACGTTCAGGGATTCCAGATCGCTGCTCATGGGAATCTTGACGGTTTCGTCGGCCAGTTCAATGAAGTAGGGGTTGGTACCGGCGCCTTCGTTACCCACCAGGAACGCCATCTTGCGGAGCTTGTGCTGGGGGATTTCGCGAAGGGACTGCTTACCATGAAGGTCGGTTGCAATAATGGTATAGCCCTTGCTACGGAGGAAGTTGATCTGGTCAATCAGGTCTACGTCAAATTCAAAAGGTACACGGAGGAAGGTTCCCGAGGAACCGCGAACAACCTTGGGGTTGAAGGGGCTAACGGTACCGCGACCCAGGATCATACCATCGGAACCGAAGCCCAGGCTGGTACGGAAGAGGGTTCCAAGATTACCCGGATCCTGCACGGCATCAACCAGAGTAAGGATGCTGCGGCTGGATTCATAGACAGGCTTCTTGCTTGCAATGCGAGCAACAGCAATGACCCCCTGGGAAGTTACGGTAGAAGACAGACGCTTCATCTGTTCTTCGGTCAAAACGTTAATCTTGATTTCAGCTTCATTGATGGCTTCGATCAAGGACTCGTCGGCAAAGCCTTCAACGGTATATACGGCGCTTACCAGTTCACGATGATGCTTTACCAGTTCTTCCACAACATGGACGCCTTCACCAATGAAACGGCCTTCACGTTCACGGCCCTTTTCGGTAGTGAGGGCCAGAAGCTTCTTGAACCAAGGCGGGTTGAAGTTCACATCTTCGCTAACTTCAGCCTGTGCCACGCGTGCTTCCAGTGCTGCCTCGTCCAGGACTTCCTCAACAGCTTCTACGGGCTGTTCGTCGGGGCGCTGGCGGTAGATGGGGCGGCCGAATTCAGTACGTTCATCGCGGTTGAAGGGCTTACGATCGCCAAAGCGGCCACGGCCACCAAAACGACCACCACGGTCACCGAATTCACGGGGACGGCGGTCACGATTGAAGGAGCGACCTTCGCCTTCTGCACCTTCACGATTAAAGGAGCGGTCATCATCGCGACGGGGACGATCGCCAAAGCGGCGTTCACCGCGATCGCCAAAGGGACGGTCACCAAACTTGCGATCACCGAAACGGCGTTCGCCACGGTCACCAAAGGACTTTCTGTCGCCAAAAGACTTGCGTTCGCCACGGCCATCACGGCTATCGCCGTCACGACGGGGATTACGACGGTCAGTAGCTTCGCTGACGCCGAACTTACGATTCAAAGTGGCCTTTACGGTGCGGTTTTCGTTATTTTCTTCGCTCATAGTTTTTCCATTATTTGTTTGGCGACGGATTCACCGTCTATATTCAAAAGTTTGAAGAGGGCAGGAATTTCACCCTGTTCCACGAATTTATCCGGAAGTCCGAAGCGGAGCAAACGTTTGTCCGTAATTCCGAGATCCATAAGCAGTTCGCCGATGGCAGAACCGAAGCCACCTACCAAGGTATTGTCTTCCAGGGTCACAATGGTCTTGTGACCTTCAAAGAGTCCGCGGTAGCATTCCACGTCCAGAGGCTTAATAATGCGGGCATCAACCAGTGTGGGATTGTAGCCGTTTTCGCGGAGAACTGCTGCGGTCTTCTTCAGTTCATTTGTCATGAATCCTGCACCCAGAAGCAAGATATCCTTACCCTGTTCAAGAACCTTGGGCAGCCTTGCGTCAAAGTTTTCAGATGCGGGCTCTAGGCTTTCTGCAAGCGCAGTTCCGCGAGGATAGCGGATGGCAACAGGCCCTTCCATATTGATAGAAGCCTGGATCATATCCCTAAGTTCGTTCTCGTCAGACGGCGCCATAATGGTAATGCCCGGTACCGTACGCAAGAACGACAAGTCAAAGGCGCCATGATGAGTGGGGCCGTCAGCACCCACCAGACCGGCGCGGTCAAGCACCATCACCACATGCAGATTCTGCAAGGCGATGTCATGCATAATCTGGTCGTATGCTCGCTGCATAAAGGAGGAGTAGATAGCCACAACGGGCACCACGCCATCGCAGGCAAGACCAGAGGCAAAAGTCAAGGCATGCTCTTCGGCAATACCCACATCAATCACGCGGTCCGGAAGCTCCTTGGCAACGATATCCATACCGCAGCCTGTAGGCATTGCAGCAGTGATACCGATGACTCGGCTATCCTTCTTTGCGATTTCAAGAAGGGTCTTGCCAAACACGCTGGTAAGAGACGGATTGGACTTACCCGGAGCAAGGGGCAAACCGCTTTCGGGGTCGAAAGGACCGCAACCATGGAACTTGGTGGGATTTGCCACAGCCGCATCCATACCGCGGCCCTTTTCGGTAAGCACATGTACAAGGCAAGGCCCGGGCTGGGACTTGACTCGTTCCAAAATCATGATCAGCTCGTTGATGTCGTGACCATCGATGGGACCAAAGTAGCGGATCCCCAGGTCTTCAAAGAACTGGCCTGGCTTAACGGCAGTCTTTGCGGCACCTTCCACCTGCAAGAACAGGTCGCGGAAGCGGGAACCCAGAACACCCGGCAGACGCTTCATCAGGCGGTCCAGGTCGGTACGCATCTTGTTGTACACCGGATCAGAAATCACGCGGTTCAGGTACTTGCTGAAGCCGCCTACGTTAGGCGCAATGCTCATCTTGTTGTCGTTCAAGATGATGGTCATGTTCTGCTTAGAAATGCCAGCATTGTTCAAGGCTTCGTAAGCCATACCACCGGTCATGGAACCGTCGCCGATTACTGCCACAACATTGTTCTTGCGTCTAAAGTGATTGCGGGCCACGGCAAAGCCGAGAGCGGCAGAAATAGACGTAGTGGCATGACCAGCACCGTAGCAGTCGTATTCGCTTTCGTTGCGCTTCAGGAATCCAGAAATGCCGCCCTGCTGACGCAGGGTCTCGAAACGTTCGAAGCGACCAGTCAGAAGTTTGTGGACATAAGCCTGATGGCCAACATCCCAGACAATCTTGTCTTCGGGGGCGTTGTACACATAGTGCATGGCAAGAGTCAATTCCACCACGCCAAGGCTAGATGCCAGGTGGCCGCCATGCTTAGAAACCTGACCAATGATGGTTTCGCGAATCTGCTTAGCCAGTTGGTTCAGTTCCTCTACAGAACAATGCTTAATGTCCTGGGGCGACTTAATGCTCTTAAGGTCCATTATTTAACTCGGGTAATGATGAAAGCTGCAATAGAGCGAAGAATAGAGGTATCGTACTTAAGGCAATCCAAAGCCTTGATGGACTCGTCATAAAGTTCACGAGCACGTTCCCTAGACTTTTCGAGACCGATCAGAGCGGGGTAAGTAGCCTTGCCCTTCTCGATGTCGGAACCGGCATCCTTGCCCAATTCTTCGGTAGTAGAAACAATGTCCAGGATATCATCTACAATCTGGAAGGCAAGACCGATAGAGCGACCATAGTCGCGAATGATCTTGATTTCGTCTTCGCTAGCGTTGGCAAGGCGAGCGCCCACTTCAAGAGAGGCTTCCAGCAGGGCTGCAGTCTTGTGGTAATGGATGTAGTCCACGGTAGCCAAATCAACAGGCTTGCCTTCGGATTCGATGTCGATCATTTCGCCACCGATCATTCCGTAGGTGCCCAACAAATGAGCCAGGATTTCGATAGCCTTTGCATTGCCGGTCTTACCCATCATCTCGAAAGCATGGATACAGAGGGCATCGCCAGCCATCACGGCAGTAGCTTCGCCAAACTGCTTGTGGCTTGTGGGCTTTCCTCGACGGAAGTCGTCGTTATCGACACAGGGCAGGTCGTCATGAATCAGGGAGAACGTATGGAGCATTTCAAGGGCGCTCATGGCGTAATCCACAGAATTCCCCTTACCGCCAAACATATCGAATGCCGCCTTGACCAGGGCCGGGCGCAAACGCTTGCCGCCTGCAAACATGGAATAGCGCATGGCCTCGTGAAGGCGACAGGGCTGATCCGTCACAGGAGGGAGTAATTCATCAAACTTCTTTTCCGCTTCCTTGGATACGCGGGACAGATATTCTTGGGCAATTGCCGCTTCTTTTTCAAGAGATTCCATATTTCCCAAATTTACATAAAAAAAGGCCCCGCCATAGGGGACCTTTCAACTAAAAGGTTCTGTTTACTTAATAAAGCGCGCCATACAGCTTGATATCATCTACATAGAACTCGTTTCCGCTATTTGGGAAGATATGAATCTGCTTCACGTCACCCTTAACGGTACCCCAAGCAGCCTTGCAATCCTTCTTTTCGAGACCATTGATACACAGGTCGTCGGGCGTAAATACATAACGGGTCCAGACAGAATCCAGGGCCACCCAGTCAGAAGCCGCCTTGGTCGCTTTTTCGTAGTTTTCCCAGTTCTCGAGAGTCAGCCTGATGTCACCGTTGCCCTTGGCATAGAATTCAATGGAATCTAACAGGGAAAGGTTCAGAGTCTCTTCGAGACGAGTTCCCAAAAGAACCCAGGCATAGGGATCAAAAGCCACATGGTACTTGGCATGGAACACCATGGAGCCACGGGCAGAATCCAGCTGCAAGTGATTCTTCATCAAGTGGTCGGTATCGTTTTTACCGGCATTGGTGTAATAGGTTGACCCCTTCCAGAGGGTATCCACGCTCATGTACCAGTTTTCACTGTCTTCTTCAAAATCAAACAGCAGCATAGAGGGCTTAAAGGAGGAGTCCTTTTCGGCAGTCCTTACATTCAGCTCTGCAAAAATTCCAGAGCTGTCTTTATGAACAAAGTAAATACCGAGAGAGTCATTCGCCGGAAGAGTCGGCAGCACATAGGCTCCAGAAGCGTCCGTCTTTACGAACTCGTCAAGACCATAAACGCCGACCCATGCAAATTCTTCGTCGCTCTTGAGAGAGACATTGCTGGAAATCTTTACAGAGGGACGCAACGTCAAGGTACCTTCTACAGGCAAATCCTCCGCCGCATAAATTCCGGAGTAAGATAAACCTGCAGACGTTACCGTCAGCCGGTACTCGCCGGATTCCGGCCATTCCATTACAAACTGGCCATTCTCATCGGCGTGCATGTCCGCAACAACCATGGCGTTCCGGACGCTTGCGTTGCCAACCTTAGCATCACTTGCCCTCAGGGCGACAGTCGCATAGGCCGCAGGCTCGCCGCTCTGCAGCAATACGGTAACCTTGGGAGTCGTGTCCGCAGGAACCTCAACGGAGTCCCTCCTTTCAACAGTATCGATAGCAACCGGCGTCTTGTAGTTGTACAGCACCTGTTCATAAGGAGCCACAAACACAGACTGACGTTCCAGTTCGACACCGTAATCTTCATCCATGAAATACAACTGCAAGGAATCATTTGCAGGCATGGCAGGAATCACGAACACGCCATTGGAGTCAGAACGCACCAGCACATCGGTACCCATGACACCTACCCAAATAGACTTGCTTCCCTCGGGCACGTCAGCCACACCCGTTACCGTAGCGGTGGCTTCAAGCTCTACGGAATCCAGCTTTGCATAGCTTTCGGTAGAAACAATCCTGGAGAAGGCGATGCCATCGTGAGCCACTGTCAGGCGGAATTCACCCTGGTCGGGAACATCTACATCAAATCGACCCTCGCTGTCGGTAACCACGTCGGCATTACCCACGATAAGGAACTCCTCGTCGGCCTCAGGAGCCTCGTAGTCGACCTTACGCAGCGAAACTCTTGCATTAGGCACGGCAGTGCCACCAACGCAGGCCACAATACCGTTTGTAGTAATGCTGCCAGGGCCACCAGCCACATCGTTCCCGCTATCAGAGCAGGAAGACAGCATGCAGGCAAAGAACGGCGCCGCCAAGGGCAGCGACATCGGCAAAAGAAAATCTTTCAGCAAACGCCTTTTCATTTTTCCTTCTCCTGCAGCGGTTTTACAAATGCAAGGGGGAACAACTGGATGTTCAGCTGGAACACAGTGTTATCTCCAGACCCTTCCTGTGATAAACGTAGTAAATCCGTACGGAACTCGTTAATCTTTTCGCGAATCAACTGGATATCATCCATATTGAAGGTCATGGTGACGGTACTGATATCCCTCAAATGGGGCGCATGGCGTTCCAGGGACTCGCCAGCCAGGGCCACGGTATCCTTCTGGAACTGTCGAACTGCAGCCGACCGCCAGTTTCCACCGGTACTTACAAAGGTATCATTCACCTTCCAGAATCCGTCGCGATCCGTAGAAATCATGTTCAATTCATGAAGGAGCTGTACTGCAGACCTTGCCTCGGTCTCGGTAATCTGCGGGGTGCAGCATTCGGCCAGCCCCTGGTAGTCATCCTTGAACCTGCAAATGCCAATAATGGAGCGAATGGCGTTATAGTACCAGTGCCTATAGAATTCAAGTTCCTTCTTCTGCAGAAGCTTCAGCGACACACCCTTCAGGGCCTGCATACGTTCGTAATGCTGCAAGGCCTCGTTATCGGTCTTGGCGCGTCCAAAAAAGACCATCTCGGTCCAGTAGGCGGTTTCCTTCTCGTCCAGCTCAAAGAACTGGGCGGCAGGTTCGATCAGAGCCGTCGACAGGTGAATCTTGCCCTGAGACACTCGAAGCAAATTTCCGGGGTCGGCACCCATCTTCATGGCCATATAACGCCATGAAATCACAGTTTTACGCTGCTTAAAGTCGTCAAACGCATCCCGTAACCACTCGCGGTAGTCTGTATACTCAAAAATCTGCTTCATGTAAATAAAAATAAATCAGCAGGTTTAAAATAACCACAACTAAGGATTAATCTCCGTTGTGAAACTTTACAACAACCTTAAGGTCCTTGTCGCAAAGTGCCGTCCATTTGCATTCTGGGGCCGATTTCCGGCTGGAATCATCACAGACTCCTGTAAAATAAAGGGCTTCGGGCTGTTCCTTGGACTTTCCGTAGGCAACATTGTAGGCAAGATCCTCTACAGGGGAAGCCTGAACCGGTTCCTCCCCCATAAGTTGTGCGGTAAGGCGCACGACGCAGTTGTCCTTAGTGGGCATGGATTCATCGGTTTCGCCAGGAAGGGGCATCCAACGGATCTGGAGGGGGCGGAAATCCACCTCCAGCTCCTTCTTGGCACAACCGCCAAGAACAAAGCAAAGCAACAGAACTCCCAGGGGAGTCAAACGAAACGCCACAAGCGCCTTAGAAACAAAGGCCGAGCGTATCATAGCACTAACGTGAGCGCTTGAAGGTGGCGCTTGTAACCCTGTTACGGCCATTTTCCTTGGAGGCATACAGAGCCTTGTCGGCGCGTTCAAACAGGCGCTTGGGATCTTCGCCAGCAATCATTTCGGCAATACCGAAGGAGCAGGTAATCTGCTGCTGCTTAATCAGCTGGGTACTTTCGATAGCCATACGAAGCTTTTCGGCCAGGAACTGGGCATTCTGGATGGGCGTATCGCTGCAGAGAATCACGAATTCCTCGCCACCCCAGCGAACCAGGGCGTCGGTATTGCGGATCTTGCTCTGGATCAGCTTGCACAGGTTTACCAGGACTTCGTCACCCACGTTGTGGCCGTAGGTGTCATTCACATCCTTGAAGTGGTCAATGTCCAGAATCACGAAGGAAACGGGGCTGTCGTTCTTGACCAGGTTTTCCTGTTCACGCATCAGGATACTGCTGAAGCCTGCACGGTTAAGGCAGCCAGTCAGCGGGTCTTCCTTGCTGGATCTTTCATATTCAGACTTTTCGATTTCAAGGGCCTGCAGGTTCTTTTCCAGTTCTTCGCGCTTCTTCTTGGCGGCAGCACGTTCACGGCTGTAATCAAAGAAGCGGATTACAAGAATCATGAAGAATGTAACGAACCACACCCCTACGATGCCGGTGGTCAGGTCTTCCTTGGCAATCTTCTTGCCCTTAAAGCAAAGGCCGCGGATTTCAAGGGTTCCATAGCCCAGGGGAGCATTGGTACCGGTCTGGATTTCAATGAGGGGGATGTTGGAAAGGTCGACACGGGCCTTATGCACATCCACTTCGTTCTGGGCGACCCACCAGCCAGCCACACGGAATTCCTGAGGAACGAACACAGCCGGATAGGTTTCGTTCAGGGGGAAGAATTCGATCTCGTTAAACTTCAGCGAGGTTTCGTCGCCATCGCGGTAGATGGCTTCGTCGTAGCCGCGCATGTAAAGACGCACAGAGCCTTCGCCACGGGGCTTTACCCACACGAAAATGCTATCGAACTTGGAAAGGTCCTTACCGCGAACCTTGCCATCGCCAAGGAAAATCTTGACGCCAGCGTAAGGGTAAGCATAGCCTTCACGGAGTTCATAGTCCATAATGATGGAGGAATCGGTACGGGACAGCTTTACGGCAGAACCACCGCCATCCATGGAATCGGATTCCGCAATCACATAAGGGAAATCGGAAAGATTCAGGAACTCAATGTTGTCTAGCCCATTTTCGTACGCGAAAAGAGCAATGGCAGTCAAGGCCAACAACACAAAAATCAGGATGTTCATCCTGAAAAGCACGTAAATCTTTTCAAAAAACCTGGACATTGGTAACCTAGATTAGGGACTTATCTCCGATAAATATATAAAAAAGACTACTCTGGAGGACCCTTTGACCCTGAATCCAGTGCCGTTTTACATTCTTTACATAAATAGCGGAAGGCCCCAGACTTTTTTCAACAAGATCTAGCGAGAAAGCCAGCCTCCCAACCGGGCAACCAGCGGACGCAAGGTCTGAGCCAGGTCAGACTGGGAACGTTCCGAGGGGTGACCGTGAAGAGCGGTATTTTCGGTATGGACTTCCACAAATTCGACGTCCTTGCGCCCCGCATCCAGTTCGGCCTGATAAATGGCCTTTACGGTAGGAGTCAAATCGTCATTCGGCCAAATCTTGGTAGAAACCAGCAGGAACTTGACACCCGCATGAGCGGAGCGCAGTCTGTTTAGAAGATCCGTATAGGCTTTTGCAAATTCCTTCTTGTCGCCATAGGGAGGGTTTCCCTGGAAGTCGTTAATACCGATGAACACCACTACAACCTGAGGGTGGAAGGAATCAAGATCATACTTAAGACCACCATCGGGCAAGCCCTTTTCCAAATCGGAAGGCGCTCCACCGGGAACAACATATTCGTAAAGGCGAGGGACCTTCCACTCCGGAACAATGTTGTCGTAATTACGGACCAGTCCTCGGCCACTAAAGGCGTTCACCTGAAAATCGGCCTTAAATCCATCGGCCAACAGGAAGGCAAAACTCTTGGAAGCGTTCGTCTTGATAAAGACCAGGTCATCGGCATCGCCAAGCTGCCCTTCGCAGCCATAGCCAACAGTAAAGGAATCGCCAATAAACTCGATACGCCTGTTGGTATGCTTGGGAGTAGAACCAAACTTTCCGGACTTGTCCAGAGATATGCCATAGACCTTGGCGAATCCAGGATTACTTTCGCTTACCTTGATAAGGCGGTAGCGGTGCATTTCGCCGTCGCCGGATACTTTTACCTTATGGACCTTACGGCCGCCGCTGATGAACTGGGCGATTTCCTTGCCATCTTCATCAATGCGGAATCGAGCCTCCCCTTCCACATCAAATTCAAGGGACTTGGCCGAGGCATTGAACTGTACCATGGCAGCGGGAGCGCTTGTTCTGCTATAGTCCTGCTGGATTTCCCAGCGGCCACTGTAGAGAAGATTTTCAGAAAGAGCCTTCACAACGTTTTCCTTGCCCAAGGGGCTTGTTACCAAAGAAAGTAGGGCCAGACAAAAAGCCCCGCATTTAATGTATTGACTATGTCTCATAAAAAAAATTATAGTAAAAGGTTTACCGCTTTCGTCTGCGCCTTGCTAAATTGTTGTTTATGGGCGTAAACAAGATTACAGGCGCGATTACAATCCTGGCAGCATACGGCTTGCTGCTTGGGATTTCCGCATTGCCCGTTTCGGCAGAAGATACCCTTCGGGATGCCGCCCGACAGGAAGCCGCCTACAAGGCTGCGCAGGCTGCTGCGCCCCAGAACGCCCCCGCCCCAGGTTCCGAAGGAGACACCTTGACTCGTGAAGATGCCCGTATGGCCCTGCTGGTATACAAGCTCCTTGGCCCCGACGGAAAAATCAAGGGCGCCAACATCGAACGGGGCAAAAAACTCTTCTACCAGAACTGCAGAGCCTGCCACGGTACCGACGGCCACCGCCTAAACTTCGCCCACGACTACAGAAAGGACCCGATCTACATTGGAGACCGGGCCCGAAACGATATGCCCACCTTCTGGTATCAGGTAAATTTCGGTGACGAAGACCGCAACATGGAAGCCTACATAGACGAATTCAGTCTAGAGGAACTGATCGACATCGCAGGCTTCGCCCAGACCTTGCCCTAGGGCAAACGCCGCTCCATAGGGCAGCCCTACGCTTAAGGTTCCTTGCGGTTGAATACCTTGACTTCCTGTATAAAGGAAAGGTCCAGCAGTTCCTTTTCCTCCTGGCCGTAAACCTGGATTTCGATTACCTGCGGAGACTTCGCCAGCTTTAGCGCATGGACCGTGAAGATTTTTTCAACTTCCTTGGCATTGCGCTTAGTGGGGTCCTTGGCCTTGACGCCAACCAGGGTACCAACAGTCTTTGCATAGCGCAACACCTTTACCAGGTCAAAGGTGCTCAGCTTCTGGTAGTTGCTGCCATACTTGGTAGAGTTGAGCGCAGACTGTAGAGTATTCTCGTCGGCATCGTCCTTCAGTTCATAATCCGGAGCCTTGGATTCCGGCCAGGCAACGGCAAAGTCCTTACGCCATTCCTCTGTAGGAGCGGGAGCGCGGTTTACGTCGTGTTTTTCTACGAAGGGGCAGTAACCGTAATTTTCAAGGATTTCAAATGCCTTGTGCTCCAGTTCCGGCTTTAAAATAAAACCATATCCCGGAATGTATTCTTCGGTTGCTTCGATAAACTGCGGGAACCGAGAAAGTTCCGCAAGGACCTTCAGGTCTTCGATCTTCAGGAGACGAACGGTCTGGACCTTGGCTCCATAGTAGGAAGCGTTCCACTCTGCAATGGTAGAGGCAACATTTTCGGGAGGCTTGATCCAGCTCTTGAAATTTTCTATTTCGGCTTCGGGCAAGCCGCTCTTAAGCCCCTGAATATAGGTCTCGCGATTCAAGGAAAAGCGCAAGAAGACTTCGTCGTTTTCCACCTTGGAAAGGCTTGCCAACGTGAAGAGTACGCGGGGAGAAGTTCCTGTAGAAACAATCAACTCGAAGTTGGGCAGGCAGGAAATGTTCTGTTCCGGAATCGAGGCGATGGAGGTTTCTACCCAATCCTTGCCGGACTGCTCCAGCATGACGCCAGCCACCTTGCCATCTACCATCTGGAACTTCACGAACCCCAGGAGCCACAATTCACGAAGCGGACGGGGCAGGTAGTCCCAAGGCAGCTCCTTGTTCTTGTCTACCATGCGGAAGCTCGGGTCCAAAACCCAAAGAAGACTGCACGCATCGGCGACAGTACGGGGAGTTTCCAGAACCCTGAGCAGTTGAACGCAGTGGTTACGGTCTCCACGGAAACGCTCCTTCAGCCACCAGGAGACCACATCCTGATGAAGACGGAAACCGTTCTTGCGAATAAAGTCCAATGCTTTTTCAGAAGGAACAAGGAAGGATTCTTCCTGTTCCAGCCAGCCATTGCCAGTAAGGAAATTGAAGATGAAAGAAACTTCATTTTCGGCCGCGCGATCGGACAGTTTCTTTGAAGCAGCAAAGGAATCTACACAAATCTGATAGCTGCGACGATGGATGGAACCATTGGTGTTAACCTTCAGTTCCTTACGCATGGCATAGGACATCACCAGGCAAATATGCCAGTCCAGCAAATTCTGAACGCTAGAGAACTTCGCCCTAGGCGGGAATTCAATTTCTTCGGCCATGGCAAAGCAGCCCCAGAAATTGGAGAAGCCAAAATAGACCGCATTGCTTCCAGAGCCAGTGCGCCACAGCAGAAATTCGCGACACATATCCAACAGGAACTTCTGAAGATCGCGGTTCTTGCCAACAGGAACGGTAAGGCGCAGCTCGTTAAAAGTCAGCCCTCGTGAACCGCTATTATACAGCAAGCTGATACAGCGGCGCTGCCAGTGTTCCATCTTGCTGAACAAGTCGGAAGCTCGCCTACGATCATCAAAATAAGACAAGGCCTCGCTCTGAATAAGAGCATTATTCAAAAGACCCTTATGGCCAAAAGCCTTCGCGTGAACACCACGAAGAAGCTGCTTGGACATCCCGTCAAAAAACGAATTTAAGTCGAACATCTATCACACCCTATTAGGGCGCCAAATTTAGAAAAAATAATGAAGCCTGCCAAAAAATTGACAGGCTCAAAATGCTCGCTTTATTGAATAAAGGTGGCAAAGGCCTTGGCTTCATCCAGATTTTCGGCAACTTTCTGCTTCATGTTCCAGATGCGGGAGAAGGTCTTTCCATAATGTTCCAGGACAACGCGGTTGTCTAGAATCAGCACCTTACCAGAATCCTCCTCGGAACGGAGCAGACGGCCAAGGCCCTGACGCAGTTCCATGTAGGCTTCCGGAACAAAATAATCCTTAAAGGCATTCTTGCCTTCATCCTTCATCTTTGCAGAAACCGCAGCTACCAGAGGTTCCATGGGGTTTGGGAACGGGAGCTTGGGAATCACCAACAGCTTGAGAGCATCACCCGGAAAATCTACGCCTTCCCAAAGGCTCTGACAACCCAGGAGACACGCTCCACGCTCTTTACGGAACATGGCCACCAGACCATCCAGGGAGCCATCCACATGCTGGCAGAGAAGAAGCTTGTTCTTCTGCGCGAACAGGGGGGCAAGTGCAGCCTGGGCCTTCGTCATCGCAGAAATGCTGGTAAACAGGACCATGGAATTTTCTTCCACGTTAGGAAGTATTTCGCACAAGGTTTCATTCAAGGCGGCATTGTATTCCGGCAATGACGGCTTCGGCAGATACTTGGCCACCATCACAGACTGGCGGGCATCCTTCGTAGAGGACTCATTATACACGCGCACAAATGGAGCCTTGCGAGCGTCCTGCATGTTCATGCCCATTTTCTGGACAAAGTAAGTCAGGTCACCCTGTACAGCCAATGTAGCCGAAGTAAAGGTCGCAGACTTGATCCAGGGGTAGAACTTTTCCTTCCAAACCGTACCGGAATTTAGCGGGAAGGCATGAAGCTTGATGGTGTGGGGATTAAAGGGTTCTTCCATAAAGAACACCCAGTCTTCACGGGAAGCCTTCACCAGGAATTCAAAGTCCGACACGAACCTGGAAATCTCGGTCATACGTCCATTCAGGTCATGAACAAGACCAGAAGCAGACTCGTCCAGCTTTGTGGCAAGCGCAGTCAGATTCTCAACCAGCTTCAAAGTCTTGGCATGCTGATCCAGGAAATTAGAAGGATCGGCATCGTATTCCGCCATGACGCCAGAGGTATAGGCAAAACCGTTCTTGTTTTTCTGCTTAGAAAGCTTCTTGCCGATCTTCATAAAGAATCGATGCAAAGCCTTTTCAAGTTCGCCCAGGGCTTCCAGCAAATTTGCACAGGCCTCATGAGCTTCCACATTTTCAGCGGGAATGCGAGACTCAATTTCAGATACAAGACCATCCTGCTTTGTACGGGACGGGATCAAAGTCTTGATTACATTACGCAGCCCAAAGAAAGAAACTGTACGACCCAGGGACTGGTTGCTAACGTCAGGCAAGCGGTGGGCTTCATCGAATATGATGTGTTCGTACAGAGGAAGCAAGGCAAAATCCAAGGACATGTCTGCCATGAACAGGGCATGGTTCACCAACAGCATATTGGAGTTCATAGCCCTACGTTTTGCAGCCAGGGCCGGGCACTTGCTATAATGGGGGCACTTTTCTGCCAGGCAGGATTTTGCGGAACTAGCCATCTTTGACCAAAGTACACGATTGCGACCCTGGCTAAAGGAAGTACATTCATTAACATCACCTGAAGTCGTAGTGTATACCCATGGCACTATGGCCATGAAGGAATCTCGTTCTTCGGGCAACAGCATATTGTTGGGCGACGAAAGAATTTCTTCAAACTTTCTCAGGCAAAGATAATTTTCGCGACCTTTCAGCACAGCCGGCTTCAGCTTACCGTCATAAAACTTTTCAATCTGCGGAATGTCATGATTCCACAATTGCTCCTGCAGGGCTCGAGTGGCCGTGCTAATGACCACACGTTCGCCAGAAACAGCCTTGTTCGCAGCAGCCACCAGGTAAGCCAAGGACTTTCCCGACCCCGTAGGCGCCTCAAGAACGCAGAGTCCGCCCTTGTGCATATTGCGTTCCACAACAGACGCCAGGTCCTGCTGATTATGGCGAGGCTGGTAGCCCTCCATATTCTTTGCAAGAATTCCATCTTCCTTAAAGAATTCACTGACACGTGGAGTGCGGTCCTTTGCAGGAACATCCTCTAGAGGAACATCCGGAAGCTTATAGGAAATTTCCTGCTCGGAATTTTCGGTAACGGGCCACACCAGAGACCAGCTAGAATTTACGGCAACCTTGGAAAGTGCGCTATACAGCCAGCGGTCCTCATTCTGGATCTTTTCCAGGGCCATTACAAAAAGACGTCCGCAGGCATCCGCATCGGGCAACGCCCGATGTGCACGGCTCCTAGGGATATTCAATTCCTGAACCAAGGTATCAAGCCTATGGTTAGGAATATTCTGGTAGGCTATGCGGGAAACCGTCAAAGAATCCCATACCACATGATTCTCGAAAGAAATGCCAACCTTGGCAAAAGTCTGGACCAGGAACTTGGAATCAAAAGATGCATTGTGAGCCACAATGGGATAATCTCCGATAAACGAGAATATCTTTCCGGCCACGCCAGCAAAAGTCTCTGCATTTTCCAGGTCGCTCTTGTAGATTCCCGTCAAGTTCTCAATGAAGGGGCGCAACTGTGCCGTCGTAGGCTTCACCAGGTAATCTACATCCTCAACAGGCTCGCCATTTTCAAAACGAACCAGGGCAACCTCAATAATTTCATCCTTTTCAAAATCAAGACCAGTCGTTTCTAGGTCGATAGCAACAAAGGTCGGAATCTTTTCCATCATTTTCCTCACCAATTTTTACGGCAACGCAGGAATTGCAGGCTGCAACTGTTCCAAAAGGTTTTCGCCATTCTTAAGTTTTAACGTATCGTTGATGGCACGCCAGGCAGAACCATAACGGAACGGTTCAATGGATCCTCCATCAGGAATCAGCTTGCCTTCCTGAGGGTAGTAATAATCCAGGAAGTAGGCTCCTTCAACAAGATCGCCAAACTTAAACTTTCCCGTTCCATCGCAGGCTTCCAAATAATCCATCCCGGATTCAATACCGTGCAGGCGCACCAAGGCTCCGGACTTTGCTCCAGGAATAGTCCCCTGCAAAGTCGCAAGCTTTAGCTTAGCCACCGTTTCAAATTTTTGCAGTTTCTTGTATTTCAGTTCAATCACGGTATCACGTACACCATTGCTATCGGCTGCAGCAAGAGTTGTATCCTGATACCCCATCAAGAAATTCATAGTCAGGTCTGTTCCCCAAGGTTCCTTCTTTTCTACAACAAAGCGTACAGGGTCAATCTGCTTTACCTGAAGCAAGGTGGTGTCCTTGTTGATGGCCATGTAGAAGGTTTCTTCAAGGGAGTCCAGCTTAGGCTTGTTATACAGCACAATCAGCGAATCGTCGGGGAACAGATTCTTAGCCTTAGAAACAGCCTTTACCGTAGACACTGACGGAGGCAGCGTGTCCCCTTCCATCTTGTTCCATTCCCATTCCACTTCATTGCGGGAAGTATCCAACGTTCGGAACAGGGAATCCTTACCCGCATCGCAAATGAACTTATAGAGAATTTCGCTCTTAGGCGCAGGATCGAAATAGAACTGCGGTTTATTTGAAGAGGCACCTAAATACACCAGCTTCGGGAAGATCTTCGCATTCTCAGGCGTTTTCAAATAGCAGTTGGCTGTATCCCTGAACAGGGAATCAAAGTAAACGTTTCGGGTAAAGGTCGCTTCCAGCACATTGGCAAAAGGCTGCGACACAGATTCCAGTTCCAGGTGGGTGGAATCCATATCGGCAACAGCGATCCACAGGGTATCCTTAGTCTCTGCAGTCAGTCGAATATCCTGCGTCCACACGCCCGCCTGTTCTGTCGCAAGTTCCACCTTCTGGTTTCCGTTTCCATCAACAAAGGCAACAACGCGATATGTTCCAGCCTTAAGTCCTGTCAAGGTAAAATGTCCGGCGCTGTCGGCGCGGGTCACATACAGCGGCGGTTCCTTTAACAGCATGGGTATCGAATCCAGCGCATGGGTTGTGGTATCGCGGTACTTATCCAGGTAATGCCGAGTCTCACGTTCCGGACCCATCAAGAAAAGTCCAACGCTGGGGAACTCCTTCTTTTTCGCCATGGCAGAATTCACAAGAACGCGCCCCGAAAGAGTCAGTGAGTCAATAATCGCTCCAGTAGAGAACACCACCTGGAACGGATTCGCCAAGGCATTCCCGTGCAGGTCCTTAATGCCACCTGCAAATGTAATGGTATAGGTCGTCCCCGTATCCAGTTCTGCGCGGGATGTCAGTTCCAGAGTCTTTCCGCTAACTTCAAAACGCAGCTTCTTGTCAATGGGCGGAGAGATAGACACAGCACTTCTGGGAACGGAAGCGTTGATCCATTCATCAAATTCCAGCTTGACATAGAGTTCGTTAGGATGGTTCGTTGTATTAGGAGCAGGATAAACGCCCGCCACACGGGGAGGCAATTTATCTTCGGGACCGCCCGAAGGAGCCACCTGCGTAGCGCAAGCCACCAGCAGCAGGACAATCCCGATGCAGGCGCCAAAGAAATATGCAGGTTTCCAGCACTTCATCCGACGTCACAAAAGCTAGTCAATCAGGTGAATCATCTTGCCCAAACGACTCCAACGAATCTTGAAGGGCAGGCGCCACCAGGTAAAGGGATTCTTGAGGGAGAAGGTTTCGTCGTCATTGTCAAAGGAGAAGTAGATGACAAAAGCCTTGGCTCGCATATTACGAAGAGAAACATAGCCCCAGTAGCGGCTATCCGCAGAATTGTCGCGATTATCCCCCATCATGAAGTACTGGGGTGTTTGCACCACGTAGTAGTCCAGCTTCTTGCCATCGAGGGTCAGGCTTCTGCGAATTTCGAACCTGGGGGAAGCGGGAACGTTAGCGATAGCTGAATCGGACTTTATGGAATCGGCAGCGGCAACATTGGCAGTTGCAGAATCAACGGCTGCAGAATCGACAGCAGCAACCTCTGCAGGAACATTCAACGCATTTACGTTATCTTCCAGATCCTGCAGCATGGATCCTTCAAAGCCCAGATAGCTGACCTGACGGGTAAGGCCGCCCTTTGCATGGGGATCCAGCATAGGCAGGTAGCAAATACGGGCCATCTCCTTAAAGTAGGCAAAGCTCATCACGCCAGAAATGGTGTCGCCCTGAGTCAGGCGCTGCTGGAACACCATACGATTACGGCGGAAAAACTCATTGATGGCAAGACCACGATCGTTTTCAACAGGAATGCGGAAATTCTCAAAATCGTAATTGTTGGTTTCTACCCCGTCCTTCAGGAGCGAAAGATCCAGACGTACAGAATCATTGGGGTTTTCCTGAGCAATAAGGGAACGGAGCCACCACACCTTATCCAGAGACAGCGAGTCAACATAAAGAGTGTCGCCCACAGAAGGCACGACAAAGGCTTCACGTTCATCGCGAGGAGACATAGTACGAACAGGGCTAGTCCACTTGCCGCGACCAGGGATGGTATCCTGACGCACCCCATTCACAAAGAGGCGGCCTCCATGTACAGCAACAGTGTCACCACTTACGGCAACGCAACGCTTGATGTAATCCTTTGGGCCGTCAGCATAGTGTACCAAATGAGGCTGCCCCTCTTCCGGCTGGTGATCCCAGTAGAAGTTGCCAAGCATCAAGGCGTTAAACAGGTGGGTATAGCGATGAGGGTTTCCATCGGGATACTCCGGTTCTCCCGGGTAGCGGAATATAGCCACGTCGCCAACCTTCGGGTCTGTAATTGTCGGCAATTTCTGATTGCTAAAGGGAACAGGAGAACCATAGGTAAATTTCAGTCCAAGCAAGAAATCGCCCGTTTTCAGCGTATCTTCCATGGAACCGCTAGGAATCTGAAACGCCTGAATCACATACTGAATCACGATAAGCGCCAAAGCCACCGGGACAATGATTTCCCTAAACAATCCCTTAATAACGCTCTTTGCCGTAAGGCACTTCTGTTCGGTCTTTCCCGTTTCTGTTTTTGGGGTTTCCGTTTTTTCTTGATTCTGTTCCATTAGGTTCTCAAAAAATAAAATTCAACGTCCGCAAAAAAAATGCAAGTTACAGACTGCGGATCTTTTTAACAAGAGCACGACTGACCAACAGCTCTGTGCTATTCTTGTCGTGAAGAACAACCGTTACACGCCCCTCATCGGTCTTGCGACTTTCAGAGATGTAGTCAATGGCCACAATGCTGGAGCGATGAATACGCACAAAATGCCTAGGATCCAGCTTCTTCTCCAGTTCAATCAGCGGAGTGTCAATAATATGCTGGTCATTAACTGTATAGACCATCGTATACTTATCTTCGCTATGGAAGCGGATTACCTCGTCGATGTTCACGAAGAGCGTGCGGTCACCTTTCTTTATCTGCAGACGTTGCAGATAGAAACCGCTCATGTCCACTAAATTGCGGAATTTCTCCCAAGAAAATTCCGGAGGAACGGGCACACTAAAATCATCTTCGGGGATCTGCTTGCGGATTTTTTCCACGGCAGCAGCCAGGCGTTCCGATTCCACGGGCTTCAGCAGGTAATCCACCGTATTCTCTTCAAAAGCCTTCAGGGCAAAATTGTCATAGGCCGTGGTAAAAACAACCAGCGGAACCTCATCTGGATCCAAAGCGTGAAGCACTTCAAAGGCGTCCATATCAGGCATCTGGATATCCAGAAAAACTACATCGGGCGTCATTTCCTTAATCTTGGCAATAGCCTGAGCACCGTTTTCGGCTTCCCCCAGAATTTCGATTTCTGAAGAATAATCCCCAAGCAAGGCAATCATACGCTTGCGTGCCAACGGCTCATCATCAATAACTAAAGCGGTGCACAGCATGGCTACTCCTTGTTTACAGAACTGTCGGCCAAAACCTTCTTCACTACGGGAGCCTTAAGAATACGAATCAGATCGAACTTGTTGCCATCACGATCTTCGTAAATGGATCCTGCAGAATTCAGGTAAGTCAGGTTTCCTGATTTAGAACGCTTGTAATTCCAGTGAACATTATCGCCATTTGCAGAGACCAAGGTCACCTTTATGACACTATCGGCAGAAACGGCATAGGATCCCTTCAAGGTATCTACCAGCATATTTTCGCGAACAAGGGTCTGCACCACGCTCGCCGTAGAATCTTCGTTCAGATTCATACGAATCATTCGTGCGGTACAATCATCGCAAGGCATGCTTCCAGAATACAGGCCCGTAAATTCCTTGGGCAGCTCAATAGCCGGCAAATCCGGCAAAGGTTCCGACTTTTCTTCGGAGCAGGCACAAATCAAAACAGCAGCCAAGATAGGGCTCGCCATCTTCACAACGTGAAAAACCATGGATTCTGAAATCTTCATGGCTACAATTTAACAAATTAGATGCTTTGCTAAACGCAAACGATCCTAAAACCCGACGGAATGCACCAAACGGAGCCCCAATTTTTCACTTTTGTAGAGGGGATCTTTTTTTACCGTGGAATCTGCAGCCATAACCTTGGCAATATCGCTCCAGCCTCCGCCACGGACAATCCTGGCAGAACCTTCAGCAGGTCCAATGTAGTTTGTTTGAGAACTTGTAGGCTTTGCCCCAAACCAATCGTTGACCCATTCAGCCACATTGCCTCCCATGTCATAAAGACCGTAATCGTTGGGAATATACTGAGCTACTTTCACAGGTCCGCTAGTTTGTGCGTAATAAGCGTATTTAGAGGCGACATCCACATCCCAGTAATACGTAGTAGAAGTCCCTGCGCGATAGGCAACTTCCCATTCCTTTTCGGTAGGCAGACGTATTGATTCTACGCTGTAGTCAATATCCACGTTCTTAAGGTAATAGGATTCTCCGACCCCTTCGTAAATGTAGGCCGTATCCAGCCCGACAATCTTCGACAAGGCATTACAGAAAAGAACAGCCTCATACCAGTTCAGGTTGGCAACAGGAATGCTATCGCCCAGCTTGTCCATTTTGGGAAGTGAATCCATAACGGACTTGTACAAGGACTGCATTACCTCAACCTTCGATATGTAAAACTCGTTCACCGAGTAGGCTATCTTACCCCGTGTTAGAGTATATGCGGGCACCTTCACCCAGTCCGCATAAAGGGACAGAAGGGAATCCGTAACTAAAGAATCCTTCCGGTCCGTAGAATCTGCCAAACTGGAACTGGATTCGCCAAGATCGACTTCACTTGAGCTGTCCGGCTTCACGCTGCTGGAGGATTTTGCCAGATTGGAGGGAACAGAATCCTCCAAATCCACAGATTCGCCATCTGCTACAGAACTGCATCCCGCCAGAAAAACGATGGCGGCAGAGAAAATGCCAGCCAGCACCCTCATTACTTGACCACTCCCACGCGGTACAGCTTCTGCTTGGTCTTTCCCGACTTAAAGTTCACCTTCAGGCGTGCGGTATACACATCAGAGCCTAAGGCCTTCAGGTCAAGATTTTCAAACTGATTACGGCCAGTATTCACATCTGACATTTTCTGCTTAAACACGCAAAGTCCGGTAATGTCGTAAAGTTCCAGCGTTGCAGATTTTGCTTCTGCCCCCACTTCGAAACGGGCCTTGGCTGCGCCGCCACGAACCGGATTGGGGAACATAAAGAATTCAGTAATTTCGTCTTTAGCCTTGGCAGCGGCAACCTCCTTCAGCTTTGATGCATCCAGATAGCCCGTACGTTCATTACCGCCCGCAGGCAAAGTCCATGCGGCAGCATTTTCGGAAGCCTTCTCGGATGCCTTCTGCAGACGGAACGCAGTCGCATTGCTCCTATGGAATGCATAAAGTTCCGGCCCTGCAGACTTCTTGGCAGGAACGGCATCCATCACAAAGATACTCATGGGCTGGATCTGTGCGAGGGAATCAACATACTCAAAGCTGCCGGCCGCCAACGGGAACTGCGCTGTCACCATCTTTCCCTTTTCCGTAAAGGCGTACACCAGGCCATCGCTGCTAGGAACAAGAATTTCGGGAATATCGTCGCCTGTTACATCCACAATCAGGGGGTCGCTATAGAATCCAAATACGGGAGAACCCTTTGAAATTTTTGCAGGGAATCCCGCTACAGGCAGGCCAAAGCGATCCAGAGCATAGAGCAGATTGTCTCCAAGGAATACAATTTCGGGATAGCCATCACCATTGATATCGCCCAAGGCGACCCCACTGGTTTCATCCTTCAGGCCACTTGTGCCAGCAGCACCGCGGGAATAATTCTTGGTCCACAGCAAGCCAGAGGCGTCGCGCTTTCTTACAGCTACGGTTCCGCGGCTACCAACGGCAATCGCCTCTTCAACGCCATCGCGGTCAAGATCCGTGCATACAATGCGATAGGACCTGTCTGTACCGGCAATCTTTACAGGAACCTTCTCGTAGAAGGCATCCTTCCCTTCCTTATTGCCAAAGCCAAGTTCCCCTGCATCGCTAGCAAAGGCGAGCACTACATTACCATCCTTATCTTCACCGCAATAAGAAACATCAGTAATCCTGCCTTCGACAGCAGTCTGAATGTCCGTGCCCTTCTGGAATTTTCCATCCTTGACATTTACATTCCTGATAACACCATTGGAGGCAAACCAAAGGTCGCCACCGACAATTACAGGTCCCGAAGTTACGGAATCCACGTCCAGGGATTTCTCGCTGGCATAGGCCTCGCTTTCAAACTGAATGCGAACCAGGCGCCTCTTGTGCAAGCCATAAACGTACTTGCCATCACTAGCGACACCTACAAGGGGGCCGTTTCCGAAGCTTACGCGATACAGAGGAATCTGTTTTTCTACAGCCTTATTGGACATCACAGTCCTGGTCATAAGGGTATCGGCATCAAACAGCGTATCCCCAAGTGCGCTAAAGACCTGCAATGTTCCATCCTCGGCGGCAACCACAACAATTTTTTCGCCTTCCTTTTCAGGATTTTCAACAAAGACTGCACCTCGAACCTGCGTATTCAAGCCAATTTCCCTGGGGAACTGGCAACCATCAATGCTACCATCATCAATGCTTACCGTTACAGTAATGATGGGGGCCGCAAAATTCAGCACGCTATCGCCCATAAAGCTATTGGCGGTCATTTCCTTGCGGAAATCCTTAGGTACAGAAACTGCAATCTTGATGCCGGTATAGCCGCCCAAGGTAGTCATGGTGTTGGCATAACCCGTAGGGTTAATAACGCTTACAGTGTCAAACTTCTTGCCCGAAGACTTATCGGCAACACGCAAATGGGGCAAGAGATCCGTTCCGCTTCCATAGTCATAGGTATCTTCGCCCAGGGCATTCTGGAAGGTCTTGCCAATGCTCAATATGCCGTCGGCCTCAATCAGAGACAAGCCAAACTGGTGATCGCGCAAGGTATCGCCACCCCAGAAATTGGCGATGCCATATTCCAAAGTTTGACGCAAATACCATTCGTTTACCTTCCATACGGCAATACCGCTGGCAGGAAGCCCTGCATCAAAGGAGTTCACATCCAGAATGATGCCGCTAGCCTTCTTCTTGTTCGGGCTGCACTTCCCCTTTACGCAAACGCTATCTTCAAAAACAAGATTCAAGCTGTCCACAGGAACGGTTCTAATCAAGGTGTCCGAACCTTCATCCGGATCGCCAAGCACAACGCTTACAGAGCCATCCTTATTCCAGGAACGCTGGCGATTTTCGATCAGCAGGTATTCAGAAGCATTCAGGGGGACCTTTACGATTTCAGCGCAGCCGTTCTTGCCTTTAGAAGAAGCACAGGCGCCAGAACCCGCAGCAGCCACATCCACAGAAATTTTCTTGCCGGCCACAGGGCGAATTTCCCTCACACCGCTCCAGCCCATATAGGAACGTTCCCAGGCAGCAGGCATAGAGGGCAAGAAACCGTTGCCTGCATTGTAGCCGGCAAAGTCCATCATGTCGAAATAGCCCAGGCGAGAAATACCCTTCATGACATCGTAAGTATTGGGCATTCCCAGCTCGCGACCAATCTGACTGACAAGTATACCGTTCACGCCCCAGTTCAATCCATCCTGAGAGGCGGTTTCGCTCATGACCATGATCGAACGCAAGGTATCTATTGCGGATTCCTCCAGAACAATGCCCGTCTTTAGCGAATCCACAGCAGCATCGTAGGCAATATGCTTCAGGGTGTCCGGCAAATACTCCCATACATCGCCGCCGATATAGACATCCATAAAGTCGGCCGGGGTATCCGCATGATTCGTACCCATGCTACCACCGTCCACCAGTCGGCTGGCCCCTGCATGAATAATCATAAAGGCTCGCCTGGTGTTAGAACTTTTCGGCAGAGGTTCATTAAACGGCGAATTGCCTGATTCGTGGGCGGCCATTACAGCATCGTACACAAACTGCAGATAGTCTCGGCTGCGGGCATCATCAAATTCCGCAGTCTTTTCACCATCCATCTTGCTTGTACGATTATAGTCAATAATCTGCTTTTTCAGCTTGTAGGCACTGGATCCCTCTTCCGGGAAAATTCTGGACTTGATTACCAGATTCCCATTGCTGGCCTTGTTAAAGTAGGCGTTGGCAAAATCAAAATGCTTTTTCCAGTACGGAACACTGTTTCTCATGCCCGGAGGGTCAAGCTTATAGGCGTCCTTCTTCTTTACATCGGAATCAAAAGTGCCATTACCCGTTGTCAGCGAATTATCAGTCTCCTCTTTGGCAAACTGTACGCGAATAGCAAAAACTTCCAGGGTGTCAACGGCAAAACAAAACGGCGCCAAGGCAAAAACCAGGGCTATCAAAAGGCAAGTGTTGACTTTATAAAAACGATTGGAAAATAAACGATTCATCACATCCTCAATCTACAAAATCCAGAAATCACTTCCCTAACTCAAATAGGCAAAATACTACTGTTCCACGGGCTTAAAGCTTCGAGGAACATTCAGTTTCCAGGTTCCACCGCTAAAAGGCTTACCATGAGTCACCTTTTTGATCTTGATAGCCAAAAAGCGTTTGCCTCCTCGTTCAAAGACAATGGACTCAGGGAGTTCCTTGCCCTCAAATTCGCGGAAATTGGAGAACTTCAATTTTTCTTCCTTACCGTCGCGACCGCCGTAACTCAGGCTAACCACATGAGACCCCTGCATCTCGTAAGAGAACTTACGTCCAGAACCATCGACACCGTTGATTGCCATTCCGCCTTCAGTCATTACGGAGTCAAGCCGTTCAAATTTGGCAGGAAGCAAATCACCTTCAAAAAACGCCGCTACCTGATGGATATGCACCATAGGAATAGAATTATCATTCAGGAGCCCCACCATATATCCTACACCCTTCATGTAGAGCTTTTCCGTAGGGAAGGTCATGAGCCAGCCATCCTCGGTCCACAGCATAGATGCAACGCCAATGCCCATGGGGCCAGTCAATTCCATACGGTAGCGCTTCCCCGGAACCGAGAACAAAACCGCATCTAGATCCTGGTCGGATCCGTCACTGTTGACAATAGTCAGCTGGAACTTCGCGCGAAGGCTATCCAAAGGAGCCTCTATTTCGTCTCCTTCAGTAGGCGTAGCCGAGGTCCTGTTCCCTGCGCACCCCGTCAAGACGGCACCCATCACTAGGGCAGCCATTAAGAAAAAGATTACCGTGTTTGGAATGCGCGGCATAAGCAACCGCCTACTTCTTGTTTCCACTAAAGAAACGCTTTACATCCGGATGTGTGGGGCAAAGTTTCTGCAACTTCTTATAAGATGTCGTTGCATCGGCCTTCATGCCGAGGGCGTTCTGAATAGCACCCAGATGTTCCCAGTAAACAGCATCTTCCGCAAATTTCGGGTCCTTGATTTCCTGCATGGTCTTCAAGGCTTCTGCAAACAGCCCCTTACGATAATAGCCCCAGGCCTTTGAATCCAGGTATGCCTCAGTAGGAGTTTCGGCCTTTTCTGTTGCAAGGGCTTCAAGTACCATCTGCAGCCCCTTTTCCACCTCTTCGGAAGAACGGTTCAGGTCTATAAGAGTATAGCCATAATAGTTTAGAACTTCAGGACGGTCTACACGTTTTGCTCGAGACGAATCCAGCAGGAACTCAAACAGCGTAAAGGATTCCTCATAACGACCCATACGCTCAAGATTCATAGCCATCAACATGCGTACGTCCATATTCATGGAATCTGCAGCGGCAACCTCTTCATAAAAGCGTTCGGCCTTCTCGCGCTGAACATTTGCCTTCTTGATTTTTGCGGAGTCAAACTTGTCCTTCTGTACAATCACCTGCGCCTCTGTCGCAAGGATTCTTGCATAGGCACTACGGAACTGCAGCTTGTTGCTTTCCACCTCGGCCGTCATCTTCTGCAAAGTCGCAGAATCAGCAACTCCCGCCATAGGAGTCCACTTATCCCAAACGGCAATCAGGGAATCCAGCAAGTGATAAGCCTTATCATACATCTTGGCGTTGCCATACATCATGGCGAGCATGGTCTTTTCGCCACCCATGGAAACAGAGTCAGCCTTTTCAGCAAAGAGAACAGCATCCTTCATGCGGTTTTCCTTTACGGCTATTCCGGCAAGGGCATGGTAAGCATTCGTCACATAAATTTTCTGGTCACCCAGAGATGACGCCGCCTGCAGCAAATGTACCTTGGCGCTGTCTATATCTCCATTGATGTTTTCGTAATGCCCAAGGAAGTTGGTCAGAATCGGCGTACGCACGCCGTCCTCGTAATACTTTTTCTTCAGGAACATGTAGGCTTCTGCACGATCCGTTTCTGCCAGGGTAGTCATGAGCAGAACCACCATGGATTCATCCTCCTCGGTAGAAGATGTCAAGGTATCCACGATAGACCTGGCTTCTTTCATGCGCTTCTGGAATACTAAGCCCTGAACCATCTTGGTCAGGAATTCCTTTTCGCCAGAGGCGTCATGAGCCCTGCCGAAAAGCTCTATGACAGAAGAATCCTTTCCCTGTTCCAAAAGCAACTTCAACTGGCGCTGAAGCAACGAAGGCATGTAATTTACCTGAGGCAAAAGCATCTCGTAAACGCGAGTCAGCTCTTCGCCATCATGCACCGCTTCCAGGAACAGGCTGTAATCATACAGCAAATTCATATCCTGATACTTGCAGGAATCAAGGGCGGCCTTAAAGTACTTGCGGCAGGAATCGGCCATGCCAGCCTTCACATACAGATGAGCAAGCGTCGACAGCTGTGACGCCGTAACCTTGCCCTTCAAATTCTTGCCACGTTCGGCCTGAATCAAGGCCAGCGAATCATTGCCTTCGGCCATCAACATATCTGCCATCTTAAAGGTCAGAAAGCGATTGTAAGGGTCAGATTCTGCAGCATGCTGCCAAAAAACATTGGCTAAGGTCTTTTCGCCACGCAAGTCCATTTCAAGTGCACGAATAAAGGACTCGTGGGCGGCATCGATATTTTCAGGAAGTCTCGGTTCAACCTTTACGGCAGAAGTATCAGCCATCTGCTTTGCAACTGCCGCGGCGATAGCCAGGGAATCTGCCTTGGTCAACGCCATTCCGCCGTTTTTCGCAGGCGCAGAACTGCAGGCGTTCAAAAGGAACACCATCGCCATGGCCATCGAAAGCAGCAGAAACTTCATCAGAAACTACTCCACAATCACAAAATTGATCTTGGTATCCGGCGGCAGATAATCGCCATACTTGGGAGAAGTTTCAATCACGGCACCAGGTGCCGGGTTTTCCATATCTTCGGGAGCCTTGGCGCGCTTGATCTTTCCGACAACAAAGCCGAGTTTTTCAAGTTTCGGGTAAACCTCGTCAATCTGCATACCTGCAAAATCCGGCAGCAAAGTCTTGCCCGTAGTCACACCTGCAGAAATTACAACCTTAACCGTATCGCCGACACGAACCTTTTCGCCGGACATGGGAATAGTGCGAATCACAACGCCGCGGGGAATGCTCTGATGGGCGCCCTTCACGATGTCGCCCTGTACAAGGCCTGCACGGGTCAAGGAAATTGTAGCCTGCTTCTGGCTCTTGCCACGAAGGTCAGGAATCTCAACTTGACGTAGGCCAAGACTACGAGTCAACTTAACAGTACGGCCAAGCTTGGCGACGCGACCGGCAGCAGGCATCTGCACAAGCACCTTGCCGGAATCAATAGTCGCATTATAGCGGCCCTCTTCAAGCCATTCAAACTTAAAGCCGGCCTCGGTCAAGGTAGACTCGGCAACTTCCTGACTCATGCCTTCAAGATTTGGGACTTCGCCTGTACTTGCAAACTTACCAGCAAAGGCAGGCATCAATACTTTATCCACAACAAGAGCCAAAATCACCACGAGGACAATCCAAATGGCAACAGCCTTGACCATCGGGGCCGTTTTCAGCCAAAGGCCTACACGACCCGCAAAGGATCTTAATTTGTTCATACTAACCCTTGCTAGCCTTTTCCTGCAAGGCGTTTTCGTCGAAGATCACAATGTCACGTCCAGTCATGGCAATTGCATTAGCCTTCACCAACATGGAGCAAATACGGCTGACCGTTTCGCGGGTCGTACCAGACATATCGGCCAGCTGCTGCTGTGTGGGGCGATTGTGAATCACGGTAACCATAGTGCCATTATCGGTATGAATACGTACACCGCGTTCTTCCATCAGATTCAAAAGGGTCCCTGCTACGCGGCCACTTACAGACATCGTAGAAAGAGAACCGATTTGCTTATTTGCCTTACGCAGACGCTTACTCATTTCGCTAAGAAGCGCCATCGAAATTTCAGGACTCTGGCGAATCAAGGTCAAGAAGGATTCACGATGAATGATCATCATCTGAGCATCCGTCACGGTACGAACAGAGGCAGACCTGGGTTCGCCGTCGATCAAGCTCATTTCGCCAAAGAAATCTCCACGTTCGAGGAACGAGAGAATTGTTTCTCGACCGTCCACGCCGGTCATGTAAACCTGGACGGAACCGGAAGCAATGAGATACAGGGCCTGCATCGAGTCATCGCCTTCCAGCACCACAGTTTCATCGCGGTTGAAGTTCTGGACAACAACCAAGTCAGCCAGCATAGCCAGCTGGTCTTCGTTCAATTCAGAAAAGAGTTCAACACCCTTCAGCAAACCTGCAACGTTATTGTCCATAAGAACTTCTCCTGCCTTTTAAAAACTAGTCCATGTCTACGATGATGCTCTGATCGCGCTTAGCACCAATAGAGATCATACCAATCTTAACGCCAACAAGTTCTGCCATACGGTTCAGGTACTTGCGGGCATTTTCCGGAAGGTCTTCCATCTTGCGGCACTTGGTGGTATCGCACTTCCAGCCCGGCATTTCTTCGTAGACCGGCACGCAACGACCGACCTTGGACAGCTGGTTCGGGAACACTTCGATCTTTTCGCCATCGCATTCATAGTGGGTGCAGATCTTGATGGTATCGAAGGTGTCAAGAACGTCCAGCTTGGTGATAGCCAGGTGGGTAAGACCGTTAACGATGGCGGCCTTGCGAACAACCGGAGCGTCGAACCAGCCGCAGCGGCGGTTACGACCGGTGGTTGCACCGTATTCGTTACCGATCTTACGGAGGGTGTCGCCCATTTCGTCCAGAAGTTCGGTGGGGAACGGACCGTTACCAACGCGGGTGGTGTAAGCCTTCACAACGCCAACAACCTGGTCGATGGCGGTGGGGCCAATGCCTGCGCCGCAGCTTGCATAGCCAGCCACAGTGTTGCTGGAGGTCACGTAGGGGTAAGTACCCTGGTCCACGTCAAGGATAGTACCCTGAGCGCCTTCGAACACCAGCTTCTTGCCTTCCTTCACAGCCTGGAAGAGTAGAGCGCTAGTATCACGAACGAAAGGCTTGATCTTCTGGCCCAGTTCCAGGTAGTCCTTGATGACCTGTTCCGGATCGATTTCGGGAACATCGTACATCACCTTGAATTCTTCGTTATGGACCTTTGCCATAGCCTCGACGCGGGGGCGAAGTTCACGTTCGTCCATAAGGTCGCCAACGCGAACACCGATACGGTTCACCTTGTCGCTGTAGCAGGGGCCAATGCCACGGCCGGTAGTACCGATGGCAGCCTTGCCAGCCTTCTTTTCCTTGGCCTTGTCAAGAGCAGAATGGTACGGGAGCACAACCTGGGCATTGTCGGCAATGAACAGGTGACCTTCCGGATTGATTCCCTTAGTATGGAGATCGGCAATTTCAGCCAAAGTCTGAATCGGATCCAGCACAACGCCGTTACCGATAACACAAATCTTGTCGTCATGCATGATGCCAGACGGAATCAGGTGGAACACGAACTTCTTGTCACCCACTTCCACAGTGTGGCCAGCGTTAGCACCGCCCTGGAAACGCACTACGATGTTTGCGTCCAGAGTCAAGAAGTCCACAACCTTGGCCTTACCTTCGTCACCCCACTGGGAGCCGATTACAACACGATTTGCCATATATCCTTCGTTTTTTTGTGATCCAGCAGACTAAGCCTCACAGGCGTTCTGCAGATCGATTGATTGTTAAACAGGAAATAAGCTACCCAGGGAGTTTCCCTGAGCCCTTTTTCGCCTAAAAGATAACAAAAGGCTTTTATAAAAAAAAACGCCAGCCCATAGACTGACGCAAAATATCACCCAAAGTAGGTTGCAATAAAGTTCTTCTGGTATTCAGGATCTTCGTAGAGCCAGTGATTCTCTTCCAGATTCCTGTTTTGCCACTGAATGGCCTCCATAAACTTTTCCGGCTTGCACAATGCCGCAAACTTCGTCTCGAGATCCTCAACAGAAGCACCTACTTCAACAAGCTGCTCCCTGGGAGCGTAACCATAGGGACCATCCGCGAAGTCGCTACCAATGAACACGGCGCCAAGGGCCGCAGCCTCCTTAAGCTTCAAGTCGCTTTTCGCCCTATTGAAATTGATATCGCATAACGGAGCCAAATAAAAATCTGGCTGATAGCTCGCCACCACCGACGGGAACTGCATCATATTCGTGAAGGGTATGCTGGTATACTTGCCTTCTAGGCCTTTCAAGAAATCCGGTTGACCAAATACAAAGAAATCGATGGAGCCATCCTCTATGTGCCTACGCAACCACGGTACCCAAGGGCCAGCAAAATCACCCAGTTCCTTTTCTGTAGTGTGGCCGGCGCTTCCGGCATACATCACCCGAGGCTTGCCACTAAAGGGAGCTCTTCTCTTATTTACGCCAAACAGGGAACGAGACACCGCATTGGGCATCACCTTCGCCATCACGCTAAGGTCCATGAACAGGCGCTTCGCCAAATAAGGCGTTGAGCAAATCACGCGATCAAACTTTGGCAATACGGTTTTTAGGTTGCCTTTAATAATTTGTTCGATATTTGGGACGTTCCTTGCAAAGTCCCTGATAATTGGACTCAGTTCCCACTGAAGATCATCAATATCTGTCACCAGCTTAAAGCCGCATTCCTTCTTGATCTGGGAATACATGGCCACCATGTTCATCTTTACCGGACTCGTGGGACGTTGAATGACCACCACACTTGTACGCTTCAGGATGTCCTTATTGGTACAGGCAATCTGCGTCACAGACGGAAAAATCTGCTGTTCGTTGGGGCACAGGAACTGCAAAAAAGGCAGCACACAGCGCACCCAGTCAGACTGGGCCAAATCACTAGGGTGAATAATTACATGGGGCCTGCCATTCATTAAGGCACTTCCACAGAATCCAGAATCTTCTGGACAACGGTTTCCGCAGAAACTTCTTCAGCCTCGGCTTCGTAACTCAAGATGATACGATGGCGCAGCACTTCCATGGCCACAGCCTTTACATCTTCCGGAGTCACGTAGGCGCGGCCCTGGATAAATGCGTGAGCCTTTGCTGCCTGAGCAAGACCAATGGATGCACGGGGCGAGGCGCCAACCTCTACAAAGCCTACCAGATCCGCACGCTTGATGGAGCCCGGATCGCGAGTTGCAAGAACCAGGTTTACAATGTACTCGCGGACACGTTCGTCCACATAAACCTGCTTTACAAGTTCACGAGCCTTCAGGATATCTTCCTTAGTTGCAACAGCGTTGGGCTGACGAAGGCCAGCACCGGCGACCGCGTCAAGGATACGCATTTCGTCGGCCTTGTTGGGGTAGGACACCTTTACCTTCAGGAGGAAACGGTCCACCTGGGCTTCGGGCAGCGGATAGGTTCCTTCCTGCTCAATGGGGTTCTGGGTTGCAAGAACCAGGAACGGCTCATCCAACTTGAAGGTTTCATCACCGATGGTGATGTGGCGTTCCTGCATGGCTTCCAGCAATGCACTCTGAACCTTACTGGGTGCGCGGTTAATTTCGTCGGCCAGCACCAGGTTGGTGAACAGAGGGCCCTTGCGGGTTTCAAACTTTGCTTCGCGGGCATTATAGATGGTGGTACCCAGCAAGTCTGCCGGCAACAGGTCCGGAGTAAACTGAATACGCTTAAAGTCCAGGGAAACGGCGTCAGCGAAAGCCTTCACTGCGGTGGTCTTTGCAAGACCCGGAAGACCTTCCAGCAAAACGTGACCATCGGCAAGGATGCCTGTCAAGATACTCTCCACCATGCCCTTCTGGCCAATAACAGTATCTTCCACTTCACGCAACAAATTCTGGCAGAAAGCGCTCTGCTGACGAATCTTTTCAGAAAGTTCCTGAATATCCATTTTTAAGTCCTCTAAATTTTCTACCAACTGAATTTAATAAATATTCTTCTAGAAAACCAATTACGAGAGCATTCAATTATGATTTATGAGTTACGAATTACGAGATTTATAATCGCGGCATAGCTGCCACACAATTCTCATAATTCATATTTCGTAACTCATAACTGAAACCATAGACTCTTGCATCCTGTAGCCCTAACCTCTAGATCCCAGTCTCTAGCCCCTAAAACGCCCTAGCCCCTAAACATCTTCTTCGATTCCCATCAGTTTCATGGCCAGTTTCCAGGTTTCCTTGTTTTCAAAGCCATCACGCCTGCCACCTCCATAACGAGCATGGGCAAATTCTTCTAGCAGGCAGGTCCAGCCCTCCTTATCCCCAAACGCATCAAGGTCGCCGTTCTTCTGCAAATTTTCAAGATTAACCTTTTCGGCATCAAGCTTCAGACGTTCCGCCACAAATTCTCTACAGGCTTCCTCTAGGTCCAGGAGCCACTGGCGGCTATCCGCAGAATTGACTCGCTGCTTCAGCACCATCATCTTACTCTGCAAGGCGTTTTGGGACTCCTTTTTAGCAGCTAGTGCAGCAAGACCTGCCACCCTCCGCTTCATGCGCCATATTCCTGCAGAAACGATAAAGGTCGCTACAGCAATCCCGACAAAAACCGGAGCCACGTTATACACTTCATCCACACGAACAGGCACGCTCTCGGTACGCAATGTCAAGGGCATTCCCATCTGGGTCGGAATTTCGAACTTCAGCACAGGCACATTCAGACTGCCCGTATCCTGGGCCACAAGCTTGTATGTAAACGTAATGGAAGCAATTTCTTTTCCGTCCTTTACAGAACGAGCCGATTCCTGAGAAACGCCAACCTGTTCCAGTCCTCTGGCTGTTGCCGTACTTGTGGGTACTACCAGAAGGGCGCTGCCGTTAACGCTCCAGCTTACCGTTACAGGAAAGTCAAAGGTATCACCAATCGTCACAGACAATGGCTGAACAGAACCATCCGCAAAAACAGGTCCCGCGACAATAGAAATCCCCAGCTGTTCCGCAGTCGGCATCTGAAATTCGGGAACAACCGAATCTGCAGCGACACTCATTAAACCGGCGCTATCCTGCACAGTCTCAACATTCAAAGAATCGTTTTCCATACCGCAGAATATACAAAAAAGCCATCCGGCATAAACCAGATGACTTTATCGCAAGTCCTAGGGGCGTGCGGTCTTAGAAAGGCTTTACAAATTCGCCGTTCAGCAAACCGCTGTACAAGCCAAGCAAAATGTCGCTGAAGTAGCTGCTACCATTATTGCCCGGAAGGATGGCGTTAAGCTGCGGGGTACAGGCTTCCAGCCATGTCGGATTGGTACCAATACCAGTTGCGCACCAGGCACCCACCCACTGGGTAGGAATAGAGGTATTCTTGTCGTAATCGCCCTTTGCCGGATCCCAGGAATACTGGATTGCCAAAGCCAGGGAAGAAGGATCGCCACCGGACTTAGCCACAATGAAGTTATTCAAGGTGGTCAGCACCTGAAGGGCGCGAGGATCCTGATACCAGTAGTAGTCCCAAGCGATACGCCACGGAATACGTACAGATTCCTTATTGAAGGTATGCCAGGTAAAGCCGGTCTTTTCGTTACCAGCAGCACCGTTAGGCGGATTTACAGCAATGCCAGCGGTATTGCTCCAGTCCGGGAACACGCCTGTGCCACCGGCCTGAACCTTAGCCATATAGGCATACATAGCATCAATGACGCTATTCCAGTCATGAGAAGGATCCTCAGCAGCAAACAAGCGGAGAGCCACAGGAGAGAAGTAGCTCAGGTTGTAAGTCGGATCTGCGGCATGCCACATTTCGGTATCGCCAGACATCAGGAGCTTAAGGGTGGGTTCCACTTCCTTATCCCAGATACCAGCAGCGATGGTCAAGGCATCGGCCAAGAACTCAGCATTATTGGTCTTGTAATACTGCAGAATCAAGGCGGTAGCAATATCCAGGTCGGCATCAGTTGCGCTAGACGGGTCGATCATATCGTACATGAAGCTCTTGGTAATCCAAGGCGTCAAGGACAGATCAAAGTACTTGCGCATGCCTCTGGAGTAATTCCACAGGCGAATAAAGGCATCATTGTCGTTGTTAAAATAGGTCAGCAACATGCCATAGCCAATACCTTCGGAAACGGTACAGCCACGGAACTTCATATTACCAACAGAAGCATCCTCAACCTGGCACTGGAACTTGTATGCACCGGAAGCCTGAGTTGACCAAATAACACGGCCGGCAGGCGCATAGGCGCCAAACACCACGCTAAACTCATCAGAGATGCCGCCATAGTAAACAGCCTCATTCTCCAGCTCCACAAAGTGGAAGGGCTTCCAAGCGGCATAAACAGCCTGAGGGAAAGCGACATTTGCGGTAGTGGCCAACGAAACTGCAGAGCCCGAAGGTGTCGGAGTTACAGGAGTAGGATCCGGAGTAACCACAGGAGTAGACGGCTCCGCAGGAGTATTGTTGTTTGCGCCGTTCAACACTGCATCTGCAGGATTAGAGCCACTGGAATCGTCACCACAGGCGGTGAGACCAAACACTGCACCCGCAAGCAGGGGCAATACGGCAGGGGCTAAAAGCTTCTTGATATTCATATTCGCCTCTATCTTAAAATTTTTACGTAAATATATATTCTGCAGCCTAAAATAGGGTACGCCTAATTGCAAATAAACGTGCAATGTAATCTATATCAAAAAAAAAGGATTGCGTTTTACCGCAACCCTTTTTTAAAGTGTTTTTACCGAAGTAAAATTACTTGACCATGATCTGCTGAGAGAGGCCTTCAGCGCGAACCATGTAAACACCAGCCTGAACCTTGGAGAGATCCATGGAGCTTACAGAGGAAGCAGCCATAACGACCTGACCCTGGAGGTTGATAACTTCAGCCTTGGCAACGGTCTTGCCGAAGGAGAGGGTACGGCCAGAGAGCTGAGCCTTCAGAGAAGCCTGAGCAGCCTTTGCACCGATAGCGGTACCATCCGGGCAGTTACCAGCGAGAGCACCGAAAGCCATGATGTTGAAGGCACCAGTGGTACCAGAAGCAGCCTGGATCTTGAACTTCAGAGCAACGAGCTTAGCAGCAGCTTCGGCGCCAGAAATCTTGCCCGAGCCCCAGCCAGCCTGCTTGAACTTTGCCCATTCGAAAGTCTTCATGGTAGCAGAAGAAGCCTTCGGCAGAGAAACGAACGGATTGTCGTAGCCGATTTCCTTATCGCCGGCGTCGCCGAGACCCATTTCGAGAGAAGCAGCAGCGTCAACAGAATAGGTAATGCAGATACCACCCATAGCGGTTGCATCAGCAGAAACCATCACGTCGGAGTCTGCATCATCGGAACCAGCAATGTTGAAGCCGATACCAACGAACGGATTGTAGGTCAGAGTACCCTTGTCCAGAGAGAAGGTACCGCAAACACCACCGCATTCGTCGATGACGGGGTCAAGAGCGTCGGTAGAATATTCGTTACCGAGAGCGGTCGGCCAAGTAACCTTGGAAGCACCACCATCAGCGTCATCACCGTAGGTGAACCAGTAACCAGACTTGTCGCCACCAGCGTCAAGACCAGTGTCAATACGATAAACAGCGTCTGCACCAACCCAAGTGTCGAATGCAAAAGCAGATGCAGCTGCCATGAGGGCAGAAGCAGCGAGGATAGACTTTTTCATAATTCTCTCTCTTGTTTTATTGTGATTTGCCCAATTAGGACAGGTTTGTATCCTAATATATCTTTTTTTCGGTGTAGGCGTAAAGACTTTTTTCTTTTTTTTTCGTTTTCGACGGTAAACTTGCTTGAAATCACGTTTTTTTCAAAAAATAAGCCCTACAGGCATCGATTATAAACAAAATTTTACAAGACGCAATCGAGATACAGGGACAGGCATCACCGAAACAATGTAACTTAAGTCACAATTTAGACTTACGCAATTTTTTTATTACCTGCAGATTCACCTTAAACAACAAAAACGAAATTATTTTTAGTCTGTATAATATGGAGGCTGCATAACCGTTGCCTTTGACAAATTGTCAATGCCGTATTCAGCCGTAAACGATTATCACACAAAAAAATATAGACTACAATATTTTTATAGTTAATTTTATTGATGTAAAACCAAGGGATATGGGTTTTCCAAAGGGATAATTATGAAGATCAAAAAATTGCTCCCATGCTTGTTGGCTTTCGCAGCCATTCCTGCATTCGCAGACGCAACCACCGCCGTAGCCAAAAAGGTCGGCCCCGTAAGCTATTACGGTACCCTGGGCTCCTCTGGCAGCAAGGTTATAAGCCTTAAGACCAACAAAGAAGCCATGCTCCGCGGCATGAGCTGGTTCTGGTCCGACGCAACGGGCCTGCCCTATTATTCCGACGTTGTTCTTGACTGGGCAACGGACAACCTGAAAATCGACGTAATCCGTTTCGCAATGGGTATTACCTATTACGACGACAAGAGCTCCAACAAGCTATCCGACGGCTATTCCTATTCTAGCGTCCCCGACAGCTATAAGGTCATTGTAGACAGAATGATCAAGGCCGCTATCGAAAACGACATTTACATCATTCTCGACTGGCACAGTCACGTTGCCTACAACGAAACTGCCGCAGCAAAGGCATTCTTTGCAGAAATGGCCCAGAAGTACGGTAAGGTTCCTAACGTTATCTTTGAAATCTTCAATGAACCCACCGGAAGCTGGGGTCAAGTCCAGTCCTACGCCAACGAAGTCATTCCAGGCATTCGCGCAGCTTCCGAAAACCTGATCATCGTGGGAAACTCCGGTTGGTCTTCCAACCCTCAGGAAGCAAACGGTCTTAGCTATCCTAACCTGGCCTACGCACTGCACTTCTATGCCGCATCTCACCCGGTAAGCGGCTACGGTGGACATGCCACTCAGGCAATGAGCGCAGGCAAGGCCGTTTTTGTAACAGAATACGGCACCGTGAACTACGATGGCGCCGGCACTCCTAACGAAAGCGCAACCAACAGCTGGTATGACTTCATGGACAAGAACAATATCAGTAGCTGTAACTGGAGCCTCCGCCAGGTTAAGACTACCGAAAACGGCAACGTCAAGAACGAAACTTCAGCAATGTTCGACGGCGATGTTGAATTGACCTCCAAGGCATTGCTGGATGCCGCCACCTACAGTAATTCCGGTAAGATCGTCAAGGCCTACCTGACCAAGAGTGCCCGTAACTGGCCGGAACTGGTTACTGCAGGCAAGCGCACAGGCGCCTGCGCAGTCCCCCACATTACGGCAAAGGAACTGGATGGTTCTGTCGCTTCCAAGCTTGGCGCCGGCTGTACCTACACTTCCAGCAATCCTAGCGTAGTTTCTAACACTGGCGAAATCCTCAGCGGTGGCTACTCTATCATGACCGGCAACGACGGTACCCAGACCGTTGTGACCATCCAGTCTATTCCCGCACAGACCGTTCCTAACTTCAAGGACCTGACCTGTAACTACAACGGAACCTGCACCACCAACCGAGTCCTCAACTACTCCAACGGCACCAACAAGGAATGGGTTGTTACCACCGAAGCAAAGACTCTCGAAGGCGCAAGCTTTACCTTGACCTCCCTGAACCCGGAAATTGTAACTGTAAAGACTGCAGTCTGCGCTCACGTTTCCTGCTCCAACGCCCAGACCGGCAAGCAGGTCCTGATGTACGAGTTCAAGGGATTCGGTTCCGCAAAGATTGTTGCAACCGCTCCTGCTGTTACTGGCTACAAGGCCGTTCAGGATACAATCACCGTGACCTTCGAAAAGGGTTCCAACAAGATGCACAGCAACTTCAAGAAGACCAAGCTGGCCTTGGGCGGTGTTGCTGACAAGCTTCTCCCGGATACTACCATGTACCACACTCCGGTGACCTTCACCTTCAACGGCAAGGAATCCTCCGATTACGTTACCAAGCAGGGCCCGGCACTCTATGCCGGCAACCAGAATGCTGTGGTTCGCATTACCGCAAACGCACCTGAAACTGACTTCTACAAGGAATTCCATCAGACCATTCAGGTAATCGTTGGCGATAGCGCTCAGGCAGTCAACCTGGCAGAACTGGAACAGGCAATCGAAGCCGAAAAGCCCGTCGTTGATCCCGATGTAGGCATGATCAGCACCCGCGCAGACCTGCCCATTCACGCAACAGTGGTCAACTCTCAGCTGGCAATCGCAAGCAACGAAAGCGAACCCATCAATGTGGAAGTCTTCGCCGTAAACGGCAAGAAGGTTATGAGCCACGTTGTTAACGCATCCAACGCTCTGGTTTCCCTTGCAAGCATTCCTAACGGTTCCTACACAATCGTTATTAGCCAGGGACCTCGCCAGCTGAACATCAGCTGGAAGAAGTCTAGCAAGTAATCTAGCATCGCTGGCAAAACTTTAAGACCACCTCCCCCGAGGTGGTCTTTTTGTATGCGGATCCTGATTGTCACACTCACGTTGGCCTTAATCATAGGTGGCGTTCTACATATATCAGGGAAGAACGCAATGATCCTCGCATACCTCGACCTCCACTATGTTTCCCTCTTTACATTCGCATCGCTCTCGAAGAATCCGCCCTATTTCAAATCGTTTTTCTCCGTATAATACTTTTCGTCTGAATTTAGGAGCAAATACAATATGATACTTGCAGTTCTAGGTGGCATGAGCTAGTGTATTTTTATTTCTATTTCGCATTGCAAAATCCTTTGGTTGTTTGTTATGCAGTTGTCAGACCGCGTTGCAAATGTAACCAAAGGATTTCTGCATTCCTCGAGGACACAAAGCCATAGGCTTTTTAGAACCACCGGCCGATGGTTTTCATATACCAATAAGAAGAGGACCGCCAAGCGGTCCTCTTCTTATCAATCTTCGATTGTAAAACCGTCTGCCTTGATTACTTCTTCTTGGCAGGCTTGTAGTTCACTTCGGGGCGGAGTTCCAAACCGATAGTCACCAGGAGGGAGACGATAGGTTCGTGATGATCCTGAGAGAGATCATACACAGCTACACCAGCCATGCCGTCGTTCTTGACTTGCTGAGCAACAGCCTTTACAGAAGGAATGCCCATGAACACGATGGTTTCAGAAGAGCTGACAGCCACTTCGGACTGAGAAGCTTCGTCAAAAGTCACCTTGTAGTCAGGAGTATCAAACTTGCCCATCAATTCGGCATAAGTAACGAAGCCTTCGTTACCGCTGCCAATGCCCTGATGAGAAGTACCGAGACCACTTGCACCGCTCCAGGTCTTGCCATAGAGGAATACAATGGGAACCAGCAATTCATTGTTGACACCTGCGCCAGCGACCTTGTCCAGGGATTCCTTGACATAGGAGGCACTCTGGTTAGGAACAACTTCAGAACTTTCTTCAGTCATCTGGTCAGCCATGAACACGTCTACATAAGCGAGACGATTCAGGGCGTCAGCCTTATAGGCTTCCATACCAGCAGAAGGATACACCACTGCGGTAACGGTTGCGTCAGAAAGGCCATCCACTAGAGCGTTCACCATCTTGGCGTGATCTTCGGCGTCATCTGCAGTAATGTTCTGCCAGTCCAGTTCAACACCATCGCCGCCGTTTTCGGAAAGCCAGCTGCTAAGGTTGGACACGAAGGAGGAAAGGGCATCGTCGCTGCCAGCGATAGCCTTCAAGGCGCCCTCGGTTTCCATGCCACCCACAGAAACGATCAGCTTAACACCATTTTCCTTAGACATCTGAGCCAAGGTCTTGAAGTTTTCAGCATCGTTTTCGTCAGCAAAAGCAACAGAACCATCTTCGCTAGGAGCCAGGCTCACATAATGAATGTCGGTCACAGTGTTGTAACGGATATCCTTCGGATAGAACTGAGAGTACTGACTCCAATAGGGATAGAAGCCAATAACCTTATCTGCGGCAGCGTTTGCCATGGCAAAGGCGCCGAGAGCAAGAGACAGAGCAATAGTCTTAATATTCATAATGTTTCCTCGCCCTTAGTCAATTTCCTTGATTGCGCCGTTATCGTCGCAATAGAACTTTGTAGCACCGACCCAGTTCTTGTCTGCCGGATTCGGAACCAGAATTTCTTCCTTCTGCTTTTCGCTTTCGGTGCAACGACGATATGCCCAGTAGTGCATTCTACCATAAGCCACATACTGGTAGCTAATAGCAAAAGTATCCAGCACTGCAATCTTCAGAACGGTTTCATAGTCGTCAGAAGTATTCCAGAGGTTGAAATTCTTGAGCTTCTTCAGCTTGTCGGCCGGCATGACACCGCCTTCAACTGCTGTTTCAACAACCTTTACAGAAACCGTATCGAGACGAGTCTTGGTTCCACGGGAGTCCAGAGAAATCTTGTCGCCGATTGCAAATTCAACAAGGGCGCCAGCTTCGTTTTTGCCAGAAACCTTGGTAATAACAGAATCGACCTTGGTGGAGTCTTCTGCATCCGGAATGGCATCAAATGTTACAGCGCCAACTGCAGTGTACTTCTTCTCGGCGGTGTTATCCCAGGTACCAACGGTCAACTTGACAATGGCGGCCGGTTCTGCAGAGGAATCAACAACGGTCAAGTTCAGATAGCGCTTTTCGACAACATCCGGGACAGTGTCCAGCTTAACACCGGAGCTCATGTCCTTTACCCATTCTTCTTCGGTGTAACCACCCATGTACGGATCAAGGTAGAACTTGTGCAGCTCTGCAGTGTCCTTTTCAAAAGCCGCGATATCGGCAGTTTTTGTGTCAGCATCAACAGTAGCGTTAATGTCAGCTACATAGTCCTGAATCTGCAAGGTGCGCAGAATCGGGTGGATTGCCAGATATTCGGTGTAGGAAAAATCTGCCGGCAGGTTTTCGGAGTATGCTTCCGGTTCATCCACTTCCATAGAAGAACAGCCAAACATTACTGCGGTGGCGGCAACAGAGAGTAAAAGCTTAAAGTTTTTCATTACACACCTCTTAGAAATTTACCGTTACGTCAGCAACGATTACGTTCTTGTCGATGGAAAGTTCATCATCTGCTGCGGTGAGGAAGTTGGTGAAAGAAATCTTATCAGTCAACATGCCATACTGAACAGAGAGGTAAGAATTTGCAGCGATCTTCACGCGAGGACCAACCAGCAGCAAGGATTCTTCAGCCTTGGTAATACCTGCGAAGGGAGCATCCATAACATTGCCATCTTCATCGGAAAATTCGGTAAAGGTGGTAAAGGCGTTGCCGAATTCCCTAGTAGACATCTGGAAGCCAGCGAGGAGAGACAGAGGTCCGATAACGTCAGCGGTAAGACCAGCCATGATGCGGTCGTTCTTACGCTTCAGGAAGTTGTCTTCTTCGGAATGGTCATAAGAGCCCTGGATCTTGATGGTACGACCAAGGCCAACCAGTCGACCCACATCAACACCGAGACCGGCTGCATAGCGGGTGAACTTGTTTTCTACAGAGACCAGTGCGCCAGTTTCGTCGATATTCTCAAGTGCACTCTGAGTCATCATGGAGAACAGGACGTTCAGTTCTACAGCATCGTTCCAATCCAGGTTCAAGGCAATCTGCGGACCCTTACGATCGGGGGTAGCAAGACCCATGGGCAATTCCATGTTGTTTGCCGGATCAAGAGCAACCAGGGAAGTAGCAACATCGCTCTTCTTCATCACGTCAGCCTTGTAGCCGTTGCGATAGAAGTGTGCATTCTTGTAGTTGTTGTACAGACGGGTGTAGAGGTACTGACCATCTTCAACGGTAGAAGACAGAGCATTGTGAGAGGTTTCAGAGGTCATCAAGTTGGTTGCATTCAGCGGATTGGAATTATATACGGAGAAGTACAGGTTTTCCAAGCTGGACATACCAAAGGAACCAATCAGATCTGTGTAACCCTTGTTGCTGAACATTGCATTGGAGTTCAGAACAACGGTACCGCCGCGGTAAGAAGGAGAAGAAGCCATTTCTGCCCAGAACTTTTCGTCGTTCTGCAGATAGGTGATGGTCAAGTCAGCCTTGATACCAGCCAGATTCAAGTTGACGTAGGGAGCGATGTAGAAACCGGTGCCGCTTTCGTCTTCCAGATCTTCGGACTTTCTGTTGGTTTCCGGAGTAGTGGTCTTCTTGATGTAAATGAGAGAGTCGCCATTAACCTTGATCTGAGTCAAGTTGTAGCTATCCACACGTTCGGTAACCAGGTAATCTTCGGAGGTATTCCAGTTGGACATGGCGAATTCACCGTTAAGACCGAAACCAAAGGCAGAGTTACCCATCAGCTTCTTGGAATCGTAAGCGGCCTCGATAGAGAGAACGGAATTGTCGTCATAGACAACGGTATCGCCGTCCTGCAGACGAGAGCGAGTACTCTTCTTGCGGTCGAATACATCGGTGTAGTTCACGCCAAGGTGAGCACCGAAGGCATCGGCGCCAAGACGCAGACCATAGAAGTAACGGTCGGCATAGTCAAAGTCGAAGAACACCTGGTCATACTTCTTGGCAGTATTGCGCATACGAGCGCCAGTCACCTGAGCATGGATGTCGTCAAAGGCGCCAAGAGCAAAGCTATGGTAGTCAACGTTCACACCCTGCATGAGGCGAGCAGTTGTAGTATCCAGATTGCGCTGGGCCATGGCTTCTACTCGCTTCTGAGCAAAGATTTCAGGTTCCTGCAGAAGAATCTGCTGCGGAGTGTACAAAGTATACGGGGTAAAGCCAACGCGCATGTAACCCAAATTGAAATCCACATGCTTGTTCAGGATCTTACCATCGTAAGAGAACCAGTGGCCAATAACCGGGTTGATGTTTTCGTCGTAAGAGTTCTGCCAGTCCTTATGGAGACGAAGTTCCACATGAATCTGGGTTTCAGAGCTAGGACGCGCGGTAAACACCAGGTTTGCATCAGTGTAGGCCTGATTTTCCTGAGTCGGAGAAATGTCGCTGTACTGATCGGAAGTAGACATGGAAGCCAAGGCGCCAGCCTTTGCGGTACCGTTCAGGCGAAGGCCAAGGACGGATGCATTCAGGGAATCCAGCTTTTCAATCAGGGAAGTCTGCTTCTGAGCCACATCTTCTTGTGCCAGGGCGTTGGATGCCGTGAACAGGAAGGCGGAAGCAACTGCAACAGAGGAAAGTTTCTTATTGAACATCATTTTCATTTCCTCCCATTAAAATTCCACGTTAAGGGAAGCTTCGAGGACAAACTGAGAGAACTCATGCTTATAAGTCTCGGTCCCGTCATATTCGTAGTAGTTCGGCATGTTTGCGGACGCATTATCCTTTGTAGCCTTTAGGCCAGCAGCGCTTGCCTTATCCTTCGCAGAGGCTGTTGCAGCAGCAACTTCTTCTGCGGTGGGATTTGCAGGATCGGCAAACTTCTTGGCAGCCTTGTCGTATTCAGCAGCATAGGTTGCATTGTATGCGTTGTCGTAATAGTTGATCATGCTTCCAACATTGTATTCGTTAGATACGCTAACGGTTCCAACGTTAACAGCCAACCAGGCATGCTTTGCAATATTGTAGTCAAGACCGACCATCCACTGCATCTGTTCGCCCTTCATGAGAGGAGTGCTGAATGCAGACTGCTGCTGAGCAAAATCGTTGTATTCGGTATTGATCATCTGGAAACCGAAGTTTACACCCAGACGAGGCAGATACTGAACATAGAGACCTGCGTTAATGAAGTCGGACTTCAGCTCGGACGTTGCATCTTCAAGTCCAATAGCTTCCCAGCCGTCAGTGTCAACAGAACGTTCGGAATGCTTGTAGGAACCGGAGATTTCAAGCGGCTTGGAGAAACCGAGCAGCTTGAAGATGTCAACCTTGGCACCGCCACCGAATTCCATATAGGTAGCTGCCTTGAAGTTCAAGGTCATAACGTTACCCATGTGGTCGTCTATAACCTGGCTAACCGGAGAAACCTGCTGGAAGATGCTGAACAAGCCCTGGACTTCGGCAGCATCGCCAACGCCAACGATCAGGTTTGCACGACCACCCAAACGGTTGGAGGTTGCAAGACCATTGGGAAGAGCAAGCTGCAGAGCAGGATCAGCCAAAGTTTCGAGCAGAGCCAGCTGAGTGCGGGTGAAAACGTTGCTGGTGTAAGAATTCTTGTTGTACGGAGCAATGTTGTAGCTCTTGGCCGGACTGTCCTTGAAGGCGTTGTCGTCGGTACCAAAACCCTTAACAGTTGCAACCGGAGCAAACTTCGGAGCAAAGTTGTAGAGAGCATCGAAGGAGGAGTAAAGCGGAGAGTTAACGCCATACTTTACGGTCTGACCATCGATATCGGAATTCAGGATTCGCTGAGCAAAGAAGGAACCAGACTGGGCCAGGTTATTGTACCAGCTACTGTCGTTGTAGACTGCGTCTACAGCCAGCTTGACACTCCAGGATTCAGTCTTGTAACCAGCGTTGGCATTGATCAAGAGAGCAACACCATCGAGAGTTTCTTGCTTGAAGCTATCCAATGCAAGGAACGGATTGCCATCGTCGTTAACGGCAAAGCTACCAGTGGGAAGTCCAGTTTCTTCGTCGTATTCCAGAGCCCAGGAGGAGTCTGCCTTATAGACATCATCGCTAGACAGAGCGAATTCGGCGGTAGCGTCCAAGATGAGGTTCTTGTTTGCCATCATGCCGGCAATGTCAACACCTACACGACCACTCATAACGGAAGTGCTCTGCGGGTTCACATCGTAGGGATTGATGGACTGCAGTTCGTAGGACTTACTGTAGTCGTTGCCAGGACGGCGGTAAGTGTAGCTGTAGGAATCTTCGTTGTCGAAGATGAGCATGGCAGTTGCGCCTACGTAGGTATTATGGTTGAACGGCAACCATTCGAGGTTTCCTGCGAAAACCCACTTGTCCATATTGGAGGCCTGAGAGGCACCAAATGCGGTATCACTGGGAAGGATATTGCCTTCGGCACCGGTAAGGTCAAGAACAGAAGTGCGAGCCAGACGGGCAAAGAGAGCTTCGGTACGAATTTCACCAAGAGCATCACCCAGTTCGTGGCGGAACTGAAGGTTTGCACCCTGAAGGTTACGCATATTGCCATCCAGCATCTGTTGCTTTTCGGCCATGTAGCGCTTGCGGGCGAAAATCTGCGGTTCATACATGATTTCGACACCGGGCATGAACAAGGTCAGCGGAGAATACTGCTGACGGAAGTCACCCACAACCCAGTAGAAATCCTTACCAAGGTTGCCTTCGACATTGAGCCAGGGCACAGATACAGACTTTGCTGCTGCAGCGAAGTATTCCTGCATACCGCCAGCCAGGCGAAGAGTTGCATTGGCGCGAACATTTTCGAAAGGACGGAAACCGAAGTTCAAGTCTGCAGAAACAAACTCGTTCTTTTCGGTGTTCGGAAGCTTGTTCAAGGCGGAAGCGTCGTTGTCGGTATCGATGGAGGCAGATTGTGCCACAGCACGAATGCTTCCGGTCACTTCGAGACCGCGCTTTGCGTTGATGGAGTCAACCTTGCTTTCGATCAGATCCTGGTTATCTGCAACAGAGGCGGCAGATGCGGCCATGGAAGCAGCGAGGATGGCTGCAAAAGTCTTTTTCATATTCATAGTCTTCTTCATTTCAACACCCCCGATTAGAACCAAGCCTTAACTTCGGCGGAAATGTAGTGAGAATGCCAGTCGTTTTCAGAAACCGTTTCGTCGGAATGGGTCATGAACTTATAGCGAGCATGCAGACCCACGCGATCGGAGAAGTCCCAGTCGAAACCTACACCCAGTGCAGTTTCGAGATAGTTGATGGGAGACTTCTTGTAGTAGTAAAGGTGATACTTGCCATAGAGGTAGTTGGTACCGCCGTTAGCATCCTTCTTGGAAACGTTTTCGGTAATGTATTCAGCAGTGTAAGCCTTGTCGGATCTGAAGGTTTCGAGACCGAAGATACCAACCATGTGGAAGGTGGGGGTTACTGCGATAGAAGGTTCAAACTGACCGAAGAAGCTCCACAGAAGCATACCGCTCTGAGATTCGCTGTAGGCCAGCGGGGCGATTTCGGTAGAAACGCCAGAAACAGAAGCATAACCAGTCATCATGATGGTACGATCTGTGCCGAACCAGCCACCGATATCATAGCCACCCATGAAGGACATGAAGGAGGACCACTTGGTGTGTTCAGGAACTTCGCCACTGATAATCTGTTCGGCATCTTCGTAAGCTACGAAGGATTCCCACATTTCCCAGGTACCACCGTAAAGACCACCCTGCTGACGATACTGCTTGATTCCGGAACCGGATTCAAGTTCGGTACCTACGCGAGCAACATAACCGGATCCATCACCATTACCAGAGTCGGCAATGAAGAGAGGCTTGTGCTTGGTCCAGGAGTTGGAGCTTTCCCAAACGTTACGACCATTCAGACGATAGTTGAAGAATACCACGTCCTGTCCCTTTTCAACCTGAGTATGCAAGCCATACTGGAAGTCGAAATAGCCGCGATTGAAGGTGGGTTCCAACTTGAAGTTGATACCAGCCATGTTGGGAGAGTAACGGAGAGAGCCACCATTCAGGTAAAATTCATCTCTACGCCAACCAGCAAAACGGGACGGATTGGAAAGAGAATAGGGAGAGTAGAATTCCTTGGGGAGGTAGATGGCTTCCACAGTCATGGGCCAGCCTTCCACGTACTTGCTCTGAGCCTTTACGTAGACACCAACCTGCGGGGTATTCAAAGCACTTTCGTAAGCATCTTCCAGGTAACCGGTAGAAATGTTTTCCGGATTATAGTCGGCAGCATCTTCGGTCTGGTAGAAGTTGACGGAGTCGGTCATGCTAACAGCCACATCGGCCATCAAGTACAGCTTCGGAGTAATGTTACCCTTAACGTCGGCAGAAACAACGTGAGTGTTCAGGATGGTGGGAGTGTGATTTTCGCCGTAGGTAATCCACTGGTTACGGAATTCATCTTCGTAAACGATGTCGTTATCGAAGGTGATGCCCATATAGTTCAAGCCGACGGTTAAGTTGTCTGCAATCTTTTCCTTGGCAATACGGCCATGGTAGATAGAACCGCGGAAGTCGTAGCTACCGGACATTTCAAGTTCACCGGGCTGGCCACCGTACATACGAAGACCGTCACGGGTACCGATGTCTGCATCAGCAGGCTGTGATACGAGGAACTGAGCCTTCATGTCGAAGGGGAGCTGATAGACACTAGCAAAGACACCACCGAAGGAACGGTTGGTCCAGAAAGCACGGCCACCTTCCTTAACAGGCTTGAAGACCTTTTCCTTATAGTAGGTACTTACAGTCTTTTCGTCTTCGAACAGTTCGTACTGCCAGGCGAAGCGAGGAGCAGTTTCACGTTCCCACATGGTAAGGGGAGAAGAATTTGCCCAGATAACACCACCTGCGGTAACGTAGGCGCCAAAGACACCCGCGCGGATGTCCACGCCGAAGTTCATTTCTTCGTTTACGGTTGTGGTATAGAAATCGGTGGAGTGGTCGAACTGAACTCGCTGGTCATAGGTCGGCACATCGGTCGGCTTGCTGCCCAGGTAGTTGTTATACAGGCCAGACAGATCGAACGGCATGGACAGGTTTGTCCACAAGGTCATGTAGGAGTTCGGCATGGCCACGATGTTCATGTTAAGAACTGCGTCCACGTTGGTACGAGCCAGGTCATTCTTGACATAGGGGCTCGGTTCGGAATAGTGGAAGTTCTTAAGACGGAAGGCCATGTAACCGGAGACTGCCAGCGGAAGATCGTCCTTGCCCATGAGGGTAGATTCCATGTTGTTGGTCAAGGAATCCAGGTTATCTTCGACTGCGGCAATCTGAGCTTCGGGAGCAAGGCTTGCAGGAGCGCCCACAGTGACAGGCCATGCTGTAGCGGGGCCCTTAGCCGGAGCAGTTTCCTTCTTGATGGAATTGGCAAGAGCCGGCTCCTCGGCAGGAGCTTCTGCTACAGCTTCTTCAGCAGGAGCAGGTTCCTCGTAGGAAGCGGGTTCTTCGGCTGCCGGTTCGTAACTACCGTAAAGATCAGCAGGTTCTTCGGCAGGAGCTTCTTCACTGGAAGCGTTATCCAGTTCATCATAAGCCTGTTCGGCAGAGGATGTTACTTCGTCTGCACCGTAATCTTCAAAATCCTGTGCAAGCGCAAAGGACGAGCAGAGCAGAGTCGTTGCAATTATGGGTAACTTGCGCATAAAAAACTAATCCTCTTAAATCTCGTTGCGGAACGGATAGTTGGCCGGGCCTTCGTAAGCCTTACCATGTTTCTTAATCACGATATCATCGATCCAAACCTTGAAGGATTCGTTTTCATCCTTACGGACTTCGAGACGGAAGCCCTTGAAGTTGGACCAGCTGAAGGGAAGCATCACTTCGCGAGTATTCTTGGCATCCCAGTACACACCGGTCTTACCGAAGAGCTTCAGGGGAATGCTGAAGTGAGTCCATTCTGTAGTAATTTCGCCAAGGCTCTTGGAACGGAGCTTAACCTGCATGGATTCGCCACCAGTCTTAACACCATCGTCCACAAGCACGAACAGGGCGTTTTCGCCACCCTGGGCACCCTTGATCCAGAATTCGAGAACACCGTCCTCGTAGTACGGTTCAAGGTTTACGGAACCGGCAATACAAATAGCAACACCAGAGTAGTCGCTTGCGATCAACTCAATTTCCATGGACAGAGCGCCTTCCATGGCAAACTTATCCGTGAGTACCGGTTCGGGGTTTTCACGAGGGTACTGGTAGGTATATCCACCACCACGGGGAATGGCTTCGCGCATAACCACGGAAACCACATCCTTATCCGGTCGGAACGGCTTAGGATCTTTAATGACAAAGCGGGACTGGTCACGGTCGCGATAGTCGCTAAAACCATAGCCAGCAAAAGAGAATGATGCCATCAGGAGTACGCCTAGGGCGCACCACCAGCTTGCTTTATGCGGATTTGCTTTCATAATATCAAAAATTCTCCAAATACGGATGGATACAATATAACTTGTTTTTTTGCAATTCTGATTTGGCTGTATACAAAAAGCCCCCCTCGAAGCAGGTCAATGTTTCCAAATTCGGTAAATTTAAAGGATTTCAGGCGGTTTCTTTGGTAAACACATTATTTTACGATATATGTGCTAACTCCCCAGAAAAAAGAGTAATTTATCTTTGTAGACAGATTCGTAACCAGAAGTTTACCATTTGAGGTTTTTATGAACAAGTATTTCCGTGCGGGCGCAGTTTCTACAATGACCGCAGCACTCATCTGCGGCTTTGGCCTGCTTGGCTGTTCTAGCGACGGCGGTGGCCACGCCGCAGTCGAAGCACCTGCCGAAGAGGAAGAAGCCCCCATTATCCCCGTAGACTATTCTAAAGGACGCGCCATGAACAAGCGCCTGGGCAAAGGAATTAACCTTGGCAACGCCTGGGACGGCAATTCCTACTGGTCCTGCGGCATGTTGAGAGACGGAGACACATTCACCTACACCAATCTGAACGGCCAGACCAAGGAAATCGTTCTTTCTGGCGCAGATGCAGCATACTTCGGAAACCTTCCTAGCGAACGTTACAACTTCGGTTGCGAAGACCGTCTGGATGCAAGCTGGAGCAACCCCATCGAGGATTCCTACTTTACCTTGCTGAAGAACGCCGGCTTTAACTCTGTACGTATCCCCGTACGTTGGCAGCATAACTCCGACCCTGTTACACACAAAGTAAATCCCGAACGTCTTGCAGGAGTCATGGACGATATCCAGAAGGCGATCGACGCAGGCCTCGCCGTAGTCGTCAGCTTCCACTGGTACTACGAAATCATGTTCGCAGCCAACCATTCCGACAAGAACCCGGACCTGTACGAAGCAGAAAAGGTTCACTACGCAAGCATCTGGACTGAAGTCGCCACTGCCCTTAACGCATTCCCCGACGACATGGTGGTATTCGACATCCTAAACGAACCGACGATGAAGTCTGTTGACAACCTGAACGAGGTCATGACCTTGGGTTACCAGGCGATTCGTGCCGCAGCCCCGGGAAAGACCATCATGTTCGAATCCATGGGCGCAGCAAAGTTCGCACAGCTGTCTGTCTTGAGGCTGCCACAGGATGGAAATATCATCTATAGCGGCCACTACTACGAACCCTATGGATTCACCCATCAGGGCCATAGCTACTCCTGCAACGGCGACGCTGCGTTCAGCAACAATGCCGTAGCAGACCTGAAGGGCTATGTCGCCATGGCCAAGAGACTTTACCCCGACATAAACGGCGGCTCCGTTCCCATGAACATGGGCGAATTCGGCGTATCCGGTGGCGGCGTTGGCAATACCAGCACCTGTAACGGCAATGGCGTCGAAGCCCTGCCTTCTGCCCAGGCAAAGGCAAGATGGGCTCAGCAGTCCATTGAAGCCGCCGAGGCTCTTGACATGTCCTGGCATTACTGGGGACTTGCCGGCGTAGGCGGCTTCGAGGCTTACGACAAGGTTGACGAAACCTGGTACGAAGGATTCCCCGCAGCGTTTGGACTATAATACGCAAGTGGCTCTGCAGTCCACACGGTGGACAATTCCCACCAAGGACTAAAAGCCCCAGGCGTTCATTAGCCTGAACCCCCGCATTTTACCTCACGATGGTTCCAGCCCAATGTTCATCGAAAAAGGTTCGGAACAGCGGTTCATTGCCAGTTTTTAGCTCTTCAATAATTTCGTGTGCAGGACGTCCACTGCGATAAAGCTCGCGGTAGGCACGCTCCAGGTTTCGAATCCGCTCTTCGGGAAATTCCTCGGAATGGAGGCGGAGCGCATGAAGATTCAAGCCCCCAAAACGAATGGGATTGCCCGAGGCCTTTGTACAAGGAGGAACATCGCGATCCACCTTATGAGTACCTCCGACAAAGGCATAGGCACCAACCTGATTACGCTGCTGGATGGCGGTAACTCCACCAATAGTCGCATATTCACCTATGCGAACATGGCCGCCAAACTGACAACCATTGGCAATCACAGCCCCGCGTCCCACCTGGCAGTCATGCCCCATGTGAGAGTAGGCCATGATCAAAACGTTATCTGCAATTCGGGTGCACCCACCCCCCTGAACGGTTCCGCGATTCAAGGTACAGTATTCACGAATGGTACACCTTTCCCCAACTTCAAGGAACGTCGGTTCCCCGGCATACTTTAGATCCTGCGGCGGAGCCCCAAGAACAGATCCGTCATACACATGAGTATACGAACCGATTTTTACGCCCCCATATACGTGGACCCGGCTTTCTAAAACCACGCCTTCGCCAATTTGGGCACCTTCATCTACAAGGCACCAAGGCCCGACAACGGCAGATTCGGGAATTTTTATGGAGGGATGGACTAAAGCAGATGGGTGAATCATGATTAAAAGGTAGAAATTTCCTAAATTTGCGGACACCATGGGTAGTATTATTATCGGAAGTCTTACAGCGCTTTATGTGCTGCTGTTCCTATTTTTTGTAATAGGACTTTTGAAGACGCACCGCTATAAGGGCGTAAAGGCGACCCCCACGGTTTCCGTCGTTGTTCCCATGCGTAACGAAGAAGAATTCGCCCTTCGAACCTTGGAGGCCCTGGCCGCCCAGGACTACGCGGGCGAGTGGGAAGTTATCTGTGTAGACGACCGCTCCACGGACTCCACTAAGGAAATTCTTGAAAAATTTGCAGCAAGCCACTCTCGCTTTAGAATCCTGTCGCTGGACCCGAACCTACCCCAGATTGCAAGCCCCAAGAAGCGAGCCCTCGAAAGCGCCTTCAAGATTGCAAAGTACGACGTACTTTTAACCATGGACGCCGACTGTATCCCCCGCAAGAGCTGGATTACGGCAATGGCAGGCCGCTTTACCGACGGCATCTGCATTGTGCAGGGCCCAAAACAGAACAACGGCACACGCACCATGCCCCATCTTTTTCAGAAGTTGGAAACCTTGGGCTACACCGCCATGGAAGCGGCTGGCTTTAGCTGGGGCCACCCCATCGTGGCAAGCGCCGCTTGCCTGGCCTACAAGAAGGAGCTGTTCTTTAAGGTTGGCGGCTTTGGCGATCTTATCAACCTGAGCAGCGGCGATGATGACATGCTCATTCATAAAATGATGAAGATTCCTGGGACCAGGGTTTGCTACAATCTTGACAAGGAAGCAGTCATCGAAACGGAGCCGGTCCACACCTGGAAGCAACTGTTCAACCAGCGCGCCCGCTGGAGCAGCAATGGGACCAGTTACGAAAACAAGGCCTACGTACTGTTGCTGACCTTGATTTACACCTACTACATCTGGATGTTCATTAGCCCCTGGTGCGTAGCCTTCTTTGACTGTCCGTGGCAGTGGTGCGTGTTCAGCATTTTACCCAAATTTATCATTGACTTCATCTTTTTGGGAATTGCCGCCTGGAAGCTGCACAGCAAGAAAAAGATGATTGCATTCATTCCTACGGAATTAATTCAGATCCCAATGATTGTATTCTGCGTACCTGCAGGAATTACAGGCGCCTTCCGCTGGAAATGACGATACAGGGCGCAGAGCCCCTTGCATCATAACTGTTCGCGTGCCCAGGACTGGGCGGCATCGGCGTCGGTAATTTCACCATCCAGCTGGAGCTCGAAGCTCTTCTTGATCAGTTCGCCCATCTGCTTTCCGGGCTGGACTCCTAAATCCATAAGCATCTTTCCGGTAAGGTAGGCAACAGGCGCCTTCTCGTAAACACCCAGCTGTACGGCACGAGACTTGAAACTGTCGGCAAGAAGCGTTCGGCCAGCAGAGTCGCAAAGCGGATTATGCCTAATGAAAGCGGTCAGGAGGCGTAGGCCTCCAAGAGCCACCGAGAGCCTGCGTATTGCAGAATCCGAAGGAAGCTCCGAAACAGTAAAGGCATACTTAAGCAGGAGCGGAACCCCACGAACCAGCTTTATTTCGTTGGTAATGCGGGCAATGAACTTAAGTACGGTTTCTTCGTCACAGGTTTTTACATCTTGATTTATACAGACTGCATTGCCGGCCAGCAAACCGCTAAACATCAGGACCATTCTTTCTTCATCACTAAAGCCGGATTCCTGGGACAGACTGTTCAGTAGGTCGCCAAGCTTAATCCAGCCATCTTCCCCTTCGGCAAGAGGCTTGATTTCGGGAAAGTATTCGTCCAGCTTGATATCTCGAAAGGCCTGCAAGCCGAGAGAGGGCCTGCCCGGCTTCAACAGCCACTTCTTAAATTCCTCGAAAAGACGTTCAATGGAAAGATCGTCCAGAGAAAGGGTGCGGCACATTTCTACAGTTTCGGGAGCAAGATGGAGCCTGAAGCGGCTTGCAAACTGGACGCCCCGAAGGATGCGCAAGGAATCCTCGGCGAAGGCAGGTCCCACATGGCGGAGGACTCCTGCCTTCAGATCTTCCACACCGTTATACGGGTCGCAAAGAGTAAGGTCGGGCAGTTCCATTCCCATGGCATTAATGGTAAAATCTCGACGGAGTGCAGCCTCCTTGAAGGTCAGCTTTGCATCGGTCTTGACCACAAAACCGCGATGACCGTAACCCACCTTACTTTCGGTGCGCGGAAAGGAAAAGTCCAGAGACTCACCCTTCATGGAAAGATGAATGACACCAAAAGCCTTTCCTACCAAATTACAGCGACCGAACTTGGAAAGAATGGCTATGAGATCATCCTGTTCCATGTCATAAACTTCGATGTCGTAATCGCGGCAGTTACCACCTAGCATGGCATCGCGAACCCAACCACCAACCAGATAGGCGCGGCCGCCAGCTTCACGAATTTCACCTGCAATTTTAAGCAGGCGCTTAGGAAGTTCGGGTTCAAATGATTCACCCGCGAGAGTCTGCACAGTTGCCATAAGGAGCCCGTATAAAACTACTGGAAGTTGGCAGCATCACTTGCAGAGGTGTCGGCCACTGATTCTGCAGGATCTTTGATTGTTTCGGCAGCAGAGCTTTCTTCCGCACCAGTCTTGCTACCGTAGCGTTCATAGATGCTCACGGTCTCCTGGCCCGAGGAATCCTTCAGCGCATTGGACACGGAAATGCCCTCGTTCGCCTCGGCCTTTTTTACGGAATCAGCCACCAAAGGTTCCTGGGACTTGGTAGAGTCACTGGCAGCAAAACGATCATAAATGCTCTTGCGCTCTGCTGCACCGGCAGCCTTCTTTTGAGCTTCTTCTTCGCGGCAGACACGAAGTTCCTCTTCGGCATAGGCGCGCTGGTCCGGAGAGTAGGCCATGGTATTCAGGCGGTATTCCATCTCCTCGCAAACAAGGCCCTGACGTTCTCCTGCGCAGGCGCAAAGCAGAACACACACGCAGCTACAAATAAAAAACAGCTTTTTCATAATGACTTTCTGATTAATGAATAATGAGGAACTTGCCCTTTTTCGTCTTGGATGAAGTTCTTACAACGTAATAGTAAACTCCGGGAGCCACCAGCTTGTCGTCTTTACCTAGACCGTTCCATTCAAGGCGACCACCCAGGATATCATTCCCGCTAAAGGAACGAATAAGGGCTCCGCCGCGGTTAAAAATACTGACAACGGCATCTTCGGCAATATGGTCGATAGTAAAATGATCGTGAACCATCGGCCTGAAAGGTACTGGATAGGCCACCACATCTGCAGAAGAGGAATCCGTCATATTCTTTTCGGCATACTTAAGGTCATTCCTAAAATAACGGCTTACGCCCTTTCCATGAGAAAACCAAACTGCGCCAAGGACTGCGTCTACAGAAATGTCGGAAACATCATCAGACAGCAGGCCCATTCTAGCGGTAAAGTGTTCTACAGAAAGCGTGTCAGGAGACTTGCCTTTAAGGCTTAGGCGATAGGCACCCTGATTTGCAGTTCCCACCCACAGGTTGCCATGAACATCCACATCAAGGGACGTATAATCGGCTCCACGCAGTCCCTTTACAGAAGTGGGTGTCATTAAGGTATCCAGTTCCTCATCAAGATAAGCCAGGTTGGCCATAGATGCAACCCAGAGTCTGTTGGCAACGGTGTCGTAAACCATATCCACTAAAGTGGTATTGAGACCGCGATAGAGTTTTACCGTACCATCGGAAAGTTCACCGCCATTGCTCTTAGGTGAAGGAAAACGAATTTCGTCGAGTCCGCCATCAGCCTGGATTGCAGCGCCATCACGGGAACCAATGTACAATCGCCAGGAACCGTCTTCAGCGGTTCTTGCAATCATGGGGCCTGCCAGACTGGAACTGCCAATATTTTTTGCACAATGGACATCGCCGTCGTTGGTAAAGTAAACGACCGTGTAACCATCTGTAGATGATGCTACCGTAAGGAATCCGGAACCATCGGGGGCAGGTGCAGATGCCGTAGAAACAACGTAGGGAGTTTCGCTAAGGAAACTATCAAAACAAAGATCGTCGGTTGCCAGGAACGAATGTTCCAGTCGTTCACCCCAGTTGGAGTAAATAAAGTAGCCGTGTCCCCAGATGTGGAAGAAAACATGTCCATCGGGCGTGGAAGAGAGCATCTTCATTCGAACGGAATATGCAGATGAATAGCTACCCCTTTTTTCAAGAGGATAAGTCGTCTCTCTCCACTGGTTACCATTACAGTAGCTGAGTCCACCTTGCGGGGAAGCCGCAATCGCACCACCTACAGGTAACGCACTGATTTCATAGGTTTCACCCAGCATATAGGTTGCAAAATCAGAAACATTCACATAGCCCTTTTCCTTGGGCTTTCCATTATAGAAGATGATCATCTCATCTGATATCAAAAAATATCCACGTGGAATTTTGACAATCCACTTGATGCGACTGGTCATCTTGTCTGAATCAGGGTCCTTCTTTTCAAAAAGGAAGTCAAAGCCCAGAGTATCGCCATCTACCTCGATTTTACTCAAATCGGGGGCAGGCAAGCCCGAAACCTTGGACATATCCTTGACTAAGCTCCAGGATTCCGGATTGCTTAACTGATAATCGGCTCCCAGATCTTTCCAGTTCATCTTGCGGACATAAGCCTTATCGCCCATACGAACATAGAGTGAGTCCCCACGGGCTACAAGCTTATCGACTGGGGAAATGGACATGGACCGGTCCGCAATCTTTTCGATTGTCAGCACAGAAACGCTACGGACCAAATCGAAGAAGGCCAGACGGTCATCAAAGGCTATTACAAGAATGGAGCCGGCAAGCGTTACAATATCGGGACGGACCCTCACGTTATTCGTCAGATAGGAGCGATTGACGACTCTCCAGGAAGACCCATCTCCCGTCATGGTCGCAATTAGACCGTATTCAGAAACGGCAAATACACCCAAGGAAGATTTTGCTACGGCATAAAAAGAGGAAGTCTCGAGACCATCTTCAGAATGGAATACGAAGTCTCCATCCATAGTGCGGTAACGAATACCTCCATCTGTCGCTAACAGGACACCGTCGCCATGAGCAACCGCACCTCGAACAGGAAACGGATGAGAAAACGTGCGCCAGTCTCCTGCGGCAATTGCGGGACAGGACAGCAAAAAGCACAATATCAGTAACGCATAAAATTTCACATTCTAAAATTACGAAATTTCGACGGAGCTCGTGAGCAAATCTTCCAAAAGAACTGTTGGAGCATCCATCTTTTTCATCTGCAGATCTCTTTCAAATTTTCGCATAGCCATTTTTTTAAGGGCAATACTACGAATTCTTGACAAATTGCTCTTTGATAACCCCAGAATTCGAGACAATTCCAAAAGAGTCACACCTCCAAGAAAGGACACCTCAACGATCATCCGTTCTAGAGGGGCCAAGCCTTCAAGAAAGAAACGAAGTTCATCCTGAATTGATTTCTGCTCTTGATTATCCTGAAAGTGAACCGAGACACTTTCTGGATAGGAATCATAGGAAGCCAGGCGTTCCGACAAATGGGATATTGGTAGGACTTTACCGCCCTTGCGATACATTTCGCAATGCGTATGGGCGATTACCGTACGGAACCAGCACCACAAAGATGCATCTGTATTGAGAATCGGAGCGAACTTGCAAAATCTGAAGGCGACTTCCTGAAAAAGATCGTCTGCAGACTCCTTGCTGCTACTCCGAATGCGACATTGTTTGTAAATTTGGGGAGCGTGTTTGCGCCAAACATTTTCCACCCAGGTGTTTGTTTTTTCTGAAAAAATTCTCGAGGTCATATACTAAACGGGAATTTTGACAGCAAGCTTTCAGTTGGGCCAAATTTACGAAAGTTTATGTGTAAAAAACAGAAAGACCGTTATTTTGTCAACAATAGTTTGCAAAGTGTAGCTGTATTCTTTTTGCTACTGATTTTCCCGTTGACAGGCTTTGCAGAAGAATTCAACATGAACAGCATGCCGCCTCCGGACATGAGGATGACTTACTCTGCAGGCGAACTTAAAACCGGCTCCAAGCTGACCATAGAAATTGTCATTCCCGACAACTGGCACGTTAACGCCAATGTGGCAGCCGATGAATTCCTGAAGCCCTCCTCTGTTGAAGTCAAGGCCCATGGAATTTTCTTTGGCGACCCCGTATGGCCCACACCGATCAAGGAATACAGCGAGGCCCTTGACCTAGAAAATCTTGTTTTCAAGGGAAACTTCCAGGTGGTGCTACCCATCGACAGCGTGGCCGCCAACTGCGACAGCCTTTCTACTACAGTCACTTTCCATTACCAGGCCTGCGACAATTCCATCTGCCTGGCACCCGCTCAAAAGACGATCTCTCTTGACGGGTCTGCAAATGCAGGCGCAGACTTAAAAAAAAACAATGGAGAAGGAACTGAGCCGAAGAAGGAAAAGTTCAACATAGCGATGGACTTTGCAGACGACGCAAATGCCTCGACCGCAGACAACTCAAATGAAGCAGGCGCCGAAAATGCAAACGCTAAGGCAAATCAGAACGCAAGCGCCGAGGAAACAAACGTCACGGAAAATCAAGATGCAAGCATTGCGGCGAATCCGGATGCAAGCGCCGCCGGCACCCTGGCGCTCCTGTTCTTCGCCTTCGTCGGGGGCATCATCCTGAACCTGATGCCTTGCGTGCTTCCGGTTCTCTCCCTCAAGATTTTCAGTCTGGTGAAGCAGGCAGGGGAATCCCGCAGCCGCCTGCTGGCATCGGGCCTTAGCACTACCGCAGGCATCCTTTGCAGCTTCTGGATTCTGGCAGCCATTATCAGCGCCATCAAGATTGGTGGCGGCAATGCCGGATGGGGAATGCAGTTCCAGAGCGCGGGCTTTATTGCCTTCATGGTGGTAATCCTGACCGCCTTCGCCATGAGTTTCTTTGGAGTCTTTGAAGTATGGCTCCCCTGGAGCGCCACCACCAAGATGGACGCCGCCGGCAGCAAGTCTGGCCTTGCTGGCGCCTTCTTTACGGGAGCGCTTCTCGTTTTGCTGAGCACCCCCTGTTCCGCCCCCTTCCTTGGGACCGCCATGGGATTCGCCTTTACGGCAAGTCTGCCGGTGCTGTTCCTGTTCTTTACGGCTGCAGGACTTGGACTTGCCCTCCCCTATCTTCTGGTGTCGTTCTTCCCCGCCGTGCAGAAGCACTTGCCTAAGCCAGGAATCTGGATGGCATACCTGCAGAAGGCCATGGGCGTTTTGCTTTTGGCAACCGTCTGCTGGCTCCTTTGGGTAGTGAACGAACAGGCCGGAGGCGCAGGCGTCGGCATCTTCGCCATCGTGGCTGTTGTCGCCGCCGCCGCAAGTTTCGCCATCGGGAAGATAGCCCCTCCGGGAACGGCCTTCGGTCGTGAAGTCGCCGGATTCGTTGGCGCTGCAGTGGTGTTGGCAGGCCTCTGGTTTGGACTGCTCGCCCCCCGCTACGAAAATGTGGTCGTGGGCCGCTTTAACGCCCGCATGGCGGAACAGATGACTGAAGACGGCTGGTACCGCTACAGCCCCGCATTGATCGAGGAAATGGCTAAGGCTAGCCGCACCGTATTCATCGACGTTACCGCAGACTGGTGCATCACCTGCAAGGCAAATGAGGCCGCTGTCATCGGGCGCGAAGACTTCTCTCGCGCCATGGACAGCCTGAACGTCGCCCGCGTCAAGGCAGACTGGACCCGCGAAACTCCTGAGGTAAACGCACTGTTACGCAGCCTCGGGAAGTCTGGCGTTCCCGCCTACGCAATCTACCCCAAGGGTGACGCAAGCAAGCAGATAGTGCTGCCGGAAATCTTGACAACCGGCGGCATCGTGGAGAAGATTACTGGAAAGTAATTCCACCGCCTTTTGCCTTTTGGAGCGATTTTCTTTAATTGTAGGACTAAGCCTCATATTTTTAGGGTTTAGTCCTATTTTTATTCATTTGTCTGTAGCAATCGTCCTAAATTGACTAAAAAAATAGGACTAAATCAACGACATTTCGACTTTAGTCCTAGTTCAACCGCAGTCATGCGGCATTTTTGAATTAATTTGTATACAAAAGACGGCATTTGGTAGAACTATTCAACCACTTTGATCAAATTAGTCCTACCATTCCGCGGTTTTCACCTGCATTTACCAGTTTTCCACCGTTTAGGCCAGGGTGGCAACCGCAGCTTAGCGCTTGCCTTCCTTCTTGTACCTTTCAATGCATTCCTGGTAGAATTCGTAGGTCTGCTGGGCGATCGCCTTCCAGCTGAAGACGTCGATAGCGCGCTTGCGGCTCACCTCGCCCATCTTCTTTGCCATTTCGGGGTTGGCCAGAATGGTGTTCAGCTTGTTTGCAAAATCGGTCTGGAATGCCTTGGGGTCGGCAGGTTCAAAGTTGGTCTCGGAAACAGCCTTCAGGGGAACCAGGAATCCAGTCTCGCCATCCACGATGATTTCGGGAATGCCGCCCACAGCGCTACCAACCACAGGAGTACCGCAGCTCATGGCTTCAAGGTTGATGATACCGAAGGGTTCGTAGAGGGACGGAGTTGCAAACACGGTTGCGTGGCTGTAGAGCACGCGGAGTTCCTCGTGAGGAACCGGTTCCTGAATCCAGATAACGCCATCGCGGGTCTTCTGGACTTCTTCGATAAGGGCCTTGCATTCGTCGGCAAGTTCCTGAGTGTCGGGAGCGCCGGCGCAGAGAACCACCTGTGCGTTCTTGTCGATCTGGGGAATTGCCTGGATCAGCTGGCTGATACCCTTCTGGCGGGTAATGCGGCCAACGAACAGCACGAAAGGCTTGCTGGGATCTACACCCCACTTTTCCAGAATGCCATTACTGAAGGTGGGCTTGTAGAAGTCCGGATCGATACCGTTGTAGATTACCTTCACGCGGTCTTCGGGAACGCCGTAAAGCTTCATCACGTCGCGCTTCATGCCTTCGCTCACTGCGATGACGCCGTCGGCGGCTTCGTAGGCGGTACGTTCAATCCAGCAGCTCATGGCATAGCCACCATCGCCCAGCTGTTCGGCCTTCCACGGGCGGTGGGGTTCCAGGGAGTGGGTGGTGAGAATCAGCGGACACTGCAACAGGCGGGATGCGAGAACGCCGCCAAAGTGGCTGTACCAGGTATGGCAATGGATAACGTCGATGTCATCCATGGTGGCAGCCCACTGCAGGTTAATATCCAGGGGCTTGAAAATCTTCTGGAAACGGTCATCCTTAGGGTTCAGGCCCAGCTTGCGGCTGAAACCGACGGCGCGAATGTTATCAGCATCATCATTCTGAGCGCCAAAGCAACGGGCTTCCACATGGCAAAGCTTGGCCAGTTCCTGAGTCAGGAACTTAACGTGGATACCGGCACCACCGTAGATTTCCGGCGGAAATTCATTAGTAAGGATAGCAGCATTCATAATAGTCTCCAGAAGTGGAACAAAGCCCACCATTATCATAAATATAAATCAAATTTTCAACAAGCAAGGCCCCAGGATCCTCACTTTCTTCCTATAAAATTAGTTCTTGATATCCTGTAGGCAAATTACGCAATTTTTATAAAAAAAGATTCCCCGACTTGCGCCGGGGAATCCTTGGAGTGTGTTATGTAGAGAATTGCTTCTATCGTATTAGAAATTTTTGCACTGGCCCTTCCAGTTACCCTTGGCACCCTGCCAAGTGTAAACCGGACCGTCAATATACTTACCGGTGGAACCAACGAAGTCTGCCTTACGGAAGTCCTCGCCACCCAGGTGCCAGCGCATCCAGGCGACAGTTGCAGCCTGGCCGTCCCACGGGCCGGAACCATGGCCGTAATTGTTGTTTTCCATGCGGATTAGGCAAGCCGGAATTTTCACCCCGGGATTGTTATAGTCGTTCTTGGCGTTATCGGATTCGCTACCCACCTCGCCATAGACGATGGCAATAGTCTTACCTACGCCTGTGGGAACCTGTGCTGCAGCCTTGCCGTCCCAGGCTCCACTATTGTTCAGGATAGCAGTCACCACGCGGCTGTCGTTAATAAGCATCTGCTCGGACTGCAAGCCGCCCATGGAATGACCGGACGCACCCACCTTGGTCATGTCCAGTTTCTGGTACAGGGGATCGCCCGGAGTACTGTTCTTCTTCTCGAGCCAATCGAGAGCGGGCTTGCCACGTTCGGTACCGTTGGGAGACTCGCTTGTTCCAATCACGACAAAGCCATGGGATGCAAGTCGCTTAATGAGACCTTCGTATTCTTCGGGCTTGGATCCGCCACCTGGGCCCCACAGCACAACACCATGTTTCTGGGTTTCGGAAAGACGCTTGGGATAAGCAAGAACGGCTCCGCCATTGTCGCCAGTCCCAGTCTGGTATACCACTTCCATATAGTCCTTGTTTTCATCGGTATCATCGGCAAGGAAAATACCCTTAGGAGCCTGCTGTACAACTTCACTACTGGAAGATTCAATCACGTTCTCACTGGAGGATGATTCAGGTTTAGAGACTTCCTCGCTGGAGCTGGAAATTTCATCTTCCACACTGGAGCTGGATTCAACCGGACCAACGGACGGATTGGTCAAACTAGGATCATCCCCGCATGCCCCAGGCAAAGAGGAGGATTCGCAAAGATTATCAGAAGGGACGTTATCGCTAGGGCCGACTTCGCCGGGAACGCTAGATTCAGGATCGCCCGGAACAACAGTGGCGTTCTCGTTTTCGGAGTCTCCGCCAATAACAAGGGTGCCATCATCATCGCTACGGTCTATGATTGTTTCGTTCTCCCCAGGAAACTGAATAATTTCTCCCGTAATAGGGTCGATAATCGGTTCGCCAGGCTGTTCTACACCCGGGATACCGTTATCGCTAATAGCATTGCTTACAGAGTTGGCTGCGTCATCACCGCAGTTCATAAAGGCAAGAGCACTTGCTGCTACGACTGCCATCTTGATAAATCTAGACTTCATTGTCTTCTCCTATTTTTCCCGTTCACCGCCCTATAAATTACCTAGAACGCAATAAAAAAATCTCCCCGTCCGGAGAGATTCCTTGGACAAAATGTCAACGGGTACAAGCGCCGTTAGCGGAAGCCCTAGACTTTAGCGAAGACGGTCGTTAATACTTGCCAGGAATTCGGCGCGAGTCTTTTCATCGGTCTTGAAGCAGCCCAGCAACTGGGTCGTGACCATGGTAGCACCCGGCTTCTTGATGCCGCGCATGGTCATGCACATGTGGCTTGCTTCCAGCAGCACGGCGACACCCTTGGGCTTCAGCTCCTTCTGGATCAGTTCCGCAATCTGACGGGTCATGCGTTCCTGAATCTGAGGGAAGCGGGCATAGAATTCCACCACGCGGGGAATCTTGGAAAGGCCCACCACGCAGTCACCGGGAATGTAGGCCACGTGGGCCTTGCCAGTGAACGGCAGAAAATGATGTTCGCACATGCTGGCAAAAGGAATGTTGGGCACAACGATCATCTCGTCGTACTTCTCATGGAAGCGGGTCTTGAGAATGTCCTCGGCCTTCTGCTCGCCAGAAAGGCTGCTCATGACCTCGGCATACATCTTGGCAACACGCTTGGGAGTTTCCAGCAAACCTTCGCGGTTCACATCCTCGCCCATTCCTTCAAGAATCATCTTGAAGCCATCTTCCATCATCTTTAAATTCATATCTATTTCTCCAGCGGGAGCATCAAGATTCGAGACTTTCTGCTGTAGTTGTAATGTTCACGCTTGGTCTTGGGCAGCTGCTCGATGGTGCCGTCCACAAAGCCGAAGTGATAGAACCAGTCCAGTGCCTGGGTAGTCAACAGGAACAGCTTCTTGTAGCCCTTCATACGGCCTACGGAAATCAAGTGGCGAACGATGGCGTCGCCGATTCCGGACTTGCGGTAGTTGGCGCCCACAGCGATTCCTGCGATTTCAGCCATGCCGTCCTCGAACTCGTGAAGAGCGCCGCAGCCGTGAATGCTGTTGTCGATGCTGTACACCACGTAGTCCTTGAGCTTTTCGGAAATGCTTTCCTGGGTACGTGGCACAAGGAAACCCTGGTCGATGTAGTCCTGCATGATGCGCAGGATATCGGGAATGTCTTCCATGTTGGCGGGCCTGATACTGGAGTACTGGTTGGCGTACACCATGGTACCGTCACCGCGGGCGGAGAACACTTCCTGAAGCAAGCTACCCTGGAATTCACCGCTAAGCAAATGCACACGGTTGGCGCCGGCCTTGCAGGCGTGAATGGCGTTCATCAGGTAGTCCATCTGGGCAAAGTTCAGCGTATCGGAATTCAGTTCCAGAAGTTCCTGGGCCTGGTCCACATCCATAGCAGAAATCAGGCCGTTGTCGGTAGGTTCCAGATACTTGGTGTTCTTGCCCGTTACCAAACCTTCCAGCTTGATACCGTCCTGGTTACCGATGAAGAACAGCTTGCCCACCTTCATGTACTTGCACAGTTCAGTAGCAAGTTCCGTGGAGCTGATGTTGTAGGCGTGACCGATCTTGTTCCAGCCAATGGGCGGAATAATAGGCACGAAATTCTCGTCCAGCAGCTGTTCCAGAATATCCTTCTGGATACGTTCGATGCGGCCGGTGCGCATGTAGTCCACACCGTTCACCACACCCATGCTGCGGGCCAAAATCCAGTTGCCCTGGATACCACGGAGGCCGCTTGCAGTCAAGTGGCTCATGATATGCTGGGCTGCACCCAGAGAAGCCTGTTCCACATGGGGCAAGGCATCTTCGCAAGTGAGACGCACGCCGTTATGGAACTTGGATTCCAGACCCCAGGCCTTCAGCTGGGCGTCGATGGAATTGCGGGTGCCGGGCACGATAATGATCTTAATCCCGGACTTGTGCAAAAGCCCGATATCTCGCATGAGCACAGGAAACAGCGGGTGGCTCATGAGGTCGTCTTCGATCTTCAAGACAAACAGCTGACCCTTGAAGCGTTCCATATAGCCGAACACTTCACGAATGAAACCTGCTACTTCAAAATGCTGGGATGTAAAATCATTTGGATTCATATGGACAAAGTTAGAAAGACAAAAAGAAAACCGCGGGAGAACACCGCGGTTTTTATAGTGACAAAAGGGGAAAAGCCGTTACTTCTTCCCAGCAGGCATTTCGGAAGTAGGCTTCTGCACGTCGGCCTTCGGGGCTTCGGCGGCGGGGGCTGCTTCTGCCGGCTTGGCTTCGGCGGCGGGAGCAGTAGGCTGTGCGGCGTCAGTTGCTGCGGCAGCGGCTTCAGCGGCGCCTTCTTCGGCAGGCGGAACTTCGGCAAGCACCTTCAGCAGTTCCACTTCGAATACAAGCATGGAGTTTGCAGGAATCATGGGAGGCACACCGGCTTCGCCATAGGCAAGTGCGCTAGGAATCCAGGCCTTTACCTTTGCACCTTCCTTAAGGACCTGCAGCAAATCCTGCCAGCCTTCGATAACGGCACTTACGGGGAACTCCAGCGGCTCGCCGCGCTTGATACTGTTGTCGAATTCAGTACCATCAAACAAGGATCCCACATAATGGACCTGGACCTTGTCAGAAGCCTTGGGAACAATGCCGGAACCTTCCTTGATCACCTTGTACTGGACACCCTTCGGAGTCAGCTTTACGGTAGAATCCTGCTTGTTCTTTTCGAGGAAGGCGGTCTGTTCGTCAAGAGCCTTCTGGGCGGCGGCCTTTTCGTCGGCTTCCTTCTTCTGCTGCATCAGGAGGAGTAAATCCTGCAGGGCCTTTTCGGCAGTGGAATCGTCCATCAGCACCCGTCGATTAGAATCCACCTGGTCCTGAATGGCACTCATCAAAAGCATCATATTGAGGGGGGCATTCACATTGGCAATCGCCTTTCCCAGGTCCATGCCCAGGGCATAGCTATAGCGGTCCACGGGATTCGCAAAACCCGCACCAGGAATGGCCACCGTGGCCTGAGGGGCGGCAGGAGCAGCCTGAGCTGCCGGAGCAGCGGCGGCTGGGGCAGCGGCAGGTTCAACAGCAGGTTTCTGAGAACCACCGCAAGCAACCATGATTCCGCAGACAGAAACAGCGGCAAAAAGACGTGTCAAATTCATGTTAAGTCCTTTAATAACAGTGAGTTACAGCACACATAAGGTAAAAAAAGTGTGCTGGGGAACACAGCGTGAACACTTTTTAAAGCATCCCTTTTCTGTAAAAATAGTGAAATTCGGCACATTTTGACCAGCTTCTTTCTATAAAAACTGCATTTTTAGCCAAATTTCGCCACTTTTTAATTAAAAAAATCAATTTTCTAAAAAAAGTGACTGTAAACACACGTTAACAAACGCCCTTTAAAACCCCTTGCAAATTTGCTAATTTGCGGCGCAAGAAAGAGAAAGTAAGGAAATTGTATGAACAACCGCTTTGAAAACTACATTGAATCGGCTTCTGCAAGCAAGAAGAACTTCGAACGCGACCTGGAAGGCGTCAAGGAATCCCTCCAGGCCTCTGTCGAAAATCGCGCTCCGGTGTTTGCCGCTCAGCCCGCCAAGACTGGCTGGCTCAAGGGTAGCCTTTCTTACCCCTGGGTTCTGGTCTGCTCTATCGTGCCGGCCATCAAGGAACTGTTCTAATTCCGGCATAATTCGCTGCGCAATGCAGCGACCATTCAGAATTTGAAAATCGCACCGACTGTGTAAAACAGCGGTGCCTTATTTTTTTCACGCATATTTAAAACCGCAATCCTTATTTGTAAAAGGCATTCCTTGAATGCAGATAATACGCCTCGGCCATGCAGATAACTTTGTTGTTTACGCGGCACTCGGCTTTTACTATCTTGTGGGTCATAGAAATTAAACCTGGAGACAAATATGGCAGCTCTCGTTTTGGATGGCAAGGCTCTTGCCAAGACTACCGAAGAAGAACTCAGCGCACGCGTGGCTAAGCTTAAGGAAAAGACCGGCAAGACCCCGATTCTTGCCACCATCCTCGTTGGCGACGATCCCGCTTCCGCAACCTACGTGAAGATGAAGGGCAACGCCTGCGCTCGCGTGGGCATGGAAAGCATCAAGGTGATCATGCCCCAGGACACCACCACCGAACAGCTGCTCTCCAAGATCCAGGAACTGAACAACAATCCGGACGTTCACGGCATCTTGCTGCAGCATCCGGTTCCGCGCCAGATCGACGAACGCGCCGCTTTCGAAGCTATCGACGCCCGCAAGGACGTTGACGGCGTGACCTGCCTGGGTTTTGGCCGTATGTCCATGGGCGAAAAGGCCTATGGCTGCGCAACCCCCCAGGGCATCATGCGTCTTTTGAAGGCTTACAACATCGAACTCTCCGGCAAGCACGCCGTAGTTGTTGGCCGCTCCGCAATTCTCGGCAAGCCCATGGCCATGATGCTGTTGAACGCAAACTGCACCGTTACCATTTGCCACTCCAAGACTCCCAACGTTCCGGAACTGGTAAAGCAGGCCGACATCGTGGTTGGCGCTGTTGGCAAGCCGGAATTCATCAAGAAGGAATGGATCAAGCAGGGCGCAGTTGTTGTTGACGCCGGTTACCATCCGGGTGGCGTTGGCGACTGCGAAAAGGGCATGGAAGAAGTTTCCAGCGCATACACCCCGGTTCCGGGCGGCGTTGGCCCCATGACCATCAACACCCTCATCTACCAGAGTGTTGAATCCGGCGAGAAGTATCTGAGCCGAGTGTAGCGTCAGAACGTTTACGTTCGGGCATTACCGAGGCGACTACTTCGCGCTGAAAGCGCCGAAGTACATTCTCGGCTAATCCGAGTGTAGGCGCAAAAGTACATTCTCGGCTAATCCGAATGTAGGCGCCGAAGGCGCAAACAAAGGCGATGGAATCTGGAGTCAGACCTCCTTTCCACCGCCTTTTTTATATCGCGTTCAATCTAGAACGGGAACTTTAAACTATACAAAAGCCCCAAAAAAAATGCCCCCAGGCAGCGTCTGCTAGGGGGCGGTACAAGGTAGTATGAGAGATGAATATTTTTAAAAATTCTGCGGCAAGAGCTGCGGGTCCGGCAAGTTACTTGCGGACGCGAACAGTCTGCATGGCCTTGCCTGCCTGGCCGTAGCGCATGATGTACATGCCTGCGGAGAGACCCGCCTGAGCGCGGTTCCAGACTTCGCGGGTAGCGCCGGCTGCCACATTGACGGATTTTACCAGCTGGCCGTTCATGTCGAACACCTGACACTTGACCATGCCGGAAGCAACCTCAAGACGGATCGGCTTGATGGCGGTACCATCGTCGCCACCGGGAACGTTACCGGACTCCTGACCTTGATTTTCGCCGGGAGTTACAACCGGATTGGCGGTGCCATCACCAGTAAGCTTGATCCAGTCTACGTTCAGGTTGTCGTCGTTGATTGTCAGACGGAGAGTCTGCTTACCGGCGGCAAGCTGAATCTCGTCGCCCTCGGATTCGGAATAGGTGTCCCAATCCCCCAAATTCTTGACGGCCACATCTGTACTGCTGGAACCAACAGCAACAGTGACAGTGCCTGCGGATGCGTTACCGGTGGCGCCGTTCACAGCGACCTTGTACTTGCCGGCAGACTTCACATCCAGAGTATATTCGAAGTAGTCGCCTGCGGTAGTGTAACCAACGGCATAGCCGGAAGCGCCCTTCACAATGCCTGCGTTATCGCTGCGGTAATCCGGAGCTTCGTTCTCGGGATTGGAATGGCTGAAGGCGTTCACGTCGTAGTTTTCGGCTTCAACAGTACCGGGAACAGCGATGGCGCCCTTGAAGGGAGTGGCGGAAACGCTGCTGCTGGAAGCGGGAGTTTCACTGGAGGAACTTCCGGGAGTGACTGCAGCACCGTCGGAAGACAGCACGATATCGCCACCATTGGGCACAGCGTCAAAGTAGATGTAGCCATCGCTGATGGAAGCGTCGATAGCCTTGCTGCCCTGCATGGCAGAAACCTTGGTCCAGTTGTTGGAATTCTTGACGCGGATAGAAAGAGGATAATCGTACTTGGAAACGTTGTCTGCAATATTGTGAGTCAGCTTGAAGGCCATGGTGCCTGCGGCAGCGGAAGAAACGGCCTCGATCTTGGAAGCGTTACGTTCCTTGATGTACATGACAGTGCTACGCATGGTCGTGACCCAGATCTTGGAGTCGTTCTGCTTTGCCCACTGGAGAGCACCTTCGATGGCGCTAATGTCGGTGGGAGAATAAGTAGCGTTTCCGTTGTTCTTGCCGGAGAAACCATGAGTCAGGAATGCCACCCAGCCACCCTGCTGAATAGCCTTCTGCATCTGGCCGGTAAAGTCGCTAGTGCTCTTGATGGAACCTTCGGAACCTGTCATGATGGCAGAAACCTTGGTCCAGTCGCTGGGACCGTTCTTGCCCATGATATCGGATCCCCCCTGCCAGGAACCATTACAAATACGACCAGCAATGTAGTTCTGATTCACTGCAGCCTGGTTAGGAACGTTACAGTTGGGGTAAGCCACAACAAGGCAACCATAGTCCTGGGTAATCTTGCTCTGGATGGATTGCTTGGAGGAAGCTTCTTCTCCGGACATGTTCTGCCCGTGAGTGTTACTATGGCTTGCGATTTCGTGGCCGTTCTTGGCCATGTTCTGGAAACCGCTCCAGTTAGGATTCCAGTTCACCACTACGTTGAAGGTGGCCTTGTAGCCATACTTGTCGAACAGGGGGCCCGCATCGCTCACATGGCTGGGAGCACCATCATCAAAGGTGAAATTTGCCGCCGCAGTGCGGAAACCGGCCCATGTGGCAATTTCCTGAGCCTGGGCAGATGTCAGGAAGCAACCTGCAGAAACAACCGCTACTAAAGAAACTTTGGAAAGATTTTTCATAACATACTCCACCCCCTAGGGGGCCAAACACTCTAGGACTAGAAATAAATTCTTTCTAGTCCAAATTGGACTATTCAGGGATGCATTCCGTTGTTACGAATTACAACACCTAGACCGTAGCAAGAAAGCTTTTGGCATCTGCGGACTCAATCAGGTCCATCCCCAACAATTTTTGAAGACGAATCAAGTCTGGATTGTCTTTTTGCTCAAAAACAACCACTTTTTTAAAACGATTCCGATGTTTTAAGAGAAATTCCAGGTTATTGACGTCAGTTTTTGGAAAGCCATACCCAAGGAAATAAATTTCCTGGGCATTTTTTAAGTAGTAATCCGCCTTACTCCAGAGCAAGTTAAAAAGGCTTCCACGCAAAAAGCTTTCCTTGGCATGGGCCATAGGAATATAGATCGGAGTATCCTCACAATAAATGGGGAAACTGCGATCACCTGGATCCACCTGACAGACATTACGCAAGTCCAGTTCGTCAGAAACACCTTTCAGCGGAAACCAGTTGAGGGAACCATGCAGCTTGATCAAGTCGATTGTCTTTTCTTCGCAGGTTCGAACAGCAGAACGATCCGCCGGATCGATACGAACGCCATAATCAACAGAAACCCTCTTTCGCAACTCAGGGTCATTCTGAATAGCCGATTCCACCAGAGTATCGTAATTGAAAGAAAGCAGTAACGTATCTCGGCTACCAGAGGACGCGCAATTGACACAGGACATAAGAAACCTGCGAAGAACAGCCGCGGCGGCGGCCTCAAGCGCTTCGTCATGACGAATCACGCTGGCAATAAAGCGAAGCAGTTCAAACCTGAGAGATGCGTGATAGAGGCGTTCCCTTTCCCCAGGGAAAATGCGGGTCGACAAAATGGAAGTTGCAAGCGTCTCGATGCCCAGATACTCCCGCTGACCGTTGCACAATTCCAGAAGCTTTCTGCAGTACTCCTTAATGTGGGGAAATTCATCAGGAATGCCCTCCGGAATCAAGGCGTTGATATCTCGAAGGGTTGGCATTTGAGGCATAAAGGACTTGCTGAATCCAGAGCCCAAAACATAAATACGGCGATAGGCGCCTGGTGCCATCTGACAAAAATCACTCATACCTTGAATGTATGATATTTTTTGTGGAAGAAACTTTCCAAATCAAACTTTTTAAGAAAAAGTGTCACTAAATACATAAAATTGTTGTTTCAGTGACAGGAATTTTACTTTGTATACACCCGTTTTTCAAAAAAAATGTTTTCTATAAAAAAACTTTTTGAAAGATTGTCACCAGGCTAGCCATTTAATCCTTTTAGTGACAAAAAAATCTGTCTTGAACCCTTCTTGCAATTAACTTGTACGTAAAACTTGTCACTAAAAAGTTATTTTCCACCCCTCAGTGACAAAAAATCAAAAAACTAATATGAGACCAGCTTATTGCACGACTCGCTTTAGAAAAACAGGTTACCGTCTTCTAGACCAGTAACTGCGGCAATGCGGTCTACTTTTGCAGGAGCGTCCGCTCGAACCACAAAGGCAATGCCTGTAAGGAAATTCATCCACACTTGAGGCGAAAAAGTCATTCCGCAGAAGTGATTCAGGCAAGGCACAATCCAGGCGTCATGGGAGCAAAAAATGTTGATGCACCTGTTTCCATGGGAAAGCATGAACTGAAGCATTTCCTCGGAGCGCTTCGCCAGCGGGAAATACGCAGGATCAATATAGTCTGGGCAGGACGCAGTACCATCCAGCCAGCGACAGATTCCCTGATAGAAACCTGTGGTGTGAGTTTCCATGTAGGCATCATAATGCTCTACGAAGAACTCTGCCAGAGGCTGCAGCGGCACCACATCAGGAGACGCAATTCCTAGGCCTCGGCCTATATATTCGGCAGTCTGCAAACAACGGCCTACTGGGCTACTGAAAAAGGACACATCCTGTAAAAGGCCTCCCGATTTTTCAACGGTCCTGCAATTATCCGCAACGGCACGTCCCAAATTAAAAGCCTGTTCCCGGCCCCTATCTGTAAGTCCCACAAGGGCACCATGGTCAGGATCATCCGGCATAATATGATTACGCTCTCCATGACGCACCAGGAAGTAGACACGTTCATCTTTCTTTACTGTCTTAAAAAAGTCTGCAGCACTTACAAAGTCGTTCATATTCCAACATTAATAAAAAAGCCCGGCCTAAACCGGGGCTATCTCTAGAATACCAGCATCGGCAGCAAATCCGCCAACACCGGAGACAGGAATATCCAAATCACATGCGTCAATACAAAGGCAATAATGCCAAAGAAAAAGCCACAGATAACGTCAGTAAACCAGTGCACGCCAAAATACACTCGCAAAAGGCCCCAGGACAGGGGGAACAACATCATCACCCAGCCATAATAGGGTACCGCCATCGTTACCGCCGAAGCAATTGCCAGATTGTTCATGGTATGTCCACTAGGAAAACTGTACTTATCCATGGGCGGAACCTGGGGCTTGATGGTCTCAAGAACACAAAAGGGGCGAGGGCGCTTAGTCGTAAGCTTGATGGCTTCGTAAATACCCAAGGCAATACCCGTAGCAAGGCCCGCTTCGGCCGCCACCGGAATAAATCGCTGCCAACCAATGTGAATAAACAAGATTACGGCAAAAACAATCCAAAGATAGCCGTCGCCAAGACGTACGTATGAACGCAGGAACCTTTTCGTCTTCTCAGAAAAGTGCCTATTGTTCCAGGCCCAGTAAATGGAAACTCGTTCATCAAATTTTTGGATTCTTTTAAACATTAGGGGAAAATCTAGAAAATTTTATTCTTCCTTTTTCCTAACTTTACCATAAAATCGTTGAAGCAGGACCTGCCCAACCCGAGTACTTTCGGACCAAGCCGAAGCCAACCGCCTTGCCCACTTCCTACTTCCCAAAGTTATAACATAAAGACAGAGGTAAAAAATGCGTGTACTCGTGCTCAACTGCGGCAGCTCTTCTGTAAAGTTCGCTGTAATCGATACCAAGACTAAAGAATCCATCGCCAGCGGCCTTGTAGAAAACATCGGCGTCAACGGCCACACCAAGGCCAAGGGTCCCGAAGGTAAAATTGATTTCAACTTCGACTGCCCCACCCACGCCGAAGCTGTGGACCAGGTAAAGAAGTTCCTGGACGAACAGAAGCTCACCGACACCATCGAAGCCATCGGCCATCGCGTGGTGCACGGCGGTAAGTACATCAAGAGCGAAAAGGTGACCCAGGATGTGATCGACTACATCCGTAGCATCGTGCTGTTCGCCCCGCTCCACGAACCTGCACACGCCACCGGTATGGAATGCGCCATGAAGTTCTTCCCGAACCTCAAGGACAAGCAGGTGGCAGTGTTCGACACCGCCTTCCACCAGACCATGCCCCGTAAGGCATTCCTCTACGGCATCCCCTACAAGTTCTACGAATCCGATGCCATCCGCCGTTACGGTTTCCACGGCACCAGCCACCGTTTCGTCACAGCCGAAGCCGCCGCCATCCTGGGCAAGAAGCCGGAAGACTGCTGCCTCATTACCGCACACCTCGGTAACGGTTCCAGCTGCTCCGCCATTCTCAACGGCAAGTGCGCCGACACCACCATGGGGTTCACCCCGCTGGACGGCCTCATCATGGGCACCCGCTCCGGCTCCATCGACCCGGCAATCCTCTTCTACATCAGCAAGAAGTACGGCTACGACATTGACCGCCTCGACAAGATGGTGAACAAGGAATCCGGCCTGCTAGGCCTCTCTGGCTTAAGCAACGACATGCGCACCCTGACCCAGGCAGCAAGCGAAGGCCACGTCGGCGCACAGATCGCCCTTGAAACCTTCTGCTACAAGCTGGCCCGCGAAATCGGCGGCATCGCCATGGCTCTCCCCCGTATCGACGCCCTGGTCTTTACCGGTGGCATCGGCGAAAACAGCATGCTGGTTCGCAAGACCGTCATGGAAAACCTGGCACTTCTCGGCTACCAGATCGACGAAGACCGCAACAACAAGAGCGGCAAGGAATCCGGCCACATTATCTCTAAGGATGGCACTCCCACTGCAATGGTCGTTGCTACCAACGAAGAACTGCTTATCGCCCTCGATACCGAAGAGCTGGTAAAGTAGTCGTCAGGCGAACGAAGCGCGGATGCTTGCATCCGCATTTCTGAGCCGCAGACTACTGCATACGAAGTGTGCAAGTAGTTTAAATGGCAAGAGCCGCTGCGGTGCGCAAATCATTGCGAAAGCGACCGGTAAAACGTTTTATCATTAGTTAACGAAATCGTTAACTAATGACTGCGGTTCTCGCACTTTTTCATAGGTATTAGTTAACACTTTGGTTAACAAGCGCTTGGAACTTTACAGCAGACCTGTAAAAAAGAGACTCCCGACGGGAGCCTCTTTTTAGTTGGGGAGCCGGAGCATTCCGACTCAGCCTTCAGCAACGATTTCTGCAGTCTTTCCTGCAAGTACGTTTGCTTATGTAATTACTTGATGGTGTAGGTCTGACTGTTAACGCGGAGAACCTTGCGGCCCTGGACACTTGCAGCGGCAGCGCGAACTTCAGATTCGCTTACCGGCAGACGGCGGGTCCACAGGATACGGCCCTGCATATCCATCATGGTTGCCATACCGCGGGTTGCCTGAATTGCACCCTGCCAGTTCAGCTTTGCAGCAGCCATCACAGGAGCAATAGCTTCGCCGGAATCTGCCGGAGCCTTGCCCACAACCAGCTGAATCTTGAAGGTCACATAGGTAGCAGCATCTGCAGCCTTGACGGTCAAGGTACGGACTTCACCCTCATTCAGTTCAGAGTCTTCCAAAACTGCCAGACGGAGAGAATCGCCATCCAGTTCAAAAGACATGTCACGTCTAAAGGCAATGTTATCAGTGATGGTGTAAGTCAAGGTATCGCCATCAGGGTCAGAAACAACCTTTGTCAAGTCGTAAACGCCGCTCCAGTTGGAGCCTTCAATGTAGAAGGTATCCACAAGAGTAGTGAGAGTCGGCTTGTCGTTAACGCATGCAATCGATGCAGGAATCACCAAGTCGGTAGAAGCGCCCTGCTTGTCAATTGCAGTTAAAATCACTTCTGCGTCACCGCAGGCATTCTTAACGGCAGCCACCTGCAGAATGCCTGCAGTCGAAATGCTGGGGTTGGTAAGGCTATCATCAGAACGGACCGTGAACTTCAGGTCTGCAGGCTTATCGGTATCATCGGTAAACCAGCTTCTGAGTTCGGCTGCGGTATACTTCTTGGGAGTCGTAAAGTCTTCCGTCAGCTTGGCAAGTTTGTTACCCACGGTATCTGCGACGCCTTCTACAATTTCAGGAGCATGATTCTTGTAAACAACATCCAAGGTTACCACAATCATCTCGGTTGTGTCACTACCATACACAATGGCGTAAGCAAACGCATCTTCACCTTCATAGCCTTCGGCAGACATGTAAGTGAAGGAGCCATCTTCAGCCAATTCAACGGTACCGCCATTTTCAGGTTCAACAACCAGGATTGCAGAAATCTCTATGCTATCCGGATTAACATCATTTGCAAGCACACCCTTCTTGGCGGTAATCTTGTTCAAGGAATCCTGAACCACAGTGTAGGAATCTTCCTTGCCGACAGGAGCATCAGCCACAGGATTAACCTTAACATAGCAGATAACGGTAGCCTTGGTAATCTTATGGTCACCAGCAACCAGAGACACAGTGGCAAGGCCATTGGCATCCTTGATCGCGGAAACCTCGATACCATAGTAGCCTTCAACTGCTGCGTACGCAGCCTTAACCACACCGGAGGACTTGGCGTTGATAACAATGTCATCTTCACCATCCACATCGGTCACGGTAATGTTTGCAGAGGGAACAAATACAGAGAAGGTTTCAAAGTCCTCGTCTACAGTCAAGGTGTCACCGAAGGTATGTTCATCACCGCTCTCATCTTCAAAAGTCTCTGCGACGACCTTAATAACAGGAGCGTCGTTTACCGGTGTTACGGTAATGACGCAAGTACCAAGGTTACTTTCGCTTTCTTCGTTAGCCACTTCAACAAACTTATAGGTAAAGCTGTCCATACCATTGAAATCCTTATCGGGAGTGTAGATAAAGACACCGGTAGAGGCATTCAATTCAAAGGTTCCATGTTCAGGTTCATCTACTATGACAAGATTGATCTTGTCTCCATCGGCATCAGAACCCATAAACTTCAGGTTATTTGTCTTTGCAGTCAGACCACTCTTGTAAGAAGAATCTTCAGGAATTTCAAAAGCGCAATCCTTTGCTACAGGAGCGTTAGGAACATCTTCAGTCAAGAAGGTGAAACTAAAGGTAGCAGACTTCTTGGTGGGATCCGTCGCGGTAATAACCACTTCGGCATTTTCCTTGGGATTCGGAACGGTCGTGAACTTAATGACGCTATTCTGGTTGTACTTGGTAGAATCCACCAGAATCACGGATTCGCCGTTAATTTTAACGGTAACTACCAGATCATCTCCGTCTTCATCAGTAAAGACTTCGGACATGTCGATAGTATGAGTAGCACCTTCCGCAATGGCAATCTCGCCACCGTTATTGGCCGCGAAAGCCGCGGTCAGCTGCGGTGCAAAAGTAACACATTCATCGGCAAGAATGAAGCTCTGCAGCATCACCTCGTTGGAGTTGGATGTAGCAGTCGCATGAGTGTTTTTGAAGCCAAACTGCACACCCAGCTGCTTGGACGCATTCCAGGCAACCGCAGTCTTGGACTTCCAGCCCTGAGTCAGTTCAGAAAAGGCGATGAACTGCTTCTTGAAAACAGAAGAAGCGGCGAGTTCCATGCCATAGTAGTTATCATCCGTAATAGTAGACTGCTTAAAATCCACGCGGAACGGCATCTCGGCCTTGTAAGTCAGGCAGACGCCCTTATATGCAGAAAGGGAAACAGCCACATCGGTGCAATTCCAATTTGCATCGCAGGACTGTTTCCAACCGATACCATAGCCGGCACCGTTGCTAGTTGTCCCTGCCTTGGCAGTAAAGTCAAGGACCTTGGTACCATTCACGTTGGTCGTATCGATAGCCGCACCAGTACCATAGTCAAACGTGAAAGAATAAGCCGGCTCCATATCGGCTTTGTTTTCGCCGTCCCAAACTACAGCGGTGGCAGCAGCAGCATAGCAGGCCAGAGCTCCGGCAGCCATTGCAAAAATCTTTTTGATCATAAAGACCTCTCTTTCCAAATTCCCAATATAATCGTATGATAAAAATAATAAAAGAAATTCAAATTTCAAAATCTAAAAAAAGCCCTTTTCGTACATAATGGCATACAAAAGCCCCCTTTTTGGGGGCCTCTCAATAAAAGAGCGCAAATTTTATTAAAACAAGTTGGCGAACAAGCTCCTACTAGCCTAGAGCGTCCAATTCCTCGTAACGCTCGTAGGCCTTCTCCAGGGCGGATTCCCGTTCCGTGATTTCCTTCTGCAGTTCCACGATGCGGGAGGCGTTGGTACAGACCTCCGGTTTGCAAAGTTCTTCCTGGCGTTCGGCGATTTCGGCTTCCAGCTTCTCGATCTTTTCGGGGAGGGCATTGTATTCACGTTCCTCATTGTAGCTGCGTTTCTTCTTTTTGGCGGCAGACGCTGTTCCGCCTGCAGCGTTTGCAGAAGCTGCAGAACCGGCAGATGCACGGGCTGCAGCAAGGGCTTCCTTCTCGGCAGCAACTTTCGCCGCAGCGGCAGCTTCCTTGTCGCGGACCTTCTTATTGGCTTCATAATCGCTGTAGCCGCCGGTAGCCTCAAAAATATTGCCGTTATCTTCGATAGCGAGAATTCCCGTAACCACGGAATCCAAGAAGGCACGGTCATGACTTACGGTAAGGACTGTTCCCTTATACTCCGCCAAAAGTTCCGCCAACAAGTCCAGCGTTTCCATATCCAGGTCATTGGTAGGTTCGTCAAGAACCAGCACATTGCTGGGGTGGCTAAAGAGACAGGCCAAAAGCAAACGGTTACGCTCGCCACCGCTAAGGGCGCTAATGGGGCCGCGGGCGCGATCGGCGCTAAAGAGGAAGTCTTGCAGATAACTTAACACATGACGTTTCACGCCGTTCAAGGTAATGTATGCCTGACCATCACCAATGTTTTCAACCAGGCTCTTGTCTTCGCGAAGGCGGGTTCGCATCTGGTCGAAATAGGCAATCTCCAAATTGGAACCCAGGCGGACATCACCCTGGTCCGGCTGCAGTTCCCCAAGAATCAACTTCAGCAAAGTCGTCTTTCCGGAACCGTTGGGGCCCACGATACCGATGCGGTCGCCACGGCTCACCTCAATACTGAAATTGTTGATCAGCGGCTGCGGCACCCCGCCCGTAGTTTCGTCGGCGTAGGCGTAGCTCACGTTGGTCAGGCGGGCCACCATACGTCCGGAGCGTTCCGCTTCCGTAATCTGCATATTCACGTTGCCAGTACGCACGCGACGCTCGGCACGTTCCTGACGCATCTTGATGAGGGCGCGGACGCGGCCCTCGTTGCGGGTACGGCGGGCCTGGATTCCCTTGCGGATCCAGACTTCCTCTTCGGCAAGGCGCTTGTCAAAAAGGGCATTGGCCTTCTCTTCTTCGGCAAGAGCCTGGTCGCGGAACTGCACGAACTTGTCGTAGGGGAAATCCCAGCTACGGACGCGACCGCGGTCCAGCTCAAAAATCCGAGTAGCCACACGACGCACAAAGGCGCGGTCATGGCTTACAAACATTACGGCGCAGTTCAGGCGGGTAACAATCCCTTCAAGCCACTGGATGGCAGGAATGTCCAGATGGTTCGTGGGTTCATCCAGCAAAAGCAAATCCGGATCCTCGGCCACGGCGCGGGCGAAAAGTACCCGACGTTTCTGGCCACCGCTCAGGCTGTCGTAGGGCAGGTCGGCATCGATGCCCGTCTTGCCCAAAATCGCTTCCGCGGCGGAATCATGATGACCGTCGTCGGAACCATCCTTCACGCCAGTCCAGCCGGCGGAACTTCCGGCAGCCACCTTCCCCATCACGATATCGCGGACGGTACCGTCAATGTGGGCGGGAATCTCCTGGATCATGCGGCTGACCCGCAGGCCAGTCCTTTTCACGATGTCGCCGGAGTTGTATTCCATCTCACCAGTGAGAACCTTCAGGAGCGTAGACTTTCCCTCGCCATTTCGCCCCACAAGGCAAATGCGATCGCCGGGCTCGATATCGAAGGAAACGTTATCCAACAGCGGAGCAGATCCGCCAAGACGCAAAAGAATGTTCTGTGCTGATAAGATAGGCATGAAGGCAAAGGTAGAAAAACTGCCTCAGATGTAGAAGATGACGACGATCTACTTCTTATCGTGACCAAAGAATTCTCGGATATCCGGGGCAATATCGCTCTTGAGAATCTTCTTTACTGCGGTTCGCTTGATCTTGTTCAGGTTTTGGCGACTATAACCTAATTCATCCGCAGCACTTTTCATCCAATCGCGACGATAATCCCTATGGCTATCCAGCATAGCATTGAACGCCTTGCCGGCACCGCTATCTTCACCAAGGTAAGAAACAATAGACCTATACAAATCTTCTGCAGAGTCCTTGTCAGAACCATCATCGTCGTTAAACACTCCATAGGTCGCGCGGAAATCATGCTCCTCGCATTCTCTGGTACGAGTTGCATAACGACCCATGCAGCCACTTTCCTTTCTGTTGACGGAATCCTCCCTGCGCCTTGCCTCCAGTACGGATTCCTTGACAAGTGTAGGACTCTTTGCATTACGACGCTTGAGTTCTGCAAAATGCCAGAACATGATATTGCTGACGAAAGTCTTGAATGCGGTGTTGAAACCGGCGGTGTATTCAGCACATGCCTTTTGAAACGGCAGCAGCGCCATCAACCACAATGTCTCGCTAAAATCCTTAGCGTTCAGCTCCTTCAGGCTGAAGTCAAATTCCCTGGTATGCTTATTCTTGAAATAGAAGTAACCCACATAGGCGGCGATCATCTTCCTGTTTCGCTCGCATAACAAATGATATGCTACAGGACTCCTAGTTGCCTGATATTTCGCCAGCAGCATGTTGTTGTCCAAAGATTCAATTTCGAATTCAGAATAATTATTGAGTACAGACATTTTTTACTCCTTGTTTATGTCTGTACCCATTAGGCAATCACTATGCCATATCTACAAAATTAGCTTTTTTACGCAAATTTCAACACATTCAATTTTTCTACATAGTATTTTCATATATGTTTATACATAAACAAAGAGCCCCGGGAAACCCCGGAGCCAATTTAGGAGGGAAATTTACAACAGCTTAAATTCAATCAGGACACAAACCTTATCGAATTCCCCACATCAAGTGAAAACCAAAATCTTTAAGATTTTTTCGCCCTGACCGCGCGATCCATAATCTGGTAATTCGAATACTTCAGCAGCATCGAGGCCCGACTCTTTTTCCCCTGGCATTGAGCCTTGGCCTTATTCACGTACAGCACGCGCAAATTGTTAAGACATTGCTCCAAGTCGAATTCAGGCAAAGCTCCACCTTCCAAGGGAGGGAAACCGCATTCCGCCAAGGAATCCACAATATCGGTCTCGTCGTTTTGGCGCATGGCATTCATCTTGGCAACTTCTACACCCTCGGGGAACAAGTCGCCAAAGCGAATCACCAGATCATCGGCGCCGTCATAGATTTTTTGAACAAAGGCTTCGTTCAAGCGGTTGCGCAGCTCCCTGAAATTTCCCGGCCACTGGTAACCATGCAAACGGTTCTGTTCACCAAATTCCTTTCGGTCTATGGAAACGCCATTCAACCAGGACTTCGCACTCCCATTAACCTTCATCAAGTCCTTCTTTATTTTCTGGAAGTAGTTTTCAAAATTCTGCTCGCAGTCATTGGGACGCTCGCAAAGAGGAGGAACCTCTACATGGTACTTGTTTATTCGATGGAAAAGATCCAGCCGGAAATTTCCCTTTTTCACTTCTTCTTCAAGATTCTTGTTCGTAGCACAAATGACCTTGACCTTATTCAGCTTTCCTCCCGGCCTAAAGGAATTCTTTTCGCCAGAATCCTCGTGAATCGTACCCGGTTCAGAGCAGCCCAAAGGTTGAATTTCTCCATTCTGGAAGAATCGCAGCAGCATCGCCTGCGCAGATAAAGGCAAGTCGCCCACTTCATCCAAGAAGAGGCAACCATACTTTTCAGACGCAATCTGGATCTTGCCCTTATGAGCCTTATCCGCCCCCGTAAAGGCACCTTTCTTGTAGCCGAACAGTTCCGCGGCTATTAGATTTTCCGAAAATGCGGCACAGTTCACATTCAGCATTTCACGGTCTATTATCTTATTCGCTTTCTTATCAAAACGGTCACAGGCCTTCTTTTGCCAGCGAACCTGTTCGGTATCATTTTTATCCTCTTCGCCCCATTCGCACAGGCTTTCATTCCAGATAAGCTTGGCATAGCCGTTCTTACCAACGCCATTCGGCCCAGAAATAAGGACCGTATCCCACCCACTAATTAGCGAAACCACATAAGCCATCCGCAAGCTCTTTTCAGAAGGGTCATCGCCACTGTCCAAAAAGTCATCCTTCTCGGGATTGCAATACTGCAATTTCTTTTCTAGGTATTCCTTTTCTATTTGCTTCAGCATTAGGCCAACCCCTCTATTTTATTGATGTTGCCAGAAATCCATTCTTTGACAGCGGCATTCATCCGGTTCAACAAATCCCGCTTCTCGTTATAGGGCAAAAAAGCCAAGTCAAAGGAATTATACAGCAGGGCAAAAACCTCCCAAAGGCTAAGGCCGCCCCGAGTCAGTCGCGACGCCTTATGCAGTTCCCGAGTCATATCCGTTCTCGAAATGCCAGGGTCATCCGTATTCACGCAAACACGAAGCCCCGCACGCAAATACCTCTGCATGGGATAGTCTCCAAGAGATTTTCCACGGGAATCCACAAGATCCGCGAAATAGTTATCCTTGAATCCAATAATCTGGAAGTTACTGGACGGGCACATCTCCACGCCGATTCTCCGGTCCCTAAACTTGTTCATAAGTTCCGCATTGTTCACAAGGGTGAGCCCATGCCCAATACGTTCCGCATTCAGGCAATAAACCGCCTGCCACACGCTATCCACCGGCATGGTCTCCCCCGCATGGATGGTAATGTTCAGGCAGGCCTCCTTGATGGGCTGGAACAGGTGTGTCATTTCCTCCGCCTTTTTCGAGGCCTCGTTTCCGGCAAGGTCAAAGCCCCTAAAATATTTGCGGAACCGATCGTTCCTGGATTCCCGCATCATTTTCTTGTACAGCTCCACACCATCCACGATACGCTTGGCATCGGAATGCCTCGAGGCGATAAACACAATGGAGGACTTTACCTGAGGAAATTCCTCAAGCACGTCCAGAATGGTCTCGACAACTTCTTCCTTTTCGAAATAACCCGACGACGCATAATTTATAGGAGAGCAGCGGACTTCAAGATAACGCACATTGTGGCTACGGGAATTTTCCAGAAGCACCCGGACACATTCTTCCAAGGTTTCCCTATGGCAAAGCAGCGCCGAGCCCTGAAGGTCGCCAAGCATTTCGTAGGGGGCAAGATTCAGGACTGTCTCTCCGCCCTCTTTCGACTCGGAGGCCACGCCAACAAACTTTTGCTCCTCCAGAAAATCGCCATACATCAGCGACTCCAGTTCCGCCGCTCGCCCAGCATAACTGCACAGGAACTTGGGCGCCACATAGATGTGTTCAACCCCAGTCTCCTCCGCCACACGGGAGCGCCAACTTTTCCAGGACTCGCCCTCCTCGGGCGGCAGGGAGTTCCAGCGGGCAAAAGCCGGATGCAACCGTTCCTGCTCTTGAACTTTTTCTTTTAGCCTGCAGGCCACACGAATCATTTCTTCCACAGAAAGGCAGCCGCCAAGATGGCAATGCAAATCGGCCTTGGGCAACCCCCTAAGAAGATCCAACTCCAAAGCAGCCTTCTCTGGATTTACGCCCATGCGGAAATTCCGCAGGCACTCCTGCGTCCTGCCGGAAAGCGTATACAATATGGGGAACGTCTCGTAATCGTACACCTGATTGGACCAGAAGGACGAATAGAAATATGAGGCGGCATCCCGCTTCTCGTCAACCATCCTGAGGAACTCCCCATCGGATTCAAAGTGGAGTACCTTGATGTTTTCAAAACCGTCAAGAGGCGTTTCGTCAATTTCCCCAAACAGAGTCTTTTCCGTCTGGCGCTCCACCAAACCATCAAGCAGATCACTCTTGGGGAACTGCTTAAGCTTTACCGGAATGAACTTTTTATTATCCGTATCGCCAAGCACATGCATCATGGCGCGACAGCCAAAGCAATAGGCTGCATCCTGCATATCGGCGCTCATGGTCTTACGGCCGCAGGCAAGCGACACAATCACCTTGTTGCGTTCACCCGCCGCACATCCCGACACCTGCGCAAGGGCCATCACACGCATGGTCAAATCCCTAAAGCCCGACGCATCCGATTCGCTTGCAATATCCGGAACACCCTTCAGCACCCACACACGAATGGGAATCCCGATGGCAGGACCATAGGACTTCTGCCATTCGCCAATCTTTTCCAGATTCTGCTCGAGCGACAGAACCCGTTCCCTGCAAACTTGGTCTGTAGAAATCAGCCACACCTCGTCAATGGTTCCACCGGCAAGAATTTCGCGGTCGTACCCGCGATTAAACCATTCCGCGGCACCATCGCAATCCTTCGTTCCAATTCCCCTGTAGAAATCGAAATCCTCGTTATACAAAAAGGCCGAAAGCGTTTCGGGAATAATGGACCAGCTGGCCCCAAGGGTAGATACCAGAATATTTTTTGACATAAAGACCATTTATTTTTGTATTTGAATATACATAAAAACCGCCCCTTGAGGGCGGTCTGTAAAGTTCTTGAACAAAAACAGCATTATAAACGGACAATCAGTCAAAATAGTTGCGGAACCTCACATGTCTGAAAACATGGGACATCTGCACCCCATTGGGAGAATGGATCTCCTGTGCAACGCGCTCCGTAGTGGCATAGACGCAGCGAATTTTTCGTTCGCGGCACCAGTCCACAACAGACAAAGTTACACCCCACTCGCCCTGCACCCACACGATGTCAGATGGCTCGTACACCGACGACAACCAATGCAACAAGGGCGACACATAATCCCGAACCGAATCCACATCCGGCGGGACCGCGCCCCAAAGGGAGCGCAAGTTTTCGGGCAGCGCAAGTTCCTCCATGACATCAAGGTTCAGCTGGGCATCCTTGAACTGTTCAGCCGTCATGGTGTGATTGGTAATGTTTATAATGCGGTTCATTTTTCCTCCTACTTATGGTCTACTCTCCTTGACACCTCTGCGATGGTTGAAATGATCGAGACTGCCGTGAGAATTAATTTGATGTATTGCATAATTACTTTCCTTTTAGGTGATTATTGACGACCGCCGCCAACACACCCTTTATTGCAGTTTCAAAAACAGGTGTAAACCATAAAATGTTGTTTTTATAAAAAATCCCGACTAGCATCTACTAGCCGGGAACAAACAAGGAGATTGCCCATTTTGCGCATGGGCTGCGATTGGATGTCACTTGGTACTTTGAATGCTGCCAGAAACATCATTTATTGCATCGGCAACCTTGATAGCGGCAGAGACAACGACTGCGGCAACAACGAGAATAGCTTTGACTTGGTTCATAACAGAACTCCTTTTTTAAAGTGAATGTCGCGAAGGATTTCCGCGAACACACCCTTTATTGAATTTCTAAAACAAACCGTAAACCACAAAATGCTGTTTTTATAAAGCAAGCCCCCAAAGGGCGCTACCTCTCTTGCGAGAGCAATGGCATTCTGACTCTATTCCTAAGATTGAAGATGTAGAAAAGAAGCTCAAGTGTCTTAATCTCTCTTGCGAGAGCAATGGCATTCTGACTGAAGTTATGAGCAATTTAGAAATTCATGAATTACCGTCTTAATCTCTCTTGCGAGAGCTGCTTTGCATTCTTGTCTAACTGCGACAGAGGCGAGTGAAGCGACCGCGCTCGCGCGGGCATTTCCGAGCCGACAAGCAGGCGCCCGTAGGGCGCTATCTCTCTTGCGAGAGCAATGGCATTCTGACTATGCCAACGGAGATCTTCGCCATCAAAGAATCGGAGTCTTAATCTCTCTTGCGAGAGCAATGGCATTCTGACTGGAGAGAAGACTTACGACTATGACAACGGATTGTCTAAATCTCTCTTGCGAGAGCAATGGCATTCTGACCTGTACAAGGACAATGCTTCACAAGAGGCATGGAATGTCTTAATCTCTCTTGCGAGAGCACATTTTTGCTTTTGTCTTAACTGCGCCAGAGGCGAGTGAAGCGGCCGCGCTTGCGCGGGCATTGTGCAAGCACCAAACAGGTCGCTCAAAAATAGAAATGCAAGCATTTCTACTTTATTCGCTTAATCGTTTGTTCCGAGCCGACAAGCAGGCGCCCGTAGGGCGCTATCTCTCTTGCGAGAGCAATGGCATTCTGACTAATATCAATACTTCTACTCACAACACTAACGCTGAGTCTTAATCTCTCTTGCGAGAGCGATGGCATTCTGACGGATTAGAATTTGGAATGTATCTTAAAGCAGAAATGCAGTCTTAATCTCTCTTGCGAGAGCGCTTTTCCATATTCCGTCTTACAAATGCGTAGGGGCGAGGGCCGCGGGCGAGCTTGCTCGCACATGGGTGAGCCCAGCATTTGGTGGCGAAGCCACAATCTCTCTTGCGAGAGCACATTTTTGCTTTTGTCTTAACTGCGACGGAGGCGAGTGAAGCGGCCGCGCTTGCGCGGGCATTGTGCAAGCACCAAACAGGTCGCTCAAAAATAGAAATGCAAGCATTTCTACTTTATTCGCTTAATCGTTTGTTCCGAGCCGACAAGCAGGCGCCCGTAGGGCGCTATCTCTCTTGCGAGAGCAATGGCATTCTGACTAATATCAATACTTCTACTCACAACACTAACGCTGAGTCTTAATCTCTCTTGCGAGAGCGATGGCATTCTGACGGATTAGAATTTGGAATGTATCTTAAAGCAGAAATGCAGTCTTAATCTCTCTTGCGAGAGCGCTTTTCCATATTCCGTCTTACAAATGCGTAGGGGCGAGGGCCGCGGGCGAGCTTGCTCGCACATGGGTGAGCCCAGCATTTGGCGG
>JAKSIG010000069.1 GCA_024398955.1 Fibrobacter sp. | reverse complement strand
TGTCAAGGAAAGTGAACACGGGATGATTTTCATGTTTTTCTAAGGTTCGCAAAAAAATCCCCAAGATCTACTTCTTGGGGATTTTTTTGTGTACCTTCTAAGACGTTAGATTTGCAAAAATCTAGGACTTGCTCAGATCCTTATTCGTCATGGCGCAGACGCAGGAGTCGGACCACACGTTTTCTGCAGTCTCGATCATGTCGATGATGGCGTACAGCGGGAGAATCACGCCCATGACGCCAATGTTTGCGTTCATGCCCACCATGAGGGACAGGGTCAGGAAGTAGCAACCCATGGGAACGCCAGCGTTACCCACAGCAGAAAGTACGGAAATGAACACCCAGGTAATCATGGTGCCAAGGGTCAGTTCCACACCGCTGTTCTGCATCACGAAAAGGCTGGTTACCAGAATGAAGGCGGCGCAACCGTTCATGTTGATGGTAGTGCAGATGGGAAGCACAAAGCGGGAAACTTCCGGATTCACCTTCAGGTTGTCTTCGGCAGACTGCATGGTCACAGGCAGCGTTGCAGCGGAGCTCTTAGTGAAGAAAGCCATCATGACGGCGGGGCTCATCTTCTTCAGAACATGGAGCGGATTCAGGCCGCGGGCAATGAGGAACAGGGGCAGCACAATCAGGAACTGGATAGCGTTACCGCCCATCACAACTGCAAGATACTTACCCAGGGAGCCTACGACCACGCCGGCATTCACCTGAGCAGAAAGCTGGGCGGCAAAAGCCACAACGCCAAGAGGCAAAGCCCAGACGAGAGCGCGGATCAAAGTGAACAGCAGTTCGCGAAGACCGAGGATAGCCTTCATCAATGCGGACTTGTTTTCAGATTCCGGCATAAATGCAAGGCCAAGGCCCACGGCAGCGGCCACCATCAAAATGCCAAGAACGTTACCGCTAAGGAAAGGCTGCACCACATTGTTGGGCACAACACTCAGGAAGTGGTCATAGTAACTCATGGCGCTCAAGTTCTTGGGAACTTCGGCAGCACCACCGTTCACCAGATCCATAGGCAGGTTTGCAGGGCCGATAATCTTGTACAGCAAGAGTCCAACAATTGCAGCGGCAAAAGTGGTGAGCAAGGTGTAAATGATGGTACGGCCAAAAATGCGGCCCGTATTCTTCTGCACGCCAAGGGCAGAAAGCGTTGTCATAAGGGCAAGCGCAATAGTCGGCACAGCCACAAACTGGAACAGTCGTGTATAAACAGATGCGATGAAATTGATCAGGTTCTGCAAACCTTCGGACTGAATCAGACCAAGAATGGCGCCCAGCACCAAGGCTGCGATCCAGATGATAATCTGCTTCTTGTTTACAGACTTAACTTTTTTTGCTGTATTCTGAGCAACATTTTCTTTCTGAGACATGATTTCCTCACTTGTATTTTGAATAAAAATTTAGAAAGTTTAATTTTTTCAAAAAAAAATTGCAGTTCTTATTGACACATTTAAAAGTAGTGCCGATAGAATAACGGAGGGGCACAGGAAGTTCCTATTATTTCTTCAAGCAGATCGATTCTACTTCCCGCCCCACAATTTTAAAGAGCATAGGGTGTTCCTATTTTCAAGAGCTTTTTTACACCCCGCTCATTTTTAGGAGGAAGTATGTTCACATTTTGTATCGACCACTTTGGAATGGCAAGGGAAATTACCAACCGAACCAACAGCCCCAAAAAAGTAAGCGAATACGAAGTGAACGCAATCGCCATAGAACGCGGCTACATAGTCCATCCCAAGTGCTGCTCCGAAGAGGTGCTGAACTGGCTTAACAATCAGACCCAAAACTACAACGCTACCTTCTATCAGCAATGGAGCAACATTTCCAGTCGTAACCGTCTGGAACTGCTTATAGATCAGCTCCTCCACTACGCATCCACGTATGGAACTAATATGCAGGGCACCCCCTTCGTGCCAAACGAAAATTTTCAAAGGCAAATCGCAGCCCTTAATGTCCCGAGCATTAAGGAACTAAAACTGATTCTTCCCATCAGCGATGGGGAACTTTACGAAAAGTGCAATCAGGCCCTGTGTTCTGGCATTGCCCTAAATTCCGAAACATTAAAGGACTTTATAGACTACATCTGCTTCTATGCCGATGAATACGATATGGAACCCAAGGTCGATTCCTTCAAGAATCGTGACGCAATCTGCATCGTCAGCGGCAGGTTGGGAATCCTTCCCAACGATCCCGTCATGGCCCTAAGAACATTGATCTATATGGCAACCAAGAGCACTTCCTTCGTGCAGAACAGCGCCCTTATCGATAGAATCAAGTCCGGCATACCTACAGACCTTTCGCTACTTACCGAAGACGAAATCAAGAAATTCGCTGCAATCTTCAACCGATTCAAGCGAATCTTTTTGGCCTTTAAGTCTAACAACGACATCAACACCACTATTATCAACCGCATCAGCAAACTATCCAAAACTCTTCACCAGCCCATGGTAAAGGGCTTTTGGGAATCTATTCTGGAAGAAGAAAAGAGCGTCAACGAAATTGCCGCCAATCTCAAATCCCTCAACAACTTCAAGAAGGTTCGCCTCATGCAGTTGGTGATGGACCGCCTAACACCTTCCAAAGGTCAAATTTACGTTATTCGTAACGGCAAGACATTTGTCCGTTCTGACTACACTCCCAATGCGGTCAGCGAAAACTACTGCAAGATGCTCTACAGTATGGTTCGTGAAAGTTTGGTAGAATCACTCAGGTCCAAGGCATGCGCAATCAAGCTGCCCAAGAACTGCGAACTGACATTGCCTTCTTCCGAGAAGACATTCGTGGGTAATATTCCCTTCGGTACAAGCATCAAGATGACCGACCACAACATTGTGGGCATCTATTGGCGCAATGAATGGGGAACCCACGATTTCGACCTTTCCTTTATGGATCTAAACGGCTATAAAATCGGCTGGAATTCAGACTACCGTAATGGCAATGACGTGATTTATTCGGGCGACATGACCAATGCCGAACCGGAAGCCACCGAACTCATGTACATGAGCAAGGAAGCTCCCGACGCCATCGTGTGCGTTAATCGCTTCAACGGATGCGAAGGCAGCAAGTTCCGCCTTTTCTTTGCTCAGGAAGACCTTAACGAAAGGGAACTGCGCAACTATATGGTAGATCCCAATTCGGTGAAGTGGGACGTAATGATGAAAAGTGATAACGCCCAGCAGATATTGGGTCTCATCTGCAACAACACATTCTATATGATGGATTTGCAAATGGGCAACAGCAGAGTCTGTTACAGCAGCGACTACCAGAAGGTTTTTATTGAAACCATGAAGAAGCATACCGCATGCTTCGTGAAGTTGGCAGACATCCTCAAAGATGCGGGTTTCACAGTCATCAACGAAAATGCAAACGACACTAAAAAAACAATCGCCACTGCCGATGCCACAACGACAAATGACGACGCCGACAACTTCATCGACTTCTGCGATTTGAAGAAAGATACCATCATCAAACTGATGGCATAACATTCAAGCCGCATAAAATTCAAAAATGCAGAAAAGGCGCTAGGAAACTCCTAGCGCCTTTTTTCGCGAAAGAAACACTCATTAAGCCTGAACGCTTACACGGCTAATGTGGTTTTCATCCTTCCAGACATGAACGGACTTGTCGATCTTATGCTCCAGTTCATTTACATGGCTGATAATGCCCACCAGGCGGTTATCGCCAGCAAGATTCTGCAGCACATTGATGGCGGTCTTCAGGCTTTCATCATCCAGGGAGCCAAAGCCTTCGTCCACGAACATGGTATCCAGCTGTACGCCTCCTGCGGAACTCTGCACCTCGTCGGCCAGGCCCAATGCAAGCGACAGCGACGCCAAAAAACTTTCGCCACCGCTAAGGGTTCGCACCTCGCGCTGCCTACCGCTGGCATGGTCAACCACATTCAGGTCGAGCCCGCTATGGCTGCGGTTATTTGACGCTTCTTCGCGACGCACCAGCTCGTACTGCCCGTTAGAAAGGATACTGAACCGAATATTCGCACGGCGCACAATGCGATCAAAGTAAGAAGCCTGCACATAGGTTTCAAGCATAACCTTTTCCTTGCCGCTGAGCCCGCCATTTACCGTTTTAGACATGTTCTCAAGCCAGATTCGCTTCCTGCTGGATTCTTGCAGATCTGTCGCCAGTCGGCCAATCTTCTTCAGAAGGCCCTCGTTAGATTCCATTCGGGTCTTGGCGTTATTGCACTTGGCATTTGCCTGTTCATAAGCAAATTTAAGGCTATCGCGGTCAGCCTCAAGTTTCTGCATGTCATATTGCGGAGCACCTTCAAGACGTTCCCTGCATGAAATCGCCCTACCCTGAAGTTCCTTTATTTTTCCGTCACAGGCGTTAAATGCTTTTGTAGCCACCTCAAGAGCCATCTTGAGGCTATTCAGCTGGTTCTTTAGATTGCAGATTTCCGTTTCGGCGGCAGCCTTGCTTTCGAAGGCAAGAGACTTTTGCAGTTCAGCAATTTCGGCCCCACGCTGCTCGATAGAAGCGGAGGCTCCCGATACCATATTGCTCAAGTCCACATTCCTGTTCTGACAGGCTTCCAGTTCCTTACGCTTGGCAGGAAGCAAGTTTTCGCCAATCGATTTCCTGCGAGTATCGTCAGCAGTAGCCTTAAACAATTCCTGCGACAGCTCGGTATTGCAGGCCCTATTCTCGTCAAATTCCTTGCGAATCCTTTCCTTGGCTTTTTCGATGGGGCAGTCGCCAAAAAGTTCCGCCAGCACGACTTCTAACTGCGTGCGCCTTTCTGTTACGGTGGCATTTGCCGCCGAAGCCAAGTCAGACTTTTTCTTGCGATCGTCGTCAAGTTCAGCAACCCTAGCCTTCAACGTTTCCAATTCCGTTTGAGTAGGAGCCGCCAAAGACTTGCATGCCTTATGAGGATGGCTTGTCGAACCGCAAACCGGGCATGCACTCCCTTCCACGAGATTTTCTGCCAGGATTCCCGCCTGTTCGCTGAAGAACGCCTTTTCTTTCAGACGGTATTCACCATCCGCTTCATCAAAAAAAGTTTGGGCGGTCATAAACGCAGACTGCCTTTCAGACAGTTCCGTTGACGCCCTTTCTAGTTCCACGACCCTGTCGCCAACAGACTTCAAGTCATCCCGTCTGCGTTTCAGTTCCTCAATCCGATTTTCAATTCCTGCCTTTAAAGAACCTGTATCGCCAAGCGCCTTCAGATCTTCTTCAAGGCCCTGGATTTCATCCTTCAATCTTTTTTCGCTTGCGGTTCCAATTTCCAGGGACCCACGATTCGTGTGCAGAGCCTGCTCCATACGTTGCAAGTCACTCTGCTTTGCATCCAGAACGTTATACTGTTCCAGCGAATTTTCGATGGTTGTCACCCTACTTTGCAAACTTTCACGTTCCGGGAGCTTATCTTCTTCCGCCTTTTTCGCCATTTGCAGGGGCTGTAATTTTTCCTGTTCAGTCTTCAACATTCCTTGAACAGCCACCAGGTCCAAACGCGTCTTTTCAACTTCTTCGGCCTTGCCCAGCGCTGTATTCGCGGCTTCAAGCTTTGTGGACATTTCCTTCAGGGAATTTGCAAAGTCACAAGTCGTCTTTCGATCTTCTGCAATGATTAAATCCAGCAGTTCCCTTACATCTTCCCATTCGGCAATGGTATTTTCTGCAGCGTTCCGCTTGACAGCATCCAGCCTTTCTGCACATACCGAGTTTTCATCGCACTGTATGCCGCTGACATGGGTTCCTGCCACCATTTCTAGATTACCGCACTTATTCTTGGCATCAATGGCAGCAGTCCTTATCGCATCCTGAAGGTCATAAAACTTGTCCGTCTTAAAGATCTTGCGGAAAATCTTTTTACGTTCATCAGTAGATGCCAAAAGTACATCCATAAAATCGCCCTGGGCAATCATGGCAATCTGCGTAAATTGCTCCCGGTCAATTCCCACAATTTCTGCAATCGCCTCGGCCACCTCCTTATCCTTGCTGAGAACTCGGCTATAAGGCTTCACCCTGCCGTCTTCGGCAGGATAACGCAATTCGACAGAAGCGGGTTCCTTCGTAAATCCTTCGCCACGAGCCTTGGGGCGGTCATATTCAGGATTACGCTTAATGCAATATTCCCTACCGGCATACTCAAAAGTCAGTTCTACAAATGTAGGCGTAGAAGGGTGGGCATTCAGGCAGCGGAACAGCTTGGTGTTATTTCGGGTATCGCCGCTTGCCGTACCAAAAAGCGCATAAGTTATGGCGTCAAAAATGGTCGTCTTTCCGGCACCCGTATCGCCAGAAATCAAATACAGCCCGCAGTCGCCCAGCTGATCCAGGTCAATGACAGTGCGTTCAGCATAGGGTCCAAACGCAGAAATTACAAGTCTCGTAGGTCTCATTTCTTCTCTCCATCCCAAATTTTGTTAACCAGGTCGTCCACGTAATCGAACTCTTCCTGGTTCATACCCCGACCGTTCATGTCCCTAAAGAAATCGCAGAAGATTTCAATCGGCGTCTTTCTCACTACTGAAGCCGCTTCCGACAGTTTCGTCAAATTCTGCGTACGGGCATTGTCGTAATTCAGCATCATCAGATTCGGATAAACGGATCGGAGCTTCGCCGCAGCATTGGGGACATCGTTATCATCGGTCAGTACCGCGTAAATAAAGTCATCCAGCTTACGCCCTTGCCGAACTTCTTCGTCCCTAAATTCCGCAGAAGTCAGTTCATCAAAGCTCCCCCGAATCTGCCTCATGTCATGAAGTGGCTCCAGCGGGATTTCCCGTAACTGCAATTCTGCAAGCCCGCCCGGATTTTTTACGTCTCCAAGTTCCACAACCGTCATCGACTTCTTATGCTTAGCCTCAGAAAGGGAATACTTCAACGGAGTGCCGCTGTATCTAATGCGGGCTATGCCATCCTCATCCTTCATCAAGTTCTGCGGACCGTGAATGTGCCCTAGGGCCACGTAATCAAATCCATCAAATACATAAGGATCCACATTGCTTATGCCGCCAACAAATTCCTCGGAACCCTTTTCCTCTAGCATGGCTCCCGTTACAAACTGGTGGGCCACCAGGATATTTCTGCGGCCCGGCGTAAACTTCATCTGGCCTATGGCAACCTTTACGGCGGTAGTATAGTCCGTAACAGACTTACGCTCATCATCATCAACCAGCCTGGAACGAACATCGTTTGGGCGTACAAAGGGCAGCATCCAGACATCCACCTCGCCAAATTCATCCTTCAGCGTCGTGGGCTTAATTTCTCCAGAATAAACGGGCGACAGGAAGATGCCCCGGGATTCCATGAGACGTCCCCCAAAAGCGATGCGCTCTGCAGAATCATGGTTCCCGCTAATAATAAAAGTCCTAGGCGAAAGCTTCGAAAGTTCCACCATAAAGTCATCCAGCAGGCAGACCGCTTCGGCAGTAGGCACAGGCTTATCGTAAACGTCCCCGGCAATCAGCACTGCATCCGGTTTTTCAGCTTCAATCACTGCCAGCATTTTCCAGAGAACGTCCCTCTGGTTTTCAAGCATGGAGTGCTCGCAAATGCGCTTGCCGATATGCAAATCCGCCGTATGGATCAACTTCATCTTCTCAATTCTCCTAAAAAATCAACGTCATAAACCAGATCTTAAAAACAGATACAAATATACATCGTACCTTTGACACTCAACTGTCAAAAGAGTCTTAATTTTTTTTAGGGGGAAAAGCAGGAACAAGACGCAGCCTTATAAAAAACTGCACTTTATTTCAGCAACGCACCAATGGGGAACTGCTTAAGTTCTGCCATTGAATTTCCTGCGGCCTTTCTCAGGTCAGACTCCAGGTCATCGCGGAATTTTTCAAAATCCTGCACACCGCTATCCACAAAGGACCTCTTTTTCGTCCTAAGGGAACTGCCGCGGTGATTCCTGTCGTAGGCCATCTTGTGCGCCAGCAGGTCCATCAGATCATGGCCCCGCATAAAGTTTGCCGCATACGCACGATTCTTCTTCAAAAAATTAAGTACTTCATGGGCCTGCTTAATAACCAACGGCAAGTATTCCGCAAACTCCTCGTCACCAAATTCCAGCGAAAGAGTTTCGCCAATCATATCCATTCCCGAAGACGACAGATCCGAAAAATCCACCAGCCCAAAGGAATCCATAAAGTCGACATCGAACTTTGTACAATTCCTGCGTTCACCGCTACCCGCCTGGTACCTATGGCAAAGCATAGAAATATCGTCGCCCAGGCCGCAGGTTTCCCGCACCAGGATATTGGCCACGCGGTAAGCCCCCATCGCAAGCCCCACATTCACAATGCCCTTGCGAATGACCTCGATATCGTCGTCGTCATCGTAATACTCCACCATCATAGAAGTATACGCATCCGACAAAAACAGGAACGTTTCCAGATCGTTGTAGCCCTTGCCCCCTTCCACATCAAAAAGCTGATAGAAAAAGGCATCGTCCTTCACAATGCGGCTGCAGAATCCTTCGCCCTTCTTCAGCAACAGTTCCACCGCAAAGTCAAAATCCAAATCGGCGCTAAAAACCGCGTACTGAACCGTTGGATTCTCCAGGTACTTCCGGTAACGCTCCAGCACACCCTTCTTCTTTGGGCCGTATTCAATCTTCCACCTGGAAGGATCCTTCAGAGTCGCACGGAAAAAGTTCTTGTCGTCCTCGCCTTCCACAAACAAAGTAATTTTCTTCGAATGAGCGTCATGTCTCATTCGGGCCATATTCACGCCGAAGTTGGGGCGAGTCTTCCCAAAGTCTTCAAGAAATTCAAAGGCCATGCAAACCTACTTGGCCATCTTGGCCAATTCCACAGTCTTGTCCCAATGATCGCCAATAAAGGCCGGAGAATGTGTAGCCACAATAAACTGGCGCTTGAACCTGGAATTTCTTGCATCGCGGGACTCGTTCTGAATCTTAAAGAGGATTTCAGAAAACTCCTCCTGCCAGCTGGGGTGGAACGAAATCTCGGGCTCATCCATCATTACCAGCGCTTCCGCATTGCTGGCATCAAAAAGCAGGCGGCCCAGCAGCACAATCAAATGCTGTTCACCCGAAGAAAGAGCATCCAGCGGAATTGCCGCACCCGATACATTCTTCACACGCAAAATTCTGTCCCAGTCCGAAAGATTCACCGAAACAGTCTTCAGGTCCAGAAGTTCCTTCAGCGATTCCGAGAAAATCTTCAGTTTCTTGATCAGCGGTTCAAAGACATCCAGCTTGGCCTTCACATCATCAAGGTAAGTACTGAACACGATCAATGCGGAATCATCGTCCGTCTCCAGATTCTTGTTCATCTTGTTGTTTTCGGAAGTAATGCCGAATTCATTGCAGCTCTTTTCTAGCCTGCGGATGGCGTTAATCTTTGTAGAAATCTTCTTGCGGGTTTCCTCGGCAGACGGGCGGTTCTTCTGGTTCAGAATTTCAACCACGCGGTCAACAAAGTTGGACTCCAGATTGCGGGCAATCTGCAGCTGGGATCGCATGCAGCGGTTGTATGCCGCACGAATGGACTTGTCGATATTAAGAATCTTCAGCAAGTGGGTATTCTGCCCACTGTCCTGAGCGTCATCCAGCTGACGGCTACGAATGCGCCCAGCCAAGGAGGCTACAGTCGTCTCGGTTTCCTCGTTGTACAGACGATTGGTGCTAATGTAGTTCACTGCAAAGTTCACATGGCGCACCAGCTGCACCACCCAGGGGAAAATCTTCCCTATCTGAAAGCCATAACGCCTGAATACGCCCGACACGTCAAAAACTTCACCATCGCGCTTATCCTTCCACAATCTGCAATTGCCATTGGACATGTACTGGTACATTGGTTCCAGCGAAGGAATGGAGGCCATCAATTCGGTCATGGCTTTGACCACATCCTCATCCGTAAAGGAAGCCGTAAAATCGTCGCAGGTAATGGTGCAAAGATACGGCTTCTGCTTTTCGTCCATTTCCGCATTTTCCTCGGAGTGCCCTTCTTCAACTTCGGGCAATTCCAGCAGACGGTCTTCCTTGACGATAGTCAACAAAGTCTCTTTCGGCCTTGCCGCCTCCTCTTCCGTCAGGGGCTCCGCAGTACCGAACTTAGGCCTGAATTCATCCCCGACAGTTCCCTTAAAGAGCAACTCGATACGGTTAAAAACAAGCCCCGCAAAAAAACAGAAATTGCCCGACGAGGCCGCGCGAATAATCTGCAGGATCGTGGACTTTCCAAAACCATTGGGAGCCGTGAGGATTGTAAAACCATCAGTCTTTTCAAAATCGATATAGTAATCGAAGGTGCCAAAAAGCTTTTCAATTTTTAGGGAGCTAATTCTCTTCATAAATCCAAATCTAATACATTAAATTCCATTGCGATGGCAAAATCGGTGATATTCTAAAAATACGGCTGATAAAACCAGTCAAATAATTCTATTTATGGGTATAGGGTTAACACCGCAGTTTTTATATAAACCGAGGATATTATGAATCTTGACGTCGCAGTCATTCCCAGCTACTATAGCCGCCTTGTCATGGCAAAAAACCAGGGTCACTTCAAGATGGCCCAGGCCCTGCTGGAACTGATCGTAAATTCCACTGTCGAAGATTCCTCTTCTACCGAAGGCCGCAAGGCATTGGACAAGATAGCCCAGGCCAAGGGACACGCAGCAGCAGTCAGTGCGGGCACAGAATCCACTGCAGAAATCCCCGCGGGCGAAGCCGCCGACTGGCAGGAATACGCACTCCAGAACCCGCCCTACACCCGTAAGTTGGCTCTAGCCCTGGCCACCTACTTCGTGCGCGCCAACCTTCTAGAAACCGCCTACGAAATGTATCTCTCCGCTACAGAACTGGACGAAGACGGCAGTTCCGCAGAGGAAATTTCCGCCATCGCCGCAGCAGAATCCGGCAACATGGCCAACGAATTTGGCAAGAAGTGCGAAGACGCCGGTAACCACGCAAAGGCCGCCAACTGGTACAAGAAGGCAAAGGACGCGGGCCTTGCCGATGCAGACGCAGCCCTCGCCCGTATGCAGGCCTTCCATGGCGTTACCCGTTACCTGGCCCCTTGGGCAGAAATCGCCAAGAAGACCGGCCGCAAGGAACTGGCAGAAGCCATCGTAGCCATAGCAGCCAACGCCAAGGCAGGCACCATGGATCCCGTAGCCTGCGCCGAATCCGTAGTCCCCCCATGTACCGAAGAAATTGAATTCTGGGAAAGCGAGCTGGAAGCCTACCACAAGTTCTCCGGAGACAATTCCGAAACCTTCGGCAACGCCTTCATCGCCGTTGGAAAAATCCTGGAACGCGCCAAGATGTACAACAATGCACTTCGCTGGTACAAGCGAGCCGTCGAATTCAACAGGGCGGCCAACGCAGATGCCCACCGCATGCTCCCCCTCAAGAGCAAGTCCGCACGCATCGGCGAGGCCGAATTCATCTACGACAGCGCAAGCCCCATTCCCGCCCTCTGGAAAATCTAAACCGTCAAGAAAATTCAAATATTTAGACGCATTCATAAGACCTGCATCACCGCAGGTCTTTTTTGGGTGATTACATCCTGCTGTCTGCAGAAGTGTCGGACGGTTTTACGTCCAGCGCCTGGCGATACAGGCAACATACGTTTTTTTCGCGCAGCGCCTGGCGATGGGAGGAGCCGTGGGCCGAAGGCGTACACCCCGTACGCCGAGAGCCGCCC
>JAKSIG010000068.1 GCA_024398955.1 Fibrobacter sp. | reverse complement strand
GTTCAGGAATGACCGGAGGTCCATTTTCAATGGCTAGTATCGGAAAAATCATCGGCGTCAACGGTAACTTGATTCGCGTCAAGTTCGAAAGCGCCGTGTCTCAGAACGAAGTGGCTTACGCCAAGTTGCCCTCCAAGAATAAGGATGGCAAGTCCGAAATTATCCCGCTGAAGAGCGAAGTGATTCGTATCCGTGGCGACTACGCAGAACTTCAGGTGTTCGAAGATACCACTGGCCTTAAGGCTGGCGACGAAGTCGAATTCACTGGCGAACTGCTTTCTGTGGAACTTGGACCTGGTCTTCTGACTCAGGTGTTCGATGGTCTTCAGAACCCCCTGCCCGAACTTGCCGAACAGTGCGGCTTCTTCCTGCAGCGCGGTAAGTACCTGCCGGCTCTGCCCCGCGACAAGAAGTGGGCTTTTACCCCGGTTGCAAAGGTTGGCGATGTATTGGTCGCTGGTGACACCATCGGTACCGTACCCGAAGGCGTGTTCACCCACCGCATCATGGTGCCTTTCAAGGTTCTCGGCAAGGTGACCGTAGAATCCGTCGTTGCCGCTGGCGAACACGTCGTCGAAGACGTCGTCGCAGTAGTCAAGAACGAAAAGGGCGAAAAGATTGAAATCAAGATGGTCCAGACCTGGCCGGTGAAGATGCCTATCAAGGCTTTCGAAGAACGTCTTCGCCCCACCAAGCCGCTGACCATGCAGCAGCGCATTGTGGATACCTTCTTCCCTGTGATGCAGGGCGGTACCTTCTGTACTCCGGGCCCCTTCGGTGCCGGTAAGACTGTGCTGCAGCAGCTCATGAGCCGTTACGCCGACGTGGACATCGTGATCCTCGCCGCTTGCGGTGAACGTGCTGGTGAAGTGGTGGAAACCCTTCGCGAATTCCCTGAGTTGATCGACCCCCGTACCGGCAAGTCCCTCATGGAACGTACCCTTATCATTTGTAACACTTCTTCCATGCCGGTGGCTGCTCGTGAAGCTTCCGTTTACACTGGCGTGACCCTGGCTGAATACTACCGCCAGATGGGCCTGAACGTGTTGCTGTTGGCTGACTCCACTTCCCGTTGGGCTCAGGCTCTCCGTGAAATGTCCGGCCGTCTGGAAGAAATTCCGGGTGAAGAAGCCTTCCCGGCTTACCTCGAATCTGTGATCGCAGCCTTCTACGAACGCGGTGGCGTTGTTCGCCTGAAGGACGGTTCCACTGGTTCCGTGACCATCGGCGGTTCCGTTTCTCCGGCAGGTGGTAACTTCGAAGAACCCGTGACCCAGGCTACCTTGAAGGTGGTGGGCGCATTCCTCGGCCTTAGCCGTGAACGTTCCGACCAGCGCCGCTTCCCGGCCATCCACCCGCTCGATTCCTGGTCCAAGTACGAAGGCATCATCGACGTGAAGAAGGTGGCCGAAGCTCGCCATATCCTTGCTGCTGGCGTTGACGTCAACAACATGATGAAGGTGGTGGGTGAAGAAGGTACCTCTATCGACGACTTCATTACTTACCTCAAGTCTGAATACCTGGATGCAGTCTATCTGCAGCAGGACGCATACCACGAAATCGACGCAGCCTGCACTGGCGACCGTCAGAAGTATGTGTTCGGCAAGGTTTATGAAATTCTCAAGACTCCTATGTCCTTTGCAGAAAAGGATGTTGCACGTACCTTCTTCCTGAAGCTCACTCAGGCTACCAAGGACTGGAACCGCGTTGCAATGGATTCCGCAGAATTCAAGGAAATTGAATCCAATATTACTGCTTCCGTGAAGGAGGTAACTGTCAATGCATAATGTTGCTTACCATCGTATTGAACGCATCGCCGGTTCTGTGATCTCTCTGAAGGCAGAAGGCGTTGCTAACCAGGAACTGGCTCAGGTTACTAGCTCTTTCGGTACTTCTCTCGCTCGTGTGATCCGTATTGACGGTGATATGGTTGACTTGCAGGTTTTCGCAGGCGCCCGTGGCGTTTCTACCGATTCCGAAGTCCGCTTCCTGGGCGAACCTATGAAGGTTCCTTATTCCGAAGCTCTCCTTGGCCGCGTGTTTAACGGTGCTGGTCAGCCCCGTGACAATGGCCCGGAAGTCGATGGCGAACGTATCGCAATTGGCGGCCCTTCCGTGAACCCCGCAAAGCGTATTATCCCGAAGACCATGGTCCGTACCGGTATTCCCATGATCGACGTGTTCAATACCCTGGTGGTGTCTCAGAAGCTCCCGATTTTCTCTATCGCTGGTGAACCGTATAACGAACTTCTTGCCCGTATTGCTCTGCAGGCAGAAGTGGACGTCATCGTTCTTGGCGGTATGGGCCTGAAGCACGACGACTACCTGTACCTCAAGGACTTCCTTGAAAAGAACGGTGCTCTTAGCCGTACCGTGATGTTCATGCACACTGCATCTGACCCCATTGTGGAATGCTTGCTGGTGCCTGATGCATCCCTCGCCGTTGCCGAAAAGTTCGCAACCGAAGGCAAGAACGTTCTCGTTCTCCTTACCGATATGACCAACTTCGCCGACGCCATGAAGGAAATCGCCATTACCATGGAACAGATTCCTTCTAACCGTGGCTATCCTGGCGACCTTTACTCTTCTCTCGCTAGCCGTTACGAAAAGGCTGTGGACTTCGAAGGTTCCGGTTCCATTACCATCCTTGCCGTTACCACTATGCCTGGCGATGACGTGACCCACCCGGTTCCGGATAACACCGGTTACATTACCGAAGGTCAGTTCTATCTGCGTAAGGGCCGTATCGAACCGTTCGGTTCTCTGTCTCGTTTGAAGCAGCAGGTGAACGGCAAGACCCGTAGCGACCACCGTACCATTATGAATACCATGATCCAGCTCTACGCTTCTTACAAGGAAACCCTTGAAAAGCAGTCCATGGGCTTTAACATGAGTACTTGGGACCAGAAGCTGTTGAAGTACGGCCAGCGTTTCGAAAAGGAAATGATGGACCTGTCCGTGAACATTCCTCTGGAACAGGCTCTGGATCTTGGCTGGACCATTCTTGCCGACTGCTTCCAGCCCGAAGAAACCGGTATTCCTTCCAAGATGATTAGTCAGTATTGGCCCAAGAAGGGGTAATTAATGGCTAAAGTCAAGTTAACCAAAAACGCCCTCAAGGCGGAACGCGACGCACTGAAGCGCTTCCAGCGCTATCTGCCCACGTTGTTGTTGAAAAAGCAGCAGCTGCAGATGGAAATGCGTACGCTCCAGGAGAGGGTGATGGCAAAGCGCGACGAGGAAGACAAGCTCCGCAAGAGTATGTCCTCCTGGATTTCGCTGTATGCCGAACCTATCGACTGGTCGAAGTACCTGTCGGTGAAGGAAGTGCGCCAGGGCGAAGGTAATATCGCCGGTGTCCGCATTCCTACATACGATGGGGTAGACTTCAATGTGACCATCCCTGACTTCTTTACTACGCCGGTTTGGCTGGACGACGGTATCCGCAGCCTGCAGGGCCTTATTTCCCTGCGCCTGGAACGCCGCGTTCTGGAACGTCAGTACGAACTTCTTTCACAAGAATTGCGTACCACAAGCCAGCGTGTTAACCTGTTCGAAAAGGTTAAGATTCCCGAAGCCAAGGATAACATCCGTAAGATTAACATCTTCCTGGGTGACCAGCAGACCTCTGGCGTGGCCCGCAGTAAGCTTGCAAAGGGCAAGTCTACCGCACGAGCCGCAGCGCAGGATGCCGCCGCCGCTCAGAATAAGGGGGTAGCCGCATGATTACTCCTATGAAGAAAGTAACCATTCTCTGCCTGGACAAGGAACGCGAGGCTTCTCTTGAAAAGCTCCGCGAGATGGGCATCCTTCATGTAACCCCGCTGGTAAACCCCACGGGCGTAAAGCTGAATGCCGCCAAGTCCAAGGTCATGCGAATCCGCAAGGCTCTTGAAGCTATTCCCGCCAAGGTGGGGAAGGATGCTGTTTCTCTGGACGCATCTATCGCTTCTCAGCCCGCAGTCGAAGCCGTGCATCAGATGGTGCAGGTCAAGAAGGACGCTACGGACGAAATCTCCAAGCTCCATAATGACCTGAACCGCCTTGACAGCTTCGGCAATCTGGACCCGCAGACTGTTAAGTCTCTGGAAGAGAGCGGTGTTTTCGTAAAACTCTATGAAGTTGATCCCAGCAAGACTATTTCTGCTGATGACGGCGCCGTTGTGCTGCCCTTCGGTCAGAATCTTACTGGCAATCTTTATGCAGTCATTAGCAAGGGTGAAGCTCCTGCAGCCGTAAAGGATGCTGTGGAACTTCCTCTGCCTGCCATGTCCCTGGCTGAAATGCGCCAGAAGTTGGAAGCTGCCAATGCAGAACTTGCAAAGGCCGACAAGACTCTGGAAGGCTTGGCCGCCAAGCGCTCCGAAATCGATTCCGCATTGGTTGACGCCGATGAAGAATACGACCTGCAGGAAGCTGCAAGCGGAATGCTGGCTGGTGCAAGCATCGCGATGATTCAGGGCTTTGCTCCTGCAACTCGCATGTCTGAAATCCAGGAAGCCGCAAAGGCAAACGGCTGGGGCGTCCGCGAAGAAGATCCTTCTGACGACGACATGGTTCCCACGCTTTTGACCCACAAGCCCATTGCGAAACCCATGCAGTTCCTGTACGATATCATCGGTATCGTGCCGGGCTACAAGGAAATTGACGTTTCCGCAGTGTTCCTGGCATTCTTTAGCTTGTTCTTTGCCATCATCGTTGGCGATGCCTTCTACGGAGCTCTGTTCCTGGCTCTTACCATCGTTGCCCGCGTAAAGAATCCCAAGTCTAAGAGTACCGGCTTTAGCTTTATGTACCTTATGAGTGGTGCTACCATCGTATGGGGCATCATGAATGCAAGCTACCTGGGCCTTTCTCCGGAAATTGCTCCCTGGGTGGCAAACTTGGATTTTGCTAATGCATCCTTCTGCCCCGAGGGTCTGAAGAATGCCATGCATTGGATCCGCCAGTCTTCCAACATGCAGTTCTTCTGCTTCTGCATTGCTGTAGTCCACCTGACTATTGCACATGTTTGGAACATTGCGGTTCAGATCCAGCGTAAGAGTACTACTGCTCTGGCTCAGCTTGGCTGGCTGTTCTCCACCTGGTACATGTTCTTCCTGGCAGGAAACATGGTGCTGGGCGACAAGGTCCCGGAAGTGTTCAGAAACTTCTTCAGCGGTCCTACTTCCACTCCGATGATCTATGTGCTCATCGCTGGCGTGGTGCTTCTGGTGCTGTTCTCTGTGCCTCCTTCCAAGCTCAAGGAAGAATGGATTTCTATTCCTATGCTTGCCTTGAACATCGTGAACAACTTTGTGGATGTGATTAGCTACATCCGTCTGTTCGCAGTGGGCCTTTCTGGTGCTGCCATTGCAGAATCCTTCAGCGAAATGCTTTCGCCCATGTTCGGTTCTGTTGGCGGTCTCCTTGGTGCAGCCATTGTGCTACTCTTTGTTCATGCCCTGAACATTGCACTTGCCGTCATGGGTGTGGCGGTTCACGCAGTGCGTTTGAACACCCTAGAATTTTCTAACGGCCTTGACCTGCAGTGGAGCGGTTTTGGCTTTAACCCGTTCAAGAAACGGAAAAATGTTTAATAACAACAAGTAGAGGATAAAAATATGTTAGATCACGAAACCATGGTTACTCTCGGCAAGATGGGTGCAGCAGCTGCTCTCGGCCTCGGTGCTCTCGGTTCTGCCCTTGGTTGCGGTACCGCTGGTATGTCTGCAATCACCGTCTGGAAGAAGGCTTACGCTCAGGGCAAGAGTGCTCTCTTCACTCTCCTTGTGTTCGTGGGTGCTCCCATTTCCCAGACCATTTATGGCATGCTCCTGATGAACTTCATCCTGGGTGCAGCAAATGCTGAAAACTTCAACAACTGGGCTGCTTGCCTCGGTGCCGGTATCTTCGGCGGCCTGGGCATGATGGCTTCCGCATGGTTCCAGGGTAAGGCTGGTGCTGTTGCTTGTGACGCTCTGGGCGAAACCGGCAAGGGCATGGTGAACTACCTGATGGTTCTCGGTGTGGTCGAAACCGTTGCCCTGTTCGTCATGGTGTTCGCAACCCAGACCTTCGCTTAATTGATTGATTCGTAACCGTTGAGGTAAAGAATGGATCAACAAACAATAGTGACTCTCGGCAAGATGGGCGCCGCCGCGGCTCTCGGTCTTTCCGCAGTCGGCTCTGCAATGGGTTGCAGTACTGCCGGCATGGCGGCGATCGGTTCGTGGAAAAAAGCCTACCTTAAGGGGAAGAACGCTATGTTCACCTTGCTTGTTTTCGTAGGCGCACCTATTGCGCAGACGATTTATGGCATGCTTCTGATGAATACCATCTTGAATGCTGCCAACAAGCCGGATTTCCACAACTGGGCTGCTTGCCTGGGCGTGGGCATCTTTGGTGGACTTGGCATTATGTTCTCCGGCTGGTACGTAGGCAAGGCAGCCTCCAACGCCTGTAATGGCTTGGGCGAAACTGGCAAGGGTCTAGTGAACAGCTTGATGGTACTGGGCGTAGGTGAAACCGTTGCCTTGTTCATCATGGTGTTCTCGATGATGCTGGTTTCGTAGTAGACCTACGAACTTTTGACTAATGAACTCCGTTCGGTGATGAGCCGGGCGGGGTTCTTTTTTAATTATGAATTATGAGATATGAATTACGAATTATGAATTATGAATTATGAGATTTGTGATATGGGGTACGGATACGTTTAGGGGGGGGGATATTTAGTTTTTTCGCTTGTTAACGAAATCGTTAACAAGTAAAAAAAAGAGATTACTGCGAAAGGGACACTTTTTTTAATTATGAATTACGAGATATGAGTTATGAGATGTGGATTACGAATTATGAGATATGAATTATGAGATTTGAGTTTGTTTTTGGCGCCTTTCTTAACTTGTTTCGGAATCGGCTTTTGTTAAGATTTCTAAATTCCGGCGTGCAATGTCGCAATTTTTGAAACGTTTCAATAAGTTCCTGGTAATCAACGGCTACATGCCGAAGATTTTCCTGGCTGCGCTTATTGGTTTTGTAACGGGCCTGGTTGCGGTTGCCTTTCATTTTGGGCTTGGCCTGGCGACGAAATTGGTGCGCATGCCTTGGACTGGTGAAAATGCTCTGCCTTGGTGGAGCTTTGCCCTAATGCCTACCATTGGCGGCCTGATTGTGGGCGTTATCATTTATGTGATAGCCAAGGCTCCCGAAACGGCGGGGCAAGGTACTGATAACATGATCCGGTCGTTCCATCACGAGGGTGGCAAGATTCGTAAGCGTGTGGCGCCGGTAAAGTTCCTGACTAGCATTATTACTTTGGCAACTGGCGGCAGTGCCGGCTACGAGGGCCCTATTTCGCAGATTGGCTCGGGTGTGGCGGCTACGGTTTGCCACAAGTTCCAGATGCCTCAGACGCTGCGGCGGCAGTTTACCCTGGCGGGGACGGCTGCTGGCCTGGGCGCCATCTTTAAGGCCCCGCTGGCAGGAGCGTTGACTTCGGTGGAAGTTCTTTACCGCGAAGACTTTGAATCAAATGCTTTTGCAACCTCCATCGTTTCTTCTGTAGTTGCTTTTACGGTTTATATTGCATTTATTGGCACGGAGCCTGCTATTGCGGGAGTTCCGGTGTTCCCTTTTGCAAATACGGTGGAACTGATTTGCTGCGCCCTGCTTGGCATTCTGTGCTTTCCGTTTTCTTACCTGTACGTGCGTTGCTATAGCGAGTCCGAGACGCGCTTTGCCCGCTGGAAGGTGCCTAACTGGATTAAACCTGCTGTGGGCGGCCTGATGATTTCTGTTTTGATTCTGGCTTACCCCGAGGTGGCTGGCGGAGGCTTTGAATTTATTGGCGAAGTCATGGGCGCCATGATGCCGCATTCGGTTTGGGGCGTGCTGCTGCTGTTGGGCGTTGTGCTTGCCAAGATTGTGGCTACTGGCCTTACGGTAGGCTCTGGCGGTTCTGGGGGCGTGTTTGGCCCATCTCTGTTTATTGGTGGTGTTCTTGGGGCTGCCTTTGCGGGAATTTGCGAGCTGGTAGCGCCTGGTGCCATACGGGAACCTGAAATGTTCATTTTGGTGGGCATGGCTGCCTTTTTTGCTGGAGCCGCCAAGGCTCCCATTGCAGGCGTTGTTATGGTCTGTGAGATGACGGGTAGCTACAGCCTTTTGCCGGGCCTCTTGATTGCCGCGGTAATGCACATTGCCTTTTCGCGCCCCTGGAGCATTTACAAGAGTCAGGTTCTAAACAAGTTTGCTTCTCCTGCCCATCGCGGCGATATGGATGTGGATGTTCTCCGTGTGACAGCCGTTGGCGATGTGGTCGAACATTGTGAAATGAAGACCCTGAGAGGGGAGGATTCCCTTTCTGACGTGCTGAAGGATATTGAGGTGGATTACGTTTATCCGGTTTACGAGGGGTCCTCGAGAACCATGTCGGGGCTCTCCCTTGGGCACGAACAGACGGGAATGTACATCGGTCTTTTGGACATGTCCATTGTGAAGAACGCCTACATTTCTTCGCCGGATTTAATACAGCACTTGCTGATTTCTGACTGTACCGTAAAGGCCCCCATGCTTACAGAGTCTATGGACTTGCATACGGCTCTTAAAATTTTTGTACGCACTTCTATGAATGAACTTTGCGTGCAAAATAAGAATGGCGACGTAATTGGAGTCTTGAGTCACGCCGCCATCTTCAAGGCTTACGATAAAATCGTTAGGCCGGAATCCGTGGCCAATAACTAAAGAATTCCTGGAACTGTATTGAATAAATAAAGATTGCAGTGTGATACCGCAATCTTTATTTTTTTACATGAAGATTTTCCCGTTATTTCAGCATACTAGTTGGATAGGGGAGGTGTTGCTCGTGAGCCGGTATCAACGCAACGAACGGCTCCATATCCAGTTGTTTTATTGGATGTTCCTTCAACAACGTCGTAGACGAAAACCGATCCGTCGGATGTAATGAAGGAGGCTGCGCGATCTTTGCCAACAATCTTCATTGTCTCAACTTCGGTAACGATGGGGGATTCCTTTGTTCCTGTTCTTCTGTAAAGGCTTGTTGTGGGCAAAGTGGTTTCTTCCGCGTCTGCCAGGAGATATCCATTGGGAGCCAGGTTGAAGTTGAACTCGTTTGTTCCTACAGGTCTCCAGTCTATGAGCGGATATGGAGCGCCGTTGGATTGAGCTCGCAGCTGTTTGGGGTCTGATGCGAATCTGGTGAAGAGATCCTGGTATTCAGTTTTTGAAGGTAATCTGAACATCGATTTGGTTTCTCCCAAAGACTGGCATATCAAACTTCCGATAGTCTTGTTTACGTAGAAATTTGACGGTATCCCTTCAGTTCTATCGTCCATTTGATATATGCCAACGTCTGCAAGAATTGTGTCTATAAGAACATTGGAGGTTGTCCATTTCTTTATGCCTAAGCCAACAACTTCGTCTTCGGTCCAGTAGTCATAAGCGCTAGAGTTCCTAATTTTAACGGATTCCCTTGTTATAACTGGTTTTTGGTCCCATACGTACAACTTGTTTTTACATATAAACGTTGTGCCGACTTCATCAACCTTGACGGTTTTGCCTTCGTCTTCCAGGGCGCAGCGAATGCTGTTTTTCTCGGCGCTATTTCTTTCGGTACTGTTATTCTTTGCCCAAGTTTCAGATTTTGTGGTTACTCTGAATGTGTCGGCTTCGCAAACATATTTGTTTAGGTACAGTTTGCGTTTGTTATGCAAGTCGCAACCCAATCCATAGGTTTCAAGTCGTACTTGAGAGGGAATGGTCCAGGCATATTTTGAGTATTCTTCATCTGTGTTGTTTTGAGCCAATGCGCAAACATACTTATTGCCTTTTTCCGTTGTTCGAATGGCACCTTGCGGATAAGTGATTTCTCCGTATATATTTTCAGCGTAGGTTTCTGTGTACAGTTTTCTTGTGCATGCAGAACCAAGAGAATCGGCATATTTGGCTTGGGTGTATGGGTTTATGTAGCTCCACCGATTTTCAAGACTATCGTATATGATTTTGAGATTGGGGTTTGTAGATCCCTTTGTTACATATCCGTCATTGACTTCGGGATAGAATCCATAGAAGATATTAATGGTATCACCACCACCAATATCAATGACGCAAGAATCGTTGTTGTTCTTTATGATATTGCTTTGAAGTTCGCTTAAAGCTTCTCCTTTACGTGTGAGCCAACTTCCCTTGCAACCGTATCCTGCAGTGCATCTTTTGCGCATGAATGTCTTGTTGCATCTGCCAAAGCCAAGGGTGTCTGTTATGCTTGAGGGGAGTTCGCTCCATTCGGGACCGATTTTGCTATCGCAAACGTATATAGTCCTTGTAGTAATGCGGCCTTTTCGTTTATCTCCGATTTTGGAGCATGTTAATCCCCAGGTGTCATATTTAAGGTAAGTTGATTTTTGCCATGATGTGGGCTGAGTCGCACTATTTAATGTCTTATTTGCTAGGCACTGGTAATAGAGATAGTATTTATTTTTACTGTCGTACACTCGTCCCATGTTTTCAAGATTGGATTCTGTGCAAGGTCCCAAACTTGAATTGGTGTCGAGACTTGTTCCTATACGCCATTCCATGGCAATAATGTCATAAACGTAAATGGTGCTGGTGTAATTACCCTTTCTTGCGGAATCCTTTGTCGGAGTCTCAAAGCCGTAGGTGTCATACTCGACTTTGGAGGCTGGTTTCCATGTGTAAGGAACAAGAGTGTTGTTTATGTATGTGTCACTGCTTTCTACGCATTTAAACCAGCCGCTGGTTATCTGGTAATTATCGTACTTATTTAACACTGTTCCTTGTTTGTTCTTGGTGCAGGCACCAAGTTCTGTTTCAAGATCGAGTTCTGTACCATAACGCCACTTTCCACCTTCATAAACGTAAATGAGGGTGGTGTCCATATCACCGCGTCTTGCATCTCCTTCTTGGGGGTCAATGACGAAGTAATTATCTGCTTCGGAAGTTGTTGAAAGTTTCCATGTGGTTGGGATGGAAACTCCGTTTTCGAAAATTTCATCATTGGTACATGTGTAGTATTTTTTTGCGGCAGTCTTAAAGACTGTACCAACCTTGCTTGCGATACAGCCGTTATTGATCTTGTTTCCTTCGGAGTCTATTTCTTGGCTTAACTGCATGTCCAGAGATGTGCCGCGGCGCCAGGCTTTGTTTTCGTAGACATAGATGCGGGTGCTGTCCATGTCGCCCTGCTTGACTTGGCCTTCAACGGCTGCTTTTGTAAAGTAGTTGTCCGCTTCATTTGCGGTGGAGAGACGCCAGGTGTTGTAGACGGTTACACCATCGGCCTGAATCTTCTTTTCGTTGGTGCAGGTGTAGTATTGTCCAACATCATCCTTTGTGATGGAATCTTTGCGGGAGGCGAGGCAGATTTTTTCAAGCAGGAGGTCCAAGTCGGTTCCACGACGCCACTTGCTTGCTTCGTACACATAGTAGTGCGCCTTGTTGATGTGGCCTTGCTTGATGGAATCTGCTGTTGTTGCGGGAATACCAAACTGAGCTGTATCGGCCTCGCTTTCTGTGGCCAGACGCCAAGAGGTGGGGATGACGTAGTTGCCCTGCTTATTTCCATTGGTAACGCAGATGTACCAGGTGGTGTCGGTGCTGTTTTCGCTTGTGCTATAGATGGTTTGCTGCAAGAGCTTTTCGACGCAGCTGGAGGACAAAGTTATGTCTAGTTCTGTACCGCGGCGCCATGCACTATTTTCGTATACATATACGAAGCCTGTATTGATTTTGCCGAATT
>JAKSIG010000067.1 GCA_024398955.1 Fibrobacter sp. | reverse complement strand
TGCTGGCCACCTAATCCGGCCTGATCACGGGACCCGGCAAAAATAACGGAAACCAGATCCACATAGCCATCATTGTCGGCATCGTACTTGGACACATCTACATTAGGATACTTATTCTTGAACGCATCGAGAGCATCCTTTACCAAGTTGTATTCCGTACCCTTATAACTGGAAAGAACATTGGATATGGTCACCTCATACACATCGAAGCTAGGGACAAACAAGCCATTGGACTGGTCCACAAAATAATCCCGCACGGAACCAGTATGTTTATCCTTGTTGTAACCCTCTTGATTGAGGCGGTTGTAATAGGCCAGGGAATCGCAGTTGGTGGATCCAGAACCCGCAACAAGAATCACAGGAAAACGGTTGGTTCCGCTGGAATGACCCGCCGGTTTCGGCAATCGCCTTATGGAGTTCGAGCCACTCCCCGGAATAACGGAAGATCCCTGGCGAGCAGAAGGCAGCCAGTTGGGCTTCACCCGCTTTTCGGGAACCATCAGACGGTCAGGATTGTTCCTGCGGTGAGCCCGATAGGACGCATCACGATCCAGAGATTTCAGGAATTTCCAGTCCTTCTGGCTACGACTCCCTTCGCCTTTTGCCTTAATGGAAGTCCTATTGCCGGATTCGTCTGCGTAATAGAAGCAGCCGGTGGAATCCTGGATAATAAGAAAACCGTCAATGGTCTGGGCGAAATTGTAATGTTCATCCCCCATACGGCGGATGGTCAGGGTGTCTCCCAGATTATCAATAACATAAGGAGTTGGATTTTCCGGTTCGGCCCATAACGCACCCCACAGAGCTAATCCGCAAAAGCCTATTCTCCAAAAATTCATAACGCTCTCCCCTAATCCAATAGTTCAATCAATCGCCAAGCACAAATTTTATATACAAATTTAGAAGGGTTCCGCCCCACAGATAGACAATAGGTGCAGCAATGGCCAGGAATGGTCCAAAGGGAATCTGACCAGCAGCGTCTACAGAATCGTCTACCACGGACTTTTCAGCAACTTTAGCCTGAATACGAGCATAGGGAATCATTACAATAATGCCCACTACCGCAGCAATCACAAGAACCATCGCAGCAAATTGCCACCCCATCAAGGCTCCGTAGCCGGCAAGCAGCTTTACATCGCCAAAGCCCATGGCATCTTTCTTAAAGACCTTGCTAGCCACATAGCCCAGCAGGTAAAGGCCGCCCCCTGCAGCAACGGCTCCAATCAAGCTCTGTAACGGCGTAACTCCCCCAGGAATCAGGGAAATCAACAGTCCAGCAACAATACCGCCCACGCTTATGGAATCTGGAATTAATTTGTACTTAAAATCAATGGCACATACGGGGTAAGCCCCAAGCAAAAGCCAGAACATGGCAAGAGCATCGGCCCATACGGCAGGCTGCATCACGGGAGCCGTAAACAACTCGGGAACAACAGTGCCATAATTCACAGCGACGGCTGCAAACAGGGCAAGAGCCCCCAGCAATCCGCACAGGGCTTCTCCAATAGGATAGATGATGTTCAAAGGCTTATGGCAGCAGGCAGTCTTCCCGCGTAGAATAATCCAACCAATAACAGGCAGGTTCAGATAAATGGGAATCTGTTTCTTGCACAACGGGCAATGCGAAGGCGGATTTATCAGCGAGATTCCGCGAGGCATACGGTATACGATAACGTTGTAAAAACTACCAACGCAAGCGCCAAAAATAAAAAACACGCCAAGCCAATACCACAGGGGGATTAATTCCATAAATCTTGCTCCATCGGTGCATTATATCACACCCGCTTCGCCTTTAAAAAAGATAGATTTTATAAAAAGTTACAATATGATTTTGACAAAAAAAAGTGCAACATAGGTAAGCCATGCGTTCGCCACGAATTTTAACAACGCTCTTTGGAATTTTTGCAATTGCAGTTTTGTCAAACTGCTCCAGGGAATCGTCTGTAAAAGAAGACGTAAGCCTAAAGAACAACCACTCCCGAGTATTCGCTCAGCGGGAGGCGTTTGACGATCCCAAGGCCTTTGCAGACTCCGTGGCAAATACTGCCTTTAACGCCGCCGACTCCCTGGCCGACACATTGACGGTTACGGTTAACGATACTGTCTACCTCATGGGCATTCTCCCCCGCAATGTCGACAAGATTTACCGATTCCAGTGGAACTTGACCAAAAAAGACGGCAAGGACACCGTGATTATCGGCAACAATGCCACACCGAGAACCTGGGCCTACGCCAAGCCGGGCGTTTACTACCCCCTGTTCATCGCCTTCGACGGCAACAACTCTACCGACACCGCAGGCACCGACACCAAGCGTACCTACATCAAGGTCATCGATTCCAAGCCCAACCTGACCGTTCCCAAGGATACCCTCTGGACCAGCAGCAAGGGCGACATTACCTTCCCCATTCTGGCAAGCGACTCCTTCGGCGTCATTAAGCATGTGCTTGTGGACCTAGACGCAAGCGGTAAGGATACTGCACAAGTCTGGAAGTACGAAACCCGCGAAAACAACGACTCCCTTTACCTGACCATCAAGAACAAGTCCAAGAAGGTCGACTCCCTTGGAAACCAGAAGATTTACGTAATTGTCGAAGACGACGACGGCAACCAGACCAAGGACAGCGTAAACCTGCACTTTAACAAGGTACCCAAACTTAAGGTTCTTTACCCTCTGGACGGAGCCCGCCACAACATTTCCGAGCGTTTCTACTTCTACTACGAAGGTACCGACAGCGACAATCCCCAAGATCTGAAGTATTTCATTTACGCACAGGTTTCCAAGAACGGCCAACCGCCGGTCAAGGCCTTCGACAACAGCGACCTGATTGCCGAAGAATATGCCTCTACCATCTTTGAGCCGATGAACGCCGACGGCAAGAATGTAATCACCCTCATTAACGACCCCAGCAAGGAACTGACCGGGCGCATTTACTGGGACATGTACGTTACAGACGGCTACGACATCGTCCACATGGAACGCGTGTCTACAGGAGAAAATTCCAGCCGCCCCTGGAGCTTCTACATTGGCGACCTAAAGTCTACCCAGGGTTCAATTTCTGGCGTCGCTCAATACCAGGGCAGAACAGATCACTCTGGAATCAGCGTAGAACTGACCAACGGCATCAAGACATTTACGGCCGTTACCGACGCCAAGGGCTATTACACCATCAAGGTCGACGCAGGTTCCTATACCGCAATCGCTTCTTCGAGCATTAACGAGTACAAGCCCGACACTCTTAAGGACCTGTACCTGGAATCCGGCGTGGTTCTTACGGCAGACAGCCTAAAGCTGAAAGACACAATTCCCCCAATGATCATGGTAAAGAATCTGGACACGCTGAAGGCTCGAAATTTCAACCAGACGATTTACGCACGCGACCTGGGTTCACGACTGGCAAGCCTGGCAGTCACCCTGAACGGCAAGGAACTCTCGCCCTCCTGTACCGACACCGACCAGGGCGCCATTAGGAACTGCATTGTAAACCTAGACAAACTTGAAGATGGAGTACAGCATCTTGTATACACTGCCGTAGACAATGCGGGACTCAAGAACGTATTGAAGCAGGACTTTGTGGTAGACGCAACCACCATGACCTTGAACGTGAACGGCGGGCAGAAATCCCTGATCGGTACCGCCGAGGGCGATAAGCTAGACTTTACCGCCAACATTATTAACGCCCTCCCTGCGGCAGATTCCGTCACCTGGAGTTGGACCATCGCAGGAACTCCCCATACCAAGAAAACCGCAGCCAACGAAGATGGCATCGCCACCTTCCAGATGGTCTTTGACGACCTGGCCGGCGCCGAAGAGGGCAAGGACTACCTGATGACGGCGACCTACAGCAACGGCAGCACAAAGCTTTCTGCTCAGGTCAAATTCGGCAAGCTGGGCAACGACCCCGCAATCATCTTTACAGAGCCGGGTCTTGATACCAAGGTTTCCATGAACGACCCCATCAGTTTCAAGACCACCGCATTTGCCGGACAGACCAGTTCTGAACTGACCATTTCCTGGGATTGCGGCAAGGACCTTAGCGATGGCGTCAGCTGCCCCGAAGAGGCCAAGTCTAACGAAAACCAGCTAAACACAAACGCAACCTTGGCCTTTAGTACCGTAGGTGTCCACAAGGTAACCGTCACCGTCAAGGACGACAAGGGCTTCGAAAGTTCCGACGTGGTAGAAGTAGAAGTCGTCAAGGATCCCCCTTCTATCAAGGCCTCTACAAGCGAACGTAGCAACGAATACAAGATCAACGCTACCGTAGCAGTAACCCTCAACGCAAACGACAAGTTCGGCACCATCAATAAAATTTCTTGGGGCTGCAGCAACGGAAAGATCGTTGCCTACGATTACGATTCTACCTTCGCAACTCCAAAGGCTACCCTCAGCGACTTCAAGGTAGACATACGCCTGCCGGGCGAACCCTCAAGCGGTTACAAGTGCCTCTTTAAGGCCACCGACGATGACGGCGAATTCAGTTACGATTCCCTGACCTTCGTCGCCCTGCTGGACCCGCCTACAGTAAAGCTTGCCGTAAAGCAGGACACCGTAAAGATTAAGTCTAGCCAGACGATCAAGGCTAACGCCACCGACAAGCTAGGCTACATTGCAGAATACGACATCGCCTGTAGCGAGAGCCTGGCAAGCCTCAAGAATCCCGACTGGTCTGTAATGCCGGGAGCATCTACCAGCGTCATGATGCCCAACGAGGCCACCAACTACTACTGCGTCGTGCAGGTTCTGGATGACGACGGAAACGCCGCCCGCGACACGGTCTCCTACGTAGTCCTTGTGGGGCGCCCCACCGTTACCGCAGTCCTTTCTTCGGCATACGAAACCGTAACCGTGCGCGACACCATCGAGCTGAACGCCATTGCACGAGACTCCCTGGGAACCCTTGTGAAGTACGAATGGGGATGCGGTAGCGCCACCTCCGAAAATATCGGCTTCAACATTATCTCCACCACAACGCCTCGCGCAAACGTGGCAATGCCCACCTCTCCCGAAGACAAGTATCTCTGCATTATCCGCGTTACCGACGACGATGGCAACACCGCCTACGACACCGCACAAACCAAGGTCATTCTCGCCCCGCCCACCATCAAGGTCACCAACGATACCCTGACCGTTCGCGAAGGCTTCAACATGGCCCTGAACGCCACCGCAAGCGACAACAACAACGTGTCTTCTGACCCGGGCGCAATCATCAAGCGCGAATGGAGCTGCGGCGTTCCTACAGAAATCGAAAAGAACTGGAAGAACGTATCTTCCTTCGACACCGTGTGGAAGGCTCCGGCACCGCAGGTATCCTACTACTGCATTGCCCGCGCCATGGACAACGACAGCAACTTTGTTTCTGACACCACCATCATCAAGTTCTCTACACAGCAGCCAATCATCCAGGTCAAGGACGAAATCATCTACATCAACGTAGGCGACAAGTTCTCGCTGTCTGCAACCGTAAACGACGTGTGGCAGGGCATCGACTGGTTCACCTGGGAATGTATCGACAAGTCCAGCAAAGAAAGCTTCGAAAAGGACGGCAAGGCCCCCAAGTACGATTACAAGGCCAACGGCGGCAACATGACCATCGGTAAGGATTCCAGCTACTCCGAAAGGGGTAAGGACATGTACTGCATCGTTTCTGCGCAGGAAACCAGCACCAAGGCAACCTTCAAGGATACCACCGAAGTCCGCATTATGGAACAGCATCCTCTGGGAGTCATTTCTGCGGCAGACACAGTCTACCTCTGGAGCGGCGACGAAAATGTGGACGAAGAGGCCATCTACTTCTACACCAAGGAATGGGGCGGCATGAAGTCCCAGATGGGTGAACTTGGCAAGAAGGGCATGGAAGACTTCTACTGGAACTTCACCAACGTGAATGGCGGCGTGGGCTACTACCGCGGCAATCCAGACGGAACCCTGGACACAGGTACGGCCCAGTTCAACACCGCATTTGTCCGCAAGATCTACGAAGGTTCCATTACCATTTCTCTGGATTACCGCGACAGTACAACTACAACGCCTTCCATCGGATTCTACAGCCGCCACCGCGCCGAAGAAGTCAAGCGCAAGGTTTACTTCCGCAAGGCATGGGAAAACCTGGCAAAGGATACCGTCATCGAATCTACAGGAAAGCAGAACACCGCTCCCGCCCTGGCATTCATAAACGACAACCCCGTAGAAGCCTACCCCGCCGACAAGGTTACCGCAAAGGCCATGGTCTACAAGAAGGGAGCATGGTCCCAGGTGGGAACAGCCTCTGTTGCAGATTCCATCACCAGTATCAAGCTGGCCAGCGACGGCTCAGACTTGTACATGGGCGTTCTGAACAGCAATGGGGACTTCTCTGTCTACAAGTCTACCGGCGGGACCTCAGCCTTCGCCAAGATGGGCAGCAGCATTGCAAAGGTTTCTAGCCCGCAGCTGCTGTGCCCGCCAGCCGGCGGGGCTCCCGTGGTCGTCTACATCAACACCAGCGAAAAGCTGAACTACCTGGCAACGTTCTCTTCTAGCGCCTGGGCAAGTTCCGCAGTCGCCCGAGTGACCATCGACAAGAAGAACCTCAAGTTCCGCGAAATCGACGCCGCCTACCTCTCTAACGGCAACCTGGCGATTGTGGCCGTAGACACCACTTCCAAGTACAACGCCTATTCCAGCGTCTACGTTTCCAGCACCGCAAAGTATTCCACTCCGGCGGTCATCGACAGTAACATCAACAAGATTACACTGGCTACCAGCGGTTCAAAGGTCTACCTGGGCTTCTCCAACCGCGACGTAGAAAAGTACGGCCCCTACATTTATGCGGGTTCTGCCAGCAACAGCGGCATCTCCTGGACAAAGTCCGCCCCCTACGACAAGCCCATCTTCGAAGGCTACATCGCCTATCACATGAGCATAGCCGTAAACGACGGTGTTGTGTATGTCGCCCTCGACGACAACGGCAAGGCAGACTACGCACAGATTCATGTATTCAAGCTGGCAGACGGCAAATGGCACTTCTATGGGGAAAACGAACTCCCCTACTTCGGCACAAAATTCCACGAAAAGAATAAATACTATCTTCGTGGTTCAAACCCGCAGTTGGCAATCGACGGCGCCGGCAAGGTGCACTTGTCTATGCTCGCTCGCGAAAACGCACATGGAACTAGTACAACAAACAACGGCCCTCTCGTCATGAAGTACGTGGCCGACAACTGGGAGATTCACGAATGAATATCGAAATAGCAGCAATTTGTGACGCAGCCACTGCCAACGGCATGGGCGGCCGCCTGAACATCCTCGGATCCTTTGACCGCGTCTTTTCACCGCAGTTCCCCATGGTGATCCCGCAGTGCTCCGCAGCCTTCCGCATTCGCTACCAGCGCGCAGAAGCCGGCGAACACAACCTGTCCCTGGTTTTTGAAGATGTTTGCGGGGCAGCCATCGTCCCCCCCATGCAGTCCAAGATTCCTCTGGAACCTGTGGCCCAGGGTTTCGACACTGCAGCAGTGAACCTGGTTCTGAACCTGCAGCGCCTCCCCATCAAGCGCGCCGACAAGTACATTATCCGCCTCTCCGTGGATGACGAAGAACTGATCAGCCTGCCCCTTTACGCACTCTCTGCTCCCCAGCAGCCGGGCGCACCTATCGCACAGGGCGAACAGAACCTGAACTAATTTTTAGTTCAAAAAATTGCACTGGGCTACAGCAGTTTTTTTTTATAAAAAAGAAACTAGTACTGCCTAGAAACAGCAATACAAAGAGCCGCGGACAGACCGACGGCTCTTTTTCCGTCTAGGTCTACAAAATGGACTTCACGAGCAACGCCAGCGGGGCCAGCCATCACGGGGCTATTCAAAAGGTTACGGCCAACGGATCCTTCAAAGAAGGAGCCGCCCACGCATTTGTACAGAGCCTCTTTACGGCACCACAGACGAAAGAATTCCGTTTCCTGGAAAGTAGGAACGGCAAGATCCCCAGAACAGGCGGAACCGCCGCCCAAGGTGGCCAACCCCCGCAGGTATTCCGCCTCTTCGGCACTGTAAAAGCGGTCCGCCAGCTTTAAACGCTTTGGGGAGTACCGTTCCAGGTCTACGCCAATCCTTAAGTACGGAACCTCGGGAGCCCCTGCGTCGCCATACGCCACAACGCAGTAGCCCGCAGAGTGGGTCCAGTTCACGTCAAAATTCAGCTTTGGAAATTCAGGCCGGGGATTTTCGCTGGATTCCTGCAGGTCTGCCGCAGTCACGGGGCAGCCCGCCACCCGACTCAAAATTTCAAAGACGACTTCACGATGGTTCAGCTTTTGCGAACCGCCTGCCAACATGGAAAAGCCCACCAGGTGTACCGTACCTAGGGGTGTCTCAACGTCAAAACAATTCAAGTCGGGCATGCAGTCCATCTTTCACAAAGATAATTTCTAGTTTAGGGGCATGATTTACCGCCATCGCAAAAAATGTTCCCCAAGGCCAACCGCAGCAGCCTGTCGCAGCATAGCAGGCTTCTCGAGAATAGCCCTGTCGCTAGCACTGGCGGGCTGCGCCGACATCAATAGCAGCTGGGAAGTCGACGGAGGAGGCTACTTCAAGTACTCCATCGATGGCGATGGCCCCTACACCATCGAACTTTCCAAAAACGACGTAGAGCCACCCTTCTACGTGAACAATTCACACCATTATTTTTACGCCCACTCCCGCCTAGAAGAAAGCAGCCGCAAGGATCAGTTTGCGCTGATGGTAAATGCACCCTCTACCGGCAAGAAGCTGACACCCGTAGCCATGGCCAGCATGAACGGCAAAATGCAGGTGGTCACCTGGATGAGATTCCAGAATTCCTCCGAGAACCCGCTCATTTCCGACAGCGGGTACGTCCGTTTTGACGAAATCATCAACGACTCCCTATGGACCTGCGATGTGGACCTGTACTTCAAGGACTGCCGGGCAGGCTCCTGCAAAGAGGGGCTGGACCCCATCCATGTCACCGGACGTCTGCGATACTGGGTTCCCGACAGCGAACGATAAATTTTTATCGTTTTCGCCTTGACAAAAGCAACAATCCTTTCTATCTTTGGGCTACCCTAACGAAAGTTAGTACCAAATGGTCGATTAGCTCAGTTGGTTAGAGCGCTACCTTGACATGGTAGAGGTCACAGATTCGAGTTCTGTATCGACCACTGAAAAAAGCCTCGCTGAAAAGCGGGGCTTTTTTCTTGCTATTTACATTTTTTACCAGACAAAGCAAAACTGCTTATTCGTTCCCGTTCTTGACAAGTACAAACGTCTTTCCTGAACTTGTAATATACGAAGCATCAAAATCATAGTTGACTTTTGCAGTCACCCAATAAAGGCAGGAACAAAGCACATCAACATTTTCTGCAGTCTTATGAAAATCCACAGTCAGAGTGTCATTTTCCAGATCGGCATCAATTACGTAATCAAACATGCCCGAAGATGCACACCCTTCAATTGCAGGAAACACCAATTCCAGCCGGCCTTCATTCTCCTTTACAAACAAGGTGTCAACGTTCACACTGCTAAGATTCATTGTCAGACTATCACGAGCGCAATCGGAGACGTCGAGCAGAGAAAGCATTTTACGAGCGACAAGATTGCTTTCTTCTACAGACGTATCTTTTACAGCATTAATCGATGGGGCATCACTTTCCGTTTGTTCGCTAGAGCAAGCCAACAAAAAAAGCAAGCATGGTAAAAGAATTTTCTTCATATATAGCAATCTCCTTGTATCATTACGTAATATATATATATCTATCACTAACGTCCACTAAAAAGCAGTCTTCATAATTGTTTTTTATGTTTCAGATTTTTATCGCTCCAAACTCCAAGGTTGTTTTTGGTCAAACTCACAAGAAAAACATCTATGGTCAAATTTACGCGAATGAAATTGTTGTTCATCAGTTTTCTAATTTACAGACCGTGCCTTTTGTTTCTGAGCAGACTCTATTCGAATATGCGTATGGCGAACTAAAGACCTTAGGAGGACATTTATGAAAAAATCCTTGATTCTACTGATATTACTTGCGATGGCGGCTTTTGCAAGAAACGATTGCCGAATTAACGCAACATCTAAAATTGATATTCGAGATACGACAATTTGGCATACTCATTATACTTTTTTGTATGGATGCTATACTATAGCTGACGATACGTTGTCAGAAACACTTCCTGATGGTTATAGATGCAATAAAATAAAAAAAGAAGAAAAAGCATTTCTTGACACAAATGTATTTCTTCAAAAGGAACGTGTAGCAGGTGCTAATATCATTTACATCTTTGGTCTAAACATAGCCGATCACGAGATTGGCGATGTCTTTAGGGATGAGTTTCTTCATTGGCAACAGTGTGGAATGTTGAACCTAACCTATGAAGAAGCCGATAGTTTTGTAACTCCGTTGGTAAAGCCATTAAATGACAATTGGTCCGATGCGCCGTACTACTATGAATCAGATTTATTTTTCGCAGCAGATTATGGTACAGGTGGCCCCTATCCTCAGCAATTCGTAAAATGGGCCAAAGAAGCCTGCGCAACAACATCCGTTGAGCACCCTCAGCGAACTCCGGCAATCAACATCGTCTATGAAAACGGCCGTGCCCAAATTCCGGAGCATTTGCGTGGCGAAAGGTATTTCATTTTCGACATGAACGGCAGAATTCTTCAAAAAGGCCTTGCCGCAGAAACAATCGACCTCCCGCCAACCCCCTCCATCCTGAAAATCGGTAACGAAACCTCAGCACTGGTGAAGTAGCTGTTTTTAGTTAAATGTCGTAGAGAAAAGAACCATCAGGGTATTGGTCGTCAGCTTTTCAACCAAAGGGTTTCTAAATTCGGAAAGGGATTCCTGGCTGCCGCTGGTATGGGTAAACACAACTTCTACGCCAAAGCCCCATTCGGGACTCACCCACCATTCCTTGCCGACACCCACCTGGAACCCAAAGTCATCATCGCAGTCATCAAAGTCCTGAGACCCTAAGGAGTAAAAGGCCCCGCCCACAGAGCCGGTAACAAACATATTGTTTGGCAAGTAGTAGGTTCCACCGACGCCGAAGAAATCTACCTGCATCATCCCGCTGTCCTTGAACTTTTCGACAAGTTCACCATCAATAGAGGTTTCAATATCAGCGGAACCTCGCTTCATAATCGTAGAGAACGTAATATGGAGCAGGAAGTTGCCATATACCCTGGCGCCAATTTTAAAATCAAAGTCAACGCCCGAGCCACCGTAATCCAGATCAAGGGCATAATTTCTACCGCCAATGGTTTTAGACTGGCTGTAATCAAACCCAAAGTACCCTACACCAATAGCACTGTTCATATAGAAGCCGTCATGGGTATAGGGAGCGGCGCACGCCATAGAAACCACCGCCAAAACGGCAAAGCATATCTTTTTAAGCGCGAATACTTTTTTCATAGGAACTCCTAACCTTGTTACCAGCAATATAAAAAAAGAACGCTCCCTTTCAGGAGCGTCTTCAGCCCTTTCGGGCATTTCCGCAAATTTTATTACTGCAGGGCTAGCCTGCATTAAAACTTACTTTGCTTCAGCAGCAGGAGCAGCTTCAGCGGCAGGTGCTTCTGCAGCGGGAGCGGCGGCAGCGGAGTCGGCGACCGGAGCAACAACTGCGGCAGAGTCAGCCGGCAGGGCAACGGTGCTATCGGCAACTGCAGATGCAACAGCAGCGCTATCGGCAACAGGTGCTGCAGCGGGAGCCGGGGCTTCGACAGCAGCGGGTGCTGCAGCAGGAGCAGCCTTGACTTCCGGAGTACCGAAGAAGTGGATGTTTGCCAGGAGGATCATCAT
>JAKSIG010000066.1 GCA_024398955.1 Fibrobacter sp. | reverse complement strand
AATCAGGTAGAAATACTCTGATAAGCGCTCGCTCTCACAAGAAAGGACTGGCTTTGGGCCAGTCCTTTCTTGTTCACGGCATGATCGCTCGGCTCGAACGTCGGGGTGATAAAATCTGCGTTCAGCCTCGCTAACGCATTAAAACAGCGCGTACTTGAAAGAGATTTCAAGAGAGAAAGGACTGGCTTTGGGCCAGTCCTTTCTTGTTCACGGCATGATCGCTCGGCTCGAACGTCGGGGTGATAAAATCTGCGTTCAGCCTCGCTAACGCATTAAAACAGCGCGTACTTGAAAGAGATTTCAAGAGAGAAAGGACTGGCTTTTGGCCAGTCCTTTCTTGTTCACGGCATGATCGCTCGGCTCGAACGTCGGGGTGATAAAATCTGCGTTCAGCCTCGCTAACGCATTAAAACAGCGCGTACTTGAAAGAGATTTCAAGAGAGAAAGGACTGGCTTTTGGCCGGTCCTTTCTTGTTCACGGAAAATCGCTCGGTTCGTATAAAAACTGCTGGGCTCGTTCGTCAGTTTATTAAAACCTGCGTCCAGCCTCGCTAACGCATAATAACAGTGCGTACTTGAAAAAGAATTCAAGAGGGAAAGACTTGCTAATGCGGAGATGGCGCGGTCCGGCATGTTCTTTTTTTTTATTAGTTAACCAAATCGTTAACTAATAATCCTTAAAAAATTAAAATTTCTCAATCATTGGTTAACCAAATCGTTAACAAGCGATTGCAAATAAATGACAGAGCGATTATTATAGCGAAAAAAGCTAGTCCGGAATGGAGATTTTTTTCGTTTGGTTATCCAAATGGCTAAAGCCCCCAAACGTTGTATAAATTGTCTCAGAGGCTATTGTTTGTCGCTGTCTTTTGTTTATATTTTAATGCGTAAGGAAATAAATGAAAATGCTAAAATTAATGAAAAGTTTTGTTTTAGTAGCTTTTTTGTATTGTTGCGTCGGCAACTCCTTTGCCTATGTGGAGAAGATGCCGGATTTAAAGGATAAACGTGATGGTCGCGTGTACAAGACTGTTCAGATTGGTGATCAGCGTTGGATGGCAGAGAACCTTCGTTACAACGTAAAAGGAAGTTTCTGTTACGAAAAAAAGGACTATAACTGCGAACGTTATGGAAGGCTGTACAACTGGGCCATGGCCATGATGCTGGTTGATTTTTATAATAATACTTCGATCAAGCAGATAAAGAAGCGTCCCCATGATATTTGCCCCAAGGGATGGCATGTTCCTTCCAATAAAGAATGGAAAAAGATGAAGTATTTTGTAGGCAAGAAGGGGATTGCCGATGGCGTTGGTATTAGCCTGAAGTCTCAGGATCTGTGGGAAAAGGAATTGCGTGTTCCCGCAGGAAATGATGAATTTGGCTTCAACGCTCTTCCTGCTGGTGAACGTTACTTTATTGGTGTCTATCAGGACTTAGGCTCTTCGGCTCAGTTCTGGGCCTCTAACGAATTTGACGCCAGTGGCGCTTATTTTTGGCGTTTGTCCTATGACACAAGAACTCTAGACCGTGTTTACGAGAGTAAAGAAAATGGTGTCTCTATCCGCTGCGTAGAAGATGTTCTGTACGAAATTAAGGAACCTCCGTCTCCTGTTCCTCACATTGAACCGAAGGTTGTTGAAATTCAGGGGCGAAAGACTCAGACCATTCATATTGGCGAACAGGTTTGGATGGCTAATAACGTAGACACAAAAGTTCCTGGCAGTTTCTGTTACGAAGATAAGGAAGAAAATTGCCCAAAGTATGGTCGACTTTATACATGGCCTGCGGTTGTGAAACTGTCTGAAAAGTTTATGACGGAATTTGCCCGTGATTCCATTTCTAAGCGTAAGCCCAAGGGAATTTGCCCCAATGGGTGGCATGTTCCCACATCTCTTGATTTCCGCAGGTTAAATGCATACTTGAAGGATATCGACGATGCTGTTGGCGTTGGTACAAATTTACGTTCACGCGAGGGCTGGAGCGAAAGTGAAAATGCCTTGACTGGCGAAAATGGTTTTGGATTTAACGCAGAGGCTTTTGGTGTTCGTAAGTACAGTGATCCGCAGATGATCTGCGAAAAGGTGGTAAAGGCTGTGGTGCCGGGTGCCACAAAGGGGGCTCCCGCAGATACGGTATTTGCGGATTCCTGTGTTGTTGATCCTGCTTGGCAGCCTGTGCTCGGATTTGAAGGTAATGGGATGCTGACTGGATTCTGGTCGGGTACTGAAATTGATTCCCTTTCAGCGGAAGTTCGCAAGCTTTCTTATGACGAGGATGATTTCATCTTGGATACGGCTCGAAAGGAAGAAGGTTTCTATCTGCGTTGCATGATGGATCCGCCGGATGATGATGAGATTTACGATAGCACCGCCATTCATGATAAGCGAGATGACAACAAGTATAAGACTGTAGTCATTGGTAAGGACACCTGGATGGCCGAGAACTTGCGCTTTGCCGCTCCCGGAAGCTTCTGCTACGAAGACAAGGACATCCGTTGTCGTTCATACGGTAGGTTGTACCCGTGGACGATTGCCATGCGCTTGCCTGCAGACTACGTTGATAATTCAGCAACAGGTGGCATTATGCAGGAACATCAGGGTGTTTGCCCCGATGGCTGGCACATGCCTACTAATGAAGAATGGATTGCCCTTGGTCAGAGAGCCTTGAATATGCGTAAGGGTGGTATTGGTTCTGCTCTTAAGAACAAGGAATTCTGGGCCCGAGGGGGCGCTCCTATTTCTGCTGCATCTGGATTTAATGCATTGCCTTCGGGAAGCCGTTTAGCAGACGGAGAATTTATGGAACTTGGTTCCAGCACCTACTTCTGGACGGCTGCTGGTGGCGATGGCATGGGGGCTGTGTACTGGTACCTGGTGAATAACAGGGACGAATTTACCAGTGCAGAAGATTTTGATAACGCAGCATTCTCTGTGAGATGCGTAAAGAACAAAATTGCACCGTTGAAGGATTCTGGCGCTACTGTTGATTCTGCGGCTACAGCTGCAGAGACAGCTGCTCCGGCTGCTCCGTAGAAAGTTTCTGTTCAGTTTTTTGGGGGAGGGAATTTTCGCCGGAGGAATCGCTGCCTTCGGCGTTTTCTGCAATTTGTTGAAGCAGCCAGGCTTCGTCATGGACGGGGATGCCCAATTCGTTGGCCTTGGTCAGCTTGCTGCCGGCGGCTTCGCCTGCCAGGACCCAGCTGGTCTTCTTGCTGACAGAACCGCTGACCTTGCCGCCGTTTTCCTCGATGAGCTTGCGGGCTTCATCGCGGTCCATGGTGGGGAGGGTCCCGGTAATGACTGCGGTCTGGCCCGCGAACAAGGTCTTGACCACACCCTTGAATTCCGTGGGGCAGCCTTGGGCGATCAGCTCGTCAACCTCTGCGGTGTACATCTCGGTATGGAAGAAGTCGTAGACGGAATAGCCGATACGCTCGCCAACGTCGGTAACGCCCTGCAGCTGTTCCGGCGTTGCCGTACGGATGGCTTCCAATGTACGGAAATGCTTTGCCAGGTTGCGGGCACTGGTACGGCCCACGAAACGGATGCCAAGACCGTGGAGCAGGTTCTCCAGGCTTCGTTCCTTGCTGGCCTGGATGGCGTCGAACACGTTCTTTGCGCTCTTCTTTGCCATGCGTTCCTGGCTTTCCAGGTCTTCCATGGTAAGGTGGTAAAGGTCCGGGATGCGCTTGATCTTGCCTGTTGCAATGAGGCTTGCCAGAAGCGAAGGCCCCAGGTTTTCGATGTTCATTGCCTCGCGGCTTACGAAATGTTCAAACAGGCATTGGACCTGGGCCTTACAGTGAAGGTTTTCGCAGCGGAGGATCACTTCTCCATCCACATGGGTGAGGGGAGTGCCGCATTCGGGACATGTTTCCGGAGCGCGTACAGGAACGGCGCCTTCGGGGCGGAGTTCCTTTTTGACATCGGTAATCTTCGGGATGATTTCGCCACCCTTCTCGACGCCGACGGTATCGCCGAAGTGCAGGTCAAGACGGGCCACTTCGTCGAAGTTGTGGAGGGTGGCGCGCTTGACGGTGGTGCCTGCGAGACGGACTGGGGCCAAATTGGCTACAGGGGTGACAGCGCCGGTACGGCCAACCTGGAATTCCACGGAAAGTAGGGGCGTGTAGGCCCGTTCCGCCTTGAACTTGTAGGCAATGGCCCAGCGGGGGCTCTTGCTTGTAGTACCCAAGGCGCGCTGCTGGGAAAGATTGTTCAACTTTACAACCATGCCGTCGATGTCGTAAGGAAGGTTGTCTCGCCCTGCACCAATTTCCTCGGAAATCTTCATGATTTCGTCTGCGGAGTCGGCCGTCCAGAACTGGTTTGTATTAAAGCCTAGCTTTCGTAGCTGGTCCAGGTTCTGTTGGTGAGTCTGGTTGCTACTCTGGGGAATGTGGTATGCAAAGAATCGCATAGGGCGAGTCTTGCATTCATTTACGCTCTTCAGCTTTAGGGAACCGGAGACCGTATTACGGCAGTTCTGGAAAATCTTCTTGCCTTCAAGAATGAGCTGTTCGTTCAATCTTTCGAAGGCTTCTCGTTCCATGTATACTTCGCCACGGACTTCGAAGGTGCCCTGGGGAATTTCCGACGGATCGATTTTCAGTTTCTTGGCATCAAAGTATTCGGGAATATCCGGGATTGTCAGGGCGTTTAGGGTAACGTCGTCGCCCTGGGCTCCGTCGCCACGGGTTACCGCCTGCTTTAAACGTCCGTTCTCGTAGACGATACTGAGGCTTACACCATCAATTTTACGTTCGCAAATCCATTTGGAGGCCTGTGGCTCTATGTTCGAGGCTCCTGATTCCTGGCTCAAGGCTTCGCTAATTTCGGCAATGCCTTCTTCGGCGGCCCTGATAAATTCCTGCATTTCCTCGGCGCTGTAAACATTGGAAATGCTGAGCATAGGCACTGCGTGGGTCACCTTGGCAAAATCGTTGGTAAGGTCGCTGCCCACATTCCTGGTCAAAGAGCTTGATCCGCCCAGATCCGGATATTTCTTTTCAAGAGCTTCCATCTCCTTGAGGCCAAAGTCAAAGTCCTGGTCACTCATGGGGGAGACGCCTTCCTTGTAGTAAAGGCGGCTGGCTTCTTCTAACTGTTTTTTTAGCTCAAAATATCTGGTACGATCAAATTCTTTAGAATCACTCATCTTGGCTCTCTCTTGTAATTCAAAGATACTAATGTCCACGCAAGCTTGGCCGCTTCTCTCGCCTTAGTTATCAGTTAAAAAATCTGTTTTTTAAAAGAACATTTTGATGCCGATGCCAATAAGAATAATGCCTGCGATAATTTCTGGAATCTTTGTCTTGAATTGCTTTGCAGCATGGCGACCGATTTCGTAACCGATAACGCCCATAACAAAACTTGCTATAGCAATGGCGGTAGTGGCGGTTACCATGTTGGCATTGACAAATGCAAAGGAAATGCCGACGGCAAAGGCGTCGATGCTTGTGGCGACGGACATCAGAAGGATGTTGGCTAAGGTCAGGTTCTTGGAGACAGTTTCGGCGGCTTCGTCGTCGCCACCGCGGACTGCTCCCCAGATCATGCGGCCGCCGAGAATACAAAGGATGGCGCAGGCAATGGGGGTGCCAATCGATTCAAACCAGTGTTCTGCAAAACTTCCAAGAGAGTATCCCAGCAGAGTCATTCCACCTTGAAAAATACCGAAAGAGACCGATTGCAGCATGGCCCTGGAATAGGGAATACCACTCTTACAAAGGCCTGTGGCGATAGCAACGGCAAAGCAGTCCATAGCTTCTACAATGGCGATGACGATGATTTCGATAATTCCCATGAAGCAAAAGATAGAAAAAAGGTATATTTCCTTATACGATGGGTATTCGTTTTAAGATTCTTGTGGGAGTTTTCGTTTTGATAAGCGGGCTTTTTGCCTTGGATTTTGCCTTGCCCGAGGTTACTCCAGAATTGAAAAGTGAAGCCCGTGAATTTTATGATAACGAGTGTAGGGGGTGCCATCGCTGGGAACGAAAATTTGCTGCTCCTCCTATGCGCGACAATGTTGCTAGGTATGAAGCTACTTCCCAGGAATTGGTTCGCTACTTGATGAAACCGGAACCTGTTCATCCCGATGAATGGCCGGCTATGGATATCACTCCCTTGACAGAGTCTCAGGCCAAAAAGATGTCTGCCTGGCTTCTGTATATCCTGAAAAATCCAGAAGATCCAACGAGGCCTAAATGAAATTTTTGGTCTTGATTTTTGGTGTCGTCTTTGCTTTTTTTCTTGGCGATTTTCTATGGAGTCAAAGGTCTACGGAGACTCGTAATGGGATTGTTGATTTTATAGAAAATGATAAAATACCATTTGATCATAAGATGCATGGCGATTCCTTGGGCCTGGACTGTGCAGCCTGTCATACGGGTGCTCGTTCTGGAAGTAGGGCTTTAATGCCATCAAAAACAGACTGCATGGATTGTCATCGTCTTCCTTTAACAGAAAATGAAGGAATCGAAAAATTAGACTCAGCCTTAAAAGAGATTCCTGAACATCCGTGGAAAATTGTAGGCAAGTTGCCGGAACATGTGTTCTTTCACCATGGGGTGCATGCTGCTGCGGGAGTGACATGTGCAGACTGCCATGGCCGTAAAGAAGGAACCGGCAATGCTGGGTACTTAAGCAATAGTTATGGTGGCGAAAAATTCGACATGATGTCCTGTATTAAATGTCATCGTGGCGAATCCTTTAGGGATCGCAATTTTAAGAAGGCGGCAACATATTGTGCCGCATGCCATAGGTAGGGTAAAATGGATCGTCGCGAATTTATCAAAGCTTGTTCCATAATGGCTGTTGCGGGTATTCTATTTGGATGCCGCAAGTTGCCTTTTGTGGGGGAGACTTCTTCTGCAGATCCTACCATAAGGCAATTTCAGGACGAAGTTCGTCTTGCCATAACTAAAGCAAAAGAAGGACTGGATTTAGTTCGTGTGCAGGCACCGGGTGCACTGTCGTTGCCAGATGCGTCTCGGGACAATCGCTTTGGAATGGCCATTGACTTGGATGCATGCGATGGGTGTGGCAAATGTATATTGGCTTGCAGTCTCGAAAATAACGTTCCGCTGGTTACGGCCGAAGAGGCTGCTAAAGGGCGCTTTATGCATTGGATTGATATGCACGAGGCGGCGCCCTTTATGTGCGCCCACTGTGAAAATGCTCCTTGCGAAAAGGTCTGCCCTACGGGGGCGGCAAATCATACTCCCGACGGTCTTAGTGCAATGACTTATAAGCGTTGTGCCGGATCTCGTTTTTGCGGAACAAACTGCCCCTTGCAGGCGCGTAAGTTTAATTACAATGATTCCCGAAAACTTGGACTGTCCCACCAGTTTAATGCTGAAGTTCCTCCTCGTGAAAAAGGCGTAATGGAAAAATGCAGCATGTGCATTCATCGTTTACAAGAGGACCGGGCACGCTATAAGACGTCGTCAGCCGCAGCAGCTGTTGTTTCTGGAGTTCCTGTGGAACCATGGCGCGGTCGTGGCGTAAAGACGGCTTGTGCAGAATCTTGCCCGAAGAATGCCATTGTGTTTGGAAACTGGCTCGACGAAAAATCTCCGCTAGTCGAGGCGACCCGTAATAGGCAACTGTATGCGCCTCGGCAGTTGGCTAAGTTTGGACCCTCGATTGTCTATATGATGGGGAGGCGTTAGTGAAGGGAACTTCGTTGCAGAAGATTCTTTTTTACTTGGGTCTGGTATTGTTCATACCGGGAATACTTGCGTTTGGCAGCGCATTGTACAATGGCCCTTCTGCCTGGTCTACAGATGCGCGGTCTTACTGGGGCGTTCCCATTGCACTGTTTGTTTTCTGGATTGGCCTAGCTCATGCCGGAACATTGCTTTCGGCGATTTTCCTAGCGTTAGGAATCCGTCTAGACCATAGAACGGCGATGCTTGCGGAATTGTCTACGTTATGTTGTCTTGCCATCGCTGGAATTTTCCCCCTGATGCATCTGGGTGTCATCGAAAACTTCTATATGGTGATTCCTTTTGCAGATGCTCGTGGGAATTTTGCAAACGTAATGTCTCCCTTGGTGTGGGATTTTTGCTGTATCGCTGTTTATGGAATTCTTTCGCTGCTATTCTTCTGGACTCAGTTAAAAGCTAAAGTCAATAGTTCCTTTGAAAAGTTGCGTAAGCCTGTAGCCTGGATATTGTTTCCTCTGGTACTTTGGGTTCATACGGTAGTAAGTCTTGATTTTGCATCTACCTTAGTGCCTGAATGGCGTGGCGCATTTTTCCCAGTTTATTTTATTGCGGGAGCGGTGTACTCGGGCCTGGCCCTGGTAAACGGTTTGCTTTGTCTTGAAGGGTACCGCGTTCGACTGCTGGAACGTTTGATGCTTGCTGTTTCCTGGCTATTACTGGTTGTCTGGTTATGGAACTTCCTGCTGAAGGGGGACTTCTGTACGTCGGCCTTTATTCTTGCTGGTGTAATTCCGCAGTTGTTGCTGGTGGAATCTGTTCGCGATAGTCGCGCCGGACGAGGACTGATTTCGCTGTCTGTTTTGTTCGGACTATGGGCAGAACGTTTTTACATGGTAATGCCTTCCTTCGGAGTTTCGCAAAATTGCAGTCTGAATTATACGGATCTCGGATTGATTGCATTTTCTGCGGGAACATTTTTCTTGCTATTCCTGGGATTGCGTCGTGTATTGGCTTCCTATGTTTCTGATGCGGGAACGTTCTTTGGTGAAGTTGATGGTAGTGATATTGCAAAAAATGAGATTGCCTTAGGCGAAAATGTTGGTCATGACTCTAGGGATGATCAAAATAAAGATTCATATGTTGCCCCGTGGTCTACAGAGGAATTCCGTCTTTTGCGTATGCCGTTACTCTGTGGAATTCTGGGTGTAGTTCTGTTTAGCACATGGAGCTTGAATCAAAATGCGTTTGAACATGTCTACTTGACTTTGGTAAATATACTGCCAGTGATGTACCCGATTGTAGCACTTGTTGCAATAGTTGTCCTTTACTTGCGCTATTTTTGGCGGAATAACTTATGGAAGTCGACCAGTAAAATTGAACGATATCTGGTGGCCTTGCTTTTAGTTATGGGCGGCTTATTTGCGGGTGCCTTTTATGCAGGAGGCCCGTCGGAACCGTCTCCTTATGAACCAACGTTTTTGAAGGAAACGGTCTCAGAACCGTCTTTGCTGTGGAATGCGAGATGTTCATCGTGTCATGGTACAGATGGCAATTTTAATCAGAAGTTTGTACGTGAATTTTATCCTGTTCCTCAGAAGTTGACTCTTGACAGATTGGATTCTCTAGGTGTTGATTCGCTAGCTCATGTTATCTTGAATGGACGAGGCAACATGAATGCCTACTTAGGACGGCTAACGAAAACAGAGGCGAAAGCTCTTGTTGAATATATGCGAATGCTTGCTCGAAACAATGAACAGAAAAATGAACGGGACGCTGTAGGGGAGGTTGATTGATGACGACCTTGGCCAATGCTCTTGCTTGTGTATTTACATTAGGATGTTCTGCGTTCCTGTGGAAACCTGCTTCTGGCTTTTATAGGAATGCGTTGCTTTTGTCTGCCTCGCTTCTGCTTTTCTGTCTATTCGCTTTTTTCGGAGTTGACGACTTTAGCTCCGCTAATATGAATGGCGAACTTTATCCATTCCGCATGATGGCGTTGTGCCTTTGCTTTTCGACAACCGCCTTGCCTAAATACCGTAGACGCTATTTGGTGCTGGCGCAAATTCTTTGGTGCTGGATTGAACTTTTTGGAGGAATAACCCTCTATTATCGAGGTGTCGACGTGGCCTGGACTCGTATCGCAGCGATTGCGGGCATGGCTGTTTGTAGCACCTTGCTTTCTAGAATTTCAAAGGAAATGGAATTCTGCCTAATGGTATTCTGGATTGCTATTTGGATTTTCTTTTAGCAGAAATGTCGCTGAGATGCTTTTCGGAAAGTTTGCTTAAGGAGGTTGCCTTATCGCGCTTGGCCTTCAATTCCTTTGTTCCGAAAAAGTGCAGCAACGTTGAGGGGTGGTGAAGCGTAAATTTTGTCAAATTGCTGGAAGGCAATGATGTGAAAATGATGTTCTGTAGGGGTAGAAAACTTTGCCTTTCTTTAAGAAAGTCTCCATTTATAATTTTTTCAATCCATCTTTGATTATCGGCCATATACTTTTCGTTGATATGGGATACAAGATAGGGAACGCTGAACATTTTGCCCCCTGCATGTGTCATTCGCAGACTGTAATCAAGTAACCGAAATTCCTTGGGAAGATTTAAATCGAAAAATCCGGTGCGCTGTATGATTCTTCTTGAGAAGACTCCGATAAGAGGAATGGGGGCTGCCACATAGCGAAGTTCCTCGTTTTCTCCAATGGGAGAAAATCCTTTGGCCCCATCAAGAGCCAGTCCACCATAAAAGTGTTCTCCTAGCTTGATTCGAGGGGCAAAAGCGTCAACCATTGGGAAACTGTCTGTTTCTACTGCAAGTTCATTCAAAAAATCGCGGTCAATCTTTACAGCTGGATGTGCAAAGACTATCCAGTCCGCTTCAAGCTTTTCTAAATCGCCATTCCAGCGACTTGTATGGAACCAACCTAAGGCAGGGTCTGTAAACGGGGGCTCCCAGCGATCGAAATCGGGGCCCGTTTCATCAAAAACGAAAATGTCGAATTGACGCATACTTCTGGGGGCTTAGAAATTCAGGCGAAGGCCGAGGCGGTGTTCCTGTCCCAGTCCTTCTGCTAGGTATGAAAAGCTATAGTCAAGAGAGAACAAGTTTGTGGTATAGCCAAGACCTGCACTGAGCATGTGCGCGTTGTTCGTTTCGTCGGGACGGTCTTCGGACGCTGTCAGTTCCAGTACGTCTCTGTAAAGATCCAACCATGAACGTTCAAAACCGAGACGTACAGAAAAACTGCTGCCAAGAGCGTATTCGCCACCTAAGGCCAGGAAGGCTTCCTGATAGCGCGGAAAGTCGCTGTTTGCAAAGAGGGTTAAACGGGGGAGTGCCTTGGGCCTAAAGTATCCTGCGATAGCAAAAGTCTGGGACATGGGGTAGTAATCATCTTCGCCATCATCCACGTAGTCTCGTAACAGCATACCGAAGTCTCGTGCCATAACGGCGAATCCGACTCGTTTGCTAGAGGCTTGCCAGGATACACCCCAATCGAAAGCAGCCCCCAAAGCTGTACGATCTCCATCTTCTTCAGCCAGTTTGTCGGTGGCGAATTTGAGGGTTGCGCCAAAGCGAATGTGCTTCATGGGGAAGGCTATGGTTGCGGTAGCTAGCTGGCTAAAGGGCTCGTATTCGATATCTGTTGCCTTGCCGTCTTCGTCGTAGCCGTCAATGGTTCCGTAATCCAGCCAGTTGTATGAAACCTGGAAAATGTATTTGCCAAAGTGACTTGTGTATGAGATGCTCCCTTGATTGTCTGCCAGGTCTCCTGTCTGCCAATGAGCGCTAACAACATGGTTGCTACCGTCTTTCAGGATAATGGCAGAAGGATTTATTTGAACAATGGAGGGGTCTTCAGATGGAGAGGCTCCTGCAGATTTTTCTAAGGCAGCATTACGGGGACTGTCAAATGTATTGACAAAGGAGAAGACTTCTTGCCCGGCATCACCTTGGGTAAAATAGGCATGAGCACTCCAGGGGAGGGCAACTGCCATGGCTAGTATAGGCAATGAAAGTCTTGTCTTCATATGCCAAATTTACAAATAAAATCCAAAGAGCGTCTTTACAAAAGGCGAAACCTTTAGTATATTTGGACTCACTCGGGCTATTAGCTCAGTTGGTAGAGCAACGCCCTTTTAAGGCGTGGGTCG
>JAKSIG010000065.1 GCA_024398955.1 Fibrobacter sp. | reverse complement strand
TTGCAAGGTCAATCATCACGCGCAAAGCATAACGACCTTTAGTAGAAATTCTCATTTCAGTTACCTCTGCACTCAAAGATAAAAAGAAAAGCGCCCAAAAGAGCGCTTTCCCTTGAAAAACTATAGGATTCGTAGGTTATTAATCCTGACCCAAATATTCCACAGCAAAAATCAGAGTAGAGCCAGCAGGAATGGGGCCTGCGGCACGGTTGCCGTAACCGATTCCCGGCGGAACCACCAGGATTCTCTTTTCACCCGGCAGCATACCCTGCACGCCAAGTTCCCAGCCACGGATTACACGTCCGCCACCCAGGGGGAATGCGAATTCCTGGCCACGATCACGAGAACTATCGAACTTATAACCATTGGTCAACCAGCCGGTGTAATGAACGCGGGCAGTCTGGCCCTTCTGAGCGGGTTCACCCTCGCCCTGCTTGATAATAGCGTAGCGCAGGCCTTCGGAACCGTTTTCAAAGGTAAGTGAGGTTGTATCCGGGAAGAAATCCATAGCTGCAGCCACTTCTTCGTCAATTTCAGCAGAGGTCAATTCCACCTTATAAACCAAGGTAGAATTGGAGGGAATCATGGAGTAAGCAGTTGCGCCGTAGCCCATATTGGGAGAGATGCGGAACCAACGGACACCGCCCTCGCGCATGCCTTCCAGGCCCTTTTCCCAGCCCTTGATCATCTTGCCGGCACCGAGCACCACCTGAAGGGGCTTGCCCATATCCTTGGAGCTACCGAACTTACGGCCAGAAAGGAGCCAGCCGGTGTAATGGGTCTTGAGCACAGAGCCCATAACGGCGGGCTTACCAGAGCCAACCTTCTCATCGTAAATCTTAAGACCTTTGGCAGCTTCACGCCACTTGAGGCCTTCTACACTCTTGGGGAAAACGTCCGGTTCCATGGGCTTTTCAGCGGCAACCAATTCCACTTCGAAATAAAGATCGGAGAATGCGGGAATGCCTTCCAAGGAGTTTTCACCATATGCCATCTGGTACGGAACGTAAAGCTTGCGGATTTCGCCAACTTTCATGCCCATGAGGCCCTTTTCCCAACCGGGGATGACCATACCCATGCCGATAGTGAATTCCAACGGTTCGCCACCTGCGTAGGAGTCGGCAAAGGGGAGATTCTCTTCAATCTGGGCGGAATCTGCAACAGCGGAATCAGCCGTAGCAACTGTGTCAATTTTCGTCACTTCAGCCTTTTTGGTGCTGTCCTGGTAGAGGAAGCCCTTGTAATGGACCTTAATAAGCTGCCCTGCACGGATGGGATCGCCGGAGCCTTCCTTAACCGTTTCCACTTTGAATGGAATAGCGAAACAGCTCACACTCATCAACAGAACAAGAAAAATCTTTAATTTCGACATAATATCTCCTATCCCACAAAATAGAAAATGCTAGTTTTTTAAAGTACAGGTTTTCCCTAAACGGAATTGAATATGCTATCAATCATCATTGTAATCGCAATTATCGTGCTGTCGATCATCTTGGCTGCCATCGGAGCCTACGTTATCATTCATAGTTCCGATGAAAAGGACGAGCCCAAGGAAGTAATTGACGTGTCCGGCCAGTATGCCGTAGTGGTCCGCCCCGCCCGCGAATCCCTGGAAGCGGTCAAGCCTTCCGAAGCATCCTTGCGCTCCTGGCTGGAAACCCAGGATATGACGCCCGACCAGAGAGAAGCGCTGATCGCCCAGTGGAACACCACCATGGAAGAAACTATTAAGACTATCGACGAAGGCGACCGTAACGGCACCGCCACCTACCGCATCGTTCTGGGTCCCAAGGGCAAGGGATACTGCAAATTCGTTAACGAAGAGAACTTCATTACCCGCGAGCAGATCCGCAATCATGCTGAGATCTTGCCGCCTTACGTTTTGGGCTGCGATTGCAAGGTTCTACCGAAGCAGCCTTGGGAAAACCCCAGCAAATCCGGCTGGAAGGCTGTTGTTCCGTCTCACGGTAGCAGCTACGACGTACCGGACTGGAGGCAACTTGCGTAAATCCCTACTCTCTGCACTTTTACTCGCCCCGGCCCTGACTTTCGCAGCAGGTTCCGCAATCATCACACTTGAAATGCCCGTTGGCGCACGTCAGCTGGGTATGGGTGAAGCTGGTTCCGCATTGGCCGATGACGCTACCGCCATGTACTACAACCCGGCAGGCCTGGCCTTTGGTCCCCTGTCCGACGAGTGGCGCATGTCCTACCGCGCTGACGCCAAGAATGCTCCTTATTTTACCCGCATGGCATCCCGTTCCAAGAACGGTTTCTTTAGCAAAAGCGAGTTGTGGGCAGGTACCGCCGATGGTATCTTGAAGTTTGACGGCGAGGAATGGATCAACTACCATTCCATTACCCTGCAGGGTAACGCCAAGGTTCGCGACGCCGTAAAGGTGTACGTGGGTTCTGAACGCGGCCTGGACGAATACGTGCGTCAGGTCAAGGCATTTAACGAAATCAAGACCGCCGAAGACGAAAAGCACGTGGTGGAAGTGAAGATGCCCTGGAACCTGGTGGTCAAGGACACCATCACCGCAGTCCTCTACGAAAGCCGCACCGAAAAGCTCTGGGTCGGTACTCCCAAGTCCCTCTACCGTTTCGACGGCAAGGGCTGGAAGAACTACGAGTCTGAACTGGGCAACCACAGAGTGACATCCTTGGTAAGCCAAGGCGCCTCCATCTGGATCGGTACCGACGATGGCTTGTTCGTCTACCGCAACGGCCAGTTCGAGCAAAAGGGTAAGGTTCTCCCCAGCCAGAAAATCAACGCATTGGTATGGTCCGAAAGCCGTAAGGAACTTTTCGTGGCCGCTGACGGCGCAGGCATCGCCCGCCTCATCCCCAAGAAGTCCGTTAACGACAAGGACCGCTGGAGCCTGTTCACCGAAGAAGACGGCGTCATGGATCTTAAGCCCCTGGCTCTTGCCGTAGATAGCTCCGGCCATGTTTGGGCAGCCCACGCAGGCGGCCTTAGCCACTTTAACCTCCGCAAGTGGGAACAGGTTCAGTTCGCCAACAACCACGTGAACGACATTTCCGTAGACCAGAAGGGCGGCATCTGGATTGCAACCGACAAGGGCGTATGGCGCCATCTGCCGGATTACGCAACCGCCAGCGGTCGTAAGGCAGAACTTGAACGCGGCACCGCAGAACAGGAAGGCAGCGTCAAGAAAGATGACGAATGGATCCACTACCACTCTGGCAACGGTCTGTCCGTGAACAAGGTCTGGACCGTCGTTCCTCAGGGTAACGACGTCTGGTTCAGCACTGCCAACGGTATGGAACAGTTCAAGGACGCAGACTACCAGCTGACCGCATTCTACGAAAAGCTTTTGCCGGTTTTGAACATTCCCGATCTGTATCACCTTTACGCTGGCATGACAATTCCTCTGAACGACTGGGGAACCTTGGGCGCCTTCGTGAATTTCGTAAGCTTCGGTTCCACCGTGGCTTCTGACGATGTTGACGTTGATGACCTGGTGGCCTACAACAGTTCTGAAATTGTTGGTGGCGTTAGCTACGGCACACGTTTCCCCGGCGACTGGGGTTTGGGTCTCTCCATCAAGTTCTTCTACTCCGATCTTAGCTCCGGTGCTGGCGCCGGTCAAGAAGCAACCACCTTCGGTTACGCTTTTGACATCGGCGTTCTCAAGAAGAACCTGATCATTCCCAAGTTGAACTTTGCTGCAGCTCTTATGAACATCGGTCCCAGCGTTTACTACGTGGACAAGACCATCGAAGACCCCATTCCGCTGACTTGGCGCCTGGGCCTCTCCTACGAAATCTTCTCCTTGGCCGATTACAAGCTGACTGCGGCTGTTGACTATAACCGCGAAGTGGTCTATGATGACGACCGCGGCAATCCGGAACCTTTCTACATCGCCAGCTGGAAATCTCTGATCAATCCGGAACGCGGTGGCGACGGTTTCTTTGAACAGCTCAAGAACTCCATTATGCAGGGCGTCCTGAACGCCGGTTTGGAATTCATTTACTCCAACACCATTGCACTGCGTGTGGGTTACTTGCACGACCAGGTCGGTAAGCGTAACGAAGTGGACTTCGGTTTCGGCTTTATGCTGTCCGACATGCTTCAGTTTGACTTTGCAACCATTAAGGACATTGGCGACAACGACGGCGTCCGCGACGGTCAAATGCGCTTCGGTATGCTGTTTAAGTTCTAATTCCAGAAATGCCCGAACACAAACGAATTCAATATATAGACACAGCAAAATTCCTCGGATTATTGCTGGTCGTTTTTATGCATGGGTATAAGGAAGGTTTAGCCGTATCGTTCGCCTACTCTTTTCACATTCCCATGTTCTTTTTCTTGAACGGCATGACGTTCAGACCGGACAACATTAGCGCCGGCGACTTTCTGATCAAGAAAATAAAGGGTTATCTGATTCCCTGCATTGGGCTGGCTATATTTTGCATTGGGCTGGATGTTCTATTCAAGTCTCTCTACGACATGCCTTGGGACACGGTCTACGTTCTTAACGACATCAGTAGAGCCATTAGCCAAGTTCGTTTTAAAAGCGTTTGGTTCCTGTCTGCCCTCTTCTTTAGCGACATTTTCCTTTTCTGGATTTACCATAAGTGCAGAAAGAATATTTGGCTGACAGGACTGGGCACACTAGCACTTCTTGGTTTAGGAATTTTCTACAACAAGTTCACTAAGTCAACTATGGTCTGGAATATGGACGCCGCCGTCTTCGGCACCGTCTTTACCTATTTCGGCTTCCTGTTCACCAGCAAGAACCTGTCATTTATTTACAAGCCCCTAATCAGCAGGCGCTGGCTCTCGCTACTTGTAGGTTCCATACTGATGGTAGCCACCTACTTCCTGCACCTATATATCCGAGATACCACATTCATGCCCAACCTTCACATGGACATGTTCGCTAGCATCTACGGCAACCATGCGTTAACGCTGCCCTGTGCGTTACTCGGTTCCATCGGCTTTACCGTTTTCTGCCGAGGAATCACCAATTTCATTTTTGCATTCCCTGTGAAATACAACCTAGTTCTATTGGCTATTCACCAGGGTTTCACCTTCCCCATATTCCGATTTGCAGTGGCAAAGGAGTGGTGGATTAGCGTTGCATATAGCCAACCAGAGGATCCGAATTTCATTCTTTTCGTTTTGACGATGACTGCATTTTCACTGGCAACTGCCGTGATTTTCTATTACATCATTATCGTAACACCGTTCAGCGCTATGCTACTGAACAAGCCACGTTACCCTCTTTTTGAAAACATCTTTAAAAAGATTACTCAACGCGTTCAAAAATAACGAGGGCGCGTTCCTGGGTACTGTTGGGAATGGTGTAGAAATGTTTTTCCAGCAGCTTGTAACCAAAGTCCTCCGGATGGAGGGTCTTGAGTTCGTCTGCGGCAGCGGGCCCCTTCATAAAGAACACGCGGCCACCCACCTTCAGTGAGTTTTCCAAACGGGGGAAAGTCTTTTCCATCAGTTCGAAGGCACGGCTGATGACGCCGTCCACAGGAATAGTCATGCTACGGCTTGTAACCTTGTGACCGAACACGTCGATGTTCTGGAGGCCAAGCTTTTCAATGACCATGTTCAAGAAGTTAATGCGGTTGGGCCGGGGTTCGCAAAGGGTCAGATTGATTTTAGGGTTCACAATCTTCAAGGGAATGCCCGGGAATCCGGCGCCACTGCCCACGTCGATCATGCGGGCAGGCCATTTTTCTACAAAGGCGTTGATTAAGGTGCAGTCTGCGTAGTGACGTTCCACCATGGTCTCAAACGCATTGAGGCGGGTCAAATCCTGGTCGTCGTTGTTGGCACGGATCAGCTGATGGTATTCCCAAATCTGCTTCAGGGTTTCCTGCTGAAGTTCGACGCCATAATAGCCCAACAATTTTTCAAGACCGGCCAGCGACGGGGTAACGCGTTTGCCGTTGAAAAGCGGGAACTCGGTGCGGGGAGCCTTCATGTGCGGGATAAATGCACTGCCCAGGGCGTCGGCGCCGCGAGCGGGGGTTCTTCCCCAGGAGCCCTTATTGGGCTTTTTAGACCAGTTTGAATTTGCCATGACCCAAAGTTAGAAATTCTGAAAAATTTTGAATTTTGCCGGTTCATTTGAGGGCAAAAGAACGTGTATAAATGCGGGAACTAAAATGACCAAGGTTTATACACTACTGCTCTTTCTGATTTGTCTTGCCATCAAAGGCTTCGCCCTGGGCCAGCCCCTAAGCGAATCCCAGATCTTTGAATGGTGGGATAGCGGAATTATTTCACCTGAGGAGGCCCAGGAAATGCTGGACCTGGTTCAAGAGGGCAACGAGCGGGAGGCCTGCTTTTTAGCAGAAATCTACGCCATGGAAACCTGCGAAACGGAAATCCCGCAAGACACACAAAAAAAGGCTAAGACGCCAAAAACGAAAAAAGAGGAACGTAAAATCCAAGGCCGATTCCATTGGAAAGGTCAAGTGGATTCCCTGGGGGAACTTTCCAAGTACCGTTACAACCTTCAGCTGGAATTCTACCGTTTTTCCTTGCGCCTCGGTTCTCAAGAGCTTCTCGCCTACAGGCATAAAGGGGCAGAAGCCTACTTCGGGCAAATTTCCACCAAGGAACTTCGCAGCAATATTCCCCTGGACACCTTATGGGGCACCGCCCTTTTCTACGCCATTAGGAAATTCACCCTAGGCGCCCTGCTAGACACCGCCCAAAATGCCGGGGCCCATTTGGAGTATGCCTTCGACAAGGCAGCCACTGCAAGCGCCGCCTACTGGTACAGCCCTCGACAGCAATCCTTGTCTCTCCACGGAAAATCCAGCTGGGGCGAAATAAGTCTTTGGTCAATTCTCAAGCAAAACACCCATGGGCAAAGCCTGTTCCTTCAACCGCTAATAAAAATCCAGCTGCATAACAGAGTGCAACACATGGGGCAGACATTCTCCTGGAGGACAACCGCCTATTATCATGGGGACTCCTTGCCCGAGCAGGCTCGCCTTAGCAAGACTCTGCAAAAGTACAGTTTCTGGGGAATCCAAAGCCTGTCTTTCGCCTTTGCAGACTTGGGAAATACGAAAATCTCGGCCAGCACTCAAGTGGCCACGCCCCTTGGTGCCGACACCGCCTCTGCAAAAATAAAACTGCAGGGCGACTCCGGCCCCCGCTTTCTGCGATTTTCCGCCAGCGCCACCTGCCAGGACGCAGAAAACAGTTGCACCTCCAGCGACTACAAGTTGCAAGCCCTCTGGCAGGCGTATGAGGGTCGCGGCAGTACCTACAACGCATTTGCTAATACCTATGACGCATCTGGCAGCCCCAACAACACTCTCGGTAGTCTCACGCTGCAGGGGTCCGCCAAGGTCGAATACCGGCGCAACGATGGTTTTCAACGTCCAAAACTAGAGCTAGGCACCACCTACAGCCAAGGGGTACAAAACCGTTTTTCCATCTCCCTAATCCTTCCCAAGGCCAATTTTGCCGAAAAACTCCAAATTCGAAACCAGGTGGACATAGGTGCTGGAAAACAGCAAACATCCCTAGGGGTAACCCTTAGCCGTACCCGAGGACAACACATTAAGCCACTTCGCGGTTATATGCAAATTCACGGCAATTTCTAGGGTATATAGACTGTTTTCGGGGTGTGTACACTCGAGTATACAAGAATCATTCGATTTTTTCGTTTTCCAGGGATGTGAATATGTACTTTATAGGTACCCAAACACTCCCAGACGCCATTAGGTTACCTCCTTTACCTGATGGCGTCGTTTTTTATATTTAAACCATGTTTATCCCCGCTCTCATTGGTGCCATTTTCTTTTTGCCCTCCATCGGTCTGAATATCGCCCTAGCCCTGGGTGCTCCCCTGGGTATGTACGCCATGAATGGCCGCCACAGAGTAGTGCCCAAAGAAGTTCGACGCGCGTTTATTGTGCCCATCGTGATGCAGTTTACGGCCATGTGGTTTTTGCTCACCGCAGGAAATGTTTTGCCGGATGCCGCAAGCAACTTGATTCCGAGAATCATCACCACCATTTTCACCTTTTTCTTTTCGCTTTACTTTACCTTCTACATGGCAACGGTCTTGTTCAGCACCAGCCACAAAGAAAAGATGGTCATGGGCTTTTTCGCCATCGTCACAACGATCTGCTACTGGGCAACTGCTTTTGGAACGTTGAACTATGGTTAATCCCGGTGAAAACAACCCGAGTGTCGAAGGAATAAAGCCGCCGAAGCACAACTACCAGCGGGACCTGGAGTACATTATCCATGGTTTGCAAAAGCGTGGTGAAACGCCAACGCTTCTTTTGCACGCCTGCTGCGCCCCCTGCAGCAGCTACAGCATCGAATACCTTTCGCAGTTTTTTAGGATTACAGTCTTTTACTACAATCCCAACATTTCGCCCGATGAAGAATACCGCCATCGCGTTGCTGAAATCAAGCGCTTTGTAGCGGAGTTCCCCACCAAGAATCCCGTGACGCTGATAGAAGGCCCCTACGAGCCCAAGAAGTTTTACGAATTTGTCCGTGGCCTGGAAAACGAGCCTGAAGGCGGCAAGCGCTGCCGCAAGTGTTTTGAATTGCGCCTAGCCGAATCCGCCCGAGTTGCCAAGGAACTCTGCGCCGACTTCGTCACCACCACCCTTACCATCAGCCCCATGAAGGACGCTCAAGTCCTCAATGAAGTGATGGAAGAACAGTGCCAGAAATACGGCGTAAAGCGTCTGCCCACAGACTTAAAAAAGAAAGGCGGGTTCAAGCGATCCACCGAACTTTCTGCAGAGTACAATCTGTACCGTCAAAACTTCTGCGGTTGTATTTTCTCCCAGCGGGAAGCCAGAGAGCGAGAAGCCCGATTAAAAAAAGACACCGAGGAATCCTCGGCGCCTTAACTCTTTCTAAAACTGGTATTCTAGGCCGCCCGAACCAGACCAATGCCAGCCCGGGAATTCACCATAGACATTGGTCAAGCCCAAACGGACAACAAAATTATCTGTAATGTTGTACCCTACACTAACGTGATTAGTGAATACCGCAGGCATTTCATCGTTCTTTAGCTTTGTAACAAGTCGATTATCATTAGTGTTCACATCATCGAAGAAATTATCCGGCACGTATACGCTACCAGAGTAACTTACGGAGAATCGGTCCATAAAGAAAGCCATATAAATGCCGGGAGCAAAACTAATATACGAGTTCTCGGTTTCAACATCAAATTCCGATTCGCCTAGGTCGGCCGGATCAATACAAAACAAGCCTTGGCAATCCGACTCTTCAACAACGGCATAAGCGGTCTTCTTATACTTTGTTGGCAAAACCTCCATAGCAACGGTCGCACCAAACTCAAAATTTTTAAAGTTTGCCCCAATAACAGGAGATACATACGCGGCGTTATCATAACCGGTACTTACACCAATCGTAAACGCATCAAACTTATGGAGATATTCGAAAATCGCATAAGGGCCCGTAGAGGCGATTTCGTAGAATAGCTTTGCATAGCGATAGTTACTAATCGGTCCTTCACAGTCGTCGCAGGAACTAATACGATCTAAATCATTTTCCAAAGTTCCTGCCTTCACGGTTTCGGTTTTCCCTAGACGCATTCCACCGCGTACAGACATAAAATTGGATCGAGGTTGAATTTCCTTGTTGGCTCCACGTACTTCAGGAGCCGCGCGTACCTGTTCAGTACCCTGCACAAGAATTCCTCGGGAGCGTCCAGTAACACAACCGTTGAGCAGCATACTCGTAGAAACAAGACACAAAATCAAAAGAACTTTATTCATAGTTTAAGTAATATACAAAAAACTATACAATTCATGCAAATTTCATTATTTCACGCAATAATCTTTTTCCTTGGCATAAATGGAGAAGGAGTATCTCGTTAGTAGCCAGAAGGTTGTCCCAGAAGGCTGTTCCAAAGTCCACCATCCATACAACAGGCCCTTCCGCCCGTCAGTAAAGACATAAACATCTTCACCTTCATCCATGAAGGCTAAAGTATCGTTTCTGAACTCATAGTTATAGTATAGAGAATCATCGGTATCTTCAAAGATTAATGAGATCTTTCCAGATAGGCCATCTTCAGAAGTTTCTTTGACCTTCAAACGGCCAGATTCACAGGGAACAAGATTGTCGTCGACTTCATTTTCTGTTTTAGATGGATCACTATTATCTGATGAGAAACCCATACTGAAGCTCCAATCCGTGGTAAATCCAGTGCAACCGCAAAAAAGGAAGTTCCCCAAAAAAGCCACAAGAAAGGCGCACGTAATTTTTGCACAGCTCTTGCTAACCATTTTCATTTTCCTCCTCCAATTTGCGACTCAACGGAAACAAGTGTAGGTTCATTCTGTAGACGCGATCGTACTCCTTAACCTCGGATACGATATTCTCGATTCTTTTGCGAAACGCTGCAATTTCTTTTTCAATTCGTTCGTATGCCGCACGGTCAATGCCTACAGTCATTCCGCTTAGACTACGTTCAGAGACATCAACGTCATCTACAGAATCCGCGGCTAGCTTAGCAAACTGTTTTTGCATGTTTCGCATAGCCACATTGACCGCAGCCTTTTGATCCGGGCTAGAAACCGGATTGATGCCAACATCAGCCTGCTCGTAAGTAACGCAGCCATCACTCTCGATTCGTCGCAGAAGTCCCATCTGGACCATTTGATCCAGAGAGTAGCGTACATCGGCGGCAGGCACAGACGGGCTTAAAGTGCGTGCCATGTCGATGAGTTTTGCGCCAGGCATCAAAGGCGCAAGTTCTCGAAGCGCAGGATTGATCCAGTTGGAGAAATAGCTGTAGGCATCTCCACCTAGAATGCGGACCTTGTTGACATCTGCAATGCGCTGCATTTCGTCGTAGGCTTTCTGCTTTTCTTCGCTTTTGGAAGAATCGCAGAACTTCACCAACCAGCAAAAATATTCAGCTTTGTAACCTGTCAGTTCCATAGCCTTGGCAACACTTTCTGCACCGGCCCCACGAAGTCGCGTTTTGCCGTCGCAAACAAGCTTCAAATATCCCGAAGACGAAAAACCGGAGAGCTTGGAAAACTCTCTCCACGTAAAAGCGGAAGTTCTCTTACGCTCTTCGTAGAACTCCCGCATATATACGCGATAATCAAGGTATTCAACTATAGATTTCATTTTTTAGAAAATTCGAACCGTCCCGTTTATAGAAAAGGAGTGTCGAACCACCGCATCCGATGCAAAATCCAGAACATAAACTTCTGCGCCAAATCGCTGACTCCTGGAATGAACACTAAAGCCTAAATTGGCACGAAACTGAATGTGTTTCATTTCAAAATCTTCCTCTTGTGTATTGTATATCGGATAACCTTCCACTTCATTACCATATTGGTCTCGAACCACAACCTTTTCAGCTCGCATTCCAGCACTTTCTTCATAGGTTCCATAACGGTAGGTCACGCCTGCCATAAAGTTGGAAGTCAAGCTAAAATAGTTGGAAATCGGAACATTCATATTCAACAAAATTCCACCTGAAAAGTCCGTAAAAATGTACTGGTCACAATCTGTGGAGAAGGTCGAAGCCCCTGCAATTTCGTAAAAGCCGCCCACCCCAATATAAGGAGAGAACGGTTTTACCAATTGTAATCCAGCGCCAATACCTGTTGCATTATAGCCATTACTATAGGCCGCTAGGAATGGGCCCGTCTTCACATCAAAGGTTTTCCATGAAAATCCTTCGGCAAAGACGAGGCTTGCAAACAACATAAATAAAACTGCAAGTTTTTTCATAAAAATCTCACGTAACTTAAACTTTGTTAAAACCAGTAACCTACACCCAACTGAAACTTCAACAATTTGTAGTAAGAGCCGTAAGGCTCGGAATATTCCATATAGTTAAAAACGGCATTCCCATCCTTATCAGGCCCCTGTACTGAGATAAGAAAACTATCCGCAAACTTGTCCGCATCGATCAAGTCATTCACACGGAAGAGTGTTCGAAAATCAATGAATAATCCCGATTTGAATTGATGACCAATGCCCATGGCAACATTCACCCCAAGGCGGCTCTCCTCATCGCGATTTCGATAAGGTTCACCTCTCCATCCATCATCCTGATTTTCGATTGTCCCAAGTAACAAGTCAAATACAATGCCCGCTTCAAAAAATAGAATGTGGGGAATCCTCCACTGCAAAAGCACGGGAATGTTTAGCAAGAAAGTCTGATTATATTCCCAATGTTCCCTCCCGCAGTAAACACTTCCTTCGCACATATCATAAGGGTGCTGTTCCTCCCCGGCATCGTAATCAAAAGAATATCCCGCAAGTTTTTCTATATAAACAAAGAAAATCCTATAGTCCA
>JAKSIG010000064.1 GCA_024398955.1 Fibrobacter sp. | reverse complement strand
ATCCAGAAAACTGCGAAAAATACGGACGCATCTACACCTGGTCCATGGCCATGGGCATTGACATTTCTTACGATAGAAAGAAATACGGAACGACTGTAGAACCCCACCAGGGAATCTGCCCCAGTGGATCCCATCTTCCCAGCCACGAAGAATGGAACCAGTTAAATGAATTCATCCTGGAAAACCCAGAATACTCAGCGCACTTTCAAAATCAGTATGGCGGAGCCTACGATTATCGCGGATACTACAGAGATGAAAACGTTGAAGTGCTCTTTATGAGTTCCACAGAATACGACGTATCAGGAACCTCTTACCCCTATGCATACGCCTGGCTTTGGGCCATACACAATGGCAGTAACCATTTCGACAATGACAACGGACACAAGTACACGGGCGCCTATGTCCGCTGTGTAAAGAACCCATAAAATTTTTATCATGAACCTTACACAAGTCCATCACATCGCTATCATCGGAAGCAATTACGAGAAGTCCAGGCATTTTTATGTGGACCTTCTGGGATTTAAAATTATCCGCGAGAATTACCGCGCTGAACGTGGGGATTACAAGATCGACCTGCAGTTAAACGGTATGGAGCTGGAACTGTTCATCATTCCAGGAAGGCCGCCCCGCCCCAGCTACCCCGAGGCAAACGGTCTTCGTCACCTGGCTTTCCGCGTGGAATCCGTGGATGCAACCGTCGCAGAGCTGAACGCTTTGGGAATCGCAACGGAACCTGTTCGCGTTGACGACTACACAGGAAAGAAAATGACTTTCTTCAGCGATCCCGATGGGCTACCATTGGAAATCCACGAATAAAATCTATCTTTGGCCGCGATATGAAGCAAGATGAATTTGATATCGGGGCTAAGCGGGATCCCTTTTCTCCGTTGGTAATTATTGCGGGCCTGATGGTGGCCTGCTACTTGACATCCAACGTGATGGCAGTGAAGCTGCTGTCCGTCTGCGGCGTTACCATTTTTGACGCAGGCACCATCACCTTCCCCCTGGCCTATATGCTGGGGGACGTGCTCACCGAAATCTGGGGTTTCAAGACCGCCCGCAAGGTCATCTGGCTTACCTTCTTCTGCCAGGTATTCATGGCTATCTTCACCTTCATTGGCACAACACTCCCCTACCCCGACTTTACCGAAGAAACCGCCAGCGCCTACTCCACCATTTTCAGTTTTGTCCCGCGAATTACCGTGGCCTCCCTCATTGCGTTCTTGCTAGGAGAAATCACCAACGCCTGGACCATGGTAAAGATTCGCGAAAAGACCGGACGCAAGCTTTTGTGGGTGCGCACCATAGGCAGTTCCCTTTTCGGCTACATCGTAGACACCAGTATCTTTGTGCTGATTGCCTTTGCCGGCACGGTGCCTACAGAAGATTTAATCAGCATGATCGTGGTGCAGTTCCCGGGCAAGCTGACGATTGAAGCAGTCTGTGCAACGCCTATCGCATACGCCCTCATCAACAGTCTGAGAAAGCGTTTCGAAGCTATGGAAAGCAAGCAGGAACTGGTGCTGGATTCCATCACCGAAAACCTAGACGACCTCCGCAACGAAAACGACAAACTCTCGTAATTCATAACTCATAATTCATAATTATGCTAAACACCACCCTCTGCTACATCGAGCAAGACGACAAGTATCTGCTACTCCACCGCGTCAAGAAGAAGAACGACATCAATAAGGACAAGTGGATAGGCATTGGCGGAAAGTTCGAGGAATGGGAATCTCCCGAGGATTGCATCAAGAGGGAAGCGTTGGAAGAAACAGGCCTCACCCTCATCAAGCCCAAGTATCGCGGTATCGTAACCTTCATTAGCGATGGCATGGACCAGACCGAGTTTATGCACCTGTTTACGGCAACCCAATGGACCGGCGAAATCAAGGAATGCGACGAAGGCAACTTGGAATGGGTTCCGAAGGCAGACGTTGCGAAACTCCCCCACTGGGACGGCGACTTGATTTTTTTGGCCCTGCTGGAACGAGGCGAACCCTTCTTCAGCCTGAAGCTGACCTACAAGGGCAGCACCCTGACCGAAGCCCTTTTGAATGAAGAGCCGGTGAAGGTGGAAGATTTTACCACTTGAAACCGCTTCGCGGTTTAGTTAGCTGCGCCTCGGTCATAGAAACAAGCAAGCTTGTTTCTGCGACACAAACCTTGCTACCACTTAGCTAGGGCGTTTGTAATAATCAAGTCCTGAAGTTTTTCGATGGCTCGGGCCTGACCGTGGCGGTCTTCTGTTTCGTTGGCCTGCACATCGTAAGTACCTTCTGCAGAAAGGGACTTGCTTTCGTAAATAATACGGTTCTTCACGTTGTCATAAAACTTGACACTGACGCGAATGGTAACTCGATAAGATTCCACATCGCTATTGCTGTTGTAATCCATAGGCTTGTTAGTGTAAGACAGCAATGAGATATTGAAATCTGCGTTGGCCTCGTCAGATTTAACAACTCGAACACCACCGGCATTCTTCTTGAACATGTCTACAACAGCTGTATAGATGTCGTTAGCCAGCACCGGGTCCAAGGTTTTGTCTTCAACTTCATGAATGTTCACGGTCTTGATATGGCTGGGCAGAGTACTGGCGGTAAAACTGTAGCAGCCCGATAAAATAATGGCGCACAGGACCAGCAGTCCTATTGAACACAGGCGAAAACATTTTGAAGATTTCAGCATATTGCCAATAGTAGAAAAATTATTTCACACCAGAAATTATATTATTTTTCCAATGTGTTAAAACAGCTGGATTTTCGCTTTCGCGAAATTGACGTCGTTGAAAGAAAGAAAGACCTGGTTCAAACGCGTTTGCAACAAAGTTCATCGCGAATTCGACATCATTCAGGGTAATGTAATGGAGATGTTATGGGATTAAAGTTTATTTTGACAATAGGATCAGCCCTATTGGCCACCACCTTGGTTAATGCACAAACCAAGGTAGCCTGCGTCGGCAACAGCATTACCGAAGGCTACGGCATCTGGGACAAAAAGAAATATCCCGAGCACCTGCAAGACATGCTGGGCAGCGAATACAAGGTGGAAAATTTCGGTCACTCCGGCAGAATGTTCCACAAGGCATCTGGCGAATCCTACTGGTCTTCCGACAAGTTTACCGCCGCCCTGAACTACGGTGCAAATATCGTGGTCATCGAGCTTGGGACAAACGACAGCAAGTACTTCTTTGACGGCAAGGGCAGTTCCAGCGGATACAACTATATGTACAAGCCGGAGAACAAGGCTGACCTGGCCAAGGACTACGAAGCCCTCATCGACACCTTCGCCCATCAGCCTCAGGCACCCACCATCTACGCCACCTTGCAGCCCTACGCCCAGAATGTAGAATGGGGCATTGTAGATACCGCCATCGTAAATGTCATCAATCCCATCATCAAGGAAGTGGCCACCAGGAAGGGCGTAAAGATTATCGACCTTCACAGCACATTCAACAAGAAGGAATGGCTGCTGGACGACGTAGTGCACCCCAATGAGGAAGGAGCCAAGGAACTGGCAAAAATCATTGCCGACGGAATACTGAATGGTCCTTCAACCCCCGCCTCGTCGGAAACTGGCTCCGAATCTAGTTCATCTGAAACTTCACCAGAATCCAGTTCTTCCCTGGAGTCCACAGCAGAATCGTCCAGCGAAACAGTTCCAGATTCAACCGGAACTAGAATTGAACACAAAAGATTCGCCGTTGGTCAAAACATTCACGTTCAAGGAAACATTGTTTCTGTAGATAGCTACATCGGAGAAATTTCAGTCTTTGACCTGAATGGAAACCTGATCAAACGGGTTTTCTCCAACGGTTCCGCACAAATTCAGCTGAACCATTCCGGCTCTTATATTATAAGAACGGGAATGAACGTCCAAAAAATTATGGTTAAATAGCGACACGTAAAGAAAAATGCTATAATTACCGCCGTAAAATTTTATCTAACCGAGGCATAACATGCTTGACATTAAGAAAATCCGCGAAAATCCGGAATATTATATTGCTGAAACCGAAAAGAAGTATACTACCGTGAGCCTGCGCGATGTTCTCGCCATCGACGAAGAACGCCGCCCCCTCCTCACCGAAGTGGAACGCCTCAAGAGCGAACGTAACGCTCAGTCCAAGCTCATCGGTGAACTGAAGAAGAAGGGCGAAAACGCAGACGAAGCTCAGGCCGCTACCCGCGAACTGGGCAACAAGATCGACGAAATGGACAAGAAGCTGAAGGATCTGGAATACAAGCAGACCGAAATGCTCATGCACGTCCCCAACATCGCTCCCCGCTCCATCGAAGGTAAGGACTCCAGCGACAATAAGGTCGAAAAGGACGGTCCGATTCCCTTCGACTACTACACCAAGAACGATGACTTCGCCCGCGTCGACCACAAGACCCTCGGCGAACGCCTTGGCATTTTCGACTTTGAACGTGGCGCAAAGATTTCCGGTTCCGGCTTCCCGGTCTACCGCGGTCTCGGCTCTCGCCTGGAACGCGCCCTCATCCAGTTCTTCCTGGACGAACACCAGAAGGCTGGCTTCGAAGAATTCACTCCTCCGTACCTGGTAACCCGTAACACCATGCGTGGTACCGGTCAGCTCCCCAAGTTCGAAGAAGACATGTACCGCTGCGACAAGGATGACGACCTGTTCCTCATCCCCACTGCAGAAGTACCGCTCACCAACCTCTACTCCGGCGAAGTGATTCCCGAATCTGAACTGCCCAAGCGCATTTGCGCCTACTCCGCCTGCTTCCGTCGCGAAGCCGGCTCCTACGGCAAGGACACCCGCGGCCTCCTGCGTCTGCATCAGTTCAACAAGGTTGAAATGGTGTACTTCGCTCATCCGGAACGTTCCTACGAAGATCACGAAGAACTGACCCGCTTCGGCGAAATGCTTCTCGAAAAGCTGGGCCTCCCCTACCACCGTCTGGCTCTCTGCAAGGGCGACCTCGGTTTCGGCGCTGCAAAGTGCTACGACCTTGAAGTCTACGCTCCTGTAGAAAAGAAGTGGCTGGAAGTTTCTAGCTGCTCCAACTTCGAAGACTACCAGGCCCGCCGCGCCAACATCAAGACCAAGATCAACGGCAAGAACACCTTCATCCACACCTTGAACGGTTCTGGACTTGCAACTCCTCGCGTGATGGTTGGCATTTGCGACAACTACCAGCAGAAGGACGGCTCCCTGTTGATTCCTGAAGTGCTGCGTCCGTACATGGGCGGCATGGAAAAGATTGAGCCTAAGAAGTAGGCTAATCTTTGAACTGTGCGAAATTTGTGTAAAAGCTTTTTTCGCTTGAAAACAACTTTCAAATTGCTATTTTCTTCATTGTTTTTTTAAAGGAAAATCATATGAATATTAAGCTCATCGCACTCGCCTCTGCAATGGCAGTCTCTGCCGCCGTTGCACAGGACTACGAAGATGAATACGAAAGCACCGCAGCAGAATCCACTCAGGAAGAAGCCGCTCCTGCAGAAGAAGAACCCGCTCCGGCTCCTGCTGCTCCCGTTTACGAAGAACCTGCTAAGGAAGAAGCTGTTGCAGAAGCTCCGGCCCCTGTTGCAGCTCCCGTTGTCGCAGCAACTGGCCTGAACGTTCTTCATGGTGTAGCCTACAACACTGTCGGCAACGAAGCTGCTGCCTCTACCGTACGTGGCAACATGGCCTCCCCGTACAAGATGGCTGGTGCAAACCTTTTCTATGTTGAACCGTCTAACGAATACGGTGCCCTTGCTTTTGGCGGCCCCGCTATGACTTACCTGGTTGCCTTTGACAATCGCGCAAATCTCGGCATGCTTACTGCCGGTATCGCAACCAGCGGTTTTGGTGTAACCGTTGATATCGCCATCGACAAGATGTGGGCAAGCAACGAACAAAAGGCTGACGAAGGCTCTATTGAAGACGATTACTCTGTAACTGGTGCAGGCGACTACCTCGCAGCAACTTTTGCAGCTCCTCTCGGCGCTCTCGACCTTACTGCAAACATCTACTGGGAAACCTACAACAACGAAGTTCAGTTTGAAAACGACGATACTGAACACGATGTTGACTTCTGGAATCTCGGCGCACGCCTCAACATTTCTAACAGCCCCAGCGGTGCAAGCACTGCATGGTCCGCAGGCCTCTGGTTCCAGCGTCACACCGACTATACCGAAGACGTTGCTAGCGACCTCGATGGCGCAAAGACCACCACCGAACGTACCGGCAGAGAAGCAAACATCCTTATCCAGCCGTACTTCAACATCGGCTTCCCTGTTCTTGGCAACCAGGATACTCGCGTTCTTCTTGGTTTGAACACTCGCTTGCCCATCGTATTCTTTGACGAACTGGACAACGCCGGTGCAAAGGAAAAGGACAGCTACAGCATCTTCGCTCTCTATACCACCCCGAACATCTTTGCCGAAATGGCTCTTACCGAAAACTGGATTATCTTCGGTGGCGCAGCATTCGAATGGAAGGTGTTCTCCTATGCTAGCGATGAATTCACAGAAGACTACGACGTTCCCGAAGACAAGGTTGTTACAAACGGAAGCGTTATGAGCATGAAGACCAACAACACCACCGCAACTGCAGGCGCTCGTTTCCAGTACAAGAACCTGTCTGTTGAAGCATCTGTAGCCGACAACCTCGGTTCTGCTGCATGGAGCGGTCTCATTGGTCAGTTCAGCGGAACTCTCAGTTTCTAATCGGAGGATAAAAGAATGATGAATAAGATTATCAAGATTGCATTGTTTGCAGGCGTATTCACTCTCTTTGGTTGCTCCGGTGATGGCAGCGCATCTATCCGCATCTCCGATGCCAGCGTAGATGTTCCCGCAGTTGATCAGCCCGCAAGTGACATCAAGAAGATCGAAGGCGCCATCAAGGATTCTGGTAGCGACAAAGATCATGGCAGCAGCGGAAGTAGCGACAGCGATGAAAACCTCATAAAGGCTTGCATGGCTGCAGGTTTCAGCCGTGCCGAATGCAAGGAAATGCTCGAAGACTAATAACGCAACTTTACGTTGATAAAGAACGGCTCCTCCAACGAGGTGCCGTTCTTTTTTTTTTGCACTTTTTCTAATTTTTTATTATGGTTCTGAACGTTATCTGGCTTGTATTCTTTTTTGGTGCCTTTATTGCCTGCATGGTCCAGTGGCTGGCCTTTGGCGATAGCGGCATTTTCAACAAGGCTATTCTTGGCGCCTTCGATATGTCCAAGACAGCTTTCGAAATTGCAATCGGCCTTACAGGTATCCTTAGCCTTTGGCTCGGCATCCTAAAGATTGGCGAAAAAGCCGGAGCAGTGCAAATTCTGGCAAAACTTGTACAACCGCTGTTTAGCCGCCTATTCCCCCAAATTCCTAAAGGGCACCCGGTGGTGGGCACCATGCTCATGAACATCAGCGCAAACATGCTTGGGTTAGACAATGCCGCAACCCCCATGGGTCTTAAGGCCATGAAGGAACTTCAGGAACTGAATCCCAACGAAGACAAGAGCGTGGCCAGCGATTCCCAGATTATGTTTCTGGTGTTGAACGCCAGCGGCCTTACGCTGATTCCTGTAAGTATCATGACTTACCGCGCCCAGATGGGAGCAGCCAACCCAAGCGACGTATTCCTCCCCCTTCTGCTTTCTACGTTCTTTAGCACCATCGCAGGTATTGTGGCCCTCAGCTTTTTCCAGAAGGTAAAACTGAAGGACCCCATTACCGTAGCATGGCTGGGCGGCCTTACCGCCTGCGTTATATCCATCATGGTCTACTTCAGCCATCTGACAGCAGAAGCAATCGGAACCACCAGCCTGCTTATTAGCGGTTTGGCCTTGTTCTGCGTTATCGTGTCTTTCTTGGGGCTCGCCTGCTATCGCAAGGTTCAGGCCTACGAAGCTTTTGTCGAAGGAGCGAAAGACGGATTCCATACAGCAGTCATGATTATCCCGAATCTTGTAGCAATCCTTGTTGGCGTGGCCGTGTTCAGAGCTAGCGGAGCCATGGACCTGCTCTTGAACGGGATTTCTTACTTACTCGGACTAGTCGGCATTGGCAGCGATGTTGTGCCCGCACTCCCCACTGCCATAATGAAGCCCTTGAGCGGTAGCGGAGCCCGCGGAATGATGATCGACACCATGAAGACCTTGGGCCCCGACAGTTTTGCCGGCCGACTCAGCTGTATGTTCCAGGGGGCAGCCGACACGACCTTCTACATCATCGCTGTCTACTTCGGCTCCGTAGGCGTCAAGAAGACCCGCCACGCCGTAACCTGCGCACTCATCGCCGACGCCGTTGGCGTTATTGCGGCCATTGCAATTGCCTACATATTCTTCCCGCCAACTTAATTACGAATGAGTCAAGTCGCGCGACTCAGGATTTAAATGACGCTCTGATAATGATGATCTAATTACGAAGTCCAAATTCTATACAAAGAACGCCCCTGGTTCAGGAGCGTTTTTTTTTACAACTGAACGAAGAACCGATTCCTGTTCTTCGCAATCCATGATTAACTTAGAACACCAGTTGCCTGCGCAATAAGCACACCCACATAGCCGATATATATAGCAAGCAAAGCGCCGCCAGCAATACGATTGATACGGCCATCGCCCTTGCGGCGGAACCCCAGAATAAACAGAGCCAAGGTCAATGCAGCCATTATGGGCATGTCGCGAGTGATCATGGCATGTTCAACAGTTTCCATAGGGTCAAGGACCGCGGCAATACCCACCACAGTCAAGGTATTGAACATGTTAGAGCCAATGATGTTACCAACGGCAAGATCATCTTCACCCTTACGGGCTGCAGCAATGGAACTCGCCAATTCCGGCAAAGAAGTCCCAATGGCAACAATGGTAAGGCCAATCAGAAGATCGCTCATGCCAAGGCTACGAGCAATGGCCACCGCACCCCACACAAGCATTTTGGAGCTAACCACCAGCAGGGCCAAACCAAGAATCAACCAGAAAATGGACATTCCCAAGGGCATGGATTTTTCATCTTCGGATTCTGCAGACTGAGCCATAGCCTTATCTTTTTTAGCCTTACGGACTTCACTAAAAATGTTGTAGCCCATTACAGCAAAGAACACCGACAGGAAAATGACACCGTTCCCTCGGGTAACACTACCATCTGAAACAAGCAACAAGGACAGCGCTGTAACGGCCATTAAAACAGGCAGATCCATTTTAAGAACAGAACGCTTGACCACCAACGGAGTAATCAAGGCAGTAATGCCAAGAATCAAGGCGATGTTCGCAATGTTACTTCCGTAGGCGTTTCCCAACGCAAGTTCAGGATTCCCCTGCAAGGCAGAAAGCGCAGACACCACCATTTCGGGGGCGCTGGTTCCAAAGCCCACAATTACCATACCGATTAACAGCGTAGACATACCGCAAAACTTTGCGATACCGACGGCGCCATCTACAAACTTGTCGGCACTCCAAACCAGAATGGCAATTCCCGCCACCAAGGCTATTATGGGTAAAATCATAAAAAACCGCTTTTGTCTTTTGACATTTCTCCTAAACTAAATCGTTTAGAAAGGATAAACCGTCAAGCCAAGAGTAAATGCAGAAGAACTCAAGTCAAGATTTACAAAGTCCCTATGGTCTTCGTAAAGATCAGACAAGCCCATGTCAGCATGAATGTCTACAGACAAATACTTATTTGCCATGATAGAGAAGCCGAACACCAAGCTCCAGTCCATGGTATTGCGGTATTCGTCATCAATCATGTCGCCCTTGCTTTTGATTTTCTTGCCATCTTCTTCGTAAGAAATTTTCAGCTGGTCCTTAACGGGAATAGATACCTGGGCACCCATGTCAAAGAAGAACTTGGAAGATGCGCCCTTAAAGGTAAACAGCACGGGAATGTCAATCTTCATCTGATCGAAACGGAAGCTAACCGGAGTGGCCACATTTTCTTCATCAAAGTAATTGTAGGTTTCGCTAGCTTCGCTCTTTTCGAACAGCACTCCCAACTTGATGCCCATTGTATATTCGTTCAGCGGAATAATAGACATCAGGCCGGCTCGCCAGGTAAGTCCATCGTAATCATCGCTATCCCACTTGTCGCCGGTCATATAGTAAGAACCAATTGACCCGTGAACACCCAGCTTGAATGTCATGGGAACAAGTCCAACAAGTTCTTCCATGGTCGTAGAATCACGATGGGAGCGCTGTGCGACATAGACTGTACGAACAGGAACGCCATCTTCGCGGGTGTACACCGTTTCGTAATAAACTGTGGTAGGAGCAGCATCTGCACCACGAACAGCCCTAGGGGCAGGTTCAGATTCTACATCGGCACCGCGCACAGCCTTGGGGGCAACAGCCACATCAGAAACTTCAGCCACAGGTTCCGCAACAGGCGCTGGTTCTGCAACAGGCGCAGGTTCTGTGCCGGGAGCGGGTTCTGCAACAACTGCAGGTTCGGCAGGAATCTCAGAAACGGGTTCTGCTTCGGCTTTTGCTTCTGCCACAGGTTCTGCTACTGGCGTTACTTCAGCAGGGGCCGGTTCGACTGCAGGAGCCGTAATGGATTGAGCTTCGGTAACGGGAGCTGCTTCAGTAAGAGATGCAGGTTCCTGAGCCATCGCAAAGGACACTGCCAAGGCAGACATAATTCCAGCATACTTAAGATTCATAAAAAACCTCCAGTTTTTTCGCATAACATTATAGCATTTTTGAAATGCACAAACAACAGCTATAAGGACTTTCCCCGATAAAGAGAGCCTTTTATGGCATAAAAATTTTCTAGACTTTAGGCATTATGAAACTTTCCATTGTATCAAAAGCTTCGGGCAAGGCCAATGCCAGCGCCCTCTTCTTTGTAAAACAATCCATCCAATTTTCCAACGTCCTTTCTGATGCTGCCGAAAAGCAAGCAGAAACTGTTCTTAAGGGAATGACAGAAGGTCCTTTTGAAGACCTTGAATTTTTAGAAATAGACAACACTCCAACAATCTTTGTGAACGCCGCCAAGGAACGAGGCATCTCTAATCTGGATCACTTGCGCATGGCCGCATACCGCCTGGCAAAGAAGGCCATGGCCCGCCAGATTCCCATGGTAAGCATTATGCTTGCCGATGCGGCTCCCGAGCAGTTCAAGGCAATCGTCCACGGCCTTTATTACGCCGACTACAAGTTCGACGCTTACAAGAGCAAGCAGAAGGGCGCCTTCCAGGTCACTTTCGAAATCGTCGCCGGCGAACACGTTGCCGACTTCAAGGAAATCGCCGAAGACGTAGCCGTTGAACAGAAGGCCATAACCCTGGCAAAGAACCTAATCAACACCAGCGCCAGCGATTTATTCCCTGCAGAATTTGTAGAAAGGGCAAAGACCATCGCCAAGTACACCCCAGGCCTTACTATCAAGGTCCGCAACATGAAGCAGCTCGAAAAGGAAGGCTTCATGGGTCACGTTACCGTTGGCAAGGGCAGTTCCCACGAACCCCACATGATTACTTTGTCCTATGACGGCACCAAGGGCGCTGACGGAAAACGCGGTGCAAGAACATCTGCCGACCATCTGGTGATTGTTGGTAAAGGTCTTACTTTTGACACCGGCGGCCTTTGTCTGAAAACGGCAAAAACCATGCCCGAAATGATCAGCGACATGAGCGGAGCTGCCTCAGCCCTGGCAGCCATCCAAGCCATTGCTACCTTGAAGCTCCCCATGAAGGTAAGTGCAATATGCTGCCTTGCAGAAAACGCCATCGGCAACAAGTCTGTACTTCCCGGCGACATCTTTAAGGCCAAGAACGGCAAGACCGTCATGGTAGACAATACCGACGCCGAAGGACGTCTCGTATTGAGCGACGGGCTTGCAGAAGCGGGCCTTATCGGCGCAACCCATATCGTAGACCTTGCAACTTTGACTGGAGCCATGGTCCGCGCCCTCGGTTATGCTGTTACGGGATTCTTCAGCAATGACGACGCCTTGGCCCTCAACGTCATTAACTGCGGCGAAGCCTGCTGCGAAAAGTTCTGGAGTATGCCCCTGGAAGAGGAATACGCCGATGCCCTAAAGCACCCGTTTGCAGATTTGAAGAATACAGGTTCAGACGCTGGCGCAATTACTGCGGCACTGTTCCTTCAGGAATTCGTTCCCGCAGGAACCGCCTGGTCTCATTGGGACATTGCTGGCACCGCCTTCGTAACCAAGAAGTGGAAGTACACCGAGTACGGTGCCACCGGCTTTGGCGTACAGACCCTCATTGAACTTGCCCGCAGGATGTCCTCAGCAGATAACACATCTGCATCGGAAGATTATTCCGAAATGTAAATCCGGCGGTTTTATACAATGTCAAGACCCGTTGCGTTTAAAAGCTGCGGGTCTTTTTCTATCTTTACCGCCGTATGAAAAACGTAGATACTATTGCCGTTTTGGACTTTGGTGGCCAGTATGCCCACCTGATCGCAAACCGTGTCCGCCGCCTCGGCGTTTTCACCGAAATCCATT
>JAKSIG010000063.1 GCA_024398955.1 Fibrobacter sp. | reverse complement strand
CCTTAGCGAACACGCGGGCACCGAAAATAGACTGGAAACCATCACGGAAGGAGGTGTCCTGGAATTTGATCTTTTTCATGTGTCATCCTATGGGGCATAGCCCCGAGTGTATTAATTCAATAAAATACGTTGGTGAATATAACAAAAGGGGCGAAAAAGAACTGTAAAGGTGCGAAAAAAGGCCCCGTTTTGAGGGGCCTTTCCGAACTTTTTTGTGGTGAATTACCTAAACAGGTCTTGCAGCATCAAACGGATGGGCTTGGGAAGCAAGGACTTGGGGGCTTTGCTGACCCATACGATGTTTGCGCTTTTACCCTTGATGTTGATGGAGTTTGTCAATTGCCTTTGGTTGTTGTATATGTCGAAGCGAACTTCGATACGGTCTGGTCTAAAGGACCAACCTGTCAGTCGGTCTTCCCAGTGTAGTATTTCGGGAGTGAAAATGTAGTCGAAGCCCTGAAGGTCTTCGTCAGCAATGTCGTTGATGGAAACGTTGGTGGGGATCACAGCCACGTTGGTGGTATATTTCCTCAGCTCCTTGGTGAGTGCTTCTACCACATCTCTGCCGGAGGTCTCGTAATAGATTTCTCCGTAGGTGCCATCCTTAGGTGTAACGATAAGTACGCTGGCTTGTGCGCTCATGTAGTTGGGATCCTGCAAAAAGTCCTGCTTGTAGGATGCGGTGCAACCTGACAAACTAAAAGTTAATGCAGCCAGTAACAAAAGTGCAACGACTTTGCGTGCATTTTTCATCTTGTAATCCTCCTAATTTGGATTTGTTAAATAAACATGATGGTGTTCAGCTTGGCTCGATACTTCCAAGTCAGTTCATGCTTGGGACCTAGAACTCCGAACAAGGTGAGCATGGCTTTCTTGGCGGCACCTTCATTCCATTCGGATGCCTCCACGTAGAGATTCAAGAATACCTGAAGGGCATCTTCGAACTGTTCTGCGGCAGCGAGGCAGCAGGCTTCGTGGTAGACTATAGCCTCCTTGCCCTGAACGTCCTTCCTGGCGGCTTCGGCGTGGAAGTCCATCAGCTCCAACAGGGACTTGGCTTCCTTGTACTGGTCGTCGACTTCTGTGAATTTGTTCAAAATTTCCTTGGCCTTTTCGGAATCGCCAATGCCGAGGCATGCCTTTGCCCAGAGGAGCTGAAGCTTTTTGTCGTCGGGCTTTTTCTGCAGAGCATCGTTCAGCATTGGCAACGCTTGGTCATAATCCTTGTTGGAGATGGCTTCCTCTAGTGCCGATTCAAAACGAGATTCGTCGGAGACATAGAATTTTTCCAAACGTTTTTTCAGTTCGTCCTCGGGGAGGACTCCCGCGATAACATCTGCGATTTGTCCCTTATCCACCATATGAACTTCGGGGACGGAACGAACGCGGAAAGCCTGAATCAATTGCATATTGGCGCGGTCGTCACAGCTGACGACGCCCAAGGTAAAGTCCATGCTGGTGCTGAGCTGGCCCATAAGTTGAGCGTAGCCTGCACAATCGGGATATTCTGCGGAAGAGAAAAGGACTGCTACGGCTCTGGATTCAGAGGGCTGGGCAATCTCGGTTTCAAAATTTTCGGGTGTGATTTGTACTACTTTAGCCATGACGGTTAATATAAAAAAATGGACTGAAAATGATGCCGCCGGACCTGTGAGAACTACCCCCGCGTGGGAACCTTTTGCTATATTCATTTTCATGAGTCAATGCCCTTACTGTAAGTTTGAAGTTGCCGAAGCCAAGATTCTTCATCTTGACCTTCGCATTTGTCCTCACTGTTTTTCAACATTCTTCCCTTGCGACCAGACTATGGCTTTTCGTTCCGACCTGTCTGACAAGTCTCGTGAACTTTGGCTGAAAGCTTTGCTTGCGAAGAATTTGCAGGACCCGGACACAACAAATGTTTGCTGCATTGACCATGGGGAACCCCTGGTAGACGGCAAGTTGCCTGACTATGGCACGGACGGTAAAGTAACAACTTGTTGCAAGATGTTCCACTTTACTCCTTCCATGACGGTGGCTTTGCTGCAACGTACCTTGGAACATCCGTTCCAGGTGCCAGGTAAGGAGGGTAAGCACCATTTCTTTTTCATTCGTTGGCTGTTCAATCTCGTGGACAAAGTTGTTGGCGAAAAGATGCCGGATGAAGATCCTATGGACTTGCTGCAGTATAATCTGCGATTGAAACCAATCCTTGAACCTGATGAAAAGTAGAGATTAATGCGTAAAACATATGCAATCCTCGCTGTGATAGCTGCGGTTGTACTTGGCGTTTATTTTGCGACGCCTGACCGTAATTTTGTTGAACCTGTTTTCCCGTTGGTCGAAACGGCCTCCGTTGTTCCCTACGACGACAAGTCTGATGGTGGTTCCTCTAATGTTGAATTTGCGGCTAAGGATTCGTCCCTCAGCTTTTCCTGTGAACTTGGCGCGGACACAGCTCGCAGTGCCTGGTGTGGTCTCGTTTTTGATTTGAGCCAAGGCGACAAGCGAAGTTACCGCAACTGGACTTTTGTGGACTCCGTAGTATTTGATGTCGAAGCTCACGGTACAAAGGAAATCCTGGTGAAGGTTTGGACGTACGATCCTGACGTGACGAAGCTAGACGATCCGAGGACGTTCAAACTGCTGCTTAAGGAAATGCCTCTTAAAGAAGGCCGTCAGCATGTTGCAATTCCTATGGAGCAGTTCTACACGCCTGATTTCTGGTACACAGACGGTAACATTGATCCTTCAAAGAATCGCCGTCATCAGGAATCTGTTGCCCGAGTCGAAATTGCTCCGGGCTGGAATCAGAAACGAGGCCAGAAATTCGATCTGACGTTTAGCAGCATCACAGCCTATGGTGTAAGTAACTTTGGCTTTAGTGTTGTGCTGTTTGTCATTTTGGGCTTGACTATTGTGGCTATTGGCCGTAAGAATTCTTGCGGAAAGAAAAACGACGGGAATTAAGTTGAAAAAGATTGCTGTTTCTACATCGTTGTTCGTGCTGCTGCTCGCCCTGTGGGTTGTGCTGTTTTCCACGTTCCGCGAAAATGAACAAACTCTTTTTCCTGACTGCGCCTATGAAATTTATCCGCTGACGGATAAAGAAATGGGCGGATATTCTACCAGCGAACTAACTCGTAGTGATTCAGAAATCACGGCGTCCGTCAATATCCATTCCGGTATGGCTTATCCTTATGCGGGCCTCGGCTTTAATCTGATGTCAGTGAACAATAGACCTGCAACGGATTTCTTTGCCTTCGACAAATTTGATTCTATGGAAGTGGTCGTAGAAACGGGACGCATGCGTAATGCTGGAGTCCGCATTATGACTAACGATCCGGTGTATAGCAGGGACAATGTTTATACGTCCTATCGACCTTTGCAAAAATCTTTTGCCGTGGCTAAAGGCGGAATCAAATTGTCTATTTATGATTTGAACGTTCCTGATCGTTGGTTTGCTTCTTTGGGCCTTGAAGAAAATGATGGGCTTAGATACCTTAGTCGAGGTGTTGTTCTGGAAGTGTTCAACGGTGAAGGAACTATGCTTGGCATTCCCGATGAAATCAAGTTGCAGGGCGTTCGTTTGTGGGGCGAAAATCATTCCTTTGTTAAGGTGATGTACGTTCTGCTTGCTGGTTTGATTTTGTTGTGGATTGTTTCCATGGTTTATATAAGGAGGCACAAATGAGGCGTGCGTGGACTATTGACCGAATTATGCAAAACCTTATTGTGGTGCTTGGAATTGGGGCCATCCTCTGGGGCTTGAATTACCTGAGTGGAGTCCTCTCTCCGTTCTTTGCAGCATTCCTGTTGGCTTACATTTTGGACCCGCTGGTTCATAAGTTGCAGAAAAAGGTGAAGCACAGAATTATTGCAGTGGTTATCGTTATAGTTGCTATGGCTCTCGTTGTAACTGGAGCTGGCGTGCTGTTCGTTCCCATGGTGGTCAACGAAGTTCGTCACTTGGGTGAACTTATTCCAAGAATGTTCAGCGATTCTGCTTGGATCTCCCGAATTTCAACATTTATTCCTGCGGATACCTGGGCTTCTATTAAGGGCATGATCTCTTGGGAAAAGATTGCCTCAACCATGCAAAGTTTGGATTTCTGGAAATCTGCTCAGACTATTGCAGATAAAGTATTGCCTAGCGCATGGGGACTTTTAGCCAAGAGCTCTAGTGTTGTTGCTTGGGTGTCTGGTGCGGCCTTGATTTTTATGTACCTCGTGTTCATTATGCTGGACATGCCGAAACTTCGTCGTGGTATCGTTAGTTTGTTCCCAAAGAAATACAAAACCGATTTGTCTGAGTTTGGTGGCGAGGTTGATAAGTTTATGGGAAACTACTTCCGTGCCCAGTCCTTGGTCGCCTTGAGTGTTGGAATTCTTTATGCTATCGGCTTTGGAGTCATTGGACTGCCTATGGGGGTCGCCTTTGGTTTGTTCTCTGGAGCGTTGAATATGATTCCGTATTTGCAGTTGACAACCATTCCGTTAGCTCTACTGTTAGCTGTTGTCTATGCGCTTGATACGGGTATGCCTTTCTGGGAAGTTGCCTTGATTGTACTTGCGGTGTACGCCATTGTTCAGGTCCTTCAGGATATGATCCTTGTTCCGAAAATCGTAGGATCCTCTATGGACTTGCCTCCTGTAGGTATCTTACTTTCCCTTTCTATTTGGGGAAAACTGCTTGGCTTCTTAGGCTTGATTGTCGCAATTCCCTTCACTTGTATTTGCCTAGTTTATTTGGAAAAGATCCAGAAAAGAGCGGAAGCTATTGCCGAAGATGAGGCTGTGCCTAGCCTAGATGAGGACGGACCAAGCCTGGAGGCTTGATGAATGTGTCCTTTTTTTTGCATCTTTTTTAAAAAGTCTTGAACTTATCATTCAAAAAAAAAGTATAATAAAGTCATAAATTCTTAAACCAACTCAAGGAGTTATAAAATGAATAAGCAAGAATTGATCGACGCTATCCTCGCCAACAAGGAAGCTGGCATTGAATCCAAGGCAGCTGCTGGCCGCGCTCTCGACGCAGTGCTCGACGCAATCGCTGCTGGTGTCAAGAAGGACGGCAACGTTCAGCTCATCGGTTTCGGTACTTTCGCAGTTAAGGCTCGTGCAGCTCGCGAAGGCCGCAATCCTCTCACCGGCGAAAAGATCAAGATCGCTGCTTCCAAGACCGTCGGCTTCAAGGCTGGCGCTGCTCTCAAGGGCTCCGTAGCTGCTAAGAAGGCTGCTCCGAAGGCTGCTGCTAAGAAGGCTGCTCCTGCTAAGAAGGCTGCTAAGAAGTCTAAGTAAGGCGAGAGTCGCGACGACCATGCTCGCATGGTCGGCATGACCGAGCCGATTAGGCAGCACTGCGAAGCAGTGCCAGGCTAAGTAAGGCGAGAGTCGCAAAGGCTTTAAAAACACCTGCCCTTGTGGTGGGTGTTTTTTTGATAATAAGTCAAGGCTTTTTTCACATAAATATGTTTGACAACTTGAAATATTTTTTATATATAACTCGTTGATATTCAACAAGTTCTAAGAAGGGGATGTAATATGTTGAAAAAAATCATCGCTGTTTTGTTCGTCGTTTCCATGACTTCTGCGTTGTCTGCCTGCAGTGGCAATAAGAGTGATGTAGAAGATTGTGGCCTTGATGATCTCGTCTCGGCAAATAACTGCAAGGACAATCCTTTAGATGATTATGAGGATGACTCCTTTGGCGAAGAATAGTTTTTTACAATTTTTGTTAAAAGGCGTTGAATGGTTTTACATTTCTAACTATATTTGCACAAGTTTAAACCTTGTGAAATTTAGTTGGAAGTGATGAACGCATTGAACAAGAAAATGGCTAAGCGAACTGGCGCCCATGGTGCTCCGGCCGCAATGGTTGTTTCTTCTGTTTGTTCTTCTATTTCCATTTCCAAGATTGTTGATTTTATTGAAGCTGGACCTTTTGGTTCAGCTCTCTTTTTATGCGGCAAAAACCGCGCGAATTTTAGTTGTTAACACACGGAGATAAAAAATGAAGATCGAAGGTATCGATAAGGTTCTCATCATCGGCTCTGGTCCTATTGTCATTGGCCAGGCTTGCGAATTCGACTACTCTGGCACCCAGGCCTGTAAGGCTCTGCGCGAACAGGGTTACAAGATCGTGCTGGTGAACTCTAACCCGGCAACCATCATGACCGACCCGGTCATGGCCGACGCCACTTACATCGAACCGCTGAATCTCGAACGCTTGGAACAGATCATTGCCAAGGAACGCCCCCAGGCATTGCTCCCGAACCTCGGCGGTCAGACTGGCTTGAACCTGTCTTCTGCCCTGAACAAGGCTGGCATTCTGGACAAGTACGGCGTGAAGGTCATTGGCGTGAACCTGGACGCTATCGAACGCGGCGAAGACCGTGAAATCTTCAAGGCTACCATGCAGCAGCTGGGCATCGACACCCCGCGCTCCGGCATTTGCCACTCTGTTGAAGAAGCCGAAAAGATCGTTGCTGAAATCGGCTACCCGGTGGTGGTTCGTCCGGCATACACCATGGGTGGTGCAGGTGGCGGCTTCTGCTACAACGTCGAAGAACTCCGTACCATTTGCGGTAACGGTCTTGAACTTTCCATGACTCACCAGTGCCTCATCGAAGAATCCATTCTCGGTTGGGAAGAACTGGAAGTTGAAGTGGTTCGCGACTCCAAGAACCAGATGATCGCTATCTGCTTCATCGAAAACATTGACCCGGTGGGCGTTCATACTGGCGACTCCTTCTGCGCAGCCCCGTTCCTCACCATCGACAAGAAGCTTGAAGAAAAGCTGAAGACCGACGCTTTCAAGATCGTTGAAGCTATCGGCGTGATCGGCGGTACCAACGTTCAGTTCGCACACGACCCGAAGACTGGCCGCGTGGTGATCATCGAAATCAACCCCCGTACCTCTCGCTCCTCTGCTCTTGCTTCCAAGGCAACCGGTTTCCCCATCGCTCTCGTTTCTGCAAAGCTCGCTGCTGGCATGACTCTGGACCAGATGGACTACTGGCGCGACGGCACCCTCGAAAAGTATACCCCGAGTGGCGACTATGTGGTGCTGAAGTTTGCTCGCTGGGCATTCGAAAAGTTCCGCGGCGTTGATGATTGCCTCGGCACCCAGATGAAGGCTGTGGGCGAAGTCATGGCTATCGGTAAGACCTATAAGGAAACCCTCCAGAAGGCAATCCGCGGTCTGGAAAATGGCCGTGCAGGTCTTGGCTTTGCTAAGGACTTTAACAAGAAGACTAAGGAAGAACTTCTCGACATGATGAAGACCGCTTCTTCTGAACGTCACTTCCAGATGTACGAAGCCATCCGTAAGGGCGCAACTGACGAAGAAGTTTTCGCAGCTACTTACGAAAAGGCTTACTTCGTGCAGCAGATGCGCGAACTGGTTGAACTTGAAGAAAAGATGCTCAAGACTCCGGGTCGCATGCCTTCTGACGAACTCCTGATCCAGGCCAAGAAGGACGGCTTCGGCGATAAGTACATCGCAAAGATCCTCGGCATCCGTGAAAAGGACGTTCGTGCAAAGCGTATCGAACTTGGCATGGTTGAAGGCTGGTGCGCAGTGCCTGTTAGCGGCGTGAAGGACCAGTACTACTACTATTCTACCTACAACTGCAAGGACGAATCTACCGCCACCAACAACCCGAAGAAGATCATGATCCTCGGCGGTGGCCCGAACAGAATCGGCCAGGGTATCGAATTCGACTATTGCTGCTGCCACGCTGCAATGGCTCTCCGCGAAATGGGTTACGAAACCATCATGGTGAACTGCAACCCGGAAACCGTTTCTACCGACTACGATACTTCCGACAAGCTGTACTTCGAACCGGTTACCCTCGAAGACGTTCTCCAGATTTACAAGAAGGAACAGCCCGCAGGCGTTATCGTGCAGTTCGGTGGCCAGACTCCGCTGAACATCGCCCGCGCACTCAGCGACGAAGGCGTGAAGATTCTCGGTACCAGCATCGATTCCATCGATATCGCTGAAGACCGCGACCTGTTCCGCAAGATGATGGACCAGCTGGAAATCCCGATGCCCGAAAGCGGCATGGCTACCAACATCGACGAAGCCCTCGCTTGCGTCAAGCAGATCGGTGGCTACCCTGTGATGATCCGCCCCAGCTTCGTGCTTGGCGGCCGCGGCATGGAAGTCATCTACGACGAAAACATGCTCCGCGAATACGTTGCCAAGGCTGTTGGCGTTACCCCGGATCGCCCGCTCCTCATCGACCGTTTCCTCCACAACGCTCTGGAATGCGAAGCCGACGCCCTCTCTGATGGCGAACACGTTTACATTCCGTCCGTGATGGAACACGTGGAACTTGCCGGTGTCCACTCCGGTGACTCCGCCTGCATTATTCCGCCGGTAACCATTACCGAAGCAAACCTGAAGACCATCAAGGATTACACTCGTAAGATTGCAGAATCCCTCCACGTTTGCGGTCTCATGAACATGCAGTACGCTATCGAAGACGGCAAGGTTTTCGTTCTCGAAGCCAACCCCCGCGCATCCCGTACCGTGCCTCTGGTCTCCAAGGTCTGTAACACTCAGATGGCCCGCCTTGCTACCCGCCTCATGATGGGTGAAAAGCTGGAAGATTTGAAGCTGAAGGACAAGAAGTTCAAGCACCACGGCGCCAAGGAAGCTGTGTTCCCGTTTGACAAGTTCCCCAAGGTTGACCCGGTTCTCGGTCCTGAAATGCGTTCCACCGGTGAAGTGCTGGGCCTCTCCGAAGACTTCGCCCTGGCTTACTACAAGAGCCAGGAAGCAGCAGGTTCTATCCTCCCGTCTTCCGGTGCCGTGCTGATTAGTTTGTCTGACAAGACCAACCTCTGCGACCAGGCAATCGAAGTGGGTCAGCGTTTCCAGGAACTGGGCTTCAAGATCTACGCAACCGAAGGCACCGCCAAGTTCTACGAAAAGGCTGGCGTCAAGTGCGAAGTGGTGAACAAGATCGCCGAAGGCCGCCCGAACGTTCTGGATGTTATCCTGAACAAGCAGGTGAACCTCATCATCAACACCCCGTGGGCTCGCCGCGACGCTGTTGCCGATGAATCCGCCATCCGTAAGGCTGCCATCAAGTACAAGACTCCTTACATCACCACCCTGGCCGCCGCTCTCGACACCGTCAAGGGCATTGCCGCTGCTAAGGCTGGCAAGGGCGAAGTGAAGTCTCTGCAGGAGTACCATGCTTCTATCGAGGAAGTGTAAGCGAGTATACAGTAGGAAGTAGACTGTAGACAGGAATGTTTGCTGCACTACGGACTTGCATGTCATCCCGGCCTCCGAGCCGGGATCTCCTGTGAAACTTAAAGAACCCCGTCTCATTGGAGGCGGGGCTCTTTTTGCATCTATTTGTTTTTGCGATAGAAATATCTATATTGTTGTCAAAGGAGTTTTAACATGTGTCAAATTGAAAAATTGCAAGAACTGTACGACGAATGCAAGAAGATGAATTTTGACGAAACTTCTGACATTCTTGAAAAGGCTCGTTCTGAAGAAGAAGCCCGTTTCTTTGCGTTGGTAAGCGATTTAATTTTGCAGCAGAAGCAAGAAGAAGTCATTGCCGCAAAGAGGTTTTAATTGCCTAAATACATTGTTTTCGCAGGTCCCAACGGTTCTGGAAAATCAACCCTATATCAAACAAATAGGGATATTTTCGACATTCCTAGAGTAAATGTTGACGAGATTGTTCGCCAAAACAATGGAGATTGGAGAAATGCCGCTGATGTCGTAACGGCTGGCAAGATTGCAATTCAGAAAATCAAGATCTATTTTGCTTCTTTGACTTCTTTCAACCAAGAAACTACTCTTTGTGGTAAAAGTGCCATTCAAAACATCAAAAAGGCACAAAGCCTTGGTTATACAATTGAACTTTATTTCGTGTATGTGGATTCTGTAGAAATTGCAAAGCAACGCGTTCTTCTGCGAGTTGCCGCAGGTGGGCATGGAATCCCCGAAGCTGACATAGAACGGCGCTATAAAGAATCTCTTGAAAAGTTAAAAGAAGTTCTCCCACTATGCAATAAAGTTGAACTTTATGACAATTCCAAAAGATTCAGGCGAGTTGCATTAATAAAGTCCGGTAAAACAATTGCCGTTTCAAACGATGTTCCAGAATGGGTTAGGAGTTTATTGGAATAATTCCTGATTTGTCAAACTAAATTTTTAATTTTTAGTTATTTTTGCAAAAAATAGAGTTTTTGCTCTAGTTCACGATCTGAAAACGACCAAACTTCAAATCCTATAAGAACTAGGCGGACACTCACGCAACCCCTGTCAAAGGGGCTTCTTCGCTATGTACATTGGCTATAACAGTCAATGTGTTTTGCGTTGCCTTTATGGGCGTGAGTCGTTTGCGTTTTTATGGGAAAGGTTACTTGGTCGTACCTCAGATCGTAAGCGCTTTCGACTTCACGCCTTTTTTATATCCACAGCGACGGAGCGTTTAGCGTTGGAACGGGGCAATTCATTTTTGAGGAGCCCCTATGGATAATACTCAGCAGTTCAACAAACTAGTCAGCTTTATGTGGAACATCGCCAACGATGTGCTGGTAGATGTTTTTGAGCAGGTGGATTACAAAAAGGTAATTCTTCCCATGATGGTTTTGCGCCGCATCGATGTGCTGCTGGAGCCGACAAAGGAAGCTGTCCTGAAACAGAAGGAAATTCTGGACAAGCAAAAGATTGCGAACCAGGAACCTGTGCTCACCACCATTACGGGCTACCCGTTCTGCAACATATCCAAGTTCACCATGAAGACCTTGACGGCAGAGACCAATCCTGCCCGACTCAAGATGAACTTTCGCGAATACCTGGATGGCTTTAGCAAGGATGTTCAGGACATTATCAAAAAATTCAACTTGCTGCCGACCATTGATACTTTGTCCGAAAGCAACCGTCTGGGTTCCATTCTGGAAAAGTTTACTGACAAATCCATCAACTTGGGAATCAAACCCATTAAATCTGCCGACGGCAAGGAAACGCTCCCCGGTGTAGACAACCACATGATGGGTACGGTGTTCGAGGAACTGTTACGCAGGTTCAACGAAGCCTACGCAGTCACCAGCGCCGGTCGCCATTTTACGCCCCGAGACATGGTGCAGTTGCTGGCTGATTTGACCATTAAACCTATTGCCGACAAGTTGGAAAATTCTACCTACAGCATCTATGACGGAGCTTGTGGCACGGGCGGCATTTTGACCTTGGCGCAGGAACAGATTTATGCCGAGGCGGCCCGATTGAACAAGAAACTGAAAATCCATATTTTCGGTCAGGAACTGATGCCGGATACTTACGCTACTTGTAAGGCGGACATTATGATTTCTGGGCAGATCAAGAATTTCAGTTACACTCTGAATAAACAGCAGCACGACTACATCGCCTTTGGCTCAACGATATCACAGGATGGGCATATTGGTGAATCCTATGATTTCTGCATTTCGAACCCGCCCTTCGGCACCGCCTGGAAAGAAGACCTTAAGAACTGGGGTATTAGCGATAAAAAGGAAATCACCGACAGCCGTTTTGTATTGAATGACGAGGTGAATTTTATACCGGACATTAGCGACCCCCAAATGCTCTTTTTGGCAAATAACATTAGCCGCATGAAAAAGGACACACCCTTGGGAACCCGCATAGTGGAAGTCCATAATGGAAGCTCCCTGTTTACCGGCGATGCTGGCAGCGGAAACAGCAATCTGCGCCAGTACATTATCGAAAATGACATGTTGGAAGCCATTGTGGCAATGCCAGAAAAAGATTTCTACAACACAGGAATCGGCACCTATATTTGGATTGTTACAAATCGAAAAGAAAAGCGCCGCAAAGGTAAAATTCAGCTGATTGACGCAACTTCCATCAAGACCCCTTTGCGTAAAAACTTGGGTGAAAAGAACTGTGAGACAAATGAGGCGGACCGCGCAAAAATTCTGAAACTTCTGATGGATTTCAAGGAGACGGAACAGAGCAAAATTTTTGACAATAGCGAATTCGGCTACTGGTCTGTACCGCTGATGCGCCCCCAATTGGATACCGACGGCAATGTAATCAAGGATAAAAAGGGAAATGTAAAGTACAAGGCTGTTCGAAACGAAACCGAACAGATTCCAATGAATTACCCCGGCGGTATTGAAGGCTTCTACGAGAACGAAGTGAAACCCTACACACCCGATGTGATTTTTGGCGAACCCACTGTTGGCTACGAGCTGAGCTTTACCAAGTATTTCTATAAGCCCATCGAGCTGCGTAGCCTCAAGGATATCAAGGCCGACATCATGAAATTGGAAAAACAGACCGAGGGCGCCTTGGCTGAAATTCTGGAGATATAGCATGAAACGATATGCAAAGTACAAGGACTCCGGAATCAGTTGGATCGGGGAAGTGCCGGAACATTGGGAAATCATGCGCGCGAAGTATATGTTCGTTAAAGAAAAACGAGAAATTCGTGATTGTGATGAAGTGATAACTTGTTTTAGAGATGGTGAAGTAACATTAAGAAAAAATAGAAGAACAACGGGATTTACAGAATCACTTACAGAAGTTGGTTACCAAGGCATTCGAAAGAATGATTTGGTTATCCATCAAATGGATGCCTTCGCCGGTGCAATTGGAGTTTCCGATTCCGATGGAAAGGGAACTTCTGTTTACCATTGTTGCACTCCTATGGGGGATTACAATGTGTTCTATTACTCAAACTTGCTTAGAACCATGGCCAAGAAAGGCTTTATCCAATCTTTGTATCGTGGAATTAGGGAGCGCTCTTCTGATTTTAATTTTCAAATTTTCAGCAAACAATATTTAGTCATTCCTCCTCTTTCTGAACAAAAGGCGATTGCTGATTTCTTGGATAAGAAGAC
>JAKSIG010000062.1 GCA_024398955.1 Fibrobacter sp. | reverse complement strand
CGCATTGGATGCTACGGGCGGTATATTCCTTCGCCATACGAAAAATTCCGGAGTAATCCCTCAGATTGCCTGCATTCTCGGGCCCTGTGCCGGCGGCGCCTGCTATTCTCCGGCCCTCAGCGACTTCATTTTTATGACCGAGAAAACGAGCCAGATGTTCATCACCGGCCCCGCCGTCGTGAAGGAGGTCATCGGGGAGGAAATCTCCATTGAGGATTTAGGCGGGGCGCGGATTCACGAGGCTACTTCTGGCGTGGCGAGCATTGTCTATCCCGACGATGCGGCGTGCCTGAATGGCGTGCGGGATTTGCTTCAGTATTTGCCGCAGCACTCTGGTGAAAAGCCTGCGGTAGTTGCGGGCGAGGCTGTCGATGCCTCCGCCTCTCTTGAAAAAATCGTTCCTGCGAATCCGAAGACGGCTTATGATGTGCGAGATGTCATTACGGCTTTTGCAGATAAAGGAAGTTTTTTTGAAATCCAGAAGAATTTCGCCAAGAATGTGGTAGTGGGGCTTTTGCGTTTGGATGGCTCGGTTGTTGGCGTTGTAGCCAATCAGCCGAACTGGATGGCTGGCGCCCTAGATGTGGACGCTTCGGATAAGGCCGCCCGATTTGTCCGTTTTTGCGATGGATTTAACATACCACTCCTATCTCTGGTAGATGTTCCGGGCTATATGCCGGGAAGCAAGCAGGAGCAACTGGGAATCATTCGCCATGGGGCGAAACTCCTCTACGCTTTCTCCGAGGCACAAGTGCCGAAAGTGACTCTCGTGATGCGGAAAGCTTTCGGTGGGGCGTATGTTGCAATGAACAGCAAAAATATCGGGGCGGACTACGTTTATGCCTGGCCTATGGCGCAGATTGCGGTCATGGGTGCCGAGGGTGCCGTTCGCATTCTCTACAAGAAGGAGCTGAAAGCGGCTGCCCAGCCGGAGAAATTCTTGCAAGAAAAAACGCGTGTGTATGAGGACAAATATCTGAATCCGCGGGCGGGCGTTGCTAATGGTACTATCGACGAAATCATTCCTATATCCACTACCCGTGAGCGGCTTTCTAGGGCCTTTGAATCCTTGAGGGGAAGGGCTTCTTCCAAGGGCGAAAAATCCCATGGAAATATTCCCCTTTAAATGGGAAAAATCCCCATTTTGGGGTTCTTAATTTTGTATTTTGTGCCTATTGTTTTTAAGGTTCTCACATAGGACCCGTTTTGGGCGTATTGCGTTTTGCCTGGTTCTCTCCCTGGCAACCTCTTTGACATGGTCTCAAGAGGGTTTCGATGCGTCTAATCCGCCGGAATATCCTGCTGGTGGAGAACCTACGACCCATGATCCGGCAGAGACGGAATGGCAGCCTACCTACCAGTACATGGAATTGCCTCCTTCCGCAACGCCGTTAAACAACATGTTGCCTTTTGGAGGCATTGGCGCCTCGCCGCGGTTGATGAAAACCACCAAGGGCCAGGCGTACACTCACGACATTGATATGGCAACTCGTGAACTGGATGTGAGCGAGAAGCGGGTGAATGGAATTTCCAGAGATACCACCACGGTATGGACGGCCCACTACCCTGAATTGGCGGATTATGTGTCGGACATGTATGATGTGGGCCGGAAGAATTTGTGGTTGAACGGATTGGTTGGACAACGGGATGCTGGTTATGAAGCTCCAGAAATGGGTTCCATGTTTGATATCTCTGTGCCTGTTCCCATGCCTGCATGGATGAAAGATTTTGGTTTTGATAAGCCGAAACTCATGCTCCAGGGAACCATGGATATTCGTTTGAAGGGGTATGGTGAAAAGGACGATGCGGAAGGAAGTACTAATACTAGCCTGGTCCCGTCGCTTTCTTTGACATACGATCCCAGTTTCATGGTGAAGGGAAAGATTGGCCCTTACATCACGGTGGAAATCAACAACGTGGAAAGTGGCCTTGGCATCCAGAACCAGGTTCGCGTGGTTTATGAGGAATCCTATAAGGATGAATTTGAAGATTACATTTTGCAGCGCGTTGAAGCGGGTACTACCTCTCTTTCTTTGACGGGTACGGAACTGACGGGTTATTCCGAAAATCACCAGGGATTGTTTGGTATCAAAGCAGAGTGGAAACTCGGAGATTGGCGCCTTACCACTATAGCCTCGCAGGATGGCGGCAGCCAGGAAGAGTACACCATTAACGCTAGCGAAACTACTACAGAGTACCAGATTCTGGATAAGCAGTTCGTGGCCTACCGCTATTACTTCTTGAATCACGATGCGCGAGACAATTACATCAATGCTGCGATTGCGGGCCGCACTACTTCCAGTTATCCGGCAACCAATCTGAAATTGTACAAACGCAGTGCCATGAATATCTCCAAGGATGTCATTGACAATCTGACGGTAGTGTATGTGACTCGAAGTGGAAAACGCATTGAGAAGAAAGTGGAACGGATGGTGGAGATTCCATCTTCGGATTATGTTTACGATTCCAAGACGGGTATTCTTAAAGTCAATGGAGTGAACCGTAATACGCTTCTTGCCGCAAGTTGGAGTAATGATGGCACGGGGCGCACGGGAACTACGATTCGTGATGGCTCCAAGGTGGTGCTTATTCAGTGGGATGCAACGCTTTCAGAACTTACAGATATCGATAAGCTAATGCTTCGCAATGTGTATGCGGTGGGAATATCCGATGGTGCTTCCAGCAGTTTTGTGTTGCGGATGAAGAACAAGTCTGGAACGACGGGAACCTTCCTGAAGGATTTGGGTGTGGCGGATTCAACCACGGGTGTTCCGTTGGTCAATGACGCTTCCATATTCAAGAAGGATGCTAGCGGAAATTATACCGGTGAAATGTGGCTTCCTTGTAAGCCCATGAAGGAGTATGATGGCCCGCGGGCTGCGGAGCGGGCTCGTGAAAACTGTTTGGAGCCCTTGCGCCTTTTGGATTCCACGGGAGCGATGGCCCAGATGTATACGCTCCCTGTGTACAACTTGGGACGATTCACTAGCCGCTTCTACTTTGAGTCTGTGGGCAAACGCCGTAATTCTGTCATTAGCGTTCGTGACCCGAGTTCCAGCTATTCTGTAAGTGCTGGTTCTTGTATGGATATTTCTCCGGGTACTGAAAAGCTGACCGCCGGTTCTACAGTTCTTGTTCGTGGAACTGACTATGAGGTGAATTATGAGTTGGGACAGATTGAGCTTTTGAGCGAACGGGCCCTAGATCCGAATAAAGAAATCAAGGTCACCTTTGAATGTGAGCCGCTGTTTGAGATAGACAACAAACTTTTGCTGGGGGCACGTGCGGAACTGCCTTTGGAACGGTATGGTTTTGGCTCCGGTTCTTTGTTTGGCGTTACCGCTTTGTACAAGAGCCAGAGCACTACTGCAAAAACGCCCACCCTAGGAAACGAACCTTTCTCCAGTGTTCTTTGGGGAATGAACCTTCGCTTGCAGGATACCGTGCAGGTATTGACGGATTTGGTGAACGCCATTCCTGGAATTGAGACTAGTGCCAAGTCCAACTGGCGCTTTGAAGCAGAATTTGCTGCTAGCCATCACAACGCCAATACCAGTGATGACAATGAGGCTTTGGTGGAAGACTTTGAGACATCAGTGACGGGCTTGAACTATCCGCTTTCTAGGTTATCCTGGTATCCTGCATCGCCTCCTGGCGGTGTAGCCTCCAATCTCCCAACGTACATTCCAGATCAGGACTTCCGCCATAAGGGTGAATTCATTTGGCATAGCAACAACACGGAGTTGTACAAGTACATCTATCCCAGCGTTGGGAACTCCGATGTGGATAATCAGCATTTGACGGTGCTGAAGATGACTTTGCGGGCGAACGATAACCTGGTAGGGAATTCCTGGGGCGGCATTATGCGGCCCAATAGTTCCTACTATCAGGATTTGAGTGACATGAAGTACATTGAGATTGTTGCTCGCGGTAATGTGGGCTCCGTCTTCATTGATTTGGGTTTGGTGAGTGAAGATATTTCCATCAATGGTGCTGAACCCAATGGGACATACGATGGCGAAAACGATTTGGGCACCACTACGGCGTTGCATGATAAAGGTATTGATGGACTTTCTGGTAGCGATGAAGTCAGGACGGTTTGGGATTGTCGTATTTCGGGATGTGTGTCTTCTAAGGTTTCTACGCTGAATTCAGACGCTTCCACCATGGATATCGCCCAGGACAACTATGACGATGATTTGGAAGATGAAAGCGACCCTCCTGTAAATATCAACGGTACCGAAAACAACTCTGGTGAACGGGCATACGATACAGAAGATATCAATCGCAATGGCTCTCTGGATACGGACATCAGTTTCGTTCGCTATCGCATTGATTTGTCTGATACGGATCCCGCTAATTTTGAGGAATTGAAAAATGGTTGGCGCAAGTGGCGTATTCCATTGAATCAGTACGACACTATTGTTTCGCCCACAGGCGGCGATTATAAATCCATTTTGGCGGAGGCCTTGTTTACACGCGTTTGGGTGGGCAGGTTGAATCCAGGTGTGGCTGAGGCAAAAGTCCAGATTGTGGATTTGGCTGTTGTAGGAAACTCCTGGGAAGAGACGACCGTTGCAGACCTGTACAAGACCAGTTCTACGGAAAATTCCCAGATTGTAGAAGTCAATGGTTCTCCTGTGGAAGTGACGGAATCTGTGGACACCCGCGATACAAGTTACATCAAGGTTTCTACCATCAACAATCGTGAGAACTCCAATCAATACACAAAATCTCCCAACATCAAGACAGAACGAGATACAGATACAAATGCTCCGTTGAAAGAAACAGCCTTGGTGTTGGATTACCAGAACATGTCTCCGGGTCAGGAAGTGGGAGTGACTCGTATTTTTGAAACGGACGTGAAGGACCTTTCTTCTTACAAGTCTGTGAAGATGGAAATTCACTATCAGACAGAAGCGTCCAAGGTTCCGGTGCGTTTTGCAATTCAGTTTGGTGAAGGCTCTCTGGATGGCTCCAGCGATTACTACGAATGGAGTTTCCGTCCGGTAAAGTATGAATGTACTGCTTCTGAACGCACGCAGGATTGCCATGAACATAACTGGCTGGATAACGCCTTTGCCATGAACATTTCGGACTTCTCCGATATGAAGCGTGGTCGCCATCCTCCCTTTGTGGAGCCTGTGGTAAAGAATTTGGGCGGTGATAGGGAGGAACAAATCAAGTTGGTGGGTAACCCTTCCGTCACGAATATTGACTGGATGCGTTTTGTGATTATTGCGGATTCCTCCGCAGACCCTTCGGATTTGGAAGGAACCTTCTGGATAGATGACTTTAGACTTTCGGATATGGATACGGAATGGGGTTATGCCGCCAGAACTTCTGCTCAGGTTGATTTTGCGGATTTCATTTCGCTTTCCGGTGCAATTCGCTATCAAGATGGTGACTTTGCAACGCTTTCTACAACGGGAGGGTCTCCAAAGCCTAAAGTTTCTGATGCAGCCTCCCAATTGGACATCTCTGGCGATATCAATATCAGTTTGAACAAGTTCTTGAATGACAGCCTCGGGTTCCATATCCCGGTGAACATTGGCTACAACAGCACCACAAAGCGCCCCTACATGAAGCCTACGGATGACTTGCTTTTGAAAAAGAGTAGCTTTGGCGATTTGACGAAGGATATGTTCCAGAATGAACTTTCGGTGACGGAAGATGATGAGGAAGAGGAGTTGCGTGCGGATGCCGAGTCCAAGGGCTATGAATCCTATGTTCGGGAGAAGAGTTTTAGTATCAGTTATAGCAAGGATTACAAGGCGGCGGATTCCAAGATAGGGGAGATTGCTTCCCAGATTTTGCTGGAGCGCCCGGCTATCAGTTATTCTTACAATGAATCGGAAGGCCGCGCTACCACAAGCGCTGATTCCACCTATTCTTACCACACGGTTTTGGAATATAAGTTGGGAACCTTCAGCATGTTCAAATTAAAGCCCATGGAGGGCTTGAATAAATATGACAACGTCTTTGCGAAAAATTACGCCAAGGTGGAATTTGAACCCTGGCCTCAGACCTTTGATTTGACCCTCTTTGATTTCAACTATGTGCGGTATGTGGATCAGGATAGAGACCCGGACTTTGTGGAGCCTCAGGTGGATAAGGTGGTAACCTACACTGCAGATTTGAATCACAAATTGAATATGCGCTGGAACATTCTTTCCTTCCTCTCTACGAGCTATAGCTTGAATATCTCTCGTGATATGTATGGTGGTGGCGATAGGGAAGGCTTTGTGAAGGAGAACTTCTTTACCTCCAAGGAAGGCGGCCTCTTTGCCAGCGATTACATCTTTGATTACGACCATACGGACAGAAAGGTCTATGTGTCACGAGATAGTGTGGTAGTGATTCCTTATGATACCATCCCCAGAGTGGGTGAAGATGGAAGGGAACTTGCCATTGATATGCAAAACCCCAACTCTTATGAAATTCTGTATGATACCACAGGCTTCTATAAAGTGGATAGCGTGGGTCATCGGGAATATGGTCGCTCTTATGGTATTCTCCGCAACGAGCGAAGCCGTAGTCAACAGTTCAAAATTGGTTTCAATCCTCTCATTATTCCATTCATTCCCTTCAACACCACCTTTACTTCGGACTTTAACCAGCAGAAGACGATTCCCGATGACTTCGATTTTTATGACGAAACCAGCATTGAGAAGAACTACTGGACGATTTCCCAAACGAACCGCTTTGAATTCTCTCCAACTTTCAGAATTATTGATTTCTTGAATATGTTCGGTAAGGATAATGGTGCCTCTCGGGCCGTACAGAAGATTAAGTGGAGTGAAATTCGCTTTAGTTGGAATGCCAGCACGAATACGGTGGGCGAAAACTTCACACTTGCCCAACTCAATGAAGAACAGCATGTGACGCCGTTACAGTATTATCTCTATGGTCTTGGCTTAGGGAATGGTTATCGCAATCGGGGCTTATGGAACATTGTTTCTGGCGATATGGGACTTACGGAGCGCAGTGATTTTGAACAGTTTGCGGAATACCGCAATCGTCATGTGGATACATTAGTCTATCAGGGTAATTTCACACATTCTGTGTCGAGACAACTGCAGATGGGGACTGGAATAACGCTTCCCTTCTGGGATATTGGCATTACAGGGGATTTGCAGTGGAGAGAGGATTTCTCTCAGGCGCGAGAATATCCGCTGTATCTGGATACCACTACGGTATGGCCCAAAATTGGTATTGGAGTCACGGTGCCTAACTTCTCACAGCGCGTGTCCTTCTTGAATCGTTTCAAGAGCGTAAGTACGGCACACCGCTTTGACTATACCAAGACTACTACGGTGCGGCCTTTCCAGAGCGCAGAAGATTCCTGGGCTGAGGTATGGAATTTCAATCCCTTGGTTCGCGTGACCTTCTTGACACAGAACAATCTACGAATTGAGAACAGCGTCCGCCTGAAGATTGAATCTACGGATAGGCGCCCCAAGGAAGAAGTGATAGGCCTTCCCAGTTGGCCCGATTCCGTTGCCAATTCTAGGGATACCACGAAGTATTTCTGGGAAACTCCCTGGATTCATACCGCCCTCTATAATGACTTTGCCATCAATGTGGGGAATGATTTGACCATTTCTTACCCGCTAAAGACCAAGCGTGGGTTCCAGATTTGGAAGTGGTACTTTAAATTGGACAATGATATTGATTTGAGACTTACTGCTGGCTACGATTACAATAAGACTATTCGCAAGGAATATGATCCGGATCCTGGTTACAAGGTATGGGAAAAGGAAAGTGGCACTGATGGCATTTATAAACAGTGGAAGTTTGACGATTATGCAGAACCCTTTGTGGCCTATAAGCCCAAGTTGAGTTTGACAGACCGCACGGTGCCCTTGCGCACGCATGAATGGTTTATTCGCCCCAGTGCGAGCTATGAATTCAATAAGATTGCGTCTATGAGCAGTTACATCGAATATCGCCAGATTCATGAAAAACTGGACGATGAGACGCCACATCTGCGGCAGATACTGCAGTTTGAAATCGCACTGATGCTACGGTTTGACTAATCAAATTTAGAATTAAGAATGCATAATTCAAAATTGATTTCTGGAGAGTGCGAAGCAATAACCACGAATTATAAAGTATGAATTATGAAGTACGAGATGCTTCTGAAACGTCATTGCGAGCCCATTGGGCGTGGCAATCTAATTTGAATTATGATGTATGAATTACGAGAAGATGAATGCAGAATGCTGAATTGAGTTTCTCGAAAAATAATTCTTAATTATGAATTTTGAATTGTGAATTTTGAATTACTTCACAATGCCTACGTCGCTTTTCTTTACGAAACCGCGGATTTTTTCGCCCAGTCGGATTTCTACAAAGTTCCCCTGTTCACCGGTAACTTCAAAGGAAGTTCCTTCGGAAAGGGTGTTGAGGGTCTGCGCCTTATTGTCGGGAGCGCTGGTGACATCGGCATCTTTGGCGGTGACTACTCCAGTGACTTCAGTTTCGAGAACGAAGATTTTGTAGGCGGCACTGGCACCAATGACGCAGAATATCATGGTTAATGCAAAAATAGCGCCCATTCCCACATTCTTCATCTTTTCGTTGAGTGAGTGCTTCCGGTAGATGGCAATGAGAATTGCACACCAGAAGAGAATCAGCAAAAATGCGAGTTGCGTTTTTAGGCTTAAGGCGTGATGCATCTGGAACAAGGTGGAGAGAATGGGATTTTCTTCCTCCTCTTCCACTTTATCGCGGGTCATGGCTTGCGCAAAGTTCAGGTTATGCTGGATGTCTTCGTCGTTAGCCTTGAGGCGGAGCGCCTGCTTGTAGTAGAAAATGGAAAATCCCAGGTTCCCGTTGCGGAAATAAGCGTTTCCCAGATTGTAGAAAAGGTCCGCATTTTCGATTCCGTTGTCCACGCAGGTGCGCCATGCGTCGATGGCTCTTTCGAAATCGCTTTCATTGTATGCTTTGGTGCCGGCTTCAATGCCTGCACAGTTTGTTTCGCCCGCAATTGCAGAACTTGCAAATGCGATTGCAGCACAGAATACGATGACGAGGGAGTTCATGAATTTCATTACTTTAACCTCCCGAGGCTTTCGCAGAGTTTTTCCACGTCGGCGAGCATCTGCCGCTGTTCCTCGTTGGAGGAATCCACAGGAGCATACCGGACAAAGGCGCACTTGTCCAACCAATTGTCAATGGCGGTAATGGTGTCTGCGCTTACCTGGAGGTTCTCCAGTTCCTGATTCATCTGGCTGCGGGTCATACCCTTGAATTCCAGATTGGTGAGGTTGCTGAGGTAATCGATGAGGCCTGTTTCCAGAGCGGCGAAGAAGGCCTTGCCATCCTGCTTCTGGAGGGCATTTTGGGCGGCTGCGAATTTTTCCTTCAGCAGTTTGTTGGCTTTGCCTTTGCGGACTAGAGCTGCATTGCTGTTGTGCTTGCGTCGGCTGGCGATAACTGCAGTTACAATGAAGTAGAAGGGAATGGCGCTGAAGAATAAAATCCAGTAGAGAATGCTGCGGTGGGGCGCTGCATTTTGAGAGCTTTCGTTCACATTATGGATGAAGCGGATGTCGGTACCCAAGTTCTCGATTTCTTGCTTTTGAACGGTGGCAGGACCTGCTACAGGATTCTGGAATGCTGCTTCGGCAGAGGCTTCACCCTTCTCTACAATGATGTTCCAAGGGCCAGCTTTTGCGGACTCGTACTTCTTCTTTGCGGGATTGAACCAGGAGTAAGAAATTTCTGGAATGGTGAATTCGCCTTTCTTTTTCGGGTAGAGGAATACCTTGATTTGCTTGGAGGTGATTACCTTACTGCCGGAGATTTTTTTGTTGATGGAATTTTCAGGCGGAACGGAGCGGAATTCGCTGAAGTCCGGGAACTTGGGGTCTGTTATGGTGCCTGGAGTGCCATCGCCGCTGATGTTCACGGTGAGGGTCATGGCTTCGCCAACGGTTAGGGAGGTCTTGTCAAAGTCGGCGCTGAACTTGTAGTCACCCACCATGCCGGAGAAGTCTGCGGGCTTGCCTTCTGCGGGCAACGGCTTCACAGTGATGTTGATGGTGGGGGTGGATGTTTCGGCTTCTACAGATTCTTGCTTGACGCTCCGGCTAGTGAAGGACATTCCACCCATCTGCTTGCTTTCTTCAACGACTTTGGGCTCGCCCCGCTTGGTGTACTTGAATTTGAAGGGAGGAATTTTCAGGCTGCCGCTTTTAGTGGGGCTTAGCCATGCGAACTTGGCGCTGGCCTGCATTTCACGCCGGGCGCCTTCCACAGGCTTGAATTCCAGACTGCTCAAATCGCTGCGATGGACAATGAAATCGTTGCCTGTATTCATGTCCGTTGCTTGCAAGCCGCCCTCGAAATGCTCGTAGGTATGGAATCCAAGGGTGACGTAGAACTGTTCGCCTTCATAAATGGTCTTCTTGCTGGGGGAGAGGCTGACAGTTACGGCATCGTCGGTAAAAGCCTTCTGCACATTGACGGGAATGTTTCCGCTGATAACGCGTTTTTCGCCATCAATCACCCAGGTGATGGAACCGACGTTGATATTCCCTGTCTTTTTGGGAGCCTTCAGTTTGAAGGTGTAGATGCGCGCTTTGTAAGACCGGCTGCCACCTCCGAAGAAGGAGTTGAACATGTCGTCAAAACCAGGACGGATGACTTGATCGGTACTGTCTAAACCAGAAAAGGTAAAACCGTTTTTGGGCTCGATTTGCAGTTCCCCTCTATTCTCGGGAATCTCTTGTAGAGGGACGACCAACTGGAGGCCGAAATTTTTGCCAGCTTCCACTCGTTCCCTGTCCAGTTGGAGGGATGGACTTGCGATGACCATTGTGGCCACAGTGGCAATAATCGGCAGAATGCGCTTCATGTGCCAAAATTACCAAAATATGAGTCGCAAAAATGGTCTTTTTTCTCAAAAAAGACTGAAAAAACAGAAAAAAGTAAACAAATCTTTACCCCTTTTGTAAATAAAAGTATATATTAAGGAGGAATGGTCAAAAAAGGCATTTTCTTGATGACTCTCAATAACATAGAACATAAAATTTCTAGCTTTAACGCCATGGATAAGCGTGGTGTTACACTGATTGAAGTTTTGGTGGTAGTTATCATCATGGGTGTTTTGGCGGGCCTTGGTGTTGCTAATCTCCAGCAGGCGGTGAGAAATACCCGGATTAAGGATGCGGCTATGAATACGGCTGCTTTCTTGGAACGCGTGGCCAATGATGCCAATCGCTTGAATATGCCATTGTGTGTAAAGGTAGACCAGACTACTAAGAAAACGATAGCGGCGTACAGGTCTGTGAATGGTAGTTGCAACAATCCGGTGGATAAGGTTGCAGAGATGACGCTGGATTCTGAAAACAAATATGTGAAGGCGGAGAAGGACCCCGCAGAATGTTCTGGGACCGCAAATTATTTTACGACCACCTCTGTTTTCTCACCAAGGCTGGGTTTGTCCGCTGCTCCTACGGGATGTTGGTATGTTCGCTATGGAGAAACGGGCCATTATGGTGCTGTTGTAAAAACTGCCACCCGAAACAACTTGACCTACATACTGAGTTACGATGGCACACAGACGTGGATGGAACCCTAAAGGATATAATTGATGTTGAACCGCTTTCAAAATATGAAATATAAGAGAGGCTTTGGCATTGCCGAAGTCCTGGTGGCGGCGTTGGTCCTTGGGTTCTTGTACCTTGCTTTGCTGAATATGCAGAAGGGGAACCGCGAGGCGCTGCTTCGTATTCGCGGTCGTGATGGTGCTGTTGAAGTGGCTCAGAATATTATGGATTCTCTCCGTACGGTGGGAATCGCTGGCTTGGCAGATTGTGTGAAGTCTGATGATGAAGGAAAGAGTTGTGAGAGAAAGGACTCTCTTTTCTGGGATCGCGGTAGGTTTGTAGGCGGTAATAATGATGGGACAAATAGGGCCAGAATTATTTACACCTCCGAGGTGACTTTCTCTCCAGATTCGGTCTATACTGCTGAGGCTACTTCTCAGTATGAAACAGTGAGGCACGTTTATGCAAAGCGTGCCTTGGTAAAAGTTTCATGGCCTTTTAAGGGCTCTACCCAATCTATTGATATTGAAGGTGTGATTCGCTAAAGAAATCGCGGGGGCGTATATGTGGAATGGCTGTGGCGAAGTAAGTGCCACGGCCTTTTTTGTGCTTGGGGTGTGGTGTACGTTATTCGGAATAAAAAGGAATGTGAGGTTGGCGTGTTCCACACCTCAGACGATGGTTGCCTTTGGCGGGTAGAGTCTTGCGTGTGATTTTAAATAGGACTGCGGGGAGCGCGGTGGGAAACTGCGCGGTAGGGGACTGCGCTGCAGGAGACTGTGCGAAGAAACAAGTAAAAAAACGCTCGGCATAGCCGAGCGTCTTTCGCAAACTTAGGTTCTTGTTAGAATCAGTCCCCAGTGAAGATAATCACGAGAACGGAAGCAACGAATGCTGCAGACACAATGAGGAATTCCCAGGGGTTTTCCATGATGGTGGTCTTGGCGGAAGCGGTGGCTTCACCTTCAGCGCGCTGCTGTTCAGCGGCTTCAGCCTTAGCCTCTTCTTCGGCAGCCTTCTTGTCAGCTTCAGACTGGGCAAGAGCGGCACTGTCTACAGGAGCTTCCTCAGCCTTGGCTTCCAGCACTTCAGCAGGAGCGGCAGCGGAGTCAGCAGCAGGAGCGGCAGCGGCTTCGGCGGCAGGAGCGGCAGCGGAGTCAGCAGCAGGAGCGGCAGCGGCTTCGGCAGCAGGAGCGGCAGCGGAGTCAGCAGCAGGAGCAGCAGCGGCTTCGGCAGCAGGAGCAGCAGCTTCAGCGGCAGGAGCGGCGGCTTCAGCGGCAGGAGCGGCGGCTTCGGCGGCAGGTGCAGCGGCGGCTTCGGCGGCAGGTGCGGCAGCAGGAGCGGCGGCTTCAGCGGCAGGAGCGGCAGCAGGAGCGGCGGCTTCAGCGGCAGGTGCGGCAGCAGGAGCGGCGGCTTCAGCG
>JAKSIG010000061.1 GCA_024398955.1 Fibrobacter sp. | reverse complement strand
GGTGGAATGTTCGTGGTAAAGAACAAAACGCCGATGACCAGAAATTTGCTATGCGTCCGGATACAATCATGTGGCGGGGTGACCGCATATTTATTGTTGATGCAAAATTCTACACTGGGGATAATCTACCCTCATCAAGTTCCATCAGCAAGCAAATTGTGTACGGTCAGTTTGTGGAACAGAAACTGTGTAACGAGAATCTTCGGGATGGCGCGACTTACCAAGACTGCGCAAGTATTGGTAACGGAATTTTCAATGTGTTCTTGTTGCCCTACTGTTACGAAAATTGCGAAGCAAATCGCTGCGAAAGCCGCGAGCCTGAAATTTTGAATCAAATTCCCTTCGATCCGTATAAAATGCAGTTTCTGGGCACAGCCTCTAGCGACTGGATGGACAATTCTAAACCTTACCACAAAATCGTTGGCATTCAGCTGGATGTAAAGTCCGTAATGCGGAACTACCGCCGCAACGAAATTGCTCAATTCAAGTTGGCGGAAGTTGTGAAGGAAGAACTGTCGAAAATTGCAAAGTATTCTGTATCGGATGAAATGATTGAACAAAATTCTATTGCTTTAACTGCCGAATAATGGCTTCTCGGATTTTATTAAAGAATTTATTTTTAGATTGATACTATAAAATCTGAAAATTTAAAATCCGAAAAGTTTTATGAAAAAGAAATTTGTTTTGTCGGCGGCGATGATTGCTGCTCTTGGCTTGGCGGGTACCGCCCAGGCGGCACAGACGGTGATTAAGGTGGATGATACCAAGCCGGGTGTGGTGATCAACAAGAATAATATGATGTCTGCGGATTTGGCCATCTGGAATCCGCCTAGCCGTTATTACGATATGACCGACGCCTTGGTGGATGGCGGTTATACTTTGTTCCGCTTCCCTAACGGCAGCTTGAGTAATGACTACCACTGGAATGGTATTGGCAAGTATGATAGCACGGGCCTTTGGGTCACTACGGAAGAAGAGGGCAAGTACGCTCCGGGCTTTTTGGGCGAGACGATTTATCGCGGCACTACCAAGGACAACTACGGTTTTGTGCGTCGCAGCCACCTGGCCGATGGTAACATGAACACCATCTGGTGGGGCGAAATTCTGGACCCCAATGACCTGCCCTGGGTCGTGGTGGAATTCCCCGAAAAGAAGAACATTGATTCCCTGCAGATTAGCTGGGGTGATTTGCGCCCCAAGGCTTTCCAGTATGAATACTGGACTACGGATTATGCGGAATATCCGGGTGTGCATCAGGCGCTGACCAATGACTTGAAGCTGGAAGCCAGCGTGAAGGTGACTGGCCCCGAGACCATGTACAAGGGAAAGTCCGTGCGCACTCGTTATGTGGCGATCCGCTTTAAGTTGCAGGACTTGCCGGGCAAGGGCGTGCAGATTCGCGAGATGAAGATGTTCAGCAACGGCGAGGATTTGCTGGCCGGAAACGAATACAAGATGTATGCCATGTCCACCCGCAATGGCGACAAGGCCCGCACCGACTGGACCAACATTCCCTGGCATTTCGAAGAGTTCATGAAGTATCTGGGAACGCTGCCGAAATCCGCCGACGGTAAGCCGGCTCAGGCTGTGATTTGCGTGAACGCGGGTACGGGCACTTCCAAGGAGGCTGCCGCCTGGGTGCGTTACGCCAACAAGGTGAAGGGTTACAATATTAAGCAGTGGGAAATCGGTAACGAACTGGACGGCGAATGGGAAGAATCTGGCCCCATTTCTGCCCGCCATTATGCGGCCCGTTATCTGGAATACGCCCGCGCCATGAAGGCGGTGGACCCCACTATCATTTTGCATGGACCGCTGCTCAGTACTCACAAGATGATGCAGAAGGGCGCCGGCATTCTGGATGGAAAGTACTGGATGGAAGAATTCCTCCGCATTGTGGGGGAGGCGGAAATCGCCGATGGCAAGCGCTACCTGGATGCAGTGGACTTGCATAATTACCCGTACTGGACTCCCAATGGCGCCAACGCCAAGGACATGCTGAAGGCAATGCTGGATGTGGGTCCCAACATGGATACGCTGGATGTCTGGATGAAGCGTCACTTGCCTGGCGTGGACAAGGTTCCTTCTGCTTCTGGCGAAGAAAAGCGTCGCGTATTCCTTTCGGAATTCAGCACCAACGTTCAGGGTTACAGCCTGTTGATGGATTACCCCCAGGCAACGGCCATGGCTATGATTTTTGCGCAGCATGCGGTGCGTTTTGGCGACCGCTTGCAGGTGCTGCCTTGGGACGCTTTCGGAAACCTCTTCAAGAGCCCGGACGATACTTGGGGTACCATCAGTATGACCGCCCTTCTGAAGGAAGGTTCCTGGAACAAGTGGAAATCTCTGGAGCCTACTGCGGAATACTACGGCGTGTATATGACTTTCAAGCAGTTCCTGGAAGACGGCTTTGCTGTGGTTCCTGTGGAAAGTTCCAATTCTGAAGTTGTGGCTTATGCCTTGGCAAAGAAGGGTGCTGCAGGTGCCGGCGACTCGGTCCGCGTGCTTTTGGCAAATTTGTCTGACGTTGCGCAGGTGGTGCAAATCGATCGCGTAAGCGGCAGTGATGACAAGGTCCGCACCGAAGTGGATATCTTTGGCGAAGATCAGTTCAAGTGGGTGGGCGATCAGAAAAACGCTTATCCCTATCCGAAGATGGGGCCCAGTGGCCGCCGCCTGAATCCGGCAAAGTCCCGCGACATTACCATTCCGCCTTTCGGTATGGCGGTGGTGCAGATCAACCCCCGCGTTGTTGGGGCTGACAAGGCTACTGCGAAGGACGCCGCAACGCCTGTGGTTCTTGCCGCAGCCCTTGAAAAGAAGGTCATGATGCGTGGCGATACCCTGGACCTGTTCGGAACAGTCACCCAGCAGAATGGCCAGCTGACGGGCGCCACTCTCAAGATTCCTGGTTTTGGAAAGAACGGCAGCGCCATGATTGTGAACGTTACGCCTGATGACGGCAAGTGGAACGCCTCCATCGAAAGTTTCCATGTGAAGGTTCTCGTGCCTGAAACTGCAAAGACAACGGCTGTGGTGGTGCAGGGTACCGGAGCCAAGGGTACTGAAATTGAATTGACGGTTACAGGCCTTGGCGGCAAAAAGACAGTGCAGATGATTCCGTTCCGCATTCGTGGCGCCTATCGCACCACAAGCATTTTGCAGAACTACGACAATGGCATTGATGCGGTGGACTGGTTCCCTGTTGTTGGCGAAGGCAATACAGAAATGGGTGCCAAGGTCTTCAACGGAAATCCGCCCCATGGTGGCTTTATCCGTCATGATTTCCACATTGAGCAGCCGCCTACTCTTGGCTGGCCCAACTACTCTGGCGCCTACTACGTTGTTCCCCAGGAAATCAAGCAGTCTGTAGGTGTGGTGTTTGACTACGCCACCAACCACAACAATCCCGACGGTTATATCGAAGTTCAGGTCCAGAGCGACCAGGTAAAGGACTACGACGAGTTCATGGTTCGCCTTCGTAATACTCACGGTACCTGGGTTCGTGACACCCTCATTTGGGAAAACATGAGCCAGGAAGGTTGGGGCAAGACCATTCCCCAGCTGGATCCTACAAAGATCAAGACCATCAATTTCCGCGCCCGTCATAGCGGCGTGGGCTACATCAGCCTGGACAACATCTTCCTCTTGCAGGAAGACGGCACCGAGGTGCCCATGCCCAAGGGGTTGCGCCGCCTGAGATAACGGGGTTGGGATAAGCTGTTTGCGATAAAGAATTTGTTTAAATAAATTCTTTTATACAGATTGCTGGACTAAAATTCAATTTTTGTAAAAAAAAGAATGAAAAAAGCCTCGCAGTGTAAACTGCGGGGCTTTTTATGTGCAACTCTTGGGAACTGCCTAAATTGCCAAAATCTAGCGAGCTTCGCGATCGATCCAGGGACGAGCCGTAAAGCCGGTGTAAATCTGGCGAGGACGGTTAATCTTGGAGTTGGGATCGTCGTGCATTTCCTTCCAGTGGGCAATCCAGCCGGGCAGACGACCGATGGCGAACATCACTGTCAGCATGTCGGTGGGAATGCCCATGGCGCGGTACAGGATACCGGAGTAGAAGTCCACGTTGGGGTAGAGCTTACGTTCGATGAAGTATTCGTCCTTCAGGGCGGCTTCTTCGAGCTTAAGAGCGATGTCCAACAGCGGGTCGTGAACGTGTTCGCGTTCGAAGACCTGGTACATGAGCTTCTTCAGCACCTTGGCGCGGGGGTCGTAGCTCTTGTAAACGCGATGGCCGAAACCAGAAAGACGGAACGGGTCGTTCTTGTCTTTGGCCTTTGCCATGACCTGTTCGATGGTCATGCCGCTCTGCTGGATGCGGAGCAGGGTTTCCAGCACAGCCTGGTTTGCACCACCATGGAGCGGGCCCCACAGGGCGCAAATGCCTGCGCAGATAGAAGCGTAAAGGTTTGCCTGGGAGCTGCCCACCATACGCACGGTAGAAGTGGAGCAGTTCTGTTCGTGGTCGGCGTGAACGATGAGCAAGGTGTTCAGGGCCTTTTCCATAATCGGATCCGGGTGGTAAGGACGAGCCTTACTGCTGAACATCATGTTCAGGAAGTTACTGCAGTAGCTGCGTTCTGCTTCCGGATATACAAACGGTTCGCCGATGCTTGCCTTGTATGCGAATGCTGCGATGGTTCGAATTTTGGAAATCAAGCCTGCAGTGGTCAGTTCAAAGGCGCTGGCGATGTTTTCGTCATCGTAGAAACGAGGAGTGAACAAGCCCACCGCATTCACGATGGAACTCAGAATCCCCATCGGATGTGCGTTAGGCGGCATCTGACGGAAGAAGTGGAGCAGATTTTCGTGGAGGAGTGCGTTCTCGGTCAGCAAGGTACGGAAATGTGCCAGCTGCTGTGCGGTCGGCAGTTCACCATAAATCAAGAGCCATGCGGTTTCGGGGAAGGTGGCCTTTTCGGCCAGGTCTTCGATGGCGTAACCGCGATAGCGCAAGATGCCCTGTTCACCATTCACGTAGGTGATGGAGCTCTTGGTGCTACCGGTGTTCAGGTAGCCGTAATCCAGCGTAACAAGTCCAGATTCCTTGCGGAGCTTGGAAATGTCGAGACCGTGTTCGTTCTCAGTACCTTCGCAGACGGGGAGCTCGTAACTCTTTCCGCCGTAGTTCAGTATTGCGTTATCGGACATTGATCCTCCAGTTAGGGGTTAGGGGCTAGGTTCTAGGGTCTAGAGAACTCCTACAAGCGAGCTCCTTTCTTAAACGTGCAAAATCTGTGCCAGCCTACTTCTGCAGGTCCTTCACAGCCTTGTAGATGTTGTCGAATAGCTTGCCGAGCTTTTCGGTGGGCACTGCGGAGAAGGCCAGACGGATAAGGCCGCTCAGCATGATGGTGCCGGTGCTGTAATCCTTGATGAGCTTCTGGCGGAGTTCTTCGGCATCCACGCCCTTGGGCTTGACGCACATGAAGTAACCGCTGTTGAAGGGCATGGCTTCGAAGGATTCTGCGTATTCCGGATGGGAAGCGAGAATATCCTTGATGATGTCGTAGCGCTTCTTGAGGGTAGCGTACTTTTCAGCCTTCTGGTCGGCGTATTCGGCAGACTGGTAGGCGGCGAGAAGAATCTTCTGGGAAATGGACGGACCGTTGGAAATGTTGCCACGGACGGTACCGGCGGCCTTGTCTTCCAGAGCCTTCAGCTGGGCTTCAGTTGCACCCTTGAAGCCGAAGCTCATGAAGCCCACGCGGAAGCCCCATACGTAGTCTTCCTTGGTGGGGCCGTCCAGCTTTACAGCCAGCAGGTTTTCGTGTGCGTCCACAATCTTTGTAAAGAGGGATTCGCGGGTAACGCCATCTTCGTAAACCAGGCCGAAGTAAGCATCGTCCAGGAGGGCCACAACCTTGTTGCCGGCAGCTGCGCATTCGGTAAGGATCTTTGCGATTTCAACAGCTTCGGTTTCGGTAGCGGTATAGCCGGTGGGGTTGTTGGGGAAGTTCAGGAGCACGACCTTCTTGTCGCTCTTGCCTGCTGCAAGTGCTGCCTTGAGAGCTTCGGTATCAAAACCGCCGTTCTTGAAGGTATTGAAAGTCTTGATCTTTGCGCCACGGGCATTTTCGAAAACCAGTTCGTAGTTATCCCAGTACAGGTCCGGAATGATCACTTCGTCACCGGCGTTTAAGAACATGTAACCGGCGCAGCTAATGGCGTGGGTCAGAGCGCAGGTGACCACCGGGTTACTGAAGTTCTTGGAGGCGAGGGTGGGGTTCTTCTTGATGACCTGTTCCTTCCAGGCCTTGCGCAGGTCGGGGTTACCGAAGCTGGGGGCGTAGAGGAAGGACTGCTTGGGGAGATTCAGGGACTTGAGAACGCAATCCAGAACCAGGGGGCTGCCGTCGTCTTCGAGAGCAGTACCGATGGTAGCGTTGATGTCGGAGCCCTTGGCTTCGGCACCCTGGCCAAGAATACCCTTGCGGGGGAAGAAAATGGCCTTGCCCTGTTCAGAGAGCATATCGAGAACCTTGCAGCCGTTTGCAGAAAGTTCGGCGTTCAAGGCAACTGCGAGAGGATTGTAGTTCATTTTTCGTGTCCTGTTGAAAAATTTGTTTAAACCGAGGGCAAGATAGTTTTTTTTGCCCTGCCTCGCAAGGTAGGAGGGGACTTCCGCGAACTCAAAAACAGCCAAAAAACGGCCAAAAAATGTTCTGCTTTTTCACAAACCGTATTACAATATTTGTTTGTAAGAAAAATGTGATTTTTAGGGTGGGGGAGGGTTCCCCCTCGCTCTAGCCTCTTCTCGCAAATTTGGGCGTGTGCTGCACTACCGGCTCGAAGATTCTTCCGCTTCCCCCTCTGCGGGGGACACCCCCGCAACGCCCCCGGCAAATCAAGTTGATTGTAGAGGAATCATGTTCAGCAATTGCTCTTTCGTCAAAAATTCTAAAACAGAAAATGCGGTCAACTTGTTGCCCAAATCCTTTATGGATGCTCCTACGTGATAGACTATGTCGTCGACGATGATAAAACGGTCGTGAACATCTCGAATATTCAGGACCTGTACGGTGGGGTTTTGACGATTTAATAGATTCTCTTCTTCTTTCATTGTGCGGGTGACTCGTGCAGAATAGACAAATCCCTTTACTCCTGCAGACTTTTTTGCCAGGAGTCGTAGAGTCCTGTCGTCTGCATAGGGATCGATGATAATGATTTCTTGTTTTGCTGAACGGACGAGCTGGGCTGCGAATTCGTAGCCGCTCCACCAGGATTTCGCAGGAATTGCGCCTTCTGTGGGAGGCGTGTTTAGCTTGACAAAGAAATCTACTTGCTTTTCGAGAGCGTCAAGGCGATTTTCAGAGACGTCTAGCCGATTGTCGTGAGATTGTAGATGTTTCTCGTGATTGACTAGTTGCTGGTCAATACGTTGCTCGGATAGCATCAAACGTTGGTTGATACTGTAGCCTTTGAGAAGGTGGTTTTTCAGGACTTGGTTTGCCCAGCGACGAAAATAAGTTCCTTGAATAGATTTTACCCGGTATCCTACGGAAATAATGACATCCAGTGAGTAAATAGTAGTCGGTTTAAATTTTGAGAGGGTATTATGCAAAATTTGCATATTACTTTCTTTTTCAATTTCTTTTTCTTTAAAAGCATTTTGAATATGTCTGGCAATGACGGATTGATTTTTTTGAAATAACTCCGCCATTTGAGCCTGCGTCAGCCAGACGGTTTCGTTTTCGAGACGGACATCAAGATGCAATTCGCCATCGGCATGGTAGGCGATGATTTCGCCCTTTTCGGGCGTTTTTTCAAGTTGATTTTCCATCGGATACTCCGAGGAACGCATTTCCCATGATGCGAGGAGACTCGCGGGCCCCTGTCGGGGGATATATGAAAAACCGGCGTTTCCGGCTGGGATAAATATACAAATTGCAAAAGTCAGATTATGACAATTTGCGTATTTGACTATATTTATTTTGAGATTAAGGACATAAATTAGGAGAACATATGAATATAGGCCGCCTGCGAACTATTCTGAGCGCAAAACCGCGTGTCACTCAGCTCGCTATGCTGTTGATTGTGACTACAATGCTTGTTGCATGCGGTGGCGATAATGGCTCCAGCGCTACGGATGAGGGGGCGGGCAGTTCCTCTAGCGTCATTCCCGGATCCGACCGGGAATCTAGCAGTTCCTCTAGCGTCATTCTGAGCGAAGGCTCCGCCGAAGTCGAAGAATCCAGTAGCAGTGTGGCCCTTTCGTCATCATCGAATCTTGAGCCTGTAGCGTATTCCTCCAGCAGCTTCGTCCAGTTGCGTGAAGATACGGAGGATTCCTCTCGCCTGACCATTTATCGGTTCCTGTATCCCCGCGCAGATATGTCCTTAGATACTGGCTATTTCAATGGTTACGAATGCAGCGTCGAAATGGACGGAAAGTTTAGTTGTATGCAAAGGTCCTGTGTTCCCGTTGAAGGTGGTCAAATTGATATCCCGCAAAGTTATGGGATTCTTGGCGTTAGCGCAAGAGACAAGGACGGCGCCTATAGTGAGTACTTCCACACCAGCACAGATATTACGCGACTGGTGGATGTAAACTTTGGCGATAGCGCACTTACTACATTCATTCCGTTTGCTGACATTCCCGAGTTTGATAGGGATAGCATCTTGGAACAACTCTCTGTTTTGCCTGCAGAACCCTGCTCAACTTTATTCCATTTTGAAGGAAATTATCAATTGCAAGCAGAAGGTTTGCCCGAAGGAATTGTACTTTATCGCGATGGCCAAGGAATCAAGGGGCGTGGAGATTCTCGGGAATACTATTCGGCTTTATTCTCGAAGGAAGAGTTGGACGCCGTGAAGGCGCACATTTATGAGACCGGTCAAGATGAAAAGTCTTCTTACAACAAACTCATGGTAGGATATTACAGTGAACTGAAATATGCTCCAGATAGAGGACTTGATATCTCCAACCAAACGATTACTGCTGAGGTCAACGATTTGGGCTGCGGCGTTGTGTCGACATCCTATAAAACGGCTGTGTTGGCTGGACTTTGTGAAGGCTGGAAAATCCCCGAAGATGCAAAGGTGTTTTCCTATCGCCTAATCAACATTTCTGACAAGGTCCCCGAAAATCCTGTCCAGTGGAAATTGACCTATATGGATCAGTATGGCCGAGGTGGCGCCTTGGATATTGTCACCCAATTTGAATAGGCAAAAATCTCAAATTTTAATTTAGCAGTTTTATTTAACGTACTCCTTTTAGTTGAAGTGTTGGTTGTTTGTTCTCTATAACGACATTTGATGAGCTCTTAATGGGATGGGTGCCATTGACGAAATAGGACTCTTTTTTCTGCAACTTTTTAGTATTCTCTTTTTTTATTGAATTTATTTTAGCTGAATAGTTGCAATCTGAAGGCATCTTAGGAAATGGAGCAAAACGAAGACTGCCGTCATCTTGATATTGACAAGAAATTGAATATTTTCCCGTGCATAAACCAGATTTGATATGGCAAAATGCATTATAATTCGCCCCTTTATACAATATTAGGAAATTGCTGGACGATCGCAAATCTTTCCGATAAATGGAATCGAATGAAATCGAGTCGTTATTAAATAGTATGAACTCTTTTATATCGATTGTATCGATGGTGTCCCATGTGTTAAGATGCTTTGCCCATAATGAGTCTTCTGCCGGATTTGATTCATCGAAAAAATGAATAGAGTAACCTGTGACAGAAATATGTTTTTCTTCCCAATCAACAATGTTGCCGATAGAATCTGTTATAGGAAATGTATTGTCAAAACCATTTTCGGTGCAGCTTATTGACAATACAACATCTTGATTGATTTCTGTAGAGCGCATTTGGACAAGCGAGTCTTGTGCAGATGCGTAGGATGTTCCACAGTTCATCGATGTGTATGAACTCCATGTTTTCGCTTGTAAAAGAGAAATTGAAAAAATAAGAATCAATAGTATTGGTTTCATTTTTTTTGAAAGAGCTATAACGAGATGTTGCAAAAACGGCGTTTCCGACTGAAGTAAATATACAAATTGAGGATTCCCATTTTTACAATTATTTTACATAAAATCATGCAACATTTCCTCGTTCAAAACGTGTTATAGTATGTAGGGCGAAACCGCCTTGCGCTATTGCGGGGGCGTTCCCGTTTTGGAATTACAATGGCGACATTTGAGGAAAAAGTCAAAAAGCAAGTCGAAATCATAAAACAGCACACGTTCCTGGACCCGACCCGGGACAAGGTCTTCAAGGAAATCTTTTCGAAGGACATTACGCTAATTCATTTTCTGAATGCGATTCTGCACTTGCCCGAGGAGCGCAAAATTGTAAGCATCGAACGCAAGAAGCCCGCATCGACGCTGACCTCCGTAATCGATGTGGAGGAGGTTCGTTTCGATGTACACGCCAAGCTCAACAACAATGAGTTCGTGGATCTCGAGATGCAGCGGGCGTCTCATGAAGATTTTGCGGACCGTGTGGAACTTTATGCGGACCAACTTTCCATCGAGTCGAAGATTCACTTCGACAGCCAGCGCACTGCGGCCGAGAAGGAGGATCACCCCTACCTGATGCCCACCACCTACAGCATCTGGATCTGCAATTTCCCGGTTAGCTTTTGCAAGAGCTATCGCGAGGAGTTGGGTCTTTTCCGCTTTTCTAGCATCGGTGACCCCAACGCCTTGCCGGTTTATGAAAAAAAAAGGTATATTGTTGTTGATCTTTGCAAGGTGGACGCGAAGGTCTTGAACTTGAACACCGCCGAGACAGAATGGCTGGAAATTTTCACCAAAATGGCCTCGGCGAAGGATGCCCCCAAGACGGAGGACCCTGTCATTGCGGATGTTTACAGCCGCCTGGCAGTGAGCGCCCTCGAGAAAAACTTTATCACGGAGATTGCAACAGGTATGGTCACAGAAGCTGAAATCAGTACACGCATCGGAACCGCCCGCCGCGAAGGCCGCGACGAAGCGAGACTGGGTGACGCCGAAGCACTCCTTCGTTACGGAGATTCTGTAGAAAAGGTTTCTACAGTCCTCAAGCTTCCCCTTGAAAAAGTGCAGGAACTGGCAAGTAAGATTGCCTCCGGGAATGCGAAAAGCTAATTCTGTTCCTGAACATTGACGATAAGGCTCCGATGGTTTATCGGGGCTTTTATCGTGAATTGTTTGTAATGAACTCCAAAAAGCATCGTTTTTTCAATAATTTTTGTTCGTTTTCTCAAGACTTTTATAAATTTCAAACAGAAATTTTTTAACTCTGGCGCCTTGTGACGCCTTACAAAAGGTCGCAATATGCAGATTGATTTGAATAACGTGGATTGGAAGACTCTCCCCTTCGGTTACTCCGACACCGATTACAACGTTCGTTGCTACTACCGCAATGGTCAGTGGGGCAAGATTGAAGTTTCCTCCGACAAGAACATCAGCATTCACATGGCAGCAACCTGCCTCCACTACGGTCAGGAAGGTTTCGAAGGCCTGAAGGCTTACACCGGCAAGGATGGCAAGGTCCGTCTGTTCCGCGTGGACGAAAACGCAAAGCGCATGCAGAGCACTGCAAACCGCGTTCTCATGGCTGTTCCGCCTATCGAACTTTTCCGCGAAATGGCTCACCTGGTAACCAAGCTGAACGCTCGCTTCGTTCCGCCCTATGGCCATGGCGCAACCCTTTACATCCGCCCGCTCCTCATCGGTACTGGTGCAGAAGTTGGCGTGAAGCCTTCTGACGAATACCTGTTCATGATGTTCGTCTGCCCGGTTGGCCCCTACTTCAAGGACGGCTTCAAGCCCGTTGACATGATGATCAGCCGTAACTACGACCGCGCCGCTCCTCAGGGTACCGGTACTGTCAAGGTTGGCGGTAACTACGCTGCTTCCCTCCAGTCTCTTGCCGAAGCCAAGAAGCTGGGCTACTCCAGCACCATCTATCTGGATGCCAAGGAAAAGAAGTACATCGACGAATGCGGTCCGGCAAACTTCTTCGGTATCAAGGGCAAGTCCTACATTACCCCGAAGTCCGAATCCATCTTGCCGTCTATCACCAACAAGAGCTTGCAGCAGCTGGCCGAATACCTGGGCTACACTGTTGAAAAGCGTCCGGTGGCTTTCGAAGAACTGGCTGAATTCTCTGAAACTGCAGAATGCGGTACCGCAGCTGTGATCACCCCGATCAAGAAGATCGTGGACCCCGTTGCCGGCAAGGAATTCACCTACGGCGATGGCAAGAATCCGGGCCCTGTCTGCACCGAACTCTTCACCAAGTACACCGCTATCCAGTTCGGCGAAGCAGAAGACCCGTTCGGCTGGACTGAGGTCGTTGACCTGTAATTAACAGGTTCGAGGTTCCGGGCTCCTGGCCCAAGGAATTCTCAAAAATTAGAAAGGCTCGCGATGAATGTCGCGGGTCTTTTTCTAAATGTTTTCCCTCTTAAAGTTGTAAATTAATTGCATGGGAAATACTTTGTTTCAAATCGGCGATTACATTCGGATTTCTTCGTTGGATTTTACTCAGGAACTGAGTAAAATAAGACTTCGGATGAAGCTCTTTTCTAAGAGTGTGTATGACTGGACCGGAAGGGCTTTGTCTGAAGAACGTGATGTGATGAAACGGTTCTTTAATGGAGATGTTATATGCGTTAAAGACAACTGTCTTTCTGTTGAATTGCCAAAGGGTACAACTCCGGAAGACCGGGAACGGCTGGTTCAGGCCGCCTTTGCGCAGGGTGCGTTGCCGATGCCGGACTCGGCCTATGATGTTTTTGAACTGGATGTGAAGGCCGACCCCGATTCTGTTGCTTGTGAATTTTCTGGGTCTACTATAAAGATTGCATTCTCTACAACGGTTCGTCTAAAAAATAGACTGGAGCGTTTCTCCAGGGATCAGCTGGAGTTGGGTGTAACATATGTTGATGCTCGGGGGGCGGATCTGTTCCGTGTGATTCAGGAAATGGTTCTGGAACCTGGCTCTGTAGATGTTTTTGATGGCTACGGCAAGAAGTATGTCATTAAGCATTCCGATGATATAGAGCTTGTCAAGCGTAAGTTCCTGCTTGCCAATGAACGGCTGATGGAGCTTGAGGTGGATGCCGTTCTTCGAATTGCGATCTATCTTGGGCCCGAAGAATTTTCGCTGCGAGCGGAAAAGTTGCTGTCTCCATTCGTTGAAGATATATATGAAGCGGGGCCGCTTTATAAAGGACTGTTCCTGCGGGATTTACGCGTGGATCTGAAGGATGTCAAGGTGCCTGAGGATGTCGAGGCTGCTATAGCTTGTGCCGACAGCATCATTAATGCTTATCGGAAATGTATCGACGCCCTGAATGAAGTTTGTGTGACTCCCCAAAAAAGGGTAAAGTGTCAGGTGGATACCGGGTGGGGTATTCTTGGTATTGATGTTGATGCCCGACCTTCCTATTTTGGAAATAGTGCCAAGAATCTTGGACAGACGTTGTCCGAAGAATTGGAAAAGTTGATTTTTGTAAGGGAATTCCTCAAGAAGGAAATTCAGCCTTTGAATATGACGAAGGTTTCTCCGGAGAGAGCTCTGGTGGAGTACGTTTTTGCGCGGATCCAGCTGGACCCCTTAAGATATGGGGAGTCGGGCTACTATGTGTATAAAGATCTTGCCTGTACATTCATATCGTAGGCTTGACCTTGGGGTGCCGTTTTACTAAATTTGTCGCCACTGTGAGAATAGAAATTGCACAAACCTTGACTGAACCCGAAGACCGCCAGGTGGTCTGGTCCCATGCCGACGCCCCTGAACT